>DATGMQ010000070.1:0-91036 GCA_035293545.1 Alloacidobacterium sp. | reverse complement strand
ACCCAACGTAGTTGAATGAGCGATGACCCGGCAACGGTGAGCCATGCAGCGTTGGGTGTGCCTATTTCTCTCCCACAATTTAGACATGCCCCTAGCCTCACCCGGCGTAGATCGGCGCGTTGTAGGGCATCCTAGCGCGTTTTTTCTTGCCACAGGAAGCCCATAGAGTCCCTTCCCCGGCCAGCGTGTAGGCTACGGGCTTCCAAGACGTTTTCGATTGTCAACGAGCGGGGAACCACCGGGCCTAAGTCCGTATAAATAGGATTTCACCCGCTTTTTGACCATCCTGATTCCAGTTCTGTGCAACGGAGAACGCAACTTCCGTTGCATGGGGTCTGCATGGCTTGTTTGGCCCGTTGAAACCGCCGCAATATCCCTTGCAATGTCCTATACATCGCTCCAGAACGTCGCCGCACGTTGAATCGGAGTGGCCGAAAGCCTGTCAAGTGAAAAACTTTACAGAACGTTACGAACGTCACGTCATTTATTCGGGTCATCTAAACTGCTGAAAACGCTCGATATTGCGCTACCATTCCAGTGCATGGCTACCGAGACAAAAGACTCAGACATATTTCAACTTGTTTATGACGGTGAAGACATCCGTGATGGGGAAATGGATGTCTTCGCATTGGCTCCGGCATTGCTTGCTGTTGGAGAGCTATTCAAAGCTGCCGATGCGTCCATGAACGGCTCGGACACAGTTGTTACCACCGCCGTGAAGTCGAATTTCAAAGAAGGGTCATTTGAAATTTTTCTTTCAGTGGAACAACATCTCCGAGACGCGGCTGCTGGTTTACTGCCTTCAATTCCGTTGCTTGGAGCTAACAATCTTGTTTCAACTGTCATTGGCACTGTCATTGATAAAGCCAAAGACGCAGTAAAAGAAAAAGTTGTAACAGGTCTATTCAGGTTGCTTGGCAAACTCGGTGGTGAAAAGCCTGAAGCCATCCAATACGATGAGAGCACCAAGACTTCAATTTTTGTTTTAGGCAATGGCAATAAAATCCATGTTGACCAACGGACAACACATCTATACCAAGACCCACGAACAATGGCATCTGCCAATAAGGTTGCGCTCCCTCTGAAGCGAGCCGGAATAACGAGTTTGAAGGCGAAAAAAGCGTCTGAAGAAATTGCCGTGTTAGAGCAGAAGGACTTTCCAGAATTGGCAGCATTGCCGGAGTCATTCAGTAGCATGGCAACAACGCAGCCATCTGAAGCACAGCCCCAAGAAAAAATTGTGCGTATCGTCAAGCCTAATTTCTCAGGTGGTAAATGGTCGGTGTCCGATGGCAGCAAGCCATACGATGTCACAGTTGAAGACGAAGAGTTTTTGGGCAAGGTTCATGCCCGTGAAGTCGGCTTCTATGACGGTGACTACTACAAGGTGGCAATGACTGAATCCCAAAAGCTGGATGGCCGTGGTCTGTCAACAACTAGGAAAATTGTTCGAGTCATTGAACCAATTAGAAGGCCCGTTCAAGCACCCCTCTTAGAAGCCCCAAAACGACGCCTTAGAAAGAGTGACCTTGATGACGGGAATTAGGGTCAAAATGGCCGGTAAAAATAATTTTGCTCATGTAGGTAACTTTTCAGGTACGCACCAAGTCTGAATACGCTATCTCTTTGCAATGGAATAGGTTACTGGACTATTGTGAATCCCTCCCTCCCATTCATTTCAAAGGAATCAGCCGCGCGGCATCGGCATACTAAGATTTTTGCGGAGGAAAGGTCTCGGCTTTCATTGCGCCGTCACGCTGTCTGATAAGAACCTGCACTTTGCCTTCAGCTCGTTCCAGCTGATCTTTGCACTCGGCGGAAAGGCGCATGCCTTCCTCGAATAGCTTGATCGAGTCTTCGAGCGGAAGGTCGCCGCGCTCCATCTGTTCTACGATTTTTTCCAGCCGATTCAGTGATTCCTCAAAGCTTGCCAACGCCTGTTCCCTCGGGTGTGATCTGTGCCGTTGCGGTGGTTGCTTCGGGCAGAACGCTGGCCAGGACTTCAGCAGCCGCGGTATATCTGCCAAAGGGAGCGCTGACCTGTACGCCCTGCACCATCGAACGCGCGCTCTCAAGCATCTCCTGCGCAATACGAATGCCTTCCGCGCGCGCAGCATCCGGCGACGAGGCAGCCTGCATGCGCAGCATAATGCTGTCGGGCACAGCGACGCGCAGATCGTTCTTCATGAATTCGGCATTACGCAGGCTGGTAAGCGGCCAGATACCCGCAATCACCGGAATACGAAAGCCTTCAATGCGCTGGAGAAAGGCTTCAAGCACTCGCAGATCAAAGACCGGCTGCGTAATGGCATACTCGGCTCCGGCTTCTACTTTATAAGCGAAGCGGCGGACTTCGTTGTCAATGTCCGGCACGCCGGGGTTGGCCGCGCAGGCAATCGTAAATCCAGTGGAAGCGCCGATAGGATTCCCGCCGATATCGAGTCCATGATTCAGGCGATTGACGATATTCACCAGGCCGATGGCGTCTACATCGAAGACTGCCGTTGCGTCAGGATAGTTGCCGAGCTTTGGCGGATCACCGGTGAGGCAGAGAATATTTTTGAGGCCGATGGACGACGCGCCTAACAAATCACTCTGAATGCTGAGGACGTTGCGATCGCGACAGGTGTAGTGCAGGATCGTCTCGATGCCGGTCTTCTGCTGGATCTGAATACAGAGGCTCTGCGCGCTCATCCGGGCCGAGGCGCGTGGCGAATCGGGCACATTGATGACATCGATACCCAGCCCAGCCAGAAGAGCAGCGCCGGCAAGCTCTTTCGAACAGTCAATGCCTTTCGGTGGAACGATCTCCACCATGGCCACGAATTTTCCATCATGAACCCGCTGCCCAAGACGAGAGCGCTTTTCAAGCGGCTGTGGCGGCGTTTCAGTCACAATAGGAGCGCGCGACGCATGGCCTGCATTTGTCTTCTGCGCCTCAACCGCGCGCGTGGCCGACTTCATGGCCCGGATATGGTTCGGCGTTGTGCCGCAACAACCACCGATAAACTGTACTCCGGCTTTCAGGAACTTCCGCGCAAAGCTGGCCATGTACTCCGGCGAGCAGAGATAGATGTTGCGACCATCCACAGCACGCGGCATGCCCGCATTCGGCATCACGGCAAGAGGCAGATCGCTGGCTGCTGCCATGCATTCAATTGCGGTGAGTACGGTTACCGGCCCGGTGCTGCAGTTAACGCCGATAGCGTCCGCTCCCCAGGACGACAATTTCGCCGCGGCAACCTCGGCAGATGCTCCGTCAAGACAGTGCGCATCTTCATCCACAGTAACAAGCGCCATGACAGGAATATCCGGAGCGACTTCCCGCGCCGCCAGCAATGCCTGCTCGGCTTCATTGAGCGCGGGCATGGTTTCAATCACGATCAGGTCCGCGCCAATGCCGGGACCTCCATCCACCAATCCGCGAATCTGCTCAGCGAAGGCAATACGCGCTTCTTCGAGCGATGTCTTTCCGAGCGGCTCCAGGTGAATGCCCAATGGACCGACCGATCCTGCGACCCAGGCTGTTCCGGCCTGTTTCTCTTTCAACTGATTAACGGCCTGACGGGCGATGCGCACCCCGGCCTTATTGATCGCCGCAACCTGGTCCTGAAGCCCGTGGCGCTCCAGCCGAAAACGGTTTGCACCGAACGTATTGGTTTCAATGACCTCGGCCCCGGTCTGCAGGTACTCTTCATGGATGGAGCGGACCAGCTCCGCCTGCGAGAGGTTCAGTTCGTCGAAGCAGCGGTTAATAAAAATTCCGCGCGCATAGAGCATTGTGCCCATTGCTCCGTCAAACAGAACAGTGCGGTTGCCGAAGAGATTATGGAGACGGTTCGTCATCGAGGACCTTCTAGTCATGCTAAGTCACTTGCGCCGAGAGCGCCAGCATAGGAATTCCTTCCGGCACGGCAATTCACGCGGCGGCCACAGACTCGAGCGCCTGTGCTTTGTTATACTTGGCTTTCCCACGCACTACGTAGAAGGAATGGTTGAGGTCTGAAGGATTTGAAGAGAAGAAGTCTGCTTCCAGTTGTTGGATTGATTTGCGCCGTATCGTTTTTGACCGCATGCGGCAAGAACTTTTACTTTGCAGGCCGTAACCTTCCACCCAGCGGTGTTTTAAACCGTGTGCTGGTGGCCATCCAAAATCCCAGCCCTTTAAGCAAGGGAGCTCTCCAGTTTGAAGACGCCAAGTACGACATCCGTCATGCCTTCAACAATGTGAATATAACCTTCTCGATCAGCGGGTTTTCAGGAGCGCTTCCGGTCACCATCCAGAGCATGCCTGAGCAGCAGATCGGCGCCGTCTACTCAATTGGCGATGGCAGCCTAACGCTTGTAAATTATGGCTCTGAAAAAGTGCAAAGCTCACAGGGCGCGACCAACCTGAACGGAATCTCCCAAAGCATTTTTATCTCGCGCGACCTGCTTTACACCTATGCGGCTTCTCAGGGCGCGCATTCGCTCACGGTCGTGGATCACGGCACCACTTACACGCTCAATCTTCCCGGTGTGTACCGTGTCGCGGTGAACCCAGGCAATACAGTCGTTCTGGCTTTTGTGCAGAACACGAATGACGTATACAGCGTGGTGCATCTGAATGCAGCCCAGCAGCAGGCAGCCATCAACAATCCGCACTGGAACCCGGGCCTGACCGATCCGACTCTGCGGAATACGCAACCGGCGCAGGACTGTGAGCCGCAGAATCTTCCCGTCTACTGCGTCTTTCCGGTAAGCTCGGCAGACAATGCAGCGTCGATGACCAATCCAACATCCACGCCGACCGCGACATTTGACCGTCCCGTCAAGGCCGTATTCTCTCCTGACGGATCGACCGCCTACGTTCTCAATTGCGGTCCGGAGTGCGGCGGAACAACGTCCGGAATCACGACCATTCCCATCACCACCGCAGCTTTGAATCCATCGGGAGTAGGCGCGAGCGGCATCGCTCTGGTGGCGCAGAACAACATTGCCGTCCCCGGCGGGGTGACTAACGGCCTCTTCAGCGGGACCACCTTTTACGCCGCAGGACAGCAGCTGCAGAGCGACGGCCTCCTGGCGGGAAATCTTTCAGTTATCAATACTTCAACCGGACAAGTCACCGGCCGGTATTCCATCAGCGACGGCACGCATAACAAAATGGTCCTCGCCGATAACAACACGCTCTGGATCGGCTCCTATCAGTGCCAGTCAGGCGAGCGCTACAAGCTGAGCCAGTCCACGGCTCCGGGAACTCCGTTTGGCTGCATCACCATGTTCAATACTGCGAATAACTCCGTGCTGGTCGAATCCTTTAAGGGCGACGGCACAGGCATTGCCGCCGTGACCGGATTGAATAAGGTCTATACGACGGAAGGTGGGCAGGTATACATCTACAACACGTCTGACGGCTCAGCGCGCGACAATACAAACGTGACCGTCAACGGCACTGCTTACGATGTCGCATATATGGATGCCGACAGCGACGGTAACAATACCACCTATTGAAGCTCCGACAATACAAAAGGCGCGGTGGTTGCATGCGCCTTTTGTCTGCTGTTTTCAACTAAGCCAGGAAAGTCTCCTCCCGATCACCCGTATAGCTCCCCCGAACAGTGATACAAAGTCTGAAGGAAAACAGGACTAATTATGCCGGAGAATTCAGTTGCCGATATCCTTGCCGTCGCTGCTCATCGTGACGATGTGGAGCAGACCTGCGGCGGCACTCTGCTCAGAATGCAGGCGCTCGGCTGCCGCACCGCCATTCTTGACCTGACGCAGGGTGAAGCCGGAACGCGCGGCTCAGCCGCCGAACGCACAACGGAAGCAGCGGAAGCGGCCCGCATACTCCGAGTGAGCTGGCGACAGGCGCTGGATATTCCCGACGGGCGCGTCGAAAACACATACGAGAACCGCATCAGGATCGTCCGCGTCCTGCGCGAACTTCGCCCTCGCGTGGTGATTTTGCCCTATTGGTCAGGACGCCATCCCGATCACTACACCACCTCGACACTCGGTTACGAAGCGTGTTTTCTTTCAGGCCTTTCTAAGCTCAATACCGGGAGCGCGCCACACCGGCCATTCAAGATTCTTTATGCCAGTCTCTACGCCGACGTGCGGCCTAGCTTCGTTGTCGATATCACGCCCTATATCGAGCAGCGGTACCAGGCCCTGATGGCCTACAAATCTCAGTATCAAAACCAGGCTGCCGGCAGCGGTCTGTTTGTGCCCGAAGAGGAGATTAGGGAGCGCACCTTCGCTGAAGCTCGCCACTACGGACTGCTGGGCGGGGTGCGATACGCAGAGCCGTTTGTGCAAAAAGAAATTGGACTTGTGGATGATGTAATGCGAATACCCGTGCAATCGATGTAATAAAGTGACGACTCAGCCGGCATTGAGCGGCTGCTCATAAGGGTCCGCTTCTCGAATCACGCGATTGCGCCCTGCGCGTTTGGCTTCATACAGGGCCTGATCGGCAGCTTCAATCAATGTGCTCATATTTGCGTCGCGTTCCGGGACCACCGTTGAGCACCCGATGCTGACCGTAACCACTTGATGTGAGCTTCCGGCGTGTTCAATTTTGTGCTCTTCCACTGTCCGGCGCAGTCGTTCAGCCATCTCAAATGCGCTATGATTGTTGGTCTCGGGAAGAATGACGGCAAATTCTTCGCCGCCAAAACGGGCCACAGTATCGCCGGACCTCTGAAAAACCTGAAGCGCCGCGGCTGCAATCTGGCGCAGGCAGTTGTCGCCGCGAACATGCCCATACAAATCGTTGTAGAGCTTGAAATGGTCCACGTCGAGCAGCAGTAGTGAGAGTGGAGCCCCTGTGCGGCAGGCACGCCGCCATTCCTGATCTAACGTTTCATCCAGCAGTCTGCGGTTCGCAATACCGGTAAGAGGATCAATCGAGGCGATGGCCTCAAGGGCAAGATAAGCGTCCTGCAGCTTTTCTTCCGCCGCCTTGCGCTCAGCAATATTACGGACCACATTCACATAGCCGACCGGTTCGCCTGTCACGCGGTCACAGTAGAGGCTGATATTGGCTTCCATCCAGAGATAAGTCCCGTCTTTCTTCCGGCAGCGATAGGTGAGCGATTTCGCCGGCTCGCCGCTTTTCAACGCCTCCAGCGTTGCCGTCATAGCAGGAATATCATCCGGGTGAACGATGCTGTCCTGATAGGTTGTTCCAATCAACTCGTGGGGGTCCCAACCCATCGTCCACTGCACCGCGGGAGAAACATATTCGCGCCGGTGATTGAGATCGGTGAGGACAATAATATCGAGGGAATTCTCTGCCAGAAGCCGATAGAGATGCTCGCTCTTCCTGGCAGACTGCTCCAGGATGCGACGCTCATTCAGCACAACAGAAACCAGCGAGACACAGAGAACAGCGCTGGCCAGCAATATCTGGATGAGAAAGACCTGACGCTGCCAGCTGACGTCTTCGATAATCGTCATCGGCCCGCGCCCGTGTGTGGTGAAAATGAAGGAGAAGAAGCCAATAATGCAAACGCCGAGAATGCCGGCGTTCATCCCCAGCCGCACCACAATCAGGAGGAGCGGCGGAAAAAGAATGAAGAAAATGGGAAAGCTGGTTTCGTGAAAAACGATAAACGTGCACAGGAACATCAGCGACAGCAGGCTGGCCGTCTCAAGCAGGCGTTTGCGCTCGAACGGCATGCTTCCATCATTGTTAAAGAAAGAAAGAATAATGGGCGTAACGATAATGGCGCCCAGCGCATTGGAAAAAAACCAGTCCGTTCCGAACTTCGGCGGAACATGGCTGTACAGCATGCGATAAAGTGGCGAAGCGCAGGCGGCTGAAATCGCAGGCGCGATCAATGCGCCGGCCAGGCATAATCGGGCCAGCTCGCGCGGACGCGAAAAGCGGATTGTGTGCTCGGCTGTCAAAGCGAATGGATAGGCAGCAATCGCGACTTCCAGCATGTCGCATGCGGGCAGCGCCAGGCTCACCGCGATAGAATCGCCTCCGGCCAAATGGGCGGCGAAGTTGGCGGCAAAGCCAACGGCAAAGATGCCGGGCCATCTTTCGCGTTTGTTCAGCAGCAGAACTGAGAGAACAATGGCATTGGACCACCAGAAGGCCGCCTCGCCATTGGCGTCCGTATCTACCAGAATGCTTAATCGCGCCGTGAGAAACACCGAAACACAGAGAACTCCCAAAATAAGCAGGAATTGGTAGTTCAGCGATTTTTCAGCAACGGGCAGACGAATCATAAGCTGCGCAGATCAAAAACTTCTTCTCCCGGAGTTCATTGCTCCGAAGAATCCTACAGATACGAGTTGCCGGGGGAGAATTAGCTTACCTGATTTTGGTAAGTCTGGGTATCCATGAAATGTTACCAGAAGGCCCAATGTTGATCTGAAGTTGCCCGTCCTGGCCCTCCTGCAAGGCAGGGCCGGAAGCAGTGTGGAGCTTTCCGGCGGCATCGGTGAACTGGATTTTGACAGGCCCATCGCCGAGAAGCTTGAAACGGTAGTGAAACTGGGCCCCGGGCGCCAGTGCCCCGACTCCAAAGCTGGCATAGGGGTAATCGACCTCAACCAGCGTGACCTGAGAGCCGCTGTTATTGGTAATGGTCGCGGCTACAAATGCGGAACGGCATCCGGCCGGAAGCAGCAGAATAAGAAGGGTAAAAGAACCAGCGGCGAAAGCCTTTTTCATAGAATTGTTTTTCGTTCCAGTATCCGTGCGGTGAGGACAACGCCGGTTTCATTGGTGTGCAGGGTGATGGGAAATGCCAGAACATTCCATACCCACGCTTCTCCTTTGCGCGGAAGGTTCAGCAGGCCACGATAGGTGCGGTCAATATAAGTTTCGCGCGTGATAGCAACGGTCTGGAGAATTTCCCGCCAGTCGGAAGCAAGCTCCGGCATTTCTTCAAACATATTGCGTCCCGGAAACCAGTCGCGGGGGCGTTCAAGCAGCCGGGCACAGGTCTCATTCACGTATTGCCAGTTTCCGTCGCCGTCCAGAATTTCGAGCACCGCGTCATCTCCGATGGCCATGTTGATGCGCGAGTAGAAAAAGTCGCGGGCATCTACGACGACGGGCTTGCCGCGGCGCTTGGCTTCAAAAGAGCGCAGAGCCGTTACCAGATCATCGATAGAACTGTAGCCTTTGAGCAGATGCATATCTTCAGGACCGCCAAATCGCCGTTCAAGCGTGGCCGAAAGAATAATAATGGGCACTTCCGGGCGGCGCTGGCGAAGCTTTGCCGCAACATCGGTGCCGAACTGGCCTGCGCCGAGATGATAGTCGAGTACGGCGATATCGATTTCATCAAGCAGCTTGACGGCCTCTTCCACAGTGGAAGCGGTTTCGGTCAAATAACCGTATTTGCGCAAAATAGTGGAGCGCAGAAGAAGGTTTTCAGCGTGATCGTCCAAAAGAAGGACGCGAATCGGGTCGGCCACAGCCTGTTCCGTCAGTTCAGATTCCCGGCCTGTTTGATTTTCCATATCTTTTGTGTGATGCAGCCGTAAGTACCTTTGCTGCTATTCGCTTTCTGTTTTCCGCTTGCGCTCGAACTGCTTCAGCAGCTCCGGCAGGCGCGGCATCAGAGCAGAGACCCGCAGCCATTGACGATTGTCATACGCCGGCGATCCGCTGATGATTTTTCCGGCTTCAATATTACCCCCTACGCCCGACTGCGCCGTCACAATTACGCGGTCGCCGATATGGCAATGACCGGCAACCCCAACCTGTCCCGCAAGGATGGCATTGTCCCCGACGTGCGTCGATCCGGCAAGGCCCACCTGGGCGCATAGCAGCGTATTTTCGCCGACAGACGAACCGTGTCCAACCTGCACGAGATTGTCGATTTTCGCCCCCCGGCTGATACGCGTTTCTCCGACGCTGGCGCGATCAATGCAGGAATTTGCTTGAATTTCGACATCATCTTCGACAATAGCCGGCCCGGATTGCACGATTTTGTGCCATTTTCCCGCATCATCTTTCGCAAAACCGTAGCCATCGGAGCCAACTACAACGCCATTCTGCAAGACAACGTTATTGCCAAGCCGGCAGTCCTCGCGCACTACTGCGTGAGCATGGGCGAAGAAATGATCGCCAATCCGCGCATTGGAGTAAATAACGACATGCGGCAGGATGGTCGCATGATTTCCGATGACGCAGTTTTCCCCGATTACCACGTAGGCCCCGATGGAGGCGCCTTCGCCGATTCTGGCCGTGGGATGGATGACTGCCGTCGGATGAATCCCCGGAGGGTAGACCGGGGCAGGATGAAAGATTTCAATAGCGCGGGCAAAGGCCAGATACGGATTCCGGGTGCGCAGCGTAGGAGCTCCAATCTCGGGGAAATCGGGCGAGACGAGAACAGCGCCGGCCTGTGTCTTTTTAGCCAGAGGCGCATATTTGGGATTCGCGACGAAAGTGATCTGCCCCGGTCCCGCTTCCTCGATTCCGGCAACTCCGGTAATTTCGGCTTCAGGCGTTCCACGGCATTCGGCATCGAGGCGTTGAGCAAGTTCCGCTAACTTCATGCCGCGATTGTACCTGTAATCGAATATGGGAAAGGACTCGCCGGCGCATCGAGGAGGCTGCAAAGTATCGCTTGTAAAGGCATACCCCCAATGTCCGCGTGCGTGATGGCGCGTGAGGGGCTTGACATGCCTCATATACTTAAAATGCAGGTAGTAAGAGGCATAGCCATTGGCTATGCCTCTTGGCTTTTGGCGTCATTCTAAATAATTGAAAACAAAGGATCTCTGTACAGGAGCGCGCTTGTAAGTCACACAAAACAAAGGATCTCCGTACAAAGATGGGGGGGAGGGGGGTCTATTTGGGCTGAGCTTCGACGGGCTTTTGAATTGTCGTTGTTTTTGCGCCTTCCGTTACCGTAACCGGTTCTCCGCCTGCAAGATAGTGCGCAATCACGCTGGGTTCGGCCCAGTCGAGTGTCCAGCCGTTTTCGACGGCTACAACGGTGTACTTGCCGGGAATCACATCGCGCAGGGAAAAGCTTCCGTCTGAATCAGACTGATCGCGCCGGAAAAGATCGCGGTTGTTGGCCGGATCACGGGGCACAAGGACGATCATCGCTCCCGGAACAGGCTTGCCCTCTTTCTTCGCAAATCCGGTCACCTCAAGGTCTGGATCGGGATAAACGGTCGCGGCAATCATCACCGGACTGCTGCCGATGGTGACGCGTCCATTTTCGATCTGCGCTCCGGTTGCGGCAAGTTTTGCCACAAAGAAGCGCTTGCCTCTGCCCACCACTTCAAGGCGGTATTTGCCGGGTTGCACATTGGCCAGCCCGAAGTTTCCGTCCTTGCTCACGATGGAGCCGTTTCCGCCTTGACCATCAGAAGCGGACAGGATAACGGCGGTATTCGGAGGCAGAGCCTCGCCCGAAGCCATCGCTATCTTGCCGGTGACATCCGCCAGCTGCTGACCACCACCCGCATCGATGGACTGATCCGAGGAGACATTCATCGTGGTCATCCGCGTCGATTGTGAGCCTGGACCGCTCAGGCGAAGCCGATATTCGCCGGGAGCAACGCTGATCTCCGTCAACCCAGGAGCAATAAAGTGGCTGTTGGTTTCTACATAGTCCGACGTGCCGAACACCTCCTGTTCCAGAGCCGCACCTGGCATCATGTTCATCTGGCGCGGATCATCCGACACCGGCGACCGAATCAGCAGATGCAGCGCCGGTTGCGCATGCAGCGAGAAGTTGATCTGCACACGATCACCGCCCTTCAGTGGAACAGGAGTGGCGTCCTCCGGATTGGTCGTATCGGCATAGAAGGTGGTGGCGTAGACAAGATCAAGCGGCGAATGAGGAATATCCCCGGATGCGTTCGTTGTAGCGGAAGACCGTATCATGCCTCCGCCGGTATCCGCATACCAGGGCCGCCCGCTGACGGAAATGAAGTAGTCGCCCGGCGCAAGCTCAGTAAACTCATAAGCGCCGATATCGTCGGTTGTTGTACTACCGGCCTGACGAACTTTTTCGACGCCACTGTCATGCGCCTGACGGTAAAGCGTGACTCGGGCATTTTCCACCGGATCGCCCGAGTCTTCGGCAACTATGCCGGAAATGACAGCGCCCGGTTCAAGCCGCAACACCAGATTTTCCGAGATGAGACCTTCGCCGGTAACGATGGCCGTCGAGTAATGCTCATGCTCATCGTAAGCAGCGGTAATGAATCCACGGCGCGAGCCTGTCAGCGCATACTTGCCCGCCGGGAGATGGTCGAAGGCAAAGCGTCCGTCAGCGCCGGTCTGTATGGACTGGACCGGAGAAAAATCACTGGAGAGCACAATCGAAACGCCCGCGCGGTTCAGCGGTTCGCCCGTCGCTGCATTCACCACCGTTCCGGAAATGCGATACGGTCCCTCAGTCTTCTGCTGCGCATGCAGACTGGCGCAAAGCAATGTAACAGCGCAAGCGCAGACTCCCAATCGGCAAAGCTGCGGCATCCTCATGGCGTGCCGGCTTCCGCTGGAATAATATCCACTTCAAGATTCGCCGTCCCATTTGGCTCCAGCGTAACAGTCTGCCCTTTGTCCGCGTAGGCTTCCATTGCTTTCGGATTTCGATACTCAAGATCGACAGGATGGTCGAGAGCCAACACGCGATACGTTCCTGGTTGAAGATTGACCGTAAACGCAGTTTGCTGCAAAGGCATGGATTGCGGCAAAACAGACGGAGTATCGAATTGCGGAATCAAATAGAGGTACCCAAGCGGCGCTTCCGTCGGCAGATGCATGACGGACGGCCCGCCAGAGGAGCTATTGAGTGGCACGGACGACAAGTTCTTCGCGCGAACCGACAGGTTCGCCATATCATTGCGCAACACAATATCAATAGGCGCCGAAGCCCCGCCCTGCCCGATCACCAGCGGATCACGCGCAAGGTCCGTTCCTCCTGCGGTAATGGACGCGACATATCCCTGGTTCGCATAGGTCTGCACCCAGTATCTGCCCGGCTGCATGCCTTCCATTAGCCAGGAGGAATCATCACCTCCGGGTTCATGACGAAGCATCAAGCCCATTGCCTCATGGTTAGTAACGGAGAAGAGCATCAGGTTGATATCGCGCGAAACCTCCACCTGCTTCCCATTTTCAATCTGTATCATCTGGGGCGCGCCACTATTGGTCGAGGCAAATTCCTTATGAATAGTTACTGGAATTGGATGGATAGGCAGAAGAGAAATTCCCTGCAACTGAATAGGCGCATTTCGTACCGTAACCGGCATGCTGGCAAAGGCTGGCGACGGCATTGCTGACTGGATCGTCACCGTATAGCTGCCGCTAGGAACATAAGCGCGAAACTGCTGCTGTCGTGAATCATAGGAGAGGGGAATATCATTCAGACGGCCGCGTCCATTCGAAAACTGCACAAAGCCGAAAGGTCCGCGATCTGCAACCGGAATGGTTACACAATAAAAAGGCTCACGCGTAAGCGCGAGCTGCGCATTCACCTGCTTTCCCGCCCCCAGCCTTATAAAACCAGCGGTGCTGCTGTCGCTTTCCTCCGGATACCAGACAGATGGATATCCCCAGGTCATCGCCCCCTGGCCCGCAATATCCGAATCCATAGATGTGGAAGTGAAGAGCTTGTAGTCACCCGGCTCCAGGCCGCCGAAGCGGAATGTGCCTTCACTATTAGTAGTTTTCATGCCGAAGGGCTGCCAGGACGCGCGTCCATCCTGAATGACCCTGCGCATTAGTTGTACTCGGATATTGCTGCCGGGGTCAGCAGTGGGCAGAGCGATCTGACCTGTGATTGTGCTCGCAGGCTCCAGCGCGAGAGTGTAATCATTGCCTGTTGGCCCTACGGAAATCGGCATTGAGGAATTGCGTCCTCGCCCTACGCCGAAAAACCCTGGACGGCGTGCCTCCAGCATGTTTCGCCCCGCTTGCACATTTGTAAACTCAAAATGGCCTTCGTTATCTGTCAGCTGCGAATTGGAGGTTTCGCCGGCAAGTGTCACCAGAGCGCGAGCAATCGGCTCATGCGTAATGCTGTTGACGACGGTTCCGCGAACGTCGTAGGTGTGTTGGCTGGAGGAGTTGCCCGCCTGCGCATGAAGAAGGCAAGGCGAAATAAAAAGCAGCATGCCGCACAACACAGAGTTCGTCCGCAGATGGGCCATGCTGATCACTGACTTTCGATATCGCTGCTATTTTCCTATAGCAACTTTCCTATGGCTATAAACCACTGTCATTCTGACGACCGAAACCGGAACCCCGCACGTGCGGTTTTCACAAAGAAATCGCGTGTCGTGGACCCAGGGTGGGCTCAGAATGACGTCCCTGTTTTTGGTCTAAAAGTGCTGTAAGTCACATGAAAAAGCAAACGGCGTCTGAAGCTGATCTTCAGACGCCCCAAAAATTCATAGGTAAGCCGAATCGTTACTCAACGTGATAGTTCGGAGCCTCACGCGTAATGATGACGTCATGCACGTGGCTTTCGCGTAGCCCTGCATTCGAGATGCGCACGAACCGCGATTTTGTCTGCAGCTCTTCAATCGTGGCGCAGCCCAGATAACCCATGCCTGACCGCAATCCGCCGACCAGCTGGTAGACCATTGCTTCGAGCGGCCCGCGATGCGGCACGCGGCCCTCAATGCCTTCCGGAACAAACTTCGCCAGCCGGTTCTGGCCGTTGCGCTCGCGGGCCACAACGCCTTCTGTGCGCGCAGGCGTCTCTTCAAGATCACGGCTGCTCTGGAAGTAGCGCTCGCCCGATCCCTGCGCCATGGCCGAGAGCGATCCCATGCCGCGATAGGCCTTAAACGACCGTCCCTGATAAAGAATCGTTTCACCGGGACTCTCATCGACGCCGGCAAAGAGCGAGCCAATCATAACGCTGCTTGCGCCCGCGGCAATGGCCTTCGCCACGTCACCGGAATATTTGATGCCTCCGTCAGCAATGATCGGAATGTTGTGCTCCCGACCGGCTTTATAAGCTTCGCTGATCGCTGTGATCTGCGGCATGCCGGCGCCCGTAACCATACGCGTCGTGCAGATCGAGCCCGGTCCGATTCCGACCTTTACGCTGTCCGCGCCTGCGTCAATCAAAGCTTTGGCGCCTTCGTAGGTGGCAATGTTGCCGGCGAGCAGATCCACATCAGGGAAGCGTTTCTTCACTTCGCGCACCGCTTCGAGAACCCGCGAAGAATGTCCATGCGCTGAATCAATGGAGAGAACATCTACTCGGTTTTGAACCAGAGCAGCCGCGCGCTCCAGATAATCACCTGTTGCGCCGATCGCTGCGCCCACGCGCAGCCGCCCCTGATCGTCCTTGGAAGCATTCGGATATTTCAGCTTTTTCTGGATGTCTTTTACCGTGATAAGACCCTTAAGCTCATACTGATCATTAACGACAAGCAGCTTTTCCACGCGATGCTGATGCAGGATCAGCTCAGCCTGTTCGAGCGTCGTTCCCACCGGAACAGTAATGAGATTTTCTTTCGTCATCACCTGGCCAATGGGAATATCGGTGCGCGTCTCGAAGCGCAGGTCACGGTTAGTGAGAATGCCGACCAGCTTCTTGTCTTTCGTCACAGGCACGCCGGAAATCTTGTACTTCCGCATCACCTCCAGCGCGTCAGAGATAAGCTGGTCCGGTGTCATGGTCACCGGATCGACGATCATTCCGCTTTCCGAGCGCTTTACCTTGTCCACTTCGCTGGCCTGCTGCTCAATCGTCAGGTTGCGATGGATGATGCCGATACCGCCCTGCTGGGCCATGGCAATGGCCAGACGCGACTCGGTTACGGTGTCCATAGCAGCGCTCAAAAGCGGTGTATTCAACAAGATACGGTTCGTGAGCCGCGTCTGCGTGCTCACCAGGGCAGGGACAACCTCGCTATAAGCGGGTACCAGCAAAACGTCGTCAAACGTTAAGGCTTCGGGGACGGGATGTTCAATCATTGTGTTCCGTAGGTGCGAAGAGCGCTTCGCGGGCTTAGGGCCGATGGATGACGGCAGTTTTTCTTAATAGTTCATTCGATTGTAGTGGGGTTCGGAATACAGGGCAAACTTTACCGGAACCGGACAAGGCAAGTCGTCGTATGTCCGGTTGACACCCGTGCGGAGTTTTCTATGTCTCTGATTCGCCGAGCAGTTTGTTTATCTGCGTTGATCCTTCTTGCCGCGGGCATGCTTCGTGCCGATACGAAAGCCGAAAACATGAACTGTGACGGCGATCCCGTTTCGATTGTCGACCGGCAATTCCAACAGCAGGCTGGAGACGTTCTGGAGCCTCGCCATCTCGAACTGGTGCGTTTGTTTTCCGGGGCCGGTACACTGCATGTAAGTGTCTGCAATGCGCAGCTGCTCGTTCGCACGAAGCCGGATGCGAAAGATATGAGAATCTCCGTCGAGCTTGGAGATAAAGCCGCGGAGCCAGCCGCAAATTACATTCATATCCTGCGTGTTGATCCGAGCAATGCTACGGTCCAATTGAAATTTCCCGCTGATTCTCATGCATCGGTGACCTTGACCGTGCCCATGAACAAGGGACTTGAGAGCCAGTTCAACCTGGGCAAAGGCGATTTGAATTTCAACGCCATCGGCAGCGCGGGAGGGCGGCAGATCAACGTTGGCTATGGCCATGCGAAGCTGCTGGTTGAGGGCGACAGGAGCTACTCCGATATGCAGGTCAATATCGGCATGGGATCGCTGCACGATCATCGTCCCGGCGGACACAATGGACACTTCGTCGTGAGCAGAAGCTATAGCGGTACGGGCGACGGCTCTCTGCAGATCAATGTCGGCATGGGCAGCCTGGATATTGCTCAGGAATAAGGGAAATTCTATGAAACTGCCGGAAATGTGTATTGTCCTCGTTCTTGCCGGGACAAGCATTCTGCACGCACAGAATGCGACTCCGCGCCAGAAACTCGACCTGCCGAAGCCGGATTCTCTGGTCATCAGCAAGAGCATGCCCGCAAACGGCACGCTGGTCATGGAAGTCAACGTTGGCGAAGTGCGCGTGATTCGTAGCGATGAAGAAAAGACCATCCGTCTGCAGATTGAGCCGGAGGCGTTTTACGACGACTCGACTGTCCAGTCCTGGATCCGAAGATTTGACGTAGCCGGCGACCGCGCCTCCATAGACCTGAAGCTACCGAAACACCAGAACAACCATCAGGGAGCGCACGTCACCATCAGCATTCCCGCGCAGACCGACCTGAAACTCGAGCTGGGTGTTGGCGATCTCTCCATCCGAGGGATTGAAGGCAATAAGGATCTGCACGTGGGCATCGGCCAGCTCACCGTTGGAGTTACCGACAGCGCGAAGTACAACGACGTCCGCACCGGAACAAAGATCGGCGATGCCGAAGACGCCGTCTTTCATCAGCACTCAGGCGGTTTCTTCCCCAAGACGCAGCACACGTCAATGCAGGGAATTTATAAATTACATGCAACTGTAGGCATCGGCCAGGTGGATGTAGTGCAGGACTGAAATACCGACCGGAATGACCACAATGACTATAATCCGCTTATGGCAACACATCGGCCAACCTGGGGAGTGGTAGAAGCCAAAGCGCGCAGCGACGCTTGACACGCCTGCTACCATAAGAATGAGCAAAACTCTTCCTGAAGCAAAACGCCCGTGTCCGACGGGCGTTTTGCTTTTGAGTAGCGTTGACTTGGAGTATGTATAAGAACGAACCGTAACCGCCATGGAAAGAGGAATTTGCAAAAAATATAGGGGATTATAAAGGCGCAGAAGGTTATTAGAAGTTAAACAAATTTTGAGCTAAATAGCTGATTTTAAACGATCTCAGTATAGAGTTGTAACTGTAAGCTATTGATAACAAAGGATCTCCGTACAAACTGTAGGAGGGGGGGAGGTCAGGAGAGGCTGGCGAATAACAAACGAAAACAGAGTTAGAATAGCCCAATGCTGTTCCTGCCTGCCAAAGCCGAATTAGCAGTTCCGGAAAGTCTCGCCTGGGCGCATCCGGTCGTGCAGGAATGGTTCGTTCGCAAATTCGGCACGCCGACCGAGCCGCAGGAGCAGGGCTGGCCGCACATTTTAGCCGGCAAACCAACGCTGATCTCAGCTCCGACAGGCTCCGGAAAAACACTGGCTGCATTTCTAATCTGCATCGACCAGCTCATCCGCAAAGCCCTCGAAGGCAGACTCGGTTCAGAAACAGAGGTCGTCTACGTTTCACCGCTCAAAGCGCTCTCAAATGACGTTCAAAAAAACCTCGAAGCACCGCTTAAAGAAATTCAGCAGTTAGCCCTCGAACGCGGTTATCTCTCGCCGCATATTCGCACCGCCGTTCGCACCGGAGACACGCTTCCCGCCGAACGCCAGCGAATGCTGAAGCAACCACCACACATTCTGGTCACGACGCCGGAATCGCTCTACATCCTGCTGACGGCCGAAAAGAGCCGCAACAACCTCCGTCAAGTCCGAACCGTAATCGTCGACGAGATCCACGCTGTAGCGGACGACAAGCGCGGCTCGCACCTAGCCCTCACGCTGGAACGGCTCGACGCTCTTGTACGCGGCGAGAACCGCCTCTCAGTCGGAGACTGGCTCACCGGCCGCAATGAAGCGCCGCAGCGCATCGGCCTCTCAGCCACACAGAACCCGATCGAGCTCGTAGCCGAATTCCTTGGAGGCAATCGCGGCAAAGAAGTCGAGATCGTGCAAGTCGGCCAGCGACGCACATTAGACCTGGCCATCGAAGTCCCCGACGAGGAACTAGGCGCAGTCGCCAGCAATGCAATCTGGGACAGCATTTACGACCGCCTCGCCGAACTAGCCCAGGAACATCGCTCGACGCTGGTCTTCGTCAACACGCGCAAGCTGACCGAAAGACTCGCCTTCCGCATGGGTGAACTGCTCGGCGAAGAGAACGTCGCCGCGCATCACGGAAGCCTCTCCCGCAAACTCCGTCTCGAAGCCGAGCGCAGGCTGAAGCAGGGCGAGATTCGTCTCCTCGTAGCCACTGCCTCTCTCGAGCTGGGCATCGACATCGGCCACGTTGACCTGGTCTGCCAGATCAACTCGTCGCGGGCAATTGCGGCAGCCATGCAGCGCGTAGGTCGCGCCGGCCATTGGCGCGGAGCCGTCCCGAAAGGCCGCTTCTTCGCCACCACACGCGATGACCTGATGGAACAGGCAGCGCTCATCCGAGCAATGCGCTCCGGAGTCCTGGACCGGCTGGAAATACCACCGAAACCGCTCGATGTCCTGATGCAGCAGATCGTCGCAGCCTGCGCCGCCGAACCGTGGGAAGAGAACACGCTCTTCGAGGTACTGCGTCGCGCACTGCCGTATCACGACCTGACTCGCGACGAATTCGAAGAGGCAATATGTCTGCTGACCGATGGAATCGAGGCAAGCCGCGGTCGCTACGGTTCCTATCTGCTGCGTGACCGCGTCCATGGGCACATTCAGGCTCGTCGCGGCTCGCGCACGATTGCAGTATCAAATGGCGGCACAATTCCGGATACAGCGCTCTACGCCGTCATCGCCCAACCTGAAGGAGTGCAGGTCGGAACCCTGGATGAGGACTTCGCTATCGAATCAACGGCAGGCGACATCGTTCTCCTGGGGAACACAAGCTGGCGCGTCCAGCGAATCGAGAGCGCTGCAGGTCGGGTGCTGGTCGAAGATGCTCACGGCCAGCCGCCGACCGTGCCTTTCTGGCTCGGCGAAGCGCCGCAGCGGACGAGGGAGCTGTCGCAGTTTGTCTCCGATCTTCGCGAAGAAATCAATCAGCGAACCAGGAACGTTCTCCCCGGCTATATCAGCCAGTCGAACCCCGAAGTAGCAGACACAGTTGCATGGCTCAAGCAGGAGTGTGGCGTAGATGACTCCGGTGCAGAGCAGATGATCGGCTACATCGCAGCCGGTCGAGCAGTACTGGGTACAGTACCCACACTGACCACCATCGTCGCCGAGCGCTTCTTCGACGAAGGCGGTGGGATGCAGCTCATCCTGCACGCGCCCTTCGGTGGCCGCATCAACAAGGCCTGGGGATTAGCGCTGCGCAAACGCTTCTGCCGTGGATTTAACTTTGAATTGCAGGCCGCAGCAACCGACAATGGCTTGAACATCTCGCTCGCCGAACAGCACAGTTTTCAATTAAGTGATGTCTTCCATTTTCTGACCGAACACACCGTAACCGAATTGCTGGAGCAGGCGTCGCTCGCATCGCCCATCTTCAAAGCCCGCTGGAAATGGGACGCCGGACGCAGCCTGCAACTACTGCGCTTTAAGAACGGTAAGAAAATCCCGACACAAATCCAGCGCACCCGTTCTGACGATCTGTTGGCCAGCGTCTTTCCCCAGGTTGCGGCATGCCAGGAAAATATCGAAGGCGACATTGAAATTCCCAATCATCCGCTCGTTCACGAAGTGATGAAAGATGTTCTCAGCGAGGCCATGGATCTCGAAGGACTGAAGCGCGTTCTTCAAGAGATGCACTCTGGAAAAATCCGCTGTGTAGCTGTGGACACGGCAACTCCATCACATTTCGCACATGAGATGCTGAACGCAAATCCGTATGCGTTTCTTGACGACGCTCCGCTGGAGGAGCGCCGAGCACGGGCAGTAAACATGCGAGGGATTCTGCCGGACAATCTGCTTGGCGAGGCAGGCAAACTCTCTCCGGAAGCAATTGCAGCTGTTCGCGAGGAAATCTGGCCGGACGTGCGTGATGAGCACGAACTGCATGATTTGCTCTGCTCTCTGGTAGTGGTTCCGTCAGATATTTTGTTGAATCCCGCGGCGCGTGACTGGGACATCTTCTTTGCGAAGCTGGAGGAACATGGTCGCGCTTCTATTGCGCTTGCTGCAGGGAGAAGTTATCTGTGTGCAGCAGAGCGCACCGATGGGTTGCGTCAGCTATTTCCTGACGTACAGTTCACCACAACGCTTCCTTCTGTTCATTCAAAAAGCGCAGATACAGACGAAGCCCTGCGCAAAGCCATACAGGGATGGATGACGATTCTCGGCCCTGTCTCCTCGCGCTCTTTGGCAGAAAAACTAGCCGTGCCCGCTAAAGAAGTCTGGAAGCAGATGCTCCGGCTGGAGATGACCGGAACCATCCTGCGTGGCGTCTTCGAAGGCACAGCTCCTCTGGAATTACTTGCCGACGAGGACATTGAATGGTGCGAGCGGCGTCTTTTGCAGCGTATCCATAAACGCACACTCGTTGCATTACGTAAACAGGTAGAGCCGGTCACTCCCACAGTATTTATGCAGTGGCTGCTTCGTTGGCAGCACGTCGCTCCAAACACTCAACTTTCCGGTGAAGCCGGTCTGCTCGAAGCTGTGCGTTCGCTGGAAGGCTTCGAAGCCCCGGCAATCGAGTGGGAGCGCTCCATCCTGGCGCAACGCGTGGCAGGCTACGACCCGCGATGGCTTGATGCGCTGTGTCTCTCCGGTGTAGTTGGATGGGGCAGAATTTCACCGCATCCGGCTTTCAACTCGATTGAATCCGGTGGTCCGAGAAGAGTAGTTCCTACCAGCATGGCTCCCATTACGTTCTTTGTGCGCGAAGAGGCACGTTGGATGGATCTATGTCTCGCAGAGCGCAAAATTCCCGAAACGTGCCTTAGCGCCTGTCTCAGTCAGCTCGCCGGACGAGTACGCGACATTCTTTCTTCAGGTGGAGCAATGTTTGCAGGCGATCTTGTTCGCAGGCTTGGCGTTCCTGCTGCCGAAGTTGATCTCGCGCTTTGGGAACTGGTTGCAGCGGGGCTGGTCACAGCTGATGGCTTCGATAGCCTGCGTATGCTGATCGATCCTCGCCGTAAGCAAACTGCAGCAACACGCGCAAGGGTAAAGCAGGCTGCCGGCCGCTGGGGCCTTTTCCGCGCATTGGATGAAACCAGTGCTCCAACAGTAACGCAGCGCGAAGCCGAGATTGAGTCCGCCTGCAGGATGCTGCTGGCTCGCTACGGCGTCCTCTTCCGCGATCTGCTTGAGCGCGAAACTACGGTCCCGCGTTGGCGCGAACTGCTGGGACTTCTGCGCCGCATGGAAGCTCGCGGCGAAATCCGCGGCGGCCGCTTCGTTTCGGGTTTCGGCGGTGAACAGTTTGCTTTGCCTGCAGCGCTCGATTCACTCCGTGAAGCTCGGCGAAGCGGAATCAAACCTGAGCCCGTGACAGTTGCCGCAGCCGATCCGCTAAACCTGATCGGCGTCATCATTCCCGGTGAAAAGATGGCAGCCGTAGCAGGGAATCGAGTGACCTTCGACGAGGTCGTGCTCACGCCGCGTGAGACTTCAACCCGATCAACGCCTCGGGACACTCAGGATGAAACACTCCCTGTTCTTACCTTGCCTCTGTCTCTGACAGAATCAAATTATGGGCAACCTCCCACAGCCTGAACCTACCCCTTTAATCGAGGGAGTGGATTACTACATGGATGGGCCTTACCTGGTTTTTACTGAGGCTTACCATCTTAAGCGCGGCTATTGTTGTCAGTCCGGTTGCAGACATTGCCCCTGGCGTCCGGCTGAGAGCGCAGAAAATGAGGTATAAAGTCCTTTCCCGGATAACAGGGCTTACGTCGTGCCCGCCCGTCGAGCGCCGATCTGAGCTGCCCTAAGCGAAAAAGCCTACGTCCCTACCCCCTCCCCCCTGGTTTTGTACGGAGATCCTTTGTTTTCAGTGATTTACAGCCATAATCGTGTACGGAGATCCTTTGTTTTCAATAAGTTACCAATTCCAAGAGAAAAGGCATGGCCGAAACCATGCCTTCCATCTCTGACAACTTCATTATAAGAGGGCTGTCAAGTATTCTCCCCTTAATACTTCATCAGTTTCGCGATTGCCTGATAGATGTGCTCGGGTTGGGGGAGGATGACGTCTTCCAGCGTTGGCTGGTAGGCGACGAAGGTGTCCATTGCGGCCACGCGCTTTACCGGGGCATCGAGGTCTTCGAAGAGCTCGTCGGCGATGCGGGCGGCTATTTCAGCTCCGTAGCCCCAGCTGAGCATGTCTTCGTAGGCGACGATGACGCGGCTGGTCTTCTTGACTGAGGTTGCAATCGCTTCCCAGTCGTAGGGGCTGAGTGTGCGCAGGTCGAGGATTTCCACCTCGAAGCCGTGCTCGCGGTGTGCTTTCTGTGCGGCCTGCAAAGCGCGCGGAACGACTGCGCCGTAGGTCACGATGGTCAGGTCATTGCCTTCGCGCACGGTCCTGGCCTTGCCGAAGGGGATCATGAAATCCGGGCCAGGGTAGACGGCGCGTCCGAAGGTTTCGCGATAAAGACGCTTGTGTTCAAGAAAAAGGACAGGGTCGTCGCAGCGGATTGCTGTTCGCAGAAGGCCGTTGGCATCGAGCGCTGTAGATGGGAAGACCACGCGCACGCCGGGCGTATGCGTAAAGATGCTTTCGCCGGACTGCGAGTGATAGATGGAGCCGCCGGTAAGATATCCGCCGATGGCCACGCGGATGACTGCCGGAGCGGAGTAGGTTCCGTTGGAGCGCCAGCGCATCGAGCTCAGCTCATTGCGCATCTGATGCATGGCCGGCCAGAAGTAGTCGAAGAACTGAATTTCGACGACCGGCTTAAGTCCGCGCACAGCCTGGCCGACGGCGCGGCCTACGATGTTGGCTTCGGCCAGCGGTGAGTTGAAGGCGCGGTCGCTGCCGAACTCAGCCTGCAGGCCGGCGGTCAGCTTGAAGACGCCGCCCTTGCCTTTGACTTGTCCTTCGCGGAGATATTCCTCGCGGCTGCAATCGGCCACGTCTTCGCCAAAGACGACGATGCGGGGGTCGCGGCGCATCTCGTCTTTAAGGCAGGCATTGATGAGGTCGGCCATGGTGCGTTCCTGCGTGTCAGAGGTTTGCGCAGGTTTTGTTTGCAGCTCGGCGCGAGTGGGATCGTAATTTTCTGAATAAACGTGCAGCGGAATGGTAGAAGGCTCTGGAAAGGGCGCGCGTAACGCCTTTTCGGCTGCCTGACGGACCTCTTCGTCTACCTGCTTTTCGAGGCGGTTGATGGCTTCGGCGTCGAGAATACCTTCGCGCAGAAGATACATCTGCATTTTCTGCAGCGGATCGCGCAGCGAATCGGCATGGCGTTCGCTCTGGGGGCGGTAGAGACGGTCGTCATCTGATAGCGAGTGCGAATAAGGCCGAATGACATGGCCGTGGACAAAGGACGGTCCCTTGCCGGCGCGGCAGTAGGCAACGGCCTCCTCGAATACGCGGAAGCTCTCGACCGGATCGGTGCCATCGACCTCGGCAAAATGGAAATTGGGAAAATTGGCAACGAGCTTCGAGATATTGCCGCCCGGGGTATTGACCTCGACCGGCGTGGAGATGGCGTACTCATTGTCTTCGACGACAAAGAGGACGGGCAGCTTTTCGTTGGAGGCGGTATTCAGCGCCTCCCAGAACTCGCCCTGGCTGGTGGAGCCTTCTCCGAGTGACGTATAGACGACCTCGTCGCCGTGAAATTTCACGTCCTTGAAGGCACGGTAGTCGCCTTCGTGCTTTGCAGCGGCCTCGGGATGGCGCGCGAAGTAGCGTCCGGCCTCGGCGCAGCCAACGGCGTGCAGCACCTGTGTTGCCGTCGCGGAAGACTGTGAGACGATATTCAGCTTTGTGTTGCCCCAGTGCGAAGGCATCTGCCGGCCGCCGCTGGAAGGGTCGGCTGCTGCGCCGACGGCCTGCAGCAGCATCTCTTCGACGGTGCTGCCGAGGGCGAGGCAAAGGGCGCGGTCACGGTAATAGGGGAAGAACCAGTCATATCCGGGCTTGAGCGCCATGCCGGCGGCGACGAGCAGAGCCTCATGACCTGCGCCGGAGATCTGGAAAAAGATTTTTTGCTGCCGCTTCAGCATGATTTCGCGGTCATCAGTGCGCCGCGAAAGATACATGAGGCGGTATATCTCGATCAGGCGCTCAGAATCCAGGCCGGGGGTCGCGCTTTTTTTGCTCATTTCCGCTTCGCGGACGGCTGTTTTTGCCATTCAGAAAACCCCTATCGTCATTCCATTCAGTCGTCCAAAAGCCGGGGCGACAGGTGATTGTACAGCTTCCGGCGAACTCTGTCTGTCGCAACTTCAAAAAGTGCTCAGAGCTGTTCCGGCCGGGCAATCCAACCGCTTTAGGATGCGCGGCATCCGATTTGCGAATCGTGTGCTTTGTACTTCTATTGTAAGAAAGTGGAGAGGTGATACGAAGAACAACGGATTTTAGTCCCACCCTGCGGTGACTGGGGGTAGTGTCTTTCGTGTGGAGCTTAAAAGCTGCAGGTCCCTCCGCTTCGCCTTCGGCTTCGGCCGGGATGACAGTTCCAGAGAAAGAGGAAAGCGTTAAGTTCTTCCAGCATGCTCCATAACTCGATGTCTGTGGGCCTGCCTGGGTTCCGGTTCAGGGGTGAATTGACCATCGTTTTGATAACGTGCTTTAATTCAGCGTTTTCATAAGTGCTTACGCGGAAGAGTTTCGGGGCGATTGTGGTGGGTTTCTATTTCCGATTCATGTGCGGGTCTGATACGTTCATACTTCCGGCGTCTGAAAAAACCGGAAGTGCAATTTTGGGTGATTGTTATTTTCTGGAGGACGTTGAATGTCGTTTTTCTCCTGCGTGGCTGCATTCTTCTGGCAGGCCACTGAACCTTTAAATTCCAGTTCTGACAGCCTTTATCTCTGGATCGCACTCGCGGTCGGGGTCCTCGGCCTGATCGCCGCGTTCGTTTTTGCCCGCACGGTCCTGGGGGCCGATACCGGAACCGCGGAAATGCAGCACATCTCGGACGCGATCCGCCAGGGCGCTGAGGCCTTTATGCGCCGGCAGTATGGCACGATTGCGATGATAGCCGTAGCACTCGCCATCATTCTTTATTTTGGCTATCGCCTGTCGCCCTTTACTGCTCCATATGCGAATAAGGTAGTCATCAGCTTCCTGATCGGCGCGGCCTGCTCGGCCCTTTCCGGGCAGACGGGCATGTGGGTTTCGATTCGCTCCAATATCCGGACAGCGGCTGCGGCACGCACCAGCCTGGGCAAGGCGTTGCAGATTGCCCTGCGCGGCGGAGCGGTCACCGGGCTGATTGTTGTTGGATTGTCGCTGCTCGGGGTGGGCGTGCTGTTCCTGCTCTTTGGCGGATTGAGCCATCCGGAAGAAGCGCCATTCCAGCTGGTCGGCTTCGGCTTTGGAGCGTCGCTGGTGGCGCTGTTTGCTCAGCTTGGCGGCGGCATTTATACGAAGGCCGCGGATGTAGGCGCTGATCTGGTCGGCAAGGTTGAAGCTGGAATTCCGGAAGACGATCCCCGCAATCCGGCGGTGATTGCCGATCTCGTCGGCGACAACGTGGGTGACTGCGCGGGCCGCGGCGCAGATATTTTTGAGTCGACCGCTGCGGAAAATGTCGGCGCCATGATTCTTGGCGCGGCGCTTTACCCTGTCTTCGGAATTAAGGGCATTCTCTTCCCGCTGATTGTGCAGGCAATCAATCTGATTGCCAGCATTATTGGCGTCAGCATTGTGCGCGCCAAAGAAAACGAAGACCCGATGCACGCGCTGAACAGAGGCTATTACGTTACGACTATCCTGGCGCTGGCCGGATTTGCTGGGGCAGTCTACTACATGCTGCAGGGACGCTGGTGGCTGCTCGGATGCGGGATCTGCGGCATCATTACTTCGTTTCTCTTTGTCCGCATCACCGAGTACTACACTGAGACGCGCTTCCGTCCCGTGAGATCAATTGCGCTAGCATCAACTACCGGCCCGGCCACCAACATCATCAGCGGCCTTGCTGTCGGGATGGAGACGCCGGCGATTCCGGTTATTGTGATCGGCTGCGCACTGTTGTTCAGCTACTACTTCGGCGTGCGTGGACTGGCTGATATTACCACCATCTCTGATTACTCGAAGGGCATCTACGGAACGGCGATTGCGACGATGGGCATGCTCTCATCGGCGGCTTATATTCTGGCGATGGATACCTTTGGTCCTATCACGGACAATGCGGGCGGCATCATTGAAATGAGCAATCAGCCGCATGACATCCGCGAGAAGACCGACAAACTGGACGCTGCGGGAAACACGACGAAGGCGCTTACCAAGGGCTACGCCATCGGATCGGCTTCACTGGCTGCTTTTCTGCTTTTCTCGGCTTACCTTGAGGCGATTCATGACATCGTGAGCCAGCGTATGGCCGCCGCCGGCGAGACGCTGTCGTCTTCGTGGAGCTTCTCGAATGTCAATCTGGCTTCGGTGCCGGTATTTGTCGGCGCGCTGCTGGGGGCGATGCTGGTGTATCTCTTCTCGTCGATGGCGATTAAGGCAGTAGGCCGCGCGGCGCAGACCGTGATTAAGGACGTACATCAGCAGTTCCAGGAAAATCCGGGGATCATGGAAGGCACTTCGCAGCCGGATTACGGACGCTGTGTGGGCATTGTGACGGGCGCAGCGCTCAAGGAGATGGTCCTGCCGGGCGCTCTGGCGGTGGCCATGCCGCTGGCGGTTGGTGTGATCTTCCGGCACTTCAGCTCGTCTTTTAACCTGAAGGAACTTGCGGACTCGCCGATACTGCACGGCGCTCCGATGAACCTGAGTGGGGCCGAAGCGGTTGCCGCCCTGCTGATGGTTGGAACAATTTCCGGCATTCTGATGGCCATGCTGATGAATAACGGCGGCGGCGCATGGGACAACGCCAAGAAGTTCATCGAAACCGGACAATATGGCGGCAAACGGTCAGAAGCGCATAAGGCCGCAGTTGTCGGCGATACGGTTGGCGATCCGTTTAAGGACACCGCCGGGCCGTCACTGCATGTGCTTATCAAACTGCTGGCAACGGTGACGCTGGTGCTGGCTCCGCTGTTTGTCTAAATCGAAATATTCCTCCCGGTGCAGACCGGGTACATAGCGGTCATTCTGAGCCGCATCCGGGGTCCTCGACACGCGATTTTGCGTGTCGGGCGGCAGGCGAAGAATTCCCAGCCGGCGTGGCTTAAGATTCTTCCTCCCATCACGTGAAAACCGCACGTGATGGGACCCGGTTTCGATCGTCAGAATGACGGCGGGTTTACATCTAAACGAAATGCGCAATGGCCCACTCAGCAGTTAAAGGCTGCTCAACAGCGGCCTTTTGCTTTGGACTCTGGTATCTTGCCTGCTTATGCACTCCTTCTTCCGTAAATCTGCGGACAAGATCGAATCGAAACGGCTGCAGTACTACAAAACTGTTCCGTTCCGGCGTTTGTGGCCTCTCTATGCGGCTGTGTTTTGCCTTTTTGCAGTTACGGGTTTCTTTGGAGACCTGATGAATCTTGGCCGCATGCCGCATGTCGTTGTGATTCTGAATGCAATTTTCAGCGGCATGGTCGCTCTGATGTATCTCCATGTAGGAGTGCGCCTGGAGCTCCGTTACTACTTGTATGTGAGTCTGCTGCAGATTCCGATCTGGACAGGGTTTTCTTATATAGTTTCTCTCCTGATGTCGCGCTATCACCTGAAAGAACTGCCGACCAGCTCCGGTATTCGGTTCGCTGGCGTGGCAATGCTGCTTCTTATCATCGTCTCTTACTCGCTTTTTATCCGGTTCGTTCAGGGAGAAGGACAGGAGTCGTTTCGCATTAAGAATGAGCTTGAGCTTGCTCACGGAATTCAAAAGACGCTTGTGCCGCCGATTCAGTTACGCACCTCACAGTTCGAGCTTTATGGGCGGTCTGACCCGAGCGACAAGGTCGGCGGAGATCTTGTCGACGCGCTTCCGCTTGAGGATGGCAGCGCGGTGGCTTATATCGCAGATATTGCCGGACATGGTTTGCAGGCAGGCATTCTGATGGGCATGTTGAAGACGGCAGCTCGCACGGCGTTGCTCGATGGATGTCCGACGGAGCCGCAGGCAGTGCTGCCTTCATTGATGGAGCGTCTGAACCGCGTACTGCCGGGCGTGAAAGAGCCGCAGATGTATGCCACTTTTGCCGGACTTCGTCTGAACCCTGATGGGAGCGTCTTCTATGCGCTCGCGGCGCATCCGCCGATTCTGCATTATCGCGCGCAGGCGAAGTTTGAGCATATTTCCGCTGAGCAATATCCGCTGGGACTGTTGCCGGTTGACGGCTTTTCCGCAGAGGCCACTACGATGAATTCAGGTGATCTGCTGATTGCCGTGACCGATGGAATTCTTGAGACATGCAATGAGTCTCAGGATGAGTTTGGCCTTATGCGACTGCAGGAGTTGATTACCATGCATGCTGCAAACGAGCTTTCAGTGATGGCTGACGCAATCCTCAACGCCGCCCGCGCCTTTGGCAAACAGGTGGACGATCAGACGCTACTGCTCGTTCGCAGGTTTTAGTGGGGTGAGTTAAAAATTCGCTTCATATTTTTTATTAACCGAGATTGCTGAAAAAGCAGATCCTTCGCTGCGCTCAGGATGACAGCGTGTTCAATGAATGAAGGACTCACCACATCAGCTACGCTGATGCGTTCAGAACACGTCTGACGGCGAGCAGCGCCATTAGCCGCGTAATTCCGCTGATGAGCAGATTGACGCCGACGATGGTGGCTATGGCCCAGGCTGCGCTTGATGGCCAGTGGGCAAGAATCAGGAGCGCCAGCAGCAGGGTAATGATGCCGTCGAAGAGCAGCCATCCAGAGCCAGATGCTTTTCGGACTGGAAAGTAGCTGACGATGGAGAGAAAGCCTTCGACAAGAAAGATCATGCCCAAGACCAGCGTGAAGGAAACCAGCCCCAAGACCGGATGCATGAAGAGCCAGATGCCGCCAATGATGTAGACGATGCCCACCAGCGTTCGCCACACATAGCCGCCAAAACTGCCGGCCACCGGGCCTGTTGTGAGGTGAATAACGCCGGCGATGATGATCAGAATCGAGAGCACGATGGCCGTGCTGATTCCGGCAATGATGGGCAGAGAGAGTGAGAAGATTCCGCAGAGGACCAGGACAACAGCCCAGAGAATCGCCAGGCCTGTTCCGCGTTTCAGAGTGGTGACGAGTGTGTCTGCCAATGCGACCTCCTCGATGAATTCACCAACTACGGATTTCGGCAACAATCATACCGCAGGCCTAGCTGCCCTTCATCTTTTCTTTGACTGATTTGGCCAGTTTCTCAATTTCTTCCGCTTTTTTGGCGATGGACGCCTGGTCCTTACTGCCCTTTTCCAGATCGGCCTTTAATTGTTGCGTGAGCGTGAGCAGCCTGGCGGTGTCATTTACGATTTCTTTCTGGCGCTCCTCATTTCGCCGCTGGGCCTGCTGCATCATCGCGCGACGCGCCATGATGTCCTGGTCGTTATCATCGCTTGAGTTGGGCGCCTGGCCGGGAGAGCCGGGAGGCCGTGTGGTGGTAATGGGAGGCAATTGCTGCTGTTGTTGCGCCTGGGCAGTCATGCAGCAACCTGCAATCAGAACTGCCGCCAGCAGTTTTAATGGGAACGGACTCGCATCAAAGGACCGCATCAGGTCATTATAAGAATGTCCCCTATGTTTATGGCATTTACCCACTCCCTCTCCACGCTCCTGCCGGATGGACATCTGACAGAGCTGAATAGCAGATTCATAAGAAACCTACAGGACTTTGCATATACGTCTCTACCCAAGATTATGGTGCGGGCCGTTGTTGCATGGCTGCTCATCCGTGTTCTTAAGGCCATTACGAACCGCATTGTTCGCGTCACCGAGAAGCACGGGGCCGGACCGGGACGCATGGCGCAGGTGCGCACTCTAACCTCTGTCATCAGCGCTACCGGCATTGGATTCATCGTCATCTTTGCGGCGTTGGAGATCCTGCCGTTGCTTGGCCTTGAACTGGGGCCATTGCTTGCCAGCGCCGGTATCGCCGGCGTAGCCATTGGCCTGGCGGCGCAGACTATCGTGAAGGATTGCCTCAACGGAGTGCTTATCCTGGTTGAAGACCAGTACAACGTGGGCGACAAGGTCCGTCTTGCCGGACTCACGGGCATTGTCGAGTCCCTTTCGCTGCGAAAGACGACGGTGCGCGACGGCGACGGCACGCTGTATGTGATTCCGAATTCGCAGATCACTACTGTGGCCAACCTGACACGCGATTATTCAGTGGCGACGATCAATGTTTCGGTTGATTTTTCCGCAAACCCGGATGAGGTGATGAAGCTGCTGAAGGACGTAGCGATGAGCGTGCGCAACGATCCTGCGTACAAAGACGTGTTTATCAGCGATCCGACCCTGCTGGGAGTGGATACGATTAAAGGCTCGCAGGTGATCTACCCGGTCCAATTGAAGACATTGGCTGACAAGCAGTGGGCACCCATGCGAGAAACACAGCGCCGCATCCGCATTGCGCTCGCTGAACATGGAATGCTGCCTGGCGATCCGTTGCGGGTTTATGGATCGCGGACTCAGCTCATTGACCCTCGGAGTGTAGAAGCAAAAGCGCAGGCCGCCGCTGATCCGACTACAGCCAGGCCGAATGAGGTGAATCCGTTTACTGGGGAAGGCATGTGAGTGCTTACTTTCCGACACGAGTCAGTTGAATTTACCTGTGAATGACTGCGGAGGAGTTACTTCTCGGCAGAGTTCCAGAGCAGATTTTTATAGGAGTAGACAAGGCACATAGCCGTCATTCTGATCTGTTGCTCCCCGGCACGTAATACTGCGCGTTGAGGGCAGGCGAATCCCTTGGGGCCAGCCTTGTTTGAGATTCTTCCGTACTTCGTGTAGCTCAGGGCGGAAGAATGACGCGATTTACACCTGCACGAAAATCCTTTTTATAAGCGAATTGCTCTTCGAGGTGAAGCACTTCAGCGATTCTCGAATTCTCAGTCATGTACGAAAGTTTTCGTTGACGTCTACGAACATATTCGTATATATCTTCTTAAGAACCTATTCAGGAGTAGTTGAATCGGTCAGCGCGAAATTGTGTATTGCGTGGGAGCGAACGCGGTCAACGTGGAGATTGGGCAATGAGAGTTTTGATCCAGGATTTGGGTTATGCGTTCCGTCAGTTGCGCAGGACTCCGGGTTTTACCGTCACCGTTCTGCTGACGCTGGCTCTGGGCATCGGAGCGAATTCAGCCATCTTTACGCTGGTCAACGCCATATTGCTGCATAACCTGCCGGTAGTCGATCCCAATACTCTTGTGCGTATTGGCGACCAGGATGAGTGCTGCGTGCGTAATGGATGGAGTGATAACGGCGATTACACGCTCTTCGCAACAGACACCTATTCCATGTTCAAAAAGAGCCTGCCGGAATTCGAAGAGCTGGCCGCAATGGAGTCCGGTTACGCCTGGCGGCCTATTACCGTCCGCCGTGGCGGTCCGCAGACCGTGGCGAAGTCCGTCATGGGAACCTTCGTCTCCGGCAACTATTTTCGCGTTTTCGGGCTTTCGCCGGCGGCCGGACGTCTCTTCTCCGATGCTGACGACCAGAAGGGCGCGGCTCTTACCGCTGTCATGAGTTACGACGCATGGCAGGAGGACTATGCAGGCGATCCGAGCGTAGTCGGCAGCACGTTTTACATCAATACCAAGCCGGCCACCATCATTGGTATTGCGCCGAAGGGATTTTACGGAGACCGCATCGATACGAATCCGCCTAAGTATTTCCTTCCCATGAATGCGATGGATCCTGTCATCGGCGCGCCATACTTCAACGAACCTGATACGCAGTGGGCCTACATTATCGGACGCGTGAAGCCGGGGACCTCTCTGCCTGCACTTCAGGCCAAGGCAAGCGCCCTGCTCAAGCAGCAGTTTGCGACGCTCAAGACATTTACCGATCCGCGCGCCCAGAAGGTCCTTCCCCGTACCCATGTCGTGCTTACGCCCGGAGGGGGAGGCATCCAGAACATGCAGGATGGCTACAAGGACCATCTGAAGCTGCTGCAATGGATCGCCGCGCTCGTTCTTCTCGTGGCCTGCGCCAATATCGCCAACCTGCTGCTGGTGCGCGGCATGAGCCGCAAGGCCGAGCTGTCGATTCGCTCGGCGCTCGGAGCGCAGCGCAGCAGGATTGTGCGCCAGCTTCTTACGGAAAGTGTACTTCTCTCGGGCCTGGGCGGGCTGCTCGGCCTTGCCGTCTCCTATCTGGGAGCGCACGCGCTGCTGGCGCTGGCCTTTCCGAATCAGCACAACATGCCGGTCCATGCAGCGCCTTCGCCGCTGGTCATTGGTTTTGCGTTTGTGCTCTCGCTGGTGACGGGCGTTCTCTTTGGCCTTGCTCCCGCGGTGATGGCAGCGCGCACGCAGCCCATTGAGGCCCTGCGCGCCAACGCACGCACGACGGCGCATGGAGCATCTCTGCTGCAGCGCTCGCTCGTTGTTCTGCAGGCAGCACTGTCTCTTGTGCTTCTCGTGGTCGCGGGCCTCTTTGCCCAGAGCCTCAACAAAGCCGAGAACGTGGACATGAAACTGGATGCAACGAACCGCTACATTGCTCATATCAATCCGCAGGCAGCCGGTTACAAAACTACGGAGGTTGAACCCCTCTACCAGGCCATCGTAGACCGCTTCCACGCTATTCCCGGCGTTCTCAAAGTCGGCCTCTCTACCTACACGCCCATGGAGGAAAACAATTGGGGATCGGGTGTAAAAATTCAGGGCGATCCGGACTTGAATAAGGGCGCTTCGTGGGTGAAAGCCACACCTGAATACTTCGACGCGGTCGGCACGCACGTCGTCATGGGCCGCGGCTTCACCGCGCAGGACACGATGCATGCAGCGCCTGTGGCAGTCGTCAATCAGGAGTTCGTCAAGCAGTTCTTCGGCAAGCGCAATCCCATTGGCCACCATTTTGGTTTTTCCGATCCCAGCAAGCCCGACGCGGATAGCGCGCATGAGATCGTCGGCGTGGTGGAAGATACGACCTACACCAGCGTCTACTGGAAGAACCACGCAATGTACTTTCTGCCCATGACACAGCCGGCTGGACTCGCCAGCGGCCCCGACTATCAGCTTGAAAAAGACCAATCGATGTACGCAGGGGCGATTGTTATCCAGACAGGCCATCCCATGACGGGCTTCGAAAAGATCGTTGGCGATACTCTGGCGAGCATCAACCCCAATCTCACCATCGTGAAATTCCAGACATTCCAGCAGCAGATTGACGACCGCTTTATTGAAGAACGCCTGATTGCACGTCTCACTTCGCTCTTCGGCATGCTGGCGCTTCTGCTTGCGGCCATCGGTCTCTATGGCGTCACGGCCTACACGGTAGTCCGCCGCACGCCTGAGATCGGAATCCGCATGGCGCTGGGAGCAGCGCGCAGTCGCGTCATCGGAGTGGTCATGCGCGGAGCCATGATGCAGACCGTCATCGGCCTGGCTATTGGTGTCCCGGTGGCAATCTTCTGCGTGCGATATGTCAAGTCGCAGCTATATGAAATTACCCATGTCAATGTGCCGGTCATGGCAATCGCCATTGGAGTGCTGGTGCTCGCGGCTGCCATTGCCGGCGTCATTCCGGCGCGACGCGCCGCGTCCATCGACCCGGTCCAAGCTTTGCGCGTTGAATGAGCTGCGACTTTGAAACAGTTTGGCTGGAGACCAACTACTAAACTCCGCTCAACTCCTTCAGCAACTCTTCACCGTCGCTCGTCGGCGGCTGACAAGTGTTTCCGCGACAGACGACAGCGAAGCTGGTCTGACTTTGAAGCTGTGGAAGAGCAGGGAGGGCATCAGCTAACACAGGGGGCAGATTTTCGCGCGTTATCTGTTCGCGCCCTAAGGAGATGACGCTCTTGTTTACCGCATAGCGCGCGGTTGCCATGGCTGCCAGTTGATTCGCCTGGGCATCATCTCCGATCACCACAACCTGAATGGGAGCTAGCAGCAGCCGCACCAGCGCGAGGCCATACGTGCCCGCGTACAGGCCAAAGTGTTCAACCACGCCTCCGAAGTGCTCCAGGGTGTCTTCGGCCTTTTCGTGAAAATCTTCGCGTCCGCTCAGCGCTTCCAATCGCAGCAGCGCGGCCGCAGCCGCAGGATTGCCGGCGGGCGTTGGCGTGTCCTGCAGCGGCTTGCGACGCGCAGAAAGCGCCCCCAGCACTTCGCCTTTGGGAATCTCGGTATCAAAGAATCCGCCGCCGGTTGCATCATAGAAGCGCTCGATCATCGCTACGGCAATTTCCATTGCGGCGTTGTAATAACGCAGATTACCGGTAGACTGCCATGCATCGACGCATGCGTGCGTCAGGAAGGCGTAGTCATCCAGAACTCCGGCGACGCGCTGCCGTGCTTCTTTCTGATCGGCATACGCAATCACGTGCGCCAGGCCGGCTTCTTTGCTCCAGCCTTCCGTGAGAATTCGGTCTAATGTCTTCAGCGCGAATGCGCGTGGATCTTCCAGTTGCAGGACGCGCGCTGCTTCCAGATAAGCAGAGATCGCCAGCGCGTTCCAGCTGGTGTATACGGTCTTATCGACGAACGGCGTGGGCCGCTGCAGCCGCGCCTGATAAAGCTTCTTCTCTGCCGACGCCAGATCCTTACGCACGTCTTCGATATTGCGCGACAGCTTCTGCGCTACTTCTTCGACTGAATACTTCACGTGCAGCACATTCTTTTTGGGATTGTGATGCATGTCGCCCATCTCGCCGATGTCGAAGTACAAGCCGACTACCGCCAACTCATCAGATGTCAAAACCGCAGCTGCTTCCTCGCGGGTCCAGGTGAAGTAGTCGCCATCGTCATCGAGCGACACGTCTGCATCCTGCGATGCATAGAAGCCGCCCCGCTCGCGGTCGGTGAGCCACTCATCCATCCAGCGCATCATGTCTTTGGCGACGCGCGCGAATTCGGGATCGACGAATGTCTGGAAGGCGTGGATGTAATTCTTCAGCAGCTCCGCATTGTCGTAGAGCATTTTTTCGAAATGCGGCACAACCCAGCGGTCATCCACTGAGTAACGATGGAATCCGCCGCCGAGATGGTCGTAAATGCCGCCTGCGGCCATTTTCTGCAGGGTCACGGTCGCTGCCTGTTTTGCTGCTTCGTTGCCGGTGCGGGCTGCTACGTCAATGAGCAGATCAATCGCCGCAGGATGAGGAAATTTCGGCTGCGATCCAAAGCCTCCGTGGCGCTGATCGAACTGGTTGACTGCGCTTAATACCAGCTTGTCGGCCAGGTCCAGGCTCAATGAGCTGCTGCGTCCGGAAAAACTTTCGCCATGCTCAATGGCGGCGAGCACACTGCCTGCTGTTTCCAGAGCTTCGTCGCGCTTTGTCTTCCACGCGTCGGCCAATGCTCGCAGAACGCGTTCAAAGCCCGGACGGCCATAGCGGTCGTCACGCGGGAAGTATGTTCCGCCGAAGAACGGCTTGCCATCCGGCGTGAGGACTGCGGTCAGCGGCCATCCGCCCTGTCCACTGATGGCCTGCACCGCGGCCTGGTAGCGGCTGTCTACATCGGGCCGCTCGTCGCGGTCTACTTTTACCGCGATGAAATGCTCGTTGATGATGCGGGCGAGAGACTCGTCTTCATACGATTCGCGGTCCATCACATGGCACCAGTGGCACCACACCGCGCCTATGTCCAGCAGGATCGGCTTGTCCTCTTTGACCGCGGTCTCAAAGGCTTCCGGGGACCACTCGCGCCACATCACGGGCTGGTGCATGGCAGAACGCAGATAAGAGGATGCGGCGTGTTCCAGCGAATTATATTGACTCATCCCTTAGAGGATATCGTGCCTGCGATGACACGTGCGAAAGCTAGCGCCAAGGCGCTAAGGTCGCCAAGAAAGCAATTCTCGTTTAGCCCACAAGACGTTTTGCTACTTTCACGTACAGCTCCACAGCTTCGAGGAGTTCCTGTTTGGCAAGCTTTTCATGCGGAGTATGCGCGACGTGTATCGACCCCGGTCCCAGCAGAATTGGCTCGCCCCAGTTTGTGAGCGCGGGAATATCTGTTGTGAATGCGGCGACCATCGTAGGCAGGCCATCGAGCTGCCGCATGCGCATGAAGGGAAGATCAAGGGTGAAACTTACGTCGGCCAGATCGCCGACCGCGTCCAGAATCGCGCGGCGCACGGGTTCGGAAGGACCGACAAGACGGACGAGAACGTGAGCTTCCGCATGGTCGGCAATGACGTTGGTGGCGCGTCCGCCTTCGAGCAGCCCGATGTTCAATGTTCCCTGGCCTACGTCTTCCGTCACCGGCAGCGAGATGGCGAGCACGCGATCCAGCGCTTCTACGAGCTTATGAATGGCGCTCTCGCCCAGCTCCGGATAAGCCGAATGTGCCATGATTCCTTTGGCTCGGATCAGCACGCGCAATGCACCCTTAGAAGCAATGGCGAGACGGTTGTCGGTCGGCTCGCCGTTGATGATGAAGCGGCTGCCTTTCGGCTGTGTGTTGGCAACCTTAGCGCCGCCTGAGTCGCGCTCTTCACCGACCAGGAACAGCAGGGCGACTTTCATTCCTTCGGCGCGTAATCGCTCGGCAGCGGTGATCTGCGCGGCAATGATTCCTTTTGCGTCGCACGCTCCACGGCCATAGATATTCAGATTGTCTTCGCTGCTGAGAATGAACGGCGGGACTGTGTCCATATGCGTAGACAGGACTATATCGGGAGTCTGCCCCGATACTCCCGCATACACATTGAAGCGCTCGCTTTTGTTCTCCGGCTGTTCGACCGGCATGCGTTCCACGACAAAATTGCGCTCGCGTAACAACTCAGCCAGAAATGCGCCGACGGCGCCTTCGTTATAGGTAATCGATTCGATATCGATGAGGCGGCGCGTCAGTTGAATGGGATCGAGCGTCATCGTGTCTCAGGATACCTTAAGGTTGTTCGGACGATGAGAATCGAAGCCTCGTTTTGTTTTCCCATCCGATCTCAGAAGAAAGCCAACCGCCAAGGACGCCAGGTACCGCAAAGGTTCGCTGAGGCGATCAGAGTAGGGGTACTGAATCCCGCAGCCGAAAGCTGCTTTGCTTATCCTCTACAATTGTTGGAGAAGCATGACAACCATCTCTTCCGGTTCCGCTGTGCTGCGCACCATTGACGATCTGCGTGGACCTGCAGGCAGGCTCGAAGCGCTTCTGAATGCGGGTGCCGACGATGCGCCTTATGCTGCGCTCGTCTGTCATCCGCACCCATTGGGCGGCGGCACCATGCACAATAAAGTTGTCTACCACGCGATGAAGGCGCTGCAGTCCTTTGGAATTCCGGTATTGCGGTTTAATTTTCGCGGCACTGGACTGAGCGAGGGTGTGCATGATGGCCGTGAGGAACGGGAAGATGTCAAGGCTGCGCTGGACTGGCTCGAACGCGAGTTCCGCCTGCCGATTCTGTTTACCGGATTTTCATTCGGGGCGGCCATCGGTCTGCGCGCTTGTTGCGGCGATGAGCGAGTGAAGGGCCTGATCGGTCTGGGATTGCCGGTACATGCTGAAGGGCGTGATTATCATTACCATTTTTTAGCTTCCTGCCCGCAACCAAAGCTCTTCATCAGCGGCTCGCGCGATCAGTATGGCCCAAAGGCACAGGTTGAAGAGGTGTTGCAGTCAGCAAAGCAGCCGGTTGAATTGATTTGGGTGAATGATGCGGACCATTTCTTTGTGGGTAAACTGGACCATGTGCAATCAGCCATCCGCAGCTGGGTGCAGGCGCATTTCTTATGACTCCTGAAACAGTCACGCAACTGGAAGAACTGCATGCTGCGGTGCTGAGCATATTTCTTCATGCGCTGGATGCCTGTAATGTCGGCAAGGCGTTTGATCGCCATCTTCACTTTGAAGGAACAACGCTTGTTCGGCATCCATCGGCAGCATTAAATCCGGTTTCTATTCCTCTGGATCGCTACAAAAAAGTCTTTGTCATTTCATTCGGCAAGGCCGCGATGACGATGCTCGATGCGTTGCTGGAAAGACTGCCGAAGAAGATTCATCTGCGCGGAGTATGCTCTGCGCCGCAGATGCCGAAGAAGCGCAACTGGCGCATCCGTTACTTTACCGGAGGCCATCCGCTTCCGAATGAAGATTCCCTGGCGGCGGCCCAGGCTGTGCTGAAACTGCTCAAGCGGGCGCGGAAAGATACCTTCATCTTTTTCCTCATCAGCGGCGGCGGCTCGGCCATGCTTGATCTACCGCGGGATGAGAAAATCTCGCTCGAAGACACGATTGCTTTCCATGAAACTCTCGTGGCGTCCGGGGCGACGATTACGGAAATCAACACGGTCCGAAAATATTTTTCAGCGGTCAAAGGCGGGCGGCTGGCGCTGGCCGCTCCGGAAGCGGAGAAGCTCTCGCTGCTGCTGGCCGATGTGCCTCTGAAGGACCTCGGCTCGGTTGCTTCTTCGCCTACATTACCGGATCAGTCGACGCTGGAGCAATGCCGGGAAATTCTGGCCCGCTATCATTTGCCGGAAAAATTTCCTTCCGCAGTGCGCGCCTACTTTGAATCACTCTCTTCCGATGTTGCTGCGGAAACGCACGGGCCCAATGCCGAAACAGCGTTCCAGCACACGCAATTCGATACGCTGCTTTCCAACCACGACTTTGTAAATGCAGCACGTGACCAGGCGCACGAACTCGGCTTTCGCGTAGTCGTCGATAACACGTGCGACGACTGGGATTACGCGGATGCGTCGCGCTATTTGCTCAAACGCTTTCATGAACTGCGCGCCGAGCACCCGCGTCTTTGCCTTCTTTCGAGCGGCGAAGTCACCGTACAACTCGGTCCGCAGCCGGGCTGTGGAGGCCGCAACCAGCAGTTCACGCTTGCTTCGGCCTTTGATCTGGCAAAGTACGAGGGGCAGGCACTGGCTGTCCTGAGCGCCGGATCTGATGGAATTGATGGAAACAGCCCGGCGGCGGGAGCCATCGCCGATACAACCACTATTTCGCGTGCCCGTGAATATCGCTTCAACCCCGAAGCAAACCTGGCCCGCTTTGACAGCTGCCCTCTGTTCACAGCGCTGGGTGACACGATTATCACCGGCCCGACCGGCAACAATCTTCGCGATCTCCGCATTCTTCTTGCCTCGCGCTGATCGCTGCGAAGACTCGCGGGAACTGATTGTGCCTTCTGACCGTATGAAGTTAATATGTGTCGTACACGATACGTCGTATACGACATATATTTCAAAGGAGGCCCCCTTGCATTCCGTCGGCTCTATCCGCTTTCTTACCGAACGGCTCTGGCTTGTGCTCCTTGCCGTCTGGCTCATCAGCGCCTTCACTGTCAAACGCACGGTGGTAAGGCAGTCGTCGCGCTCACGCATCTGGTATCTCTTCAACCTCGCTCTCGGTTCCTACCTCATTTTTGCCGAACGGGTGGATGTCCCCTGGATCAATACCGTCCTGGTGCAGATGAATCTTCCGGTGGCGGCCTGTGGTTTTGCTATCGTTTGTCTCGGGATTGCCTTCGCCATCTGGGCGCGTCTCACGCTGGGCGGCAACTGGAGCGGCGCGGTCACTATCAAGGAAGATCATACCCTTGTACAGCGCGGCCCATACCGCATCGTGCGCCATCCCATCTATACGGGAATCCTGCTTGCTCTTGCAGGCAGCGCGCTGCAATACGGCTATCTGCGCAGCCTGGTGGGCGTGTTGCTCTGCGGATTCGGTTTCTGGCTCAAGTCGCTGTTCGAGGAACAGTTTATGGCGCAGCGCTTCGGCAATGAATATCTTGAGTATCGCCGGCGCGTGCCCGCGCTGATCCCTTTCATCTTCCAGGGCCACCGCCAATGAGAAAATCGGCAGCCTCGAACCCGGACATCCATGCGCTGGCCCAGCAAATGGAATCCCAGTTGCAATCTATACGCCGGATGATGAGACGCCGTCTGGATGCTGAATTCGCAAAGGGCGAACTGACAGCGCCGCAGCGGCTGGTGATGAGCGCGATCTGCAAGGCGGAAGGATTGAGCCTGAAAGATCTCAGCGCAGCCGTTTGCCTGGCCCACAGCACGGTTTCCGGCATTGTGGACCGACTGGAAAAACGCGGCTTAGTCGTCCGCAGAACCAGTCCAGCAGACCGCCGCATCACCCAGATTGTTCCCTCAAAGCCGGTACGCGATTTTCTCCGCAGGCGCATGCCCGCATTGAGTCTGCATCCACTCACACAGGCCCTGAGAGATACAACTCCTGCTCAAAGGACGGAGATCGCAAAAGGCCTCGCTACCCTGGAGCGGCTCTTAAGAAAGAGCGGGTGAAGGAACAAAATACGATATGCTGGAACTTAGAATCAGATTGAAGGAGAAGACATCTTGGCACTGTTTGCGATTGGCAGCTTTGCGACCATCTTTGTAGTAGGAATTCTCTGGGCCACCCGCCGCAATCCGGAAGACCACTCCTCCCACTAATCGGCTTTTGAACGAACAAGCTGCGGTCCCGGACGCGGCTCCGCGCGGTTTAATTTGCGAAGAAAGCTGTTGATTAAGTCGGAAAAAGCGGTGGGCGCTTCATCATAGGGCAGGTGTCCCACTCCGGGCATCGTCGCCATCTCCACACGGTTGAGCATTTTTTCCAGTTGCCGCCCTGACTCGATACTCACGGCGCGGTCCCGCGTTCCCCATAGCAGAAGCACAGGGGTTTCACGCAGGGCCTCCAAAGCGTCTTTCAGCTCGCGCATATCCTCGAACCAGCGGTTCAGGATGTTAAGCACATGCTCGACGGTCCCCGGAACACGGAGCGAGCTCATATAGCGGTCGAGCACTTCGTGACAGGCCAGCTTGCTGTTCCCGTACATGCGACCCAGCGCCAGTTCCTGCAACTTCTCAGGTAGATAGGGGACCTGCTGGGCGAACCAGTGGCCCAAAGGCGAACGATAGAAGTGAACCAGCGGGTCGGAGACGGTAGAAAACGGATTCGCCGGGGCATGGAGCAGCAGGCTGCGCACTCGCTGCGGGTGACGGGCGGCCAGCATCATTGCCACTGCTCCGCCATGAGAGGTGCCCAGAATATCTGCTTTGCGAATACCTGCTTCAGTCATGAACATGGCAATGCGATCAGCATGCGCGGACAGTCCTTCGTCCAGACCTTCTACACGGTCAGATCGGCCAATCCCAAGAGAATCAACTGCATAGACGGTTGACTGCCCCCCGAGGCGGGAAAAGCACGGATGCCAGCCGTCCGCCGATCCCAAAAGCCCATGCAAAAGCACCAGCGAAGGTCCATGTCCTGTTTTCAGGGCCAGCATGCGATGCCCTTCAATGGACACGGATATCTCTTCTACTTTTGGATCGTCTGCCAGGAGTATCCAGCTTGCCAGTGCCATTCCGTCTGCCTTAGCCGGTGAAAATCCGGCGAATTCAACAAATCTTAAACCAATTTTTAAGAGAAGCGAATGATTTAAAAAGATGTCTGCAGGCAAGGGAGCTAGCCTCTGTAAGATCGAAATCGCAGAAATATTGAACAGCCAGAATATATGATTTTCCATATACATATACGGAAAATTTCATCCCTGAGAGGTTAACTCTCGTCACACGTATAGTTTCGCTGGCAACGAAAATCTGTATCCTCTCCAAAATCAAGCGTATACTAAATCAGCATGGATGCTGCGACTCCTTTCCCTTGATGGCATTTGAGTTGCAGTGGTATCGATTGCACCTGCATTTTTCTCCTGAATAGCGCATGGAAAGGTCGTTCCAAACCCGGATTACCGTCCTCCTTCTTGCCTTTTTCACGGTAGCTGCGGCGGTATTTGCGTCCTTTAACTTCGTTCAGGAAAACAATTATCAATTGCCGACGGACGGCGTGTGGTGGGTAGAGGCCAATGGCGGCCTGCAGGCGCAGCGAGTGCTTGCCAACAGTCCTGCACAGCGGGCGGGGGTAAAAGAAGGCGATCTGCTGGTGCAGGCCAATGACCATCCGCTACCCCGCTATGCCTCATTGGCGCGCGAAATCATGCGCACCGGGACTTACGGCACGATCCATTACACGATTATCCGGTCAGGGGTCAGGCTGCCGGAAGTTCCGCTGATTCTCGATCCGGTGGATCGGGGTAATAATCAGGGATTTCGCCTGATTGCGCTGGTCTATCTGGGAATCGGGCTTTATGTGCTGTTTCGACGCTGGACGGCGCCCCACGCGACCCATTTCTATATCTTTTGCCTTGCTTCTTTCACGCTGTACGCCTTTAAGTACACGGGGAAGCTCAATGCGCTTGATGAGCTCATTTTCTGGGGCAATATTCTTGCCGGAGCGCTTCAGCCCGCGCTCTTTTTGCATTTTGCGCTGGCATTTTCTGAAAGCCGACGCCTTCGCCGCTGGCTCGTAGGACTGACATATCTGCCGGCCTGTTTTGTCATCGCGTTGCAGGTCATGGCCATTGAGCTATGGTCAGCAACCGCGCTGTTGCAGCACCGGCTTGACCAGGTCACGGTGGCCTATCAGGCGCTTTATTATGTGATGGCTGCGATTCTCTTCTTCGTCAGCTATCAGCGCGCCGACCAGCCTCTACGCCGCCAGCAGCTGAAATGGCTTACGCGCGGCACGGTACTGGCGATTGCGCCGTTCACGTTGCTGTACGCGATTCCGTTCCTGGCTGATGCCCAGATTCCTGATCTGCTGACGAAAATCGCGGTTCTTTCTCTCGTATTCCTGCCGCTGACCTTCAGCTGGGCCATCATCCGTTATCGGCTGATGGATACGGACCTCATCTTTAAGCGCGGCGTCTCATATACGCTGGCGACTGCGGCGCTGGCCGCGCTCTATTTTGGACTCGTGGCGCTGGCCGGTGAGATTGTCCGCAACCGGCTGCCCAGCTTCCGGCTGTGGGGGCTGGTAGCGGCCATCATCATCACGGCGCAGCTTTTTGAGCCGCTGCGGCGCGGCATCCAGGAGCGGGTAGATCGCATTTTTGACCGGAAGCGTTATGACTATCGCGAGACGCTGATCGAGTTTGGCCGAGGGCTAAGCTCTCAGACTGACCTGAAAGCATTGCTGGATTCGATTGTCGAGCGGCTGCCGCATACATTGCTGGTTTCGCGTGTCGCTGTCCTGCTGGCCGAGAAGACAGGCGAATATCAGCTGGCTGCGAGTCATGGGCTACAGAGCACCGGGCTGGACGGAAGTCAGCCGTTTGATCTCAGTTTTCTTGACTTCGATCAGCCGGACGCAGGATCGCATATCTTCCTCGAAAATCCGCAACAGGCCCTGCACCTGACGGACAGTCAGAAACGAACAGCCGCGGCGCTTGATCTGAACTACTATCTGCCTTGTCGATTGCAAGCCCGCACCATCGCTGTTATCGGACTTGGGCGCACGACTGAAGGCGATTTTCTTTCGAGCGAGGACATGGAACTGCTCGAATCGCTGGCCGGATATATCGGCATCGCCATCCAGAACGCGCGCCTCTATCAAAGCCTCGAACAGAAAATTTCGGAATACGAGCGCCTGAAAGAATTCAACGAGAACATCGTCGAATCGATCAATGTCGGTATTCTCGCTGTTGATCTTGAAGAGCGCATTGAGAGCTGGAATGCGCAGATGGAAGTCTTTTGCGCGCTGCCGCGTCGCGAGGCGCTGGGAAAACATCTCTCGGAGGTCTTGCCGCCGGCATTCATGCAGGAATTCCAGCGCGTGAAGCATGACCCGGGCGTGCACAATCTCTATAAATTCCGCCTGGAGATGCGCGAAGGTGAAGCACGAACGGCAAATATTGCCATTGCGCCGTTGATTGCGCGCAATTTCGAAACAGTTGGCCGCATCATTTTGCTCGATGATATTACCGAGCGTACGGAACTCGAAGCGCAACTCAGTCAGGCAGAGAAGCTGTCTTCCATCGGACTGCTCGCCGCCGGCGTGGCCCACGAAGTCAATACACCGCTGGCCGTGATCTCGTCATACACGCAGATGCTTTCAAAGCAGTTGCGCGGAGACGACAGGCTTTCGCCATTGCTTGAAAAGATCACCTCGCAGACATTCCGCGCTTCAGAGATTGTCAATAATCTGCTGAATTTCTCGCGCACCAGCAGCACGGAATTCCGCGAGACGGACTTAAATGCCATCATCCGCGAGACGTTGACGCTGCTGGAGCATCAATTCAAGACAGCACAGGTTAAAACTGATTTGGCGCTTGAAGCAAATCTCCCGCCGATTCTCGGTAATGCGGGCAAACTGCAGCAGGTATTTTTGAATCTCTTTCTCAATGCGAAAGATGCTATGGCGGGCGGTGGGACGCTGCGCATCGCTACGGAAGCGAACGGGCAAATCGCGGTTGCCATTACCGACAATGGCTCCGGGATTGCGCCTGAACACCTGCAGCGCATCTATGATCCATTTTTCACAACGAAGAGCGCGCCCAAGCAGGGCCAGCGCCGCGGCACCGGCCTGGGCCTTTCCGTTACCTATGGAATCATTCAGGAGCACGCCGGAAAAATTCACGTTGAAAGCCAGGTAGGAACAGGCACGACGTTTCTCCTTGAATTCCCCATGTTGAGGAAACCCGCGCATGTCTGAAGGCACCCTTGCAGTACCGGCCCCTATCCATCCATCTTCGTCAGACCGTGCGCACCGCATCCTGATCATCGACGATGAAGCGTCGATCCGTGAGTCTCTGGAGACGCTGCTCTCATTGGAAGGGTACGCTGTTGAAACGGCTCCTGATGGCGAAGCGGGCCTTGATCAGATTGACCGCTCCGGTTATGACCTGGTGCTGCTTGATTTTGCTTTGCCGGGCAAGAATGGCCTGGAAGTGCTGCAGCTTATACGCGAGCGTAATCCTGATCTGCCGGTGATTATGATCACGGCTTACGGAACGGTCGATAACGTTGTCGAAGCGATCCGTACCGGCGCGCAGAACTTTGTCCAGAAGCCCTGGGACAATGAAAAGCTGCTTGCAGACATCCGCTCGGCCATTGCGCGCTATCACGCCGAAGAAGAGAATGTTCAGCTCAAGCGCGCGCTGAAGCAGCGCTATAACTTTGAGCATATTGTCGGTAAGAGCGAAGTGATGCTGCGTATCTTCGATCTGGTGGCCCAGGTCGCGCCCAGCCGCTCCACCGTGCTCATTCAGGGAGAGAGTGGAACGGGCAAAGAACTGATTGCCAAAGCGCTGCATGCCAATTCGCCGCGGCGAGACAAGCCTTTCGTCCCGGTCAATACCGGCGCAATGCCATCGGAGTTGCTGGAATCGACGCTCTTTGGCCACATCAAGGGCTCATTTACTTCGGCCATCGCCACCAAAAAGGGTCTTTTTGAAGTCGCAAACGGCGGCACGCTGTTCCTTGACGAAATCGCCACGATGGGACTCGACACGCAGGCGAAAATTCTGCGCGTGTTGCAGGACCGCCGCTTCATGCAGCTTGGCGGCGTGCAGGAAATTCAGGTGGATGTGCGCATCATCGCCGCCACGAATATCGATCTGCGCCAGGCTGTCCGCGAAGGGCGGTTCCGCGAAGATCTGTATTACCGGCTTAACGTTATCACCATTGATCTGCCGCCGCTGCGCAGCCGGCGCGAAGATATTCCGCTGCTTGCCACGCATTTTCTGAAGCGCTTCTCAGAAGAGAATGGTCTGCCGGTTCGTTCGCTTTCTTCTGATGCGATTCGCGCATTGGTGGACTACGACTGGCCGGGCAATGTTCGCGAACTGGAAAACATCATTGAGCGCGGCGTGGTGCTGTCCTCAGGCCAGACGATCAACTCCGAACTGCTGCCGGGACATCTGACCGGCCGCAGCTATTCCTCCAGCCTGCTCGAGCATAATCCGAATGCCTCACTCTTTGACATCATTGAGGATATTGAGCGCCGCATCATTGTCGACAAGCTTGAACGCTGCAACTGGAACCAGACTGAGGCCGCCGAACAGTTCCGTATTCCGCTTTCAACGCTGAATCAGAAGATCAAGCGGTTAAATATTGAGATTAAAAAGAGAGTGAAGGAATAGAGCCCAGTTTATCCAAACGCGAGCTCGTCTGCAGATTCGAGCGGGGTTCCGCAAACACGGCAGATAACGGCAGAACAGTCACCGCACACTAACGGATCGTTCACTTCCCGTGCGCAGTTGGGGCACCATAGGCGCACTTCGCTGACTTGAGGTGGAATTGGGGACTGCTCATCGTGCATTCTGAGGATGAGCGTAGCATGAGTGTGCCAGTCTTCGCCCCCTGCGTACCGGGGCAGGTTGCTGTGTTCAGAATAGAAAATACTTCAGTTAGGAAAGACGGATGGCTGAATTTGTGAGGATTTGCGGGAAGGCCGAGCTGCCATCTGCCGGACTGGCCCGGGAAATTGCGGTCGGCGATCGATTACTTTGCATCGCCAATGAGAACGGTTCTATCTCTGTGATGGACAATGTGTGTCCGCATCGCGGCGGACCTTTGGGGCAGGGAATGATTGAAGGCGGAAAGATTATCTGTCCGTGGCACGCCTGGGCTTTTGATTTGAAGACGGGCGAGGCGACGCATGCACCGCAGACGAAGGTTCCGATATATGAAGTCAGGGTTGAAGGGGAAGATGTGTTTGTAAAGCTGTGAGATGAAGGACCTCCAGCGATACAGAGAAAGCAGTATTACTGAGGTCCTTCACTTGCGCTTCGGGCTTCGCACAGGGTGACGAGGCCAATGCTGATAGCGAAATCTATTCTGAAGTGAATGTCGAAGCGGGCAGATTCTCCTTATTGAAGAGATTAGCGTCAGTCCAACTCGCCCAGCCGTAGCGGACCGACTTGGGGTGGTTTACGCCCTCTGCCTGCACGATGACACTTGAGCCCTCGATTTTTGCTGTTGCCGGAACAAATTTTCCATCCGCTCCGGCAACCTCGAAACCGTTTAATTGCGATCCGTGAGCGGCCAGGCCGTTCCCGGCGTGATCGAACCAGATGCGCATCGAAGAACCTTCGACGGTGGCAGTGCGGAAGAGAGGCCCGGAGTATTCGAGCTGCGACTCTCCATAAACGATGGCCCGTGCGGCAAGCGCGAGACGCGCACCGACGGTCTGTTTGTCCGGCGGATGAACGTTGTGTTCTGAGCCTATGTCGAGGGTCACTGCCATTGCGGTGTTTGCGACATCAAGTGTTCGCCGCTGCTGATCGCGGAGCCGGCCCCAGTCTTCATGGGGCGAGTAGAAGTTAGAAATCTGGACGTAGAGAAAGGGAAAATTGCCCTCTCCCCAATGGGTCCGCCAGTCCTGAATCATGGCGGAGAAGAAGCGGTGATACATAGGCGCGCGCTCAGGATTGCTGTTGGTTTCGCCCTGATACCAGATCGCTCCCTTGATGGTGTAAGGAACCAATGGCGCGATCATGCCGTTGTAAAGCGCGGCCGGCTGCCACGAACGGGCATCCGGATGCCAGGGATGTTCTGGTTTCGGCTGGTGGGCCTGCTCGGCGGCGGCATCTTCGCGCTTTTCTCTGGCGATGATCTGGTCCATGTCGCCCAAATCAGATGTGAAGTTCGCCCAGGCAGCAAACATTGGCATCAGGCCGGCATCGGAACCGATGCGGTCCATGCTGATCCATGTATCGACCGGAGTGCCGCCCCAGGTGGAATCGATCAGCCCGATCGGAACGTGTTCACGGGAGTTGATCTCGCGTCCAAAGAAGTAAGCAACAGCGGAGAACTCGGCCGCAGTCTGCGGCGTGCATTCAGTCCAGGTGGCGCTGATGTTATTTACAGGGAAATAAGACGGGTTCTTCTCGATGCGCAGCAGCCGCACAGTCGGCAGGTTCGCATTGGCAATTTCCTGCCGGCCGTTCTTCAGCACAGCATTGCCGGGAAACCCATTCAGCGGCATTTCCATATTGGACTGACCCGAGGCCACCCAGACATCTCCAACAAGCATGTCTGACAGAGTCACCGGGGGTTCTGACGCAGCGTTGCCCTGCACGGTTAATGTGAAGGGGCCGCCCGCGTGCTCGGGCGCAAGCCAGAGGCTCCATTTGCCGAGATCGTCAGAGCCGGCGGTGCGGGTCTGGTCATGGAAACGGACGGTGACGGATTCACCCGGATCGGCCCATCCCCAGATATGAATCGGCTGATCGCGTTGCAGCACGGCATGGCTGCTGAGGATATTGGGAAGCTTGATTTCAGCTTGTACGCACGCTGGAACAAAACTCGTGATGAGAAGAGCTACGCTGAGAGTCAGATGTCGATAAGCAGGCATTTCCTATTCAATAACCACCTTGCTGAAATAGAATTCGGGGCGCGTGATAACGATACATCATCAGGCGGGAGCAAAACGGCGTCAGCTCTTCGTCGAAATAATTCTCAGGGTATTCAACGAACCCAGCCTATAATGGGCCAGCCTTTGAGGGGAGGCGCGCTAATGCCATTGTTGCGAATGTTCAGGGTATTTGCCTGCTGTGTCCTGACTCTTGCTGCAATCGGCGGCCATAGTCAGACGATCAAACCGGGCAATTACTTTTTTAAGTTTCAAGCCACTACTCCAGATGACTTTACCGTCGACAATCTGAAGTTTCACCGCACCAGCAGCGGATTTATGACAGTTGTGGACACCACGAAAAACCAGAATGCGGGAACCGTCATTTTTCCGCCGGGCGGGGCGCCAGTCTTCGCGCCCATGCCGGGATACGACATTAAATCGGCATATGAGAAGCACATGAACGGCAGCAGCACTCCGCCGACAGCACAGCCTGCCAACACCTCAGGTGCCGGCGCCGCCCCAGCGTCCACGGAACCAGCGGCGTCGGCAACGCGCTATGATGCCGCAAGCAGGACTGTTACATTGTCCGGTGGAAGATCAGTAAAGTTTATTGACGACGAAAATGCGGAAGTAAAACTTCCCGGGCCAGCCGGCAGCCCAAAAACGTACGAACTGCATTATCACGGCTCAAGCACAGGCGGCTTTTTCAAAAACCTAGCGGGCGCTCATCAGGGACGTCAGGGTGAGTCATTCGGTGGAAGCGGCGTGATGATTAGCCTTGCCGCCGAAAACGGCATGCCGGGCGGTCAGGTTTTCGACACAGCGAGCGGCACCGTATTTGCCAATAGCGGCATGGTACAAGCCCAGAATGTGATATCGGCTGTTCGAGAAGCGAGAGATGTAGTTCAGCCGGTGGATGCCCATCTGGCCCAGTCTAAGGTGGTGAAGAGTCTGCTGGCTAACAACCTGGGTTTGAAGTAGTGAATGCTTCAGAGCAGCTTGCCGGCAGCGAGGTCACGGACCAGGCCTCGGTCTGCGGCGAGGAAGTCGTAACCGGGCAGATCGCGAAGCTTGCACCAGCGCAGGTCGTTGAAGATGTGGTTGGTGATTTCGCCTTCGAACTGGTGAACGGCAAAGAACTGCAGATCGACGGAGCTGCCGTTGCGGTAAGCATGCCGGATGTGCGCCACCAGTGTTCCGACGCTGGCGCTGATGCCTAGTTCTTCCTTGAGCTCGCGGATGAGAGCTTCTTCGGGACTTTCGCCCGGCTCCATTTTGCCGCCGGGAAACTCCCATTTAAGGGCCATCGCCTGGTCAGGACGGCGCTGACAGATGAGCACTTCGTTGCCGCGGAGGATGAGTCCGGCAACCACATAGCGCACGGATTTCGTTTCCGCAGCGCCGTTTTTTTGTATCTCAGTATCCTCCACGCTCACACCAGTTTAGACGGTTCAGCCTCAAAATCGATGCAACGAAGCTGGTGCGGGCTTTGCATGTGGCCGAAAATTTCAGGGTGAATAATGGAAGCGAGGACACGCAGGCCGTCGATGAGCGTAGGCGCAGGCGTGTTCAGCAACTCTTCGGTAATACAGAAGACGCGGTGAGTTTGGACGGCGCAGAGATTCTCCCAGCCACGTTTTTCGACCGTGCGCTCGAGCGGTACACGCATGCCTGCTCCGCACCACGCCATGACCATGATGTCTGGATCAGCTGCGGCGATTGTTTCGGATTCGGTCACCCTGCCCGGGGTGCCAACGAATTTACCGCCCGCGGCTTCGACCAGTTCCTTGACCCAATGTTGTGAATGGATGAGCGGCTTGCCCCATTCTTCGCAATAGACGCAAGGGCGTATTTGAGCGGCAGCGCTGCGACTGCTGATTTCAGCAATAGTTTGCTGCATGGATGCAATGACGGATTCGGCTTTTTCGGGCGTACGCACAACGGAACCAATGAGCCGGATATCGGCATAGATATCCTCTATACAATGCGGAGCGAGCGCCAGGACAGGGAAGCCGGCTTTGAGGATGGCTGCCAGCGATTCCTGTCGATATGGCACGGATGCGATGACAATGTCGGGCTTGATCGCAGTCAATTCGTCGGTAGTTGTGGTCCAGGCATCGTGGACGAGGGGAAGATTCCGGCTGCGAAGTGCAGGGAGGATATCGAGGCAGTAGCGCGTGCAGGCTACGAGATCATCCAGACGGCCAAGGCGGTCGAGGATGACGGAGACGCTGGGCTGCAGGGAAACGATGCGCATGCTGGTTGCTAGTTCTTGCTGTCCTTCAACACAGATGCGGGATAGAAGACGGTCCAGCCGTTTTCTGCAGCACTCTGCACGAGTGCAGGCGTGGGGTTAACCGGGAAGGCATGCTTTGCAATCTTCAGCATCGCTTCATCGTGGATTGAGTTGCCGAAGACGCAGTCCGGATGGGGCACCCCTGCGCGGACGAGGGCTTCAGCTTTAGCTTCGTCGGTAGGAACGTCGATCAGCTCACTGGTGATAAGGCCGTTGGTTACGCGCACACGTGCAGCGAGAACGCGTGATGCGGGAATTCCAAATTGTGCGACGCCCTCTTCAATGACCCAGTTGTTCGTGGAGCTAACCGCCCAAAGCTGAGTTCCAGCGGCGTGCAGAGCGTCGATAAGCCCGCGCAACTCAGGGAAGACGTTGGCTTCGACATGCGTGCGGAAGTATGTTGCCGCGGCTTTGCGCATCTCGTCTTCCTGGAGATCGGCGTACATCTGGACCATTTCGCCGCACATCTCTGCTTCGGAGACTTTGCCGGCGCGGTAAGCGCGGTATTGCGTATCGACCCAGTCGGCGGTATTGCGCGATACCAGCCCGGATTCAATGGACCAGACCATAAAGCCATACCCTGCGTCGCCGCTCCAAAGGGTGCCGTCGCAGTCGAAGACGGCGATCTTCGGATTAGCGGAGAGTACGGCATCGTGGAATTCTTCGCGAGTATATTGCTCGGCGGGGGTGGTGTGCAGCGTGGTCACAGAATGCTCCTCAATCTTTATTCTGAGCGATTGACCGGGATTTTGCACGGCGGGAATGTAAAGTAATGACACATTCATCTCCCCGCAAAGTGAATGAACACGAGTAATGCAGGCAGTATCCATGCTTGGCAATCGTTCCCCTCTTCGATAGATTGGGTCGAGGCAGAACAGCATGCTTCAACTCAAAACGCTCAACGACATTCTCTTCCTGACGGCCACCAGCTCGCAGCCGCAAGCAGTTCTATACATGGACAAGGCAGGGAAGTGGCAGGCCTTTTCCGGCATGCAGATTTACCAGCGCGTGCGAGCATTTGCTGGAGCACTTTCCACCTGGGGAATGAAGAAGGGCGACCGCATCGCCATTCTTGCCGAGAACCGCTGGGAGTGGGCCATCGCCGACTTTGCCGTTCTTGCTATGGGCGCAGTCGACGTCCCCATTTACCCGACGCTTACTGCGGATCAGATAGGCGCGCTGCTCGCCGACTCGGGCACACGCATTGCTGTTGTTTCTTCAAAGCAACAGTATGACAAAGTAGCGTCTATCCGCAGCCAGACCGCGCTTGAAAAAATTGTCCTGATGGATGACGAAGGTGTAGCCGATGCCGTGCTCATGTCGTCATTGCTCAAAGATGCTGACGCGCTCGGTTCTGAACGCGACGCTGCATTCGACCGCGCGGCCTATGATGTCAGGCCCGACGATCTGGCCACGCTGATTTATACTTCCGGCACGACGGGCGAGCCGAAAGGCGTAATGTTGACACACGGCAACATTGCATCCAATCTGAACTACTCGCTCGCCGGCTTCGAGATTTCTCCGTCAGATTCATGCATATCATTCCTGCCGCTCTCGCACATTACGGCGCGGCACCTGGATTATGCCATTTACACTCGGCAGGCCACAGTCGCGTATTGTCCCAGTTTCGAGAAGCTTCCGGCAGCGCTGAAGGAGATTCGGCCCACTGTGCTCGTTGCCGTTCCGCGCGTCTTTGAGAAAGTCCGGCAGGAAGCGGAACGTCAGGCTTCACTCTCCGGCGCGAAGAAGCGCATTTTCGGCTGGGCGGTGAAAAGCGGGCAGAAACATCGCGAAGAGATTCTGCGCGGTGAAACGCCGTCTTCGCTTAGCTGGAAGCTGGCAAATCAGATCGTCTTCAGCAAAATTCAGAGCGGCTTTGGCGGACGCGTGCGCTACTACATCGCAGGTGGCGCTCCGCTGGGCATGGATACAGCGAACTGGTTCGCCGGGATCGGCATTCGCATTCTCGAAGGTTATGGACTCACTGAGACATCTCCAGTCCTGGCCATCAACACCGCCTCAGCCTACCGAATCGGATCAGTGGGCAAGCCGCTTCCGAATGTCGCGTGCCGCATCGCCGACGATGGCGAGCTGCTGGTGCGCGGTCCGAACATCTTTAAGGGCTACTGGCACAAAGCTGACCAGACTGCGGAATCCTTCGACGCCGAAGGTTGGTTTCGGACGGGCGATATCGGACACATCGATGCTGACGGTTTTCTCTACATTACCGACCGCAAAAAGGAGCTGCTGAAGACTTCCGGCGGCAAGATGATCGCTCCTCAGCCGATTGAAAACAAGCTGAAGGCATATCTGTTTGTAGGACAGGCAGCCGTTGTGGGCGACAAGCACAAATTTATCGCCGCGCTTATCTCGCCGAATTTCACGGCGCTGGAGGAATGGGCAAAACAACAGGGAATTACTGCTCCGACACGCCGCGAACTGGTCGAAAACCCCGCAGTTATAGCTAAGTTTCAGGCCATTGTCGACGAAATAAACGGCTCACTTGCGCATTTTGAAACCATCAAGCGCTTCCGCCTGGTTCCGGACGAATGGTCCCTTTCGTCCGGTGAGCTGACGCCCAGCCTCAAGCTGAAACGACGCATCGTAAATGAGAAGTATGCGACGGAGATTGCGGCGTTTTATCCGGATGAAATGCGGATTTAATCATTTGAGATATACCTCGTCGAACTTTCGCTTGTTAATCTCGTATAGCGTGATACTCTGCTCAACTCATTCAATCACTTCAAATCGCTTCAGGCCTTCTTCATTGATCGCCAGTCCAAGCCCCGGTATTTTATCGCTGAGATCGATGTAGCCATTTTCGGCTTTCGGCTCGCCATCGAAAATGTACCAGAAAAGCTCATTACCCACTTCTACATCGACAGGCGGAAAATACTCAGCCATCGGCGAGTTCAGGCTGGCTATTACGACATGGAAGTTATGCATCTGGCCTGCGTGAGGCACCACGGGAACGGAGTAAGCCTCGGCCAGCGCTGCAATCTTGCGAGCTTGTGAGATGCCTCCGACACGGTTTGTATCAAACTGGATATAGTCGAGAGCCTTTGCTTCGAGCATCTGCCGAAAGCCGTATAACGTGAACTCGTGCTCACCGCCCGCGATGGGCACACGTCTCTGGGCTTTAAGTTCAGCGTAGCCGCCGATGTCGTCGGGAATGACGGCCTCTTCCAGCCAGCGCAACTGGAACGGCTCGATGAGCGGCAGCATGCGGCGCGCATAGTCGAGTGTCCAGCCCATGTATGCGTCAGCCATCAGGTCAATTTCGTATCCGATCACTTCTCTCACGGTACGCAGCAAATCTATATTCCTCTGCATGCCGGCTGCGCCATCCGCAGGTCCCCAACCGAAGCGCAGCTTCATGGCTTTGTAGCCCTGGTCTTTATAAAGTTGTGCTTCTTTAGCCAAATCATCTAAAGGCTGGCTGTAAAGCCGGCTGGCATAGACAGGAATTTTTTGCTTCGTCCGTCCACCCAGCAGGCGAAAGACAGGCTGATTGGTCGCTTTGCCCAGCAGGTCCCAGATGGCGATATCGACCGCGCTGATGGCCACCATGCCTATGCCTTTGCGGCCAAAAGCCATTGTGAGCCGGTACATGTGCTGCCACAGGAATTCGGTATCGAAGGGATCTTTTCCAAGCAGAATGGGCTTGAGATAGGTATCAATCGTCTGCTTGGTCACGCGCGGGGAGAGGGCTGCATTGCCGATACCTACATGGCCACTGTCCGTGAATATCTCGACGATCAGCCATCCATGAAAACGGAACCCAGCCATAGAATCAGCAGGCAGTTGCAGCAGGTCCATCGGGTTGGTGCAGAAATGGGGCTGCGGAGGAACTGTCTCGCCGCGCCATTCCACGACGCGCGTGCGGATTTCAGTAATTTTCATTGCTCAGGCGCTCTCTTTCACAGACTTATAAACAGGTGTTATGACAGGAATCGTAATCAGAATAAGCAAGAACGCGATGATGTGGAGCATACTGACCGCGCCAAAAACCGTGCCGTAGCCGAATCCGTGGTCGAGCAGATAGCCAACGACAAATCCAAAGATCACGCCTCCAATTGCGCCGCCAAAACCCACCAGTCCCGCAATGGAGCCCACGGAAGAACGCGGGAACAAATCAGCAGGCAAAATCATGATAAGTGTTGACCACGACTGCTGGCCAAAGAACGCGACGCTGAACAGCAGCAGCGCAAACTGAACGGGCACATGCGTTACAAGAAGAATCGAGGGCATAACCGCAGCGCTGAGTCCCAGAGCAACCTTGCGCGACACATTCAGCGACTTGCCCCGGCGCAGCAGCCACGCTGACAGCCAGCCTCCGGCAAGGCATCCGACTCCTGAGGCGGCATAGGGAATCCAGGCAAAGTAGCCGACGTGTTTAATGTCGAAACCGCGCGCGTCATATAAATACTTCGGCAGCCAGAAGAGATAAAAGTACCAGGCCGCGTCGCTTAAAAACTTAGCAGTCACCAGTGCCCATGTTTCAATATGGCCGAGCAATTGAAACCATGAAATCCGAATTGAAGCTTCGTCATCAGAAGGCTCAGGCAAAGACGCGAGAATCTTTCGCCGCGCATTCTCTGTGAGTCGCGGATGCAGCAATGGAGGAAAGTAGTCCTTCCACCATGCCAGCGACCACAGCAGCCCGATAGCTCCCGAAAGAAAAAAGACCCAGCGCCAGTTGGTAATTCCAAGCACCAGGGCAATCAGCGGAGGAGCTATAACCGCTCCAACCGCAGTGCCGGCATTCATAATGCCCATGGCAATCGACCGCTGATCGAGCGAATACCACTCAGCAACGACGCGCGTCGCTGCTGGAAAGCCTCCGCCTTCGCCCATTCCGAGAAGTAGACGGCTGAAGAGCAGCATGCCGAAGCTGGTTGCCAGTCCATGGCCGGCGCAGGCAAGTGACCACCATACCATGATGAGCAGAAAACCGCGCCGCGTTCCCAGCGTATCGATGAGCTTTCCGCCCGCAGCGTACATGACGGCATAGGCAGCGAGAAAAGCCGCCTGCAGTTCCGAGTAAGCAATGTTGGAGAGCGGAATATCCCGCTGAATAGCAGTGACGGCGACAGGAAGTGTCTGTCGGTCAAAATAGCTGACCGCGATGCCCAAAGACACCAGCAGAGCAATGCGCCATCGGAGCGAAAGCACCTAGCCTTTCCCCAGCGATCGTATGACCTGATGGATAGATTGCATGCTCACCGTGCAGCGAGGATAATTGGACGATGCCATAGAGTCAATTTACCGTCGCGTGTGCTCCTGATGGGGCCTTAAAAACCAGCAACAGAACAACCCCTGTGAGGAGCTTTCCATCATGCATCTGGTTCAGTTGGCGGATCAGCAGGATCGGCTCGTAGCGATTGTGGATGGCAGCGTTCTCCATCCTATACCGGAATTTCCCTCCATCTATCAGCTCGCATTTGCCGCAATTCAACAGAATCGAACGATTGCAGAGCTGGCGCAAAACGCCAAAACCACATCAGCGCTGAGCTACGACGCAGTATACGAAGGCACATCTCCGTGGCGGCTGCTTCCATCGTTTGACCATCCTGCCGATCCCGCGCACCTCACTGTAAGCGGAACAGGCCTGACGCATAAGGCCAGTGCGGAAAATCGCGCCGCCATGCACAAAAACGAAACCATTACAGTTACAGATAGCATGCGCATGTACCAACTCGGCATGGGGGCAGGCCATCCTGAGCGGGGCATCATCGGCGTGCAGCCCGAGTGGTTCTACAAAGGCGACGGCTCAATTCTCAATGCTCATGGAGACGATTTGTTGGTTCCGCCTTACGCAGACGATGGCGGAGAAGAACCGGAGATTGCCGGCGCATACATCATTGGTCCGGATGGCCAGCCCTATCGTGTTGGATTCACCGTTGGAAATGAATTCGCCGACCATGTGATGGAACGTAAAAACTATCTTTATCTTGCGCCGTCCAAGTTGCGAAGCTGCGCTATCGGCCCGGAACTGTGGATTGATTGCGAGCCGTTCGGGAATATTCCCGGAACCGTCGCCATCGAACGCGAGAAAAAGATTCTGTGGAAAGCCGACATCTTTTCCGGCGAAGACAATATGTGCCACTCAGTTGCCAATCTTGAACATCACCACTTCAAATACGAACTACACAGAAGACCAGGCGATGCGCATGTGCATTTCTTTGGTGCCGACGCCTTCAGTTTCGGAGACGATATTCGCCTGCAGGACGGCGATGTGATGGAGATCAACTTCCCTGCGCTCGGAAGGCCGTTGCGAAACAGGCTGAAAGTTGCCACAGAAAAACAGCAACTGGTCAGCATCCGTAGCCTGGGATAAACGCCATATTTGAATGGGGCCCGTTTCCGGAAACGCTTCGGTCGCCGATTTGTGATCGTATTCTATGTAGAATAGTGAAGGACAGCGCAGGTCCTCATGCTCTCCGGGTGATACCCCACAATAAATTCACCGAATAGGCGACTTGCGTCAGGCAGTTTACGTCCTTACCTCAGGCCCTAAAGACCTAAAAACTGCAATAGATCGGACGCAGTGATCAGAGCAAAAACTGAACACAAGATGCATTGGATAACGCCACGTCGAGTCGCATGTGCGGCACTCCTCATTGTTTTTTCACTGCCTTTTGCAGTTGCTCATGGCCAGGAGAAACTGCCGGATGCTCCTGCGCCTGCAACTCAGGATCAGCAGCAGCAGCCGCAATCGGGGCAGTCAGCGGACGACCTGAAGAAAGAAGAACACCAGCGTGTTTTAGGCATCATGCCCATCTTCAATGTGATGGATAATAAGAACGCTCCTCCGCTCACTCCAAAGCAGAAGTTTCACCTCTTTTGGAAAAGCTCCACTGATCCGTTCATTTTTGCTACTTCGGCCATCGTCGCCGGCATCGGTCAGGCCAACGATAATTTTCCCGAATATGGACAGGGCATGGAGGGATATGCCAAGCGCTTCGGCGCCTCTTATGCCGATACTTTTGACGGCAATCTCTGGGGCAACGCCATTCTTCCTACTCTTCTTCACGAAGACCCGCGCTACTTTCCCAAAGGAACCGGCAGCGTGTCCAGCCGTATTGCGCATGCGGCGTTGTCCACCATCTGGTGCCGCCGCGATAATGGCCATTGGGGCCCGAATTATGCAAATGTCGGGGGAAACATCATTGCCGGCGGCATCGCAAACGCCTATTACCCAGAAGCAGACCGCGGCGCGGGCCTGACTTTCAGCCGCGCTTTAGTTGTTACCGCGGAGGGGGCCATTGGGGCGCAGCTCTTTGAATTCTGGCCGGACATTCAGCGAAAGCTGTTCAAACGCAGCCAGCCGGCCCCTCTGCCAATGCAGACAACGAACACATCACCCGCGAAATAGCCTTCTTAATCGGAAGGCCGCTTGTCACCTTTTGTAAGCCGCTCGATGGTTTTCGTCACCCGCGCGGTTTGGGTCTCTGCTTTTTTCGCCGACGTGATCCATGCAGCCCATTCGGCTTTGGCTTTGGGCGTGATCTTCTCCCACTGCGCGGATGCTTTTGCAGCTTTCTTCAGCGCCGCAGCCAGGTAATCTGGAATCTCAAACTCCACCGCATCACTGACGGGCTGGATGATGAATGTCGCCGTATCGCCAACAGCGGTTTTGGCTCCCGCGCGCATGGTGCCGTTGACCATGAACTGATGGCTGCCTTCGCCATCGGGGAAGGCAGAGGTCTTGAAAGGGAATCCATTGATCGTGCCTTCCACGGCCGTCCGGCCTCGTTTCGGGAGCTTCTCGCTTGCCTCTTTCGGCATGGTGACAAATGTCCAACCTTTGCCTTCCATCGGCGTCCACAGCCTGGCTTTGAATTGAATGGGCATGCTGGTTTGTATCGCGGAAGGATGTGGATGAGCAACGGTTTTGCGTCGACCACCCCTCCCCGCCTTTTGTACGGAGATCCTTTTGTTTCAATCACATACAGGCGACATTCTGTACGGAGATCCTTTATTTTCAGATACTTAGACTCAATCTACCTGTTTTCAAAGATGTAGGCTGCAAAACTTAAAGGCATGACCTGAGCCATGCCTTCATATTTATTCTAAACGGGCTGTCAAGAGTTAGTGTTTCAGTGTTCGCCTCAGTACCTCACGATTTTAGTGTTTACAATTCGTGAATGGCTGAAGACCCCGACAAAACCGCAAATAGCTTGCAAGGCGGGAACGCATCTTTCGAAAAGCATCTTGACCGTCGAACTCTTCTTCGAAACAGTCTTTTTGCGGCAGCGGGTGCGGCGTTTGCCGTCCGTGGGCCAGGCGCTGCTCAATCTGTCCTGAAAATGCCTGCTCCCGCTCAAGGGGAGAACACTATGGGGCTTGCTCCATATGTGGACCCTTTGCCGGTCCCATCTGTGATTCATGCAAGCTCTGGACCGGAAAAAGTTATCGAGATTCAGATGCGGCTGGCGCGCCAGAAGGTCCACCGTGATCTGCCGCCCACACCGATCTGGGGTTTCAACGGCTCATGGCCGGGGCCTACCATCGAGGTGCAGCGCGGGAAGCAAACTACTATCAAATGGGCAAATCATCTTCCGAACAAGCATTTTCTTCCTATCGATCACACACTCCACGGCTGCGAATCGACGATTCCAGAGGTACGCACCGTGACCCATGTGCATGGCGCGTGCGTTTTCCCTGAGAGTGATGGATATCCTGAGGCCTGGTATACCGCAGACGGCCAACATGGGCCGCGATTCAACGCACAACCGTTTGTATACCCGAACCACCAGCCTGCTGCGACTCTCTGGTATCACGATCATTGCCATGGAATTACCCGATTGAATAACTATGCCGGCCTGTCAGGCTTTTACCTCATTCGCGATGAGATTGAGAAAGATCTGAACCTGCCCTCCGGTGAATTCGAAATACCGCTCATGCTGCAGGACCGCTCTTTTAATAAAGATGGATCGCTGCTGTATCCGATAGCGGAAAACGGCACTCATCCTGTATGGGTGCAGGAGTTCTTTGGAGACGTAAATTGTGTCAACGGCAGAGTGATGCCTTTCCTCGATGTTGAGCCGAGAAAGTACCGATTCCGTCTTCTGAACGCCTCGAATGGGCGCTTCTATCAACTGCATCTCAGCAATTCGGACCGAAGCGGGAACATCCTCAATCCATCTCAGGAGGTGCCTTCATTTCAGCAGATCGGCACGGATGGAGGCCTGTTGGCTGCTCCTCGCGAGATGCGTGATTTGTTGATAGCGCCGGGCGAGCGCATTGATCTGGTCCTCGACTTCAAAGGAATGGAAGGCAAATATTTTTCCATGGAAAATGATGCTCCGGCGCCATATCCCATGGAGAATGACGAAAGCGGGCCTCCCCCCATATCGAAAGTCATGCTCTTCAGAGTAGTGAAGCCGCTTTCCTCAAAGGACCTTAGTTCAGTTCCCGCAAAACTGGTCCCTTTTGCTCCGCTGGTCCCAACTGCTGCCACGCGCGAGCGCATATTGTGGATCACCAGGAAAGAACGCCTTCCGGATGGCTATATGGAAATAGGTCTGCTCGGAAATGCGCGCTGGAGCGATCCCATCACCGAAGATCCAACAGCCGGGTCAACAGAGATATGGTCACTCGTGAACGATACTGAAGACAATCATCCCATTCACATCCATCTGGTGCGGTTTCAGATACTGAATCGGCAACGTTTCGACACATCTACTTCGAGGGCGACGGGGAAACTTGCTGCATATGGGCCGGTTTTAGAGCCGGAAAGAAATGAAGGCTCAGCATGGAAAGACACCGTCAGGACGTATCCCAGCCATGTTACACGGGTGATCCAGCGTTTTGATCTTCCGCCAGGCGCGCGCCTGTCTCCCGGTGGGGAACTGCGTTACGTATGGCATTGCCACATGCTTGAACATGAGGACAACGACATGATGCGTCCTTATAAGGTAGTTGGTTAGCTTTAGATGTAGCTGCAGTTTTCTTATAGGTAAGCCAGGCACAGAGTCGTCGTCCAGCCGCATCCCGGTGTTGCCGACATGCGATTTTGCGTGTTGGGGGCAGGCGAAGAACCCCAGCCAGTCTGGCTTGAGATTCTTCCTCCCCTTCGCGCAGCTCGGGTCATCAGAATGACGGCGGTTGATACCTCAACGAAAAATGCTCTGGGAAATATGGGCTAGTACTTCACGATTTTTGCGAAGGACTGCGGGTCAAGGCTGGCTCCGCCTACGAGCGCGCCGTCGATTTCCGGCTGGTTCAGCAGAGCAGTGGCGTTGTCGGGCTTGACGCTGCCGCCGTAGAGGATGCGGATGGTATCGGCGACCGGGCGGCCCAGGCGGCGGGCAATTTCACTGCGGATGAGCAGATGCGCTTCGGCGGCCATTTCCGGAGTTGCGGTCTTGCCGGTGCCGATCGCCCAGACGGGTTCGTAGGCAACGACGATGTTCACGGCGTCTTCAGGGACGACTCCGACGAGCGCGAGCGAAATCTGTTTGCGCAGGACTTCGTCGGTGTGTCCGGCTTCGCGCTCGGCCAGGACTTCGCCGATGCAGACGATGGGAATGAGCTTGTTCTTGAGGGCAGTGGCGAGCTTCTTATTAACGGTTTCGTCGGTTTCGTTGAAGTACTGACGGCGCTCAGAGTGTCCGATGATGACGTGGGTTGCGCCGACAGCTTTGAGCATGAGCGCTGAGGTCTCGCCGGTGTAGGCGCCCTCTTCGGCCCAGTGCATGTTCTGCCCGCCGACGGCGACATTCGATCCGGCAACGGCAGGCACGACGGCGTTCAGCGATGTGTCGGAGGGGCAGAGAACGATCTCGTCACGGTCGTGTCCGGCAACGAGAGGAAGGAAGGCTTTGACGTAGTCCTCGGCCTGGGCCGGGGTTTTGTACATTTTCCAGTTGGCTGCTATGAGTGGTTTGCGCATTTTGTTCGGTCCTGGCTTGGTTTTAATGGCCGTCATTCTGAGGAGCGCGCGACAAAGAATCTCTGAGCATCCTGAAGGTGTTGAAGATTCTTCCCCCGTTGGTCGTCAGAATGACGGTGTTCTCTATAGCTACTTGTTCGTCAGCGCCTCGACACCCGGCAGCTTCTTGCCTTCGAGAAACTCAAGCGAAGCTCCGCCGCCGGTGGAGATGTGGGTGATCTGATCCGCGACTCCGGCTTGCTTGACTGCGGCTACCGAATCGCCTCCACCGATGATCGAAATGGCTTCGTTGTTCTTGGCAACAGCTTTGGCGATTTTCGTTGTGCCGACGGCGAAGGCAGGCATTTCGAAGACGCCCATGGGGCCGTTCCAGACGATGGTGCGGGCCTCAGCGATTTCGTTTGCGAAGAGCTTGATGGTTTCGGGGCCGATGTCGAGGGCCATCCAGTCGGCGGGGAAGGGAGCATCGCCGGAGAAGTGCTGGGTTTTCGCGTCGGGAGCAAACTTGTCGGCGAGGATGTGATCGACAGGCAGCAGGAAGCGCACGCCCTTTGCTTCGGCTTTGGCGAGGGCTTCTTTGGCGACGTCGATCTTGTCGGCTTCAACGAGTGACTTGCCGACTTCCTGACCTTTGGCTTTGAGGAAGGTATAGGCCATGCCGCCGCCGATAAGCAGCGCGTCAACTTTGCCGAGGAGGTTGTCGATGACTTCGATCTTGTCGGAAACTTTGGCTCCGCCGAGAATCGCGACGAAGGGTTTGGCGGGCTCAGAGAGCGCCTTGCCCATGTACTTCAGCTCTTTTTCCATCAGCAGGCCGGCGGCGGATTGCCCGACGAAATGCGTAATGCCTTCTGTCGATGCGTGGGCGCGGTGCGCACTTCCGAAAGCGTCGTTTACATAGATTTCGCAGAGAGAGGCCAGCTCTTTGGCGAAGTTTGCATCATTCGCTTCTTCCTGCGCGTGGAAGCGGAGGTTTTCAAGCAGCAGCACCTGACCGGATTCAAGCTGACGCGAAAGCTCGGCGGCGAGTTCGCCTACGCAATCGGGCGAGAAGGCGACATTGACGCTTTCGCCGAGATGATGGTCGAGCAGTACACGCAGACGGTCCACAACGGGGCGTAGGCTGTACTTCGGATTTACCTTGCCTTTGGGGCGTCCGAGATGCGAGGCGAGGATGAGCTTCGCCTTGTGACGCAGCGCGTATTCGATGGTGGGCAGTGTCTCGCGGATGCGCGTGTCGTCGATAATTTCGCGGCCGTCATCGGTGAGGGGGACGTTGAAATCGACACGCATGAATACGTGTTTGTGCTGGAGGTCAAGATCGCGGATGGATAGTTTTGACATCGTTCGAACTCACTAACTTTCAGAATTGGAGATGATGGCGTCGGCTTCGATTTCAATACGCCAGGACGGGGTCAGCAATTTGGCTACGACCACCATGGTAGCAGCCGGACGGATGCTTCCGAAGAACTCGCCGTGGACTTTCCCGACGGCTTCCCAGTCGTCGACATGGGTGAGGTACATGCGGGTGCGCACCACGTCTTCGAGCTTTGCGCCGGCCTTTTCCAGGGCTTCTTTGATGATGTTCAGAGTGTGGCGGGTCTGCGTGGCGGCGTCAGCAGTGTCAGCGCCTACCGGCCCGGTGCCGGAGACGTGGACGGAGTTGCCGAAGCGCACGGCGCGGGAGAAGCCGATGATCGGCTCATAGGGAGATGATCCTGAGATGTTCTTGCGCATCGGGAATGCTCCGGGGAAATATTGAACGCGCTGCGCGCGGACTACCGATTCATGATAAAAGCAGGTCCTGCACTGCGCTCAGAATGACAAACCGTTTATATGCTGCGCGCTCCGCTCAGGATGACAACTTGAGATAGAGCGCGCAAAATCGCAGAGTTCCGGATCACAGACCCTTCTTCGCAATGAAGAGAATGAGGTCGCGGACGCGGTTCGAGTAGCCCCATTCGTTGTCGTACCAGCTGAGGACCTTCACGGACTGGCCAATCACCTTGGTGAGCGGCGCGTCGACGATGGAGGAACGGGCGTCGCCTTTGAAGTCGCTCGATACGAGCTCGGCAGTCTCGTAGCCGAGAATGCCCTTGAGTTGTCCTTCGGACGCTTTCTTCAAGGCTTCATTGACGGACTGCACGGAGACCGGCTTTTCCGCAATGAAGGTGAGGTCGACGATGGAGACGTTCGGGGTAGGAACGCGCATGGAGAAGCCGTCGAGCTTGCCGGCCATCTCCGGGATGACGAGCTTGAGGGCCTTGGCTGCGCCGGTGGAGCTGGGAATCATGTTGATGGCGGCGGCACGGGCGCGGCGGAGGTCCTTGTGGGGGAAGTCGAGGATGACCTGATCGTTGGTGTAGCTGTGGATCGTGGTCATGATGCCGGAGACGATGCCGAAGGTCTCGTGCAGCACCTTGACGATGGGCGCGAGGCAGTTCGTCGTACAGGAGGCGTTGGAGATAACGTTGTGCTTGGCGGCGTCATACTTGTCTTCGTTCACGCCGAGGACGATGGTGACATCCTCGTTGGTGGCCGGAGCGGAGATGATGACCTTCTTGACCGATCCCTGCAGGTGGGCCTTGGCGGCGTTCGCATCGGTAAAGCGGCCGGTGGATTCAACGACCACCTGCGCCCCGACGGAATCCCAGGGCAGCTTGGCGGGTTCTTTTTCGGCGAAGACCTTGATCTTCTTGCCATCGACGGAGATGTGGTCGTCCCCGGCAACGATTTCGTTCTTCAGGTTGCCGAGAATCGAGTCGTATTTGAGGAGGTGGGCCAGGGTAGCCGGGCTGGTGAGGTCGTTTACGGCCACAACTTCGATGTCTGGATTGCCGAGAGAGGCGCGGAACACGTTACGTCCGATGCGGCCAAAACCGTTGATGCCAACCTTAACTGCCATTTTTGAAATTTCTCCTTTGTCTCTGCTGAAAGGTTTAAGTGTGCAGGATGACGGCGGCACCGCCCGGTGCGCCACTCAATATCGATGCTAGCACCGTAGTCAACATCAATAAAGTCTTTCAGGCGCATCAGCAAAATTTATTTGTATTTTCGGGCTTTTGACGCAATGGTTTGCGGCGGAATGGGGGACTGTGTTACATCCTCAATCATGCGCGAATGGATGCGCGAACGCATGAGACGACGCTCGAAGCGTGGGCCGAACACATCTGAGTCCACTGGAAAGATAGGACAGGAGATACCTGTCAACCAACCGGCTCCCTTGCAGCCCAGCTACCCTGAGCCGCAGCCTGCATCCGGAGCAGAAGAACCAGCCGCGGCGCTTACCGAAGTCGCCGCTGAGCCGGAAGGCGTTTTCGCCGATGTTCCGGAGGAACCGGCGCAGTCGGCTGTTCCCGAAAATCCGGAAGCAGAACCGGCCGGCAAGCTTGTTGTTGAGACGCAGCCGGAATCACCCTCGATTCCTCCACCGGAGCCGCAGGCAGCCACGCAGCGCAGCCCGCGCGGATTTGTGGTGCTGACCATCGGCCTTCCCGGTTCGGGGAAAACGACGTGGTTCAAACGCCGCGGTGTTACGCCGCTGTCCAGCGATCTGCTGCGGACGATTCTCTTCGACGACATCACCGAGCAGCGCTATCAGGGGCTGGTATTTTCGACTTTGCGGTCACTGTTGCGGGCAAGGCTGATTGCCAAGATGCCGTGGAATTATGTGGACGCAACGAACCTCTCTCCGCATGAGCGGCGGCAGTGGATCAAGATGGCTAAGAGCTTTGGATATGATGTTCAGGCCGTCTTTTTTGATGTTCCACTTGAAGTATGCATGGAGCGCAATCGCCGTCGCGAGCGCGTCGTGAGCGATGAGGCCATGCAGAAGATGGCTGAACGTTTGCGTCCGCCAAACTTCAAAGAAGGCTTCTCCAAAATTACCGTAGTGCGGGTGAAGGGCGCTTCGCAGCCTGAAGCCGGCGAGCCTCCTGCGGCGAACGAAGAAGCGTAAGAGTCGCCGATATGAGATAAAGAGAGCCGGGCAGATGTGCCCGGCTTTTTCTATGCCTGCTGCGATTGAATTCCGTGACGTGAGCCTCAGGATTGCCGATGGGAGATTTTTGCTTCATGGCATCAACCTGAGTCTGGAAGAAGGCACGACGACAGCTGTGCTGGGCCGCAGCGGATCGGGGAAGACAACGCTCCTGCGCATGGTCAACCGCATGGCCGACCCGACGAGCGGGACTGTCTTGATTCGCGGCAGGGAATGCGAGCAGCACAATCCGATTGCGCTGCGGCGCGGCATGGGCTATGTGATTCAGGAGACGGGATTGTTTCCGCATTTCTCGGTTGAGCGGAATGTGGGCCTCGTCCCGGAGCTGAATGGCGAGCGCATTTCCGGAGAAAAGACGCGCGAGCTGCTGGCCCAGGTCGGGCTGGAGGCCGCACAGTTCGCGCATCGCTACCCAAATCAGCTTTCCGGCGGGCAACGGCAGCGTGTTGGCCTTGCGCGAGCTTTGGCCGCTAATCCTTCGATTCTGCTCATGGACGAGCCGTTCGGCGCGCTCGATCCGCTCACGCGCGCCGAGATGCAGGACATGCTGCGTAATTTGCTTGCGCGCCTGAAAAAGACAGTGCTGCTGGTGACGCATGATCTGGACGAGGCGCTCTACCTGGCATCGCGTATTGTGCTGCTGGAAGAAGGCCGCGTGGTTACGGATGTGGCCGCGGAGAATTTTCTGCAATCCGATACGCCTGCTGTAAAGGCATATGCCGAAGCATTTCATCGGAGCCGGAAGGAGATGCGGTGAACAGCTTTCTGGCACAACATGCCGATGAGATTCGTACGCTCACGCTGGAGCACATCCGGCTCACCGGAGCGGCCATGTTGATTGCAGCGGCAATCGGGATTCCGGTAGGCATATGGCTGACGCGCCGTCCGCGATGGGCAAAGCCTGTGCTGGGATTTGTCAATGTGATCCAGACCATTCCCAGCCTGGCCATGTTTGGGTTTCTTCTGCCGCTACCCTGGCTGGGCGAGCGCGCAGCGCGGATCGCGATTGTGGCACTCACCGGCTATGCGCTGCTTCCGATCATTCGCAACACCTATGCGGGAATTCATGGCGTCGATCGAACAATTCGGGAAGTGGCCCGCGCTCTCGGCATGACCGGCATGCAGCGCCTGATCAAGGTAGAGCTGCCGCTGTCCGCCGGTGTCATTCTTGCAGGGCTGCGCACGGCAACCGTGACTTGCGTTGGTATCGCCACGATTGCGGCTGCTGTTGGAGCAGGCGGGCTCGGCGAATTTATCTTTCGCGGCGTAGCCTCTGTTGATAATCGGCTGGTGCTCGCCGGCGCAATCCCAGCGGCACTCCTGGCGCTTGCTGCCGATGCATTGCTGGGGTTGATCGAGCACTGGCTGCGCGTGCCCGGAGCCGTCAAGCCGTGAGATTGGGGCGACCTGTTAAGTATCCCGGGTCCCGTTCGCGGACCGGGGGCACCCAGATTTTCAGCCTGGTCCGGATTCTCCCCATCTTGAAAAGATGTGGGTTTCTTGCAGTACTTGTCATTTTCCTGTGTGGTGTCATTACAAGCTGCGGCCCACCGCATCCCGATCATCCGGTCATCGGAGCGAAGAATTTCACCGAACAAGTAGTGCTCGGAGAGCTGCTGGCCCAGCACATCGAAGCAAAAACCGGATTGAAGGTTGAGCGCCGTTTCTATCTTGCAGGCAGCTACATCTGCCATCAGGCGCTGATCTCCGGCCGCATCGATGCCTATGTCGAATACACAGGCACGGCGCTAACCGCGATTCTCAAGCAGCCGGTGAGTCGCGATCCTGAAGCGGTGCTCAACACGATCAGGAATTTGTATCAGCAACGGTATCAAATTGCAGTAGCGGAGCCGCTCGGATTTGAAAATACCTTCGCCATGATGATTCGTGGAGACGATGCCCGCCGTCTGCATGTCGATACACTGAGCGAAGCAGCGCAGTACACCCCGCAATGGGTGCTCGGCGTCGGCTACGAATTTGAGGAGCGTCCGGACGGTCTGCCTGGCCTGAGCAAAACCTACGGCCTGCATTTCAAAGAGAAGCCGCGCACCATGGACCTCGGCCTGCTGTACCGCGCCATCAATGCGCATCAGGTAGACATGATCGCCGGCAACTCGACTGACGGCCCGATTGCCGCATTCGGCCTCAAGGTTTTGGCCGACGACAAACACTATTTTCCGCCTTATCAGGCGGTTCCGCTGGTGCGCGAAGATGCGTTGCGGCGCTGGCCCGCGCTCCGCGGCGCGCTGGCTGATCTTCAGGGTAAAGTATCAGCAGACGATATGCGCGCCATGAACGAAGCGGTGGATGGAGAGCATCGCGATCCGGCGGAAGTGGTGCGTGAATTTCGACAACGAAAAGGGCTTTGAATGAGCGAAGTAAGAATAGCTCCGGCGCCACAGCCGGAACCCTGGCTGCGCGGCACGCTGACGGAACTGCCTGCTGTTGCCCGTGGAGTTCTGCACGCATTTGAACTGGCGCAGGAAGATGTGAACCGCTGGTGCGGGCCGCTGAGCGAGGCTGATCTGAATGCGCGTCCGTTTGAATTGCCGCCGATTGCATTTCACCTGCGGCACATTGCGCGAAGCCTTGACCGGCTCATCACCTATGCGGAGGGCAATCAGCTTTCAGCCGACCAGATTGCAGCACTCAAGAGCGAAATAGACCCGGACGCGAGCAGGGAAGCGCTCTTTGCCGAATTCAGGCAAGGACTGGAATCAGCATCACAGCGCGTGCGCGCGCTTGCTGCGGGCGATCTGGAGCAGGCGCGTTTTGTCGGCAAGAAGCAGCTGCCTACGAGTGTCGGCGGATTGCTGGTGCATTTGGCGGACCATACACAGCGGCATGTTGGGCAGATTGTGACTACGGCGAAGATTTTGCTGGCGGTGAAGTAGCTAAAGCAGGTCCTTCGCTGCGCTAAGGATGACACCGCTTATTTTTCTTCTAGTGTGTAGTAAAACCGATTTTCAAGAGAAGATGTCATCCTGAGCGAAGCGAAGGACCTGCTTTTTCTTCTTTTTGGGGACAATTGATCAATGTTCCCGCTTAGATCAACCCATGTTGGATTATTTTGCTGAATAAGCGCTATCTTTTTTGCCCTGAGCCGGCCTTTCAATTCTTTTTCACGCGCAATTGCCTTATCAATCCAGCTATAACTTTCAAACCAGACGAGGCGATGACAGCGGTATTTTGCCGTGAAGCTTCCGAATGTTCCGTCTTTATGTTCCTTGTATACGGCGCACGAGATTATTTGTAACGCCAATGTAAAGTGTGCGGCTTGCGCTGGCCACGATATAGGTGTAATAAGTTTGTTCGCGCCTTCCCATGCCTCGATATTCAGACAGAGATCGAGCCGTATGGAAGAAAAAAGCAGGTCCTTCGCTACGCTCAGGATGACATCGGTAATGAATCAGCGAAGCTTCTCTTCCAGCTCCTCGTGAAGATGCCCCATCTTGTCGCGCTTCACCTGCAGATAACGCTCAAATGTCTCTTCCGGCTCGACAGAAGCGGAGATGCGCTCCACCACACGGATGCCCGCCGATTCAAGAGCAGCGACTTTCTCCGGATTATTCGTGATGAGGCGAACCGCAGGCACGCCAAGCAGCTTCAGGATTTCAGCCGGCAATTCGAACTCGCGGCAATCGGGCTTGTATCCGAGCTCGACGTTGGCCTCGACGGTATCGAGTCCCTGGTCCTGCAATTCATAGGCCTTCAGTTTCGCCATCAGGCCGATGCCGCGGCCCTCCTGCTGCTCATACAGCAGAATGCCTGCGCCTGCTTCCGTGATGGTCTTAAGCGCCAGCTCCAGTTGCAGGCGGCAATCGCAGCGCAGCGAGTGAAACACGTCACCCGTAAGGCATTGCGAGTGAATGCGTATGATGGGCGGTCTTGAATGGATATCGCCCATAACCAGCGCCACCGCGCCTTCAATGCGCTTTACCGGAGCCGGAACATTATCATTGCACGGTTCCGGATTGGCGATGACGCCTTCAAAGCCAAGAATGCGGAAATGCCCCCAGCGGGTAGGAAAGTCGGCATCGGCAACTTTAGTTACGCTCTCAAAGGGCATAGATTTCATTATACGAACGCAGCTTCTTTTCCATCACCAGCAGCAAAAGAGTTACACAGTAATGATGAAATTGTGACCGGAAAGATGCAGGAGCGGTAGAGTTAAAGGGTGATCGAGCAGAAGCTGATACTCATTACTTTGCTGGTCAAGCTGGGCGTAGCTGCGGCAGTATCCAGCGCGCTGGCTCGCGCCCGCACCTTTCAGCGCCTGCTCTTTACGGAAAACCGCAATGCCGGCGAAACGCTGGGACTGCTGGCCTTCATCTGCATCCCTCTTACGCTCGGGGTCTGGGTGCGCGCGACCGTTCCGAATTTCTACGCCGCCGATATTTCCTTTGAAACGACGATTCTGCTGGGCATCCTCATGGGCCCGCTCTCCGCGCTTGGCGGAGGCGCTCTGCTTTCCATTCCCGCCATGCTGCACCATGAGTACCTGAGCCTGCCCTTCAACCTTGCCGTTGCCTTTATAGCCAGTTTTTATGGGCGCTTTGTCGAAGAGGAAGAGGTCTGGTCGTTTTCTCCGTTTGTGGACCTCAGCATCTACCGCTGGGTGCGGCGCAATCTGCGGCAGCCACGCTTCGACCGCCAGGTTCTGTTGCTGGTGCTGATTGTCGGCCTTGAGATGTGCCGCGATTCGCTGGCCAGTATGTATCCGCACCGATTGTTTGCCCTGATCTCAGATAACTGGTGGGTGCGAATTGCCATCTGGGCCTGCGCAGCAATGGTCGTTGGGATTCCACTCAAGATATGGAACACGATCCGTATCGAGCAGAAACTCGAAGAGCAGAAACGGCTGCTGCTGGAGGCGCGTCTTGATGCCTTGCAGCGGCAGATCAATCCGCATTTTTTGTTCAACACGCTCAATTCCATCGCGTCGCTGGTGCGCTTTCGCCCGGAGCAGGCGCGCGAGCTGATTGTCAAGCTGGCCAATATTCTTCGGGCGTTGCTTAAAGACCACGATTCGTATGTCCAGCTCCGTGATGAGCTGAATTTTACCGACGATTATCTCGGCATCGAAGTCGTCCGTTTCGGAGCGGACAAGCTGAAGGTTGTCAAAGAAATTGATCCGGCCACGCTGGATCTGCACGTGCCCAGCATGATTCTGCAGCCGCTCATTGAAAACAGCATCAAGCATGGATTGGAACCGCGCATCAGCGGCGGGACCATTACGATCCGCAGCCGCCTGACACATGGAAAGCTGGTGATCGAGGTGGAGGACGATGGCGTGGGCATTACACCGGGACATTCGCATTCCAGCGGAGTGCTGCGCCAGGGAACGGGCATCGGCATGAGCAATGTGCGGGAGCGGCTCGATGTGCTCTTTGGCGATGCGGCGACATTCGATGTAACCAGCCGTCCCGGGCGCGGAACGCACATCGTTATGGAGATGCCGGCTGCCGGTTACGAGGATGGAGAAACGGGCTCTACTCCGCTGCCTGCCCGATCGAGTATGCGCTCGTAATATTTTTCGTAAACCGGAATGATCTTTGAAGCGCAGAAGCGCTTCTGCGCGGTGCGGCGGGCGGCAGCAGCCATGGTGTCGAGCTTTGCCGGATCGAGCAGCAATTCCGCGGCAGCATCGGCCATCGCTTCGACATCACCCACCGGAAACAGCCTGCCGTCAACTCCGTCTTCAATCAGCTCGGGCACGCCGCCGACCTTGGTGGCAATCGCCGGAACGCGGCAGGCCATCGCTTCGAGCGCAGCCAGGCCGAAGGATTCCAACTCGCTCGGCATCAGCATCAGGTCGGCGAGAGGCAGCAGCTCATTCACGCTTTCCTGCTTGCCCAGAAAATGCACGCGCTCCTGGATTCCTTTTTTATGGGCAAGCCATTCGGCGGCGGAGCGGTCCGGACCATCGCCGATGAGAAGCAGGTGCGCCGGTATCTTCTCCACAACGCGCGCAAAAATCTCCACCGCATCCGTGACACGTTTGACACGCCGAAAATTGGAGAGATGAATCAGGATTTTTTCATCCGGGAGCGCAAATTGCCTGCGCTTTTCTTCGCGCTCTTCCGGGCTGATCGGAACGTAAAAATCGCAGTTTACGAAGTTCGAAATGACATCAATTTCGCGTTTGATTTTGAATTCTTTGATTGTTTTATCGCGCAGATAATGCGAGATCGAAGTCACTCCGTCACTCTCCTCGATGGCAAACTGCGTAATCGGAAGATATGCGCGATCCAGGCCGACCAGCGTGATGTCGGTGCCGTGCAGAGTGGTAACAAAAGGCAGATGTCTGCCCCGCGCCGCCAGCATTTGCCGCGCCAGCAATGCGCTGACTGAGTGCGGGATGGCATAGTGAACATGCAGCAGGTCGAGGTCGTAGTATTCGGCAACTTCCGCCATGCGCGACGCCAGCGCGAGATCATAGGGTGGATATTCAAAGAGCGGGTAATTCGAGACAGGAACTTCGTGATAGAAAATGCCCTGCTCGCGTCCTGTAAGTCGGAAAGGCTGCGAGTACGTGATGAAGTGGACCTGGTGACCGCAGGCGGCCAGCTCGATGCCGAGTTCCGTGGCTACAACTCCGCTGCCGCCGTATGTGGGATAGCAGGTAATTCCGATTTTCATGCCTTTGCTCGCAGTTCTCATAGGACGTTGGCCGTCCGCTTTGGGATTCACTGAATCTGCCCGAAGTGGATCAGATCAATATTTGCTTTGGGAATGGTTTCGAGCAGGGCTTTGCGTTCCACCTCCCGGGAAGCCAGAAGGCGTGTGTGCTGTTGCTGCAAGGCGGCATCGTTGTATCCGGGATGTGTCACGAGCTCCCATGTGCCGTCGGGCATTGCGGCCAGCAGGTCGCGGATGGTGGCAGTATCCAGCGTGCCGGTCGCGAGAACGCCGATGGCTCCATCGGTAGTAATCAATCCGGCGCCGGCAATTTCCTGCTGAAAAGTGGCGCTTTGGGAGCGCAGCAGGCGCACCTGCATTCTGCGCACATGCCCGGCGCTGGCAGTTGCGTTCAGGCTCCAGTTGGGCTCAAAAGGATTGCGGATGGCCTTGACCCCGCAAATGGAGGCGGCCCGCAGGAGCGGTCTCAGCACACGAGGAAATGTGTGGGTGTGTTTGTGCGTGTCCAGGTGGGTAACATGCACTCCGGAGTGCTGCAATTTTCGGATTTGGGCCGCAGTTTCGGCTTCTATTTCTGATTCGGCGATGCGCCCGCGCAGTAAATCCGTCACAAAAGTGCTTAATTTAGTGCGAAAAGCAGGCTTATTTTGCGCAGAATTGTCGATTAAAGAAGGGATTTGCGCCGGGGGAAGTACCGGAGTGCCGTCTACAAGAACAATGTGGCAGCCAACCCCAAGCGAAGGTAATGGGCTCGACATCGCTACGGCCTGATTCAACTCCGGGCCTGTCGCCATAAGGGTGGCGGACGTAAGCGCGTGCGCATCATACAGTTCCGCGACTGCCTGGTTGATTCCTGAAGTCAGTCCAAAGTCGTCGGCATTCACGATCAGGCGGCGCACAGCGGTCAGTGTATCAGTGAGATACATTCCGGGTTCGGTTGCAGAAACATTTTGCTGCTAAAATCAGGGAATCGGTTCCGGCCTTGGAAGAACTGGAGATCATGGGCGGTTAGCTCAGTTGGTTAGAGCGCCTGCCTTACAAGCAGGAGGTCGCAGGTTCGAGCCCTGCACTGCCCACCATGAAGAACAAGTCGCATAAGTTGTTGATGTTTCTTTGCTCGTAGCAGATTTTTTCTCAGAACTGCTGTCCAGACAGTCGTCTTTCGTTGTACTTTTCCTCATCTTCGTTGTTGAGGATTCCCTGCGATTTTCTTCATCTCAGCTCCAATGCCGCCGATGTGACATAGAGGGGCTCCTGTGCAGGACCGGCTGCTGGATATTCTGATTCTCGGTCTCTTAGTGCTGCTGTTCGGAGTGATTTACCGGAAGCGCGCATCGCTGCGTCTTCGGTTCTGGATCGCAGGCTGGCTGTTTGTTCTGGGACATTTTGCCGTCCTTTTGCCCTCCATTTCGACGCAATTCGGCCAAAAATTACAGGATTTTCTTGGCTTAAGCGGCCTTGTGCTGGCAGGCATGTGTTTTGTGCTGGCCTCGTCTGCCGCTGCGCTGCGGCGCAGAGGCCTTGCGCTGGTGGCATGCGTCACGGGCGGATTTCCGCTGGTCTATGTAGCGGTCGTCATCTTCAGTTCTCCGGCGAAATGGCTTTTATTTTGTCTTGCTGTGGCAGGCGAGGCGGCCGTGGTCTGGATTGGACATCGTCATCATGACGATAAGGCTGCCGTTTTGTGGGTCAATAGTCTGGCGGCCCTGGCCTGCGGGGCATGGCTTTTGTGTCTGATCAGCAAAGGGCAGGCTGATCTTGGGGTTTATGCCATTCTGACGCAGCTGTTTCTGGTGAACGCCGTTTTGTTCTGGACCGATTTCCACCGGTTTTCGGCTGGAGTTTGCACGGCTGCCGCCGGGCTTCTGGCATGGGCGGCTGTGTTTCCGTGCGCTTTGGCCATGATGCATTTCTTCCCGCAGGTGGACGTTCCGGGCGAGCTGTGGAATGTGCCGAAGTATTTCGTGGAATTCGGCATGATTCTGACACTGCTGGAGAACCAGATTTACACGGCGCGATGGCAGAGCGAGCAATATCGAATGCTTTTCGACAGCAACCCGCATCCGATGTTCATTTATGACAGCAGAACGTTCTCATTTTTGCGCGTGAATGACGCGGCTTTGCATCAGTACGGGTACACCAGGGCTGAGTTTCTGAATATGAAGCTGGGAGATCTCCATGAGGTGGCGGCAATGCCCGGCATGGAGCGGCTATGGGCTGACACCAATAGCCCGATCAGAATTACCGGCCCGTGGACCCAGCGGAGGAAAGACGGCAGCGAGTTTCAGGCGGAGATTTCGTCGCATGCGATTGAGTTTGGAGGGCAGGACGCGCGTCTTTCGCTGGTGCAGGATGTGACGGACCGGGAGAAACTGCACGAGCAGCTTGTTCATCAGGCCCATCATGATTCTCTGACGAACCTGCCGAACCGTCTGCTGCTGGAACAGCGCATGCGTCACACATTGGAGAATGCGTCGCGCTACGGCCATAAGGCCGCAGTCCTCTGCATCGATCTGGACCGATTTAAGCAGATCAACGACAACTACGGACACGCCATTGGAGATGCCTGCCTGCAGGAGATTGCCGAACGGCTGACGACGCGGTTGCGCGAATCGGATACAGTGGCGCGGACCGGCGGAGAGGAATTCACCGTCGTCATTGGGGAACTGCTGCACAGCAAGGATGCAGAGCAGGTTGCCGAAGACCTGCTCACCGAATTCCGGCGCCGCTTCAGTATCGGAAGCCTGGCAATGGAGTTTTCCGCCAGTATCGGAGTGGCGCTTTATCCTGACCATGGAACGGAGGGCGCGCAACTGTGGCGGGCCGCCGATGTTGCCATGTATCGCGCCAAGTATTCGGGTGGAAACAAGTACATGGTTGTTTCTCGTGATGATGAGGAATACAGCGTAGCGGACAAAGCACTGCCGCATGGTGGATATGCTGGTCAGCGCCGGTAGAGTTATGCGAAGGGTGACGGTCCGACGTTTGCCAGTTACTCGACGCGCAGCGTAAGCACCTGCTGGCCGCTGAGCACGTTATCGATTGGCACTGAAGCCATTGGCACGGCTGACTCACCGTTGAGGGTCAGCTTCTGGTTCTGGCGCAACGGCTCAAGAACGTTCGCCATCGACATAGGCACGGTTGCCAGCGTGCGACCATCGAGGACTGCCTGAGGCGATGGTTCCAGCAGGGTGACATAGAGCCGGTCATTCTCGTGCAGGTTGTTCAGCTCTTCGATGGTTGCGGCTACATCCAGATTCTGGCTGCCAAAACGGGATGTCTGGGTGATGCGATCCAGCGTGCTGCCATCGCTCACGAGCAGGCGCACACGGCCTTCATTTAAGACCTCCGGCAGTTTGACCGGAATTCGCACATTCCGCACCTCGCCACGCCAGGGGCGGATCGTCGCTTCAATCGTGATGGTTTCACCTGGATGCACGATGGGTACGGTGCTCTGCGCGCTCTCAAGCTGGGCAGTGAGGTGCTTGGGAATGGCTTCGACTTCGATGTCTACGCTGCTGATCGGGGTCTGGCGCGCGGCGTTGTCATAGAGGCGCGAGAAGCGTTCCCCCACCATCAATGCAGCAAGCAGATTGGCGGGAGCGATTTCGCTGGGAGCGGCGAGGCCTCCGAAACGGACAGCAGGGAAGCCGGAAACATGCACAGTGCTGCGCACGCGGTAACTCGTCTCAGCCGTGAAGGTGTTGCGCTGCATCAGCGCCTGAAATACCGCAACCATGACGGCTGAAGGCGTGATCTGCGGCTGATCGACGACTTCGATGTGAAGCGCATGCGGCGTCTGCTCGCCCGTGATGTTCACCGTTACGGGAATCATCTTCGCCTGCTGACCAAATGCGCCGCGGATGGCTGATTCGCGGTCTTCCGTGAAGGAGCCGACAGTTTCCGTCGTATTGACGATTTTGAAGGCGTAGTAAGGGGAAGGCAGCGTTGCGACGACCTGCGCCTTCGTCATAGGCATGGAAACAGGGCCGAACTGCGTGATCGGATGTCCGCACGCGAGAAGCTGCTTCGGATCGACGTAGGTTACGGTGCAGGTTGCGGCAATTTCCAAATCGCCGCGCATCAGCAGAGCGCTGACTGCCGAGCCGGGGACGATGGGCTCCGGCTGCTTTTCATTGTTTGCCGAGCCGCCGATGCCTGCGACCGCATTGAGCCCGAGCTCCGGCGCGTGTTGCTTCCAGAGTTCCAGCGCGGCAGGGCTGAAGCCGTTGAAGACGAGCGGGAGATCCATCGGGCGAATCGCATTCGTCTCGACCGCGTCTGGATTTGCATTTGGAAGCGGCGGTGAATCCTTTGTGCCGGCAGTTTCCGTGAACGAGGGCGGATGATTCGCTGCGATTAAATCCGTATTCTTATGGGCAACTTCGAGCATCTGCCCGATGGGAGTGATGCCCGCAATCGGCTCTTTGCTGAAGGCCCCGATGCGGTAGCTGATGGCTCCCAACAGCTTGCCGTCAATGTAAACAGGACTACCGCTCATACCGGCGACTACGCCTGTGTACTCAGGCTTAGTGCCTTCCAGGCGGGCGAGGATCATGTCCTGCCCGGGGCCGAGGGCGTTGTGGAGCAGGCCGAGAATCTGGACGCCCATCGGCTCCGGCTGCGTGCCTTCAAAAACGGTGTAAGCTACGCCGTGCAAGCCGCGATGCACCTGGTTTACCGGGTAAAACCCGGCTGTAGATGGCGGCGGAGTGGGGGGCAAGGCAGGGGAGGCGGCCTGCGCCATAAGCGCCGAAGCGGCCAATAAAATCATCCAGCCCATGTCCTTTAGACGCGTGTCCACGTCTACAAGAGTAGAGCATTTTTGCTTTTGCGGTGACGAAACTTCGTGCCGCAGGGCGCTTGCAGGAGGACGCCCGAAAGTTCCACAATGAAGCCACGCATGAGTACCCCGTCGTCTCTATCCGGAATTCGTCAGATTTTTGCTGTAATTGCCTTGTTTTCGTTGTTGTTCTGGCAAAGCGCTGCGCCGGCGCAACAGCAGACTCCACAAAACCAGCAACAGCAAAATCAATCGAATCAACAGAATCAGCAAGGTCAGCAACAGCAGGACCAGGCTGCGCCTGAGGCAGGCGGTCCCGGCGCTGATACCGGCGCTATCGCGATTCCCAAGAAGAAAGAGGCAGAAACGCCTCCGCCGCCACCTCCCGAGCCGAAAGTGAAGAACCCGCCGGGATTGCAGAATTTTTCTCTGCGCGTGGATGTCCCGGTCGTAAATGTGGATGTAGGCGTGATTCTGGAGAAGACGCACCAGTTTGTTCCGAACCTGCAGAAGGACAATTTTCGCGTCTACGAAGACGGCGTAGAGCAGAACATCACGAATTTTCAACGCATACAGGCGCCCATCACCGCCGTGCTCCTGGTTGAATTTGCCGCTAACAGCTGGTGGTTTATTCAGGACATGGAAAATGCTGCCTATACCTTTGCGCAGCAGCTAAAGCCGGATGACTATATCGCAGTCGTGACCTATGACATGCACACGACGATTCTTACGGACTTTACGCAGGACAAGCGCCTCATCTACCAGTCACTGAATTCGCTTACGATCCCCACCTGGCATGAGACGAATCTTTTTGATGCGCTCTACACGACACTCGACCGACTGAGCCGCGTGGATGGCAGGAAGTACATCATTCTCATCTCTTCAGGACGCGATACGTTCAGCAAGATCAATCTGGATAAAGTGCTGCAGAAGATCAAGGCCACGCCGAACGTGACGATCTTTTCTGTCGGCACTGGACAGACTGCCCGCATCATGGCGGACAGCGCCGGTATGATGGGACCGGTCCGCAATCTGGATTACCTGCAGGCCGACAACCAGATGTCGACATTTGCGCGCATGACCGGCGGGCAGTCCTTCTTTCCGCGATTTGCCGGCGAGATGCCGGACATTTTCCACCAGATCAATGACTCGATCCGCAACCAGTACGTACTGAGTTACCACCCCAGCAATACCAAGCAGGACGGCACATATCGCAAACTGCGCGTGGAGTTAGTGGACAATGAAGGGCATCCGCTGCGGATGCAGGACGAGAAACATCACGCGCTGAAGTACGACATTATTGCGCGCGATGGATATCGAGCGAAGCAGGAAGTGGAGTAGATAAGTGTCTGTTAACGGACCCTTAGTAACTTTTCCCCTGGATGTAAACCGCTATTCCGGACCCCAGTTGAAGAATCCCAGCCTGCCTGGTTTGAGATTTTTCCTTTCTTCGCTCAATGCGGGTGATAACGTGGGATGCCATCTGACCCTGTGCCTGGATGATACGGTCAAAACTGGCGTTCTGATTTTTTCCGAATCTAATTTTGCTTTGCTTCCAGCTCTGCCCATCGCGCGAAGAGTTTATCCACCGCCGATTTTGCTGTCTCAGCTTCAGCGAGCGCTTCCTGCAGTCGCGTAGCATCCACGACTACATCCGGGTCATCCAGAACAGCCTGCTTCCGCCGCAGGAGTTCCTCTGCCGCAGCAATGCGGTCTTCGATATCAGCCCATTCACGGGCCTCAAGATAGGAAAGCTTCTTTTTTGATGCCGTCGAAGCGGGTTTTGAGATCTGCCGTGCCTGAGGCTCTTTTTCCTGCCTGCGCCCTGCCAGCCACGACTCCCATTGCAGGTAATCCGCAAAGCGCTCAGCGCCTCCCATGCCGTCCAGCCCAAGCACGATATTCGAGATGCGGTCGAGCATATATCGATCATGCGTCACCAGCACCAGGGCTCCCGGATACTCGAGCAGACTCTCTTCCAGAATCTCCAACGTAGCAATATCGAGATCATTCGTCGGCTCATCCAGCAATAAAAGATCGGCAGGCCGCAGCATCAGATTCGCAATCAGTACGCGCGCCTTTTCGCCGCCTGAAAGTCGTGAAACCGGCTGATTGAGCTGCTCGCCGGTAAAGAGAAATCGCGCGGCCCATGCCGCTACGTGAATAACGCGGCCCTGATAGATGACCGAGTCCCCCTCCGGCGCAAGCGCGCGTCGCAGTGTGAGTGAATCATCCAGTTGCCGGTTCTGCTCGAAATAAACAACATTCAGAGCATTCGCGCGCTGAATTGAGCCGGCATCCGGAACGATTTCTCCGTAGAGCATACGCAGCAGGGTGGTCTTGCCACTGCCGTTCGGCCCAACCAGTCCAACGCGCATGCCAGCGGTAATCACAAAGCTCAGCTCATCGAAGAGCTTCTTGTCCCCGGGCGAATACGAAATGCCTTCAACAGCAACCAGCCGCTTCGTCTGCCGGTCCGCAGCGCTGAAGTCAATTCCGGCGGTGCGCGTCTGCATGCGGCTGCCAAGGTCAGCCAGTTCGCCCATTAGCTCGTGGGCTCGATCGATGCGTGCTTTTGATTTCGTAGTACGCGCTTTTGGTCCGCGGCGCAGCCATTCCTTTTCAATGCGGACGCGATTCTCCAGCGCCTCTTGCCGGCGTGACTGCGCTGCAAGAAATTCCTGCTTCTTCTCCAGAAACCGGCTGTAGTTTCCTTTCACGCGCAACATCCCGCCCGGATACGCGCGGTTCAATTCCGCCATCTGCGTGGCGACACTCTCCAGGAAATATCGGTCATGGCTGATCACAACACAGGCAAATTGCGAGGATTCCAGGACACCCTCAAGCCATTCAATTCCGGCAAGGTCCAGGTGATTTGTCGGCTCATCGAGCAGCAAGACATCCGGCGTCTGGACTAATGCCGCGACAATTGCCAGCCTCTTCCGCCAGCCTCCGGAAAACGTAGCTGCTTCCGTATCGAAATCCGGAAACCCGGCGCGCCCCAACAATTCGCGCAGCCGCACTTCCCACTCAGCGGACGGGACCCCCGCGCGTTTCAGTGCGTCTTCCACAACTGAACGAACTGTGGCGCCGGGAATAAACTCCGAGTCCTGCGTAACATAGCTGACACGCGTCAATTTACGGACAGCCACTTCACCGGAATCCGGCTCTGTCTCTCCTGCCAGAATTTTCAACAGGGTTGATTTGCCCGAGCCATTCGGACCAATCAGCCCGATGCGATCTCCATCATCCACCGTGAACGAAAGATCGCGAAAAAGAGAAGCGGCTCCAAAGGATTTGGATATATTTTGAATATTCAGTATCGGCAAAACTTCTGTTCATCTCTCAATGCGGGTGATAACTTGAGGATATCAAGGCAATTAGGAACTTTATATCTTTTGCCAGAGTCTCTGCGAACAATGGTCAGATCACAGGCATCTTGAATATCTTGTTGTGGAATAGCAAAAGCCATTTCTTAAAGGAAGCTGCCATTGACCTTCCCCGGGATCATGCGTAGCAGAAAAATTCGCCCCGCTCTCATATTGCTGCTGATTTGCAGCGTCGCAGTTGCAGGGATCGCAGTGTACCGGCATCTGCTGAACAGCAGAAAGCTTCCGATGGTTACAGTGGTGTCTCCTGTGCCTGGCCAGAACGGGGTACGCGTACTGGCCAGAATCACTGCCACTTTTAATAAGACAATCGTCCTCGAATCCGTAGACGCATCGACGTTTACTCTCCGCAACGCGCAGAATCAGCTGATTCCCGCGACTGTTACATTCCTGCCCGCTACCCGTACGGCCGTTTTGCAACCAAACGATCCCCTTGAGCTTGGAAAAGAATATAAGGTCATGATTGCCGGAGGAGCTTCCGGCATCCGGGATTACCAGGGCCATTCATTGGAAAAAGACTATCAGTGGAGCTTCTTCACCGCTTCCACAAAAAGCGGGCCCCCACTCGATGGCGCCGGGGGCCCGATTCTTGTCATCACCAGCGCAAAAAATCCTTTCAGCTCCTATTACACTGAGATTCTGCGAACAGAAGGTCTCAATGAGTTCCATGCGCAGGACCTGGAAAGCATCACCCCCACTGTATTGAAACAGTATGATCTGGCCCTTGTCGGAGAAATCCCTGTATCCGCAAAGCAGGCCGACATGCTGGTGGAATGGGTAAGGAATGGCGGAAACCTGATAGCGATGCGTCCGGATCAGGACCTTGCTGTAAAACTGGGCATCAGAACTATGCCGGCGCACGTAAGCAATGGTTATCTGGCGATCAACACGCAGCAACCGCCGGGCAAAGGGCTGGTAGGAGAAACAATTCAGTTCCATGGCGATGCCGATATCTATGCGCAAAATGGCGGAACGCTTGTTGCAAGTCTCTATCGGAATGCTTCCACCTCCGCCGATGCGCCCGCTGTAATGATTGAAAAGATCGGCGCAGGCAAAGCGGCTGTCTTCGCATATGACCTTGCGCGATCAGTCGTCTACACACGGCAGGGCAATCCTGCATGGGCCGGCACGGACCGCGATGGATTGTCGCCAATGCGCACAGACGATCTCTTCTATGGAGCAGCAGTCCACGATCCTCAGCCGGACTGGGTTGATTTCAATAAAATTGCAATACCTCAAGCAGATGAGCAGCAACGATTGTTGTCTAATCTGATCCTGCTGCTCAATGAAAGCAAGGAGCCGTTGCCTCGCTTCCTCTATCTTCCCCGTGGCCTCAAAGCTGTCGTCATTATGACGGGTGACGATCACGGCGGCGCAGGAACAGCGGGCCGATTCCGCAGATTCATTGCCGATAGCCCGCCGGGATGTTCCGTTGTGGATTGGCAATGCATCCGCAGCACTTCCAATATTTTTATCGGCTCTATTACGCCGGAAGACGCGACAGCTTATGTGTCACAAGGTTTTGAAATCGGTTTACATTTCTCTACCGGCTGCAAGGACTGGCCATCCCATAAAACGCGCGGACCCAATGGCGAAACTATTTCAACCATCCTTCCTGATCAAATGGATTCCTATTACGACAGCCAGCTTGCGAATTTTGCTGCCATGTACCCGGGAATTCCATCGCCTGTGACCACACGCACCGACTGCATCAGCTGGGGGGACTACGACACTCAGCCGCAGATAGAGCTGAAGCACGGAATTCGTCTTGACACGAATTACTACTACTGGCCCCCTAAGTGGGTCCGGAACCGCCCTGGGCTGTTTACCGGCTCTGGCATCCCTATGCGCTTCGCGAAGGCCGATGGCACGATCATTGATGTTTACCAGGCGCCGACGCAGATGACCGATGAATCCGGCCAGACATACCCGTTCACGGTCGATAGGCTGCTCGATAATGCTCTTGGGCCAAAGGAGTACATAGGAGCATTTACGGCCAACATGCACACTGACAATCCTGAATCAGCCGGCGCGAATGCGATTGTCGCGTCTGCAAAAGCCCGCGGTGTGCCGGTTATCGCTGCATATCAGATGTTGCGGTGGCTTGATGGCAGAAATGCGTCCACATTCGAGCATCTGAACTGGAACGGTCATTCTCTCGCATTTCAGATTGCAGTAGGTGTAGGCGCAAATGGTCTTCAGGCAGAACTGCCCATCAGCTTCAATGGCGAGTCGTTGAAGGGCATTACTGTAAACGGCAACGCGGTGACCTACAGAAAACGTCCGATTGCCGGCATTGACTATGCTGCTTTCATGGCCCGCCCAGGAGACTACATCGCTACGTATGGGCCATAAGAACGTCAGTCTTCGATAAAGATCAATGCGCGGAAGCTGTAGCCGCTACGTATTCCTCGTACGGTCCCTTGAAGTCATCAATGGCGCCGTTCTCAAAGTGCCAGATGCGCGTGCCGACCTCTTCAATCAGGTCCTGGTCATGTGTTACCAGCAACACGGTGCCTTCATAACGCTGCAAAGCAATGTTCAGAGCGTTGATTGACTCGAGGTCAAGGTGGTTCGTAGGCTCGTCGAAGATCAGAATATTCGGCTTCTGCAGCATCAGCTTGCAGAAGATCAATCGTGCAGCCTCACCACCCGAAAGGGCCTCAGTCGGCTTCAATCCTTCTTCGCCGCGGAAGAGCATTTGCCCCAGAATGCCGCGAATATCTTCCGTCGTCGCTTTGGGGTCGAACTGATGCAGCCACTCGTTGACCGTCATGCCCGGGGAAATCACACCGGCATGGTCCTGCGGGAAGTAGCCGATCTGTGCCTCATGTCCCCACTTCACATTGCCGGCATCCAGATCGAAATCCTTCTCCGCAACATCCGGCATGCCTGCCAGCAGTGACTTCAGCATGGTCGTTTTTCCCTGGCCGTTGCGCCCGATCAGACAAATTTTCTCGCCGCGCATCACTGAACCGCTGAAGCCGTCGATTACCACCTGATCGCCGTAGGTCTTGCGCACGCCTTCAAACTCCAGCGTGTGTTTGCCCGAAGGGCGCAGCTGATCGAAGCGAATATAAGGGCGTTGGATATTCGACCGCGCCAGCTCATTCGTCTGCAACCGTTCGACTTCTTTCTTACGGCTCGTCACCTGGCTCGAACGCGTCCCGGCAGAGAAGCGCGCGATAAACTCATTCAACTGCGCAATCTTCTTCTCGCGCTGCTCGTTCTGCGCTTCCAGGCGCGCGCGCACCTGCGTTTTCGCCAGAACCATGTCATCGTAACCGCCGGTGTAGGTGATGATTGTCTGGTAGTCAATGTCCGCAGTATGAGTGCAGACGCTGTTCAGAAAATGACGGTCGTGCGAGATTGTAATCAGAGTGCCTTCAAAACGCGTCAGAAAATCCTGCAGCCAGTGGATTGAATCAAGATCGAGATAGTTTGTAGGCTCGTCCAGCAGCAGCGCCTGCGGATTTCCGAAGAGCGCCTGCGCCAGCAGCACTCGGACCTTTTGTCCGCCTTGCAACTCACTCATTCTGCGTTCATGCAGGTCATCAGGAATATCCAGCCCCTGCAGCAGAATCGCGGCATCGCTTTCGGCTGTATAGCCGTCTTCTTCGCCAACAATGCCCTCAAGCTCGCCCAAACGCATGCCGTCTTCATCCGTCAGCTCGGCTTTAGAGTAGATGGCGTCGCGCTCCTCCATTGCTGCCCATAATGCTTTATTGCCCATGATGACGGTATCGATCACGCGAAACGCATCAAAAGCATACTGGTCCTGGCGCAGGACGCCGAGTTTCTTTGGCCGGACCACGGTGCCTTTCTGGGCATCCAGCTCACCCGTAAGAATTTTCATAAATGTGGACTTGCCCGCGCCGTTCGGACCCGTGAGACCATAGCGCCGTCCCGGAATGAAGGTCGTTGTCACGTCTTCAAAGAGAATCTTCGACCCATACCGCATGCTTACGTTATTCACTGAAATCATCTGTGTCCTATTGCATCAGCAGAGCGAACGCAATTCTCGCGACAGAACATCTCTGTGCTCTCTGCGTCCTCTGTAGTGAGTTAGTTTTTCGAAATTGAGCGCCATTCCGGTGAGCGCCAGGATACCGGGTCACAATCAGGACCCTATGTCACCGTCATATTTAGTTTACTAGAAAAACCGCGACACCAATACATTGGTCGCCAATGCCGCCACATACGCCAGCACACTCATGTAAGCAAACTGTAATGCGGGCCATTTCCAGCTGTTCGTCTCGCGCCGCACAATCGCCAGTGTTGAAGTGCACTGCATGGCAAAGGCGAAGAAGACAACCAACGCCATTGCGCCGCCCAGTGTAAGGTCATGTCGTAGTGCCGCCTGGAGGCTCAACGATTGCGTTGCCGGATCAGTGCCGTACAGCGTGCCCAACGTACCTACAATCACTTCACGCGCAATTACGGAGCTGAGCAGCCCAATTCCGATCTTCCAGTTAAAGCCCAGAGGCTTAATCACCGGCTCAATCCACTGGCCGATGTGCCCAATGATGCTCTGCGGCAAATCAGCATGGAAGGGGATATGGCTCAGGACCCAGAGCACGATCATGACGCACAGAATTACCGTGCCTGCCTGCTGTACAAATACCTTGCCGCGGTCGAGCAGCCGCAACCCCAGAGACCGCGCCGTAGGGACTCGATACTGTGGCAGCTCCAGAATGAACGGCGCCGATGAGGCCTTGAGAATCGAGGATTTTAATAAACGCGCCGTTGCCAGCGCCGCCAGAAATCCCAGCACGTACAGACTCAGCATTACGGCCGCCTGTAAGCCGAAAAAGTCGCCCAGCAGGGGCTTATTGGGGATGAACGCCGCAATCATCAGCATGTAAATCGGCAATCTCGCCGAACACGTCATGAAGGGCGTTACCAATATCGTTGCAAAGCGGTCACGTTTGTTCTCGATGGTCCGAGTGGCCATAATTGCAGGAACCGCGCAGGCATATGCGGAAAGCAGCGGAATAAATGCCTTGCCATTTAGCCCGATGGCGCGCATTACACGGTCCGCAATCAGAGCAGCGCGTGCCAGATATCCTGAATCTTCAAGAATTCCGACAAACAGAAATAACAACAGAATCTGCGGCAGAAAGACCAGCACTGCCGATACGCCCTTCCATACACCGTCAATCAGCAGAGACTCCAGCCAGCCATGCCCAAGCACTACACCAACTTTGTTGCCGGCTCCGTTCAGAAATTCCTGAAAGGCATTGCTGATCGGCAATCCAACCGAAAACACCACCTGGAAGACACCGAACACGATCACCAGAAAGACCAGAGGCCCCGTGATTCGCCCAAGCAGAATCGAATCCAGCTTGCGCGTCCATTCCGAAGAGATCGGCGCTTTGTATTTGGTCCGTGTGCTGATGCCTGTGGCCCACTGACGGTATGAGCGCGGATTGCCCATCACCGGCAGTTCCAGCCGTGGCGAAGCCGCCTTTACCGGTTCGCTCTTCTGATCCAGAAAATGCTTAATGGCATCGAGGCCGGTGCCGCGCGTCGCGCTGATTTTCGCCACTGGTACGCCCAGTTCACGCGCCAGAGCCAGCGTATCCACCTCGCCGCCGCGCGTCTCCATCAGGTCGCTCATGTTCAGCAGCACCAGCGTAGGCAAACCAAGCGCCAGAATCGGCGCAGCCAGCATTAATTGCCGCTGCAGGTGCAGGGAATCAAGCACCAGAAGAACGGCATCGGGCACAGGCGCTCCGGGCATCCTGCCGTGCAGAACATCTACCGCTACGCGAGCGTCTTCAGAATGTGTATTGAGGCTGTAAATTCCCGGCAAATCGATCAGTGTAAGATCACCGCGATCAATCCCGCTCAGCTTGCCGTAGTGCTGCTCTACAGTGACCCCGGGATAGTTGGCGACCTTCTGCCGCAGTCCTGTCAGGCGATTGAAAAGCGTGGATTTGCCGGAATTCGGCGGCCCTACCAGCGCGACTGTCTGGATCTTGCCGGCAACGCGCGGAGTTGCAGCAATTTCAATCGTCGCTGTTGCGCAGCAGTCACTCATCGCGCCTCTTCTTCAGCTTCCCGCACGGAAATCCACCGCGCTGTTTCCTGGCGCAGCGCTACTTCCATCCCGTCCACTGCGTACACAGTTGGATCGCCCGCAGGCGCCCGTCGTACTGCCCGCACTCTCGCTTCAGGCATAAATCCCATGTGCATCAAGTGATGCTGCACCTCATCCGGCAGTCGCAGACCTTCCACAACGGCAGACCGCCCAATTTTCAGTTCACTCAATGCCATTAAACTCACACAAGTCCGAGAAGCGAGGGATAATTTCAACCTGTATATTCATCATATCGCAAACTGCGACCTATTTAATCCTAGTTGTAAATGACCCTATTTAATTACACTTGATCTTCTGGAAAACTCATGACCTTACAGGAATTTCGCACTTCATTGGAAGATGAAACGCCGCCTGCCGCTTTATCGCCGTTACAGCAAGCACTGTGGTGGGACGCGAAAGGGAACTGGGGCCGCGCTCACGAAATAGCGCAGGACATTGATTCTCCTGAGGCGGCCTGGGTGCATGCTTATCTGCACCGCAAAGAAGGTGATCTTTCGAACGCAGGATATTGGTACAGCCGGGCAGGGAAGCCGCGCAGTCATGAGGGTCTGGAAGCAGAATGGGCTGAAATTGCTGGTTATCTGCTCGAAATTTGATTCCTTAATTTAAGCTGAATCAGGCTAAAATGATGACCACGATTTCACCCCTTGCGAACCTATGAATAAAGAGATCGTCGACAATCTGGACAGCAGTGTCCTTGAAACCGGGCATGGGCAGAGCTTTTGGCTGATGGGGGACTTCTATGCCATCAAGACGCCGGCTGAGCAGACAGGCGGGGCTTACTCGATTGTTGAGATAGAGTCTTTCCCCGGAAATGGGCCGCCGGCGCATGTTCACCATAATGAGGATGAGTGTTTTTATGTGGTAGAAGGCGCATTTTCCGTGATTCTGGGTGATCGCGCCTTTGACATTGCGGATGGCGATTTTGTACGGATTCCTAAGGGAACCTCGCATGCCTATAAGAATGTGGGAGCTATTCCGGGGCGGATTCTGGTTATTCTTTCACCCGGCGGTCTGGAGCGGCTGTGGGCAGAACTGGGTCAACCGGGCACTCTGAATGAGCGGCCCAGAATCGATGATCCGTCGGTGCTGAATCGTCTTCTGGCTCTGGCGCCCAGCTACGGCCTCGAAATCAGCTTATAAAAGCCTTGTTTTCTTGCGTTTTTCCAATGGACAGCCTGTTTCCCTGTCCATTTCTGCACACTTCTTTTTCATTTCCGGACAGATTAAGAGCAGAAAACGTGCATTTTTTAGCGATTTAAGTGCTGTTTTTGTGGCTATCAAACTGCTTGATTTTATGCAGGAGTGTATCCGCATGTTTCTAAATGATTTGCGCTTCGCCATCCGCCAACTCTATAAAGCCCCCGGATACGCCGCTGCGGTCATTTTGACGCTTGCTTTGGGCATTGGCGTCAATACCGCCGTTTTCAGCATGGTCGATGGATTCATGCTGCGCCGCCTACCTTATCCCCAGCCGGAGAGGATTGCAGCGCTTGTGGTGCACATGGAAGGCAACGATGAGCGCAGCGGCAAACACATGGCGGATGACGACAACAGCTTTACCGGTGATTGGTGGCAGATCATCAAAAATAATGTCACCGGAGCTACCTTCGCCTCGTATGGCGGGACCAGCGGCGTCAACCTGAAAGCAGGAGCGGAGGCAGGCGGGGCGGTGCGCTATGTGCATGAGACACGCGTTTCCGCGCATTATTTTGACGTTCTGGGAATTCCGTTTTATCTGGGACGCAGTTTTAACGAACAGGAAGACATTCCGAACGGGCCGCGGGTGGTCGTTCTCAGCTATGGTCTTTGGCAGTCGACTTTTCACGCGGACCCGAACCTGATCGGCAAGTCCATCAGCCTGAAAGGCGAGCCCTATACCGTTGTCGGCGTTCTGCCGCGCAATACACTTACGCCGGTCAATCAAAATGCGTTGACGCCAACGGGCGCCGATCTCTTTACGCCGCTGCGTCCCGCGCCTACAGGGGAGTGCGGCGGCAACAACTGCGGCATTCTTCTTCGTCTGAATCGGGGCGTGAACTGGGAACAGGTGAATACCCAGCTCAGCCATGTCCGCCTGCCGTACTTCTCTGAGATTGAAACGAAATATCATGGCCGCGCATGGATATATGCGCGTCCACTGCAGCGCGAACTCGCCGGTGAAATGCATGATGAAGTTTCGGCACTGATGCTCGCCGTGAGTTTCATTCTGTTTATCGCCTGCGCGAATTTAGCCGGACTCGCTCTGGTCCGCATCTCCCGCCGCACCCCGGAAGTAGCCACGCGTCTTGCTCTGGGAGCGACACGCTTTGATATTCTTCGCCAGCTCTGGATCGAAAATCTTGTGCTCGCATTTTCAGGCGCGTTGGCCGGGTTATTTCTTGCGGTACTCATTCTGAATGGGCTGCGCGGATTTCTGCCGGAATGGATGATTCCGGTGGGCGGCTTCCATCTCGATGCCCGCGTGCTGGGCTTTACTTTCGGCGTATCGCTCCTCACAAGCCTGCTCTTCGGCGCATTGCCTTCGCTGCAGACACGCCGCGTCGATCTGCGGTCTTCCATTGCAGCCGGGAGCAAGGCCGTGGTGGGCGGCTCGGGACGCACCCGGCAGTGGCTTATCGGGGCAGAGGTTGCGCTGACAGTGATTCTCCTTGCCGCGGCGGGACTGCTTGTCCGCACGCTTGTTCATCTTGAAACGCTGCCGCCCGGCTTTGACCCAACCAATGTGATGACGGCCAAAGCATCGCTCGATGATGCCCGGTATCGAAACGCCGCTGCGTTCCAGTCGCTGCTGCAAAAGAGCGTCGCCGCGATGCGCCGGATTCCGGGAGTGGAAGATGCAGCGGTCGGGCTCAGTGTTCCGTACGAGCGCGGCCTGAACTGGCCGATCACGATCAAGGATGGCAAGCGGGCGGGTGAGGGAAGCGGCTCCAGCCTCTCGTATGTCACGCCGGGTTATTTTGCGACGCTGCGCATTCCCATTCTTGCAGGGCGTGTTTTTACCGACAGCGACACCGCAGCTTCGCAGCCCGTGGCGGTGGTGAACACGACATTTGCAAAGCAGTTTTATGGGGAAGCATTACCGATTGGCAGGCATCTCACGCTTGGTTCACCGAAAGATGCGGACAGCGTGACTTATACCATCGTCGGCGTGGTCTCTGAAATTGCGAAGCAGCCGGGCATGCATCAGGATGCGCCGCTCTCGCATGAGCCTGTCTTTTACCTGACTGCCGCGCAAACGCCGCAGGGCGTAGTCAACGGAGGGCACACCTGGTTTCAGCCTTCATGGATCGTGCGTACTCACGGTCCCATCAGCGGCCTTACTGAATCGATGCAGCGCGCGCTGGCCGCTGTTGATCCCGACCTGCCTTTCTCCGGTTTTTATTCCATGCGGCAGATTCTGGATGAAGAACTCCAGATGCAGCGCATTCAGGTGCTGCTGCTCAGCGTTCTCGGCGGGCTGGCGCTTGTGCTTTCCGCCATCGGCATCTACTCGCTGGTCTCGAATCTGGTGGTGCAGCGCACACGCGAAATCGGCATTCGCATCGCTCTGGGTTCAACGATTCGGGAGGCGATGATCCATGTCGGTTCTTCCGGTTTGTTCGCTGCAGGCATAGGGCTCATCGCAGGCATTGCGCTTTCGTTTGCGGCTATGCGGGCCTTGTCGAGCCAGATTTATGGGGTGCAGACTTATGACCCCATTACCTTTGGCGCGGTGCTGCTGATCCTTGCGCTGATAGCGCCGGCGGCGAGCTTTCTGCCTACGCTGCGTATCAGCAGGATTCAGCCTGCGGATACGTTGAGGGCGGAGTGACATTCCCGGTTGTCATCCCGACCGGGTCTGAGTGGAAAGACCCGCAGCTTTCTTTCAGCATAGACGCAAAAAGCAGGTCCTTCGACTGCGCGCTTCGCGCTCCGCTCAGGATGACAACCAAGACAATTCGC
>DATGMQ010000069.1:0-10723 GCA_035293545.1 Alloacidobacterium sp. | reverse complement strand
GTTATTTGCCGCCGGAGCATTGCTTGCTTTGGCGGGTGTATCTGGATGCGGCAACCAGTACCGGCCCGTGGTAACGCCGATTGCTCCAACCGGACCGGCGGCGCAGCCAACAGCTTATGTCGTGGCATTTTCCCAGCCGGGTTTTATTCCAAATACTGGACCATCGCTTTGCCCTTCAGCATACCAAAATCCCGGAGTTGTTACTTTGGTGGATTTTTCAGGTGATAATGTCTTGGCACAAGCAAATGTGGGATTTGGGCCGTTAACATTTGCATTGGACGCTACAGGAACGACTGCTTATAGTGTCGAAGTTACGCGAAGCGCAAGTGGTAACTGCACTAGCACGATCAGTACCGTTCCTTTGAGCACGACTTTACAGTCGAAAAATGTATTAACAACGACATTGCCTAAAGATGCGAACGGCAATTTCACCCTTCCGACGAATATCTTGGTGACCACCAGCGGGCAGTATGTTGTGGAGCAGAACCGTACCGCACTGGGCGCTTTGACGGGCAGTCCGGCGTCGCTGAAGCAGGAAATTCCTGTTGCCCCTGCTCTGGTTAATGCCATTGGATCACCGAGCGGCCAGTACATCTATGCAATCAGCCAGGGCAACGGCACGGACGGCGCAGGCGTGACCTGGGGACAATGCGATAACCCCTCATCCGTCGCCACAAATGGCGAGGTGGATGGAATACAAGTCGCTACCAACACTGTGAACAGTCAGCTTCCGGTTGGCATTTGCCCGGTATATGGAATCATGACGGCAGATGGGCGGCGTGCTTTTATCCTGAACCGCGGCAGCGGAACCATCACCGTAATTGACAGCTCGAAGAACCAGCTCGATACGGATTCGCAAAGTAAGTACATGACCAATGCCACGATTAATGTGGGCAAGGGCCCTGTTTTTGCTGATCTGTATACGCCGGCTTCGCTTCTGGTTACGGCAAACTATGACGATGATTCCATCAGCATTATCAACGTGAGCATCAATGGTCCGGTGGAAGGCTATACCGATACTGCGAACTTCGGGCAGGTGCTGGCCACGGTGAAACTGAAGCCGGGCAGTCACCCTGCTGCGGTTACGGTATTGCAGGACGGCAGCCGCGCTTACGTTGCCGATGAGGGCGATGGAACAGTAACAATTGTGAACCTTTCAAGTTTTACTGTGGAAGCGACGATTCCCGTGAATGGTCATCCCCGCTCGATTGCGTCGACCTATAACGCTCCGATTGGCAAGGTCTACACGATTGCGCAGGACAGCCCTTACATGACAGTGATTCGTACTGATACGAACATCGTCACATCATCGATTCTGCTGCAGGGAAATGGCGTCGATCTGCATACGACGACACAGTATGCGGGCACAGGTTCCACCACTACGCTGGCGAACAACAACACGCAGAGCCGGTCGTCCGGCTCCGGCGCTCCGTAGGGCTTGTTTACTCGCAGACCGAAGGCGCTCTCCGAGCGCCTTTGTCATTTCATTGCATTTTGCAGTGCTGCTTTCATGCTGAACGGGTGCGTTCAAACGCAAGCTGGTTGACTCTCAAATTCGCTGACTTGTATAGTCGTCTATCCATCAAAGATTCATTATTTTCTTTCAGGAAATATGACAAGTTGATTCGAGCAGCCTTTTGTTCTCTCGCCATCTCTGCGATTTTCACTATGCCTGCGACAATACTGGCGCAGCGTCCTCCTCTGATTCCTCAGCCGCGCGAATTTCAGAGCCGGGACAATATCTCGCTGGCTCGCGGCGTTTCCGTTTCGGCTTCTAAAGACACCGACGATGCTTTTGCAGCCGATGATCTGATTACGTTTTTGAAGGATCGCGGAGTGGAGAGCGCAGGAAAAGGGGCGCATATTTATCTGCTGCGGGATGATTCATCGGCAGGAAAGCGCGCATTGGCAGCGGAGAAGATTGCGCTCGATCAGCCGATGATGGACGAAGGCTACGCGCTCTTTACTTCAAAGAAAGATATCTATGTTGTCGCGCATTCGGCGGCGGGACTGTTCTACGGCGCTCAGACGGTCAAGCAGCTTATTTCCGGATCGGGCGATCATGCGTCGTTTCAGGGCTGTGTGATACGCGATTGGCCGGCGATGAAGTATCGCGGAGTGCATGATGATCTGTCGCGGGGGCCGGTGCCGACTCTGGAATTCCAGAAAAAGCAGATTCGCACTTTTGCAGCTTACAAGATGAACGTGTACTCGCCGTATTTCGAGAACACGATGCAATATGCTTCGAATCCGCTGCCGGGGCTGCCCGGCGGGTCAATGTCGAAGGCGGACGCGCAGGCGCTGGTGGAGTATGCGAAGAAGTATCACGTCACAATCGTGCCCGAACAGGAGGCCTTCGGGCATCTGCACCATGTTCTGACCTGGCAGCAGTACTCGAATCTGGCTGAGGTTCCGGTTGGCGCGGTGCTGGCTCCGGGTGAAGCAGGCTCGCTGCAATTGATCAAGCAGTGGTTCACGGAGCTGGCAGCGATTTTTCCTGGGCCGTTCCTGCATATTGGCGCAGACGAGACGTTCGAGCTGGGACAGGGCAAGACAGCCGCTGACGTGAAGCAGCGCGGTCTGGGCGCGGTTTATATCGACTTTCTTACGAAGATCCATGCTGAGCTGGAGCCGTTGAACCGCAGGCTGCTGTTCTGGGGCGATGTGGCGATGAATGATCCTGCGCTTGTTCCGAAGCTGCCGAAGGACATGATCGCTGTCGCCTGGCATTACGAACCGGAAGCGGACTTCAGCAAGTGGCTCGATCCATACACGCATGCCGGCATGGAGACGTGGGTTGCCCCGGGCGTGAACAACTGGAACCGCGTGTATCCGGACAATAATCTGGCGCTGGGAAATATCCAGGGCTTTGTTGCCGCCGGGCAGAAGGCCGGAAGCACCGGCATGCTTAACACCATCTGGAACGACGATGGTGAAGGATTGTTCGCAGAGGACTGGTACGGTGTGCTGTTTGGCGCTGCCGCCGGATGGCAGCAAGGCGTAAGCGATATCGCGCAATTTCAGAAAGACTACGGGAAGGTCTTTCATGGCGACGCGACGGGTGATCTGGACCAGGCGCAGACAGCGCTGATGCAGGCGCATGCTGCTCTTCAGAAAGTTGGATTAGAGGATGCGCGCGACTCGCTGTTCTGGATCGATCCCTGGACGGCTGAAGGACAGGGGACAGCAGCGAAGATCAAGCCGGCATTGGACGAGGTGCGGCTCGATGCCGAGCGTGCGTTGACGCTGATTGCGCAGGCGCGGCAGGCAGGAAATCTACAGGAGCCGGAAGCCGTGGATGCGATGGAGTTGGGCGCGCGCAGGATCGATTTCCTCGCGTTCAAATTTCAGACGGCAGATGATATTGCCGAGAATTACCAGCGGCTATATCAGAACCAGAACGATCCGGAAACACGAAAGCATATGTCGCGTGATCTGTGGAACCTCTCCGGCGTAAACGGGCGTTGCGAGGACCTGCGCGATGGCTACGGCTACATTCGCGACCTGTTCAAAGATGCGTGGCTCAAAGAGAACCGTCCGTTCTGGCTGGACAACGTGACAGCGCAGTACGATATGGCCATGCAGTTGTGGATTGCCCGTGCCGACAAGCTGCGGAGCGCGCGCCGGCAGTGGATGACGACGCATACCCTGCCTACACCTGACGCGCTCGGCATGGCGCAGGCTGCTGCTCACTGATGCACATACCGCTGCGCACAATTGACCTGATCCTTGTCGTTGTCTATCTGATTGGGATCACGTGGTTCGGCCTGCGCTTTCGCAAGCAGGGCGAAAAGTCGATCAAGAGCTATTTCCTGGCTGACCGCAATATTCCGTGGTGGGCGATTGCACTTTCAATTGTGGCAGCGGAGACAAGCACACTGACGATCATCAGCGTGCCCGGGATTGCGTTTACCGGCGATTTTGGATTTCTCCAGCTCGCGATGGGCTATCTGCTCGGGCGCATTGTCATTTGCATCCTGTTTCTGCCGCGCTATTTTCGCGGTGAGATGATGACTGCGTATCAGCTGATCGGCCGGCGCTTTGGGCCCCGGCTGCATCGGCTGACGGCGCTGTTGTTTCTCATCATGCGCGCTGCAGCAGAAGGCGTGCGCGTCTTTGCTGTGGCCATTGTCGTTGGTGTTGCGCTGGGAACCGGGGACATTGCTTCGATTGTGATTCTGTCACTGCTGACTCTGCTGTATACATTTGAAGGCGGCATGAAGGCGGTAATCTGGACGGACGTGCTGCAGATGTTCCTCTATCTTCTGGGCACGCTCGTCAGCCTGTGGTCGGTGTGCTCGCATATACCCGGCGGCGCGCATGTGCTGTTTTCGGTGGCATCCGCAGCGGGAAAGCTGACGGTGCTTCATTTCTCGTTTTCCGTTTCGCAGACGTATACCTTCTGGGCCGGCGTGGTTGGCGGATGCTTCCTCACAATGGCCAGCCACGGGACCGATCAGCTTATGGTTCAGCGTCTGCTCGCAGCGAAGAACCTGCGCGAATCGCAATGGGCGCTGCTGGCGAGCGGCGTCGTAATCTTTGTTCAGTTCACGCTTTTTCTGCTGATTGGGGCAGGGTTGTTTGCGTATTACAGACAGGCTGGATTGACGCCGCATGTGGCCAGCGCTGATCGTATTTTCCCCCAGTACATTGTGCAGCAGATGCCGGCGGGAGTGTCGGGGCTGATGATTGCCGCGATTCTTGCTGCTGCCATGTCGAACCTGAGCGCCGCGCTGAATTCTCTTGCTTCCACTTCGATGGTGGATTTCTATTTGTTGCGCAGGCCGGATGTGAGCGAGTCGCACAAGACGCGGCTCTCGCGCATGATGACGCTGGGCTGGGCTGCGATTCTGCTCGCGCTGGCCATTGTTTCACGCGGCAGCGGACATGTTCTGGAGATCGGGCTTTCCATCGCTTCTGTATTGTGGGGCGGGATGCTGGGTGTATTTCTGCTGGGGACATTGACGAAGCGCGCGACGGAAGCAGGTACGATGACCGGCTTGCTCGCGGGAGTGGTCTTGAATTTATTGCTCTGGCGGCAAAGCTCGGAGATCCACACGACCCTGTTCGGGCAATCCATTGTCATTCCGAAGATTGCCTGGACCTGGTATGTCGCAGTCGGCGCGCTGGTAACGTTTGGAGTTGGATATATGATGAGTCTTTTTGGAAAACGTAACCGAGTTGGGAGCGAATGGTAGATGAAGGCTCGTTGTATCTGGTTGGCATGTCTCGCGCTGATCTGCGTGGGTTTCGCTGTCGCACAAAGGCCGAATTTTTCAACAATCGACACTCTTGTACAGCAAGCCGTGGAGCAGAAGGAGGTCCCCGGCGCAGTTGTCGAGATCGGCCACAACGGCCATGTCGTTTTCCGTAAGGCATATGGCCAGCGGTCGCTGGAGCCGACGCGCGAAGCGATGACGCTGGACACAGTCTTTGACATGGCTTCTCTCACGAAGCCGCTGATGACGGCAACGTCGATCATGCAGCTTTGTGAGAAGGGCAAGCTGAGCTTCAACGATCCGGTGTCAAAATATCTGCCCGAGTTTGGCGCAAACGGCAAGCAGGATATCACCATTCGTCAACTGCTGACGCACTATTCCGGATTGCCTCCTGATCTTTCTCTGCAGCAGCCATGGGAGGGCAAGGCTGAGGCATTCCGGCAGGCATTTGCAATCAAGCCCGCGACTCCGGCAGGCGTCCGGTTTGTCTACAGCGATATCAACTTCATCGTGTTGGGCGCATTGGTCGAAAAGCTCTCCGGCATGACCGAAGATGAGTACGTCAAACGGAACATCATTGCGCCTTTAGGCCTCCGGCATACCAGGTATTTGCCACCAGTGGAGTGGCGTGACCGCGTTGCGCCCACGCAATATGAGTATGGCGTGATGCTGCGTGGAGTGGTGCATGATCCCACAGCGCGGCGCATGGGCGGCGTCGCCGGGCACGCGGGGCTCTTCAGCTGTGCGGATGATGTTGCTGTGTACGCGCAGAATCTTCTCGACCGGCTTGCCGGAAGGCCAAGCAGGTTTCCCGTTTCGCAGACATTGCTGCAAAAGATGGTGACTCCGGAGCAGCCTGCGACCGGTACGGCACTGCGCGGGTTTGGCTGGGACATCGAATCACCCTATTCGAGTAATCGCGGAGAGGTCTTTCCTGTCGGTTCGTTTGGACATACGGGCTTCACAGGCACATCGCTGTGGATCGACCCTGTTTCCGACAGCTATGTCATTGTGCTGACGAATGCAGTTCATCCCGACGGCGGGAAAAGCACGGTAGCGCTGCGCCGCCAGATTGCGACCGCGGCCGCGGTTGCGATTGGCATTGCTCCCGACGGCGGAAAGCTTTCGGCGCGGCTGACCGGATACAACGAGTCACTGAGCGGCATGCGGCGCTGGGTCGCGCGCAATGGCGAGGTGAAGACTGGGATCGATGTGCTTGAATCAGATAACTTCGCTGAATTCCGCGAGCTGGCAAAGAAACACGGTGGCCATCTGCGTATCGGACTGCTGACCAACCAGACCGGTGTGGATGCTGCCGGACACAGGACGATTGATATACTCGCGCATGCCGGTTCTGGTGTCGTGTTGAAGATGCTCTTCAGCCCCGAGCATGGCATTCGTGGAGTGCAGGACACAACCGATATCAGCAACGGGACCGATGCGCAAACGGGACTGCCGGTCCTCAGCCTCTACGGTGCAACCGATGCGCAGCGCAGGCCTTCCCTCGACACAATGCGCTCACTTGATGCCGTTGTTATCGATCTGCAGGATGCGGGAGTACGCTTCTACACCTATGAAACGGTGATGTGCTATTTTCTGGAGGCCGCGGCGAAGACCGGAACCGATATTGTTGTGCTGGACAGGCCCAATCCCATCAACGGTTCATTTGTGCAGGGGCCGCTTTCTGATAAAGGCGCGGAAAGCTACGTGCATTACATGCGGCTGCCTGCGCGCCATGGTATGACCATCGGCGAGCTGGCGCGGTATTTCAATCGCGAGCGCAATCTGAATGCTCCTCTGACGGTAGTGAAGATGCAGGGTTGGCAGCGCGGCGATTGGTACGATTCGACTGGACTAACCTGGATAAATCCATCGCCGAACCTGCGTGATTTGGAAGAAGCCACTTTGTATCCGGGGCTGGGGTTGATCGAGACAACGAATATCTCGGTGGGGCGCGGAACGGATACTCCGTTTGAAATCTTCGGGGCCCCATGGATCGATGGACGAAAGCTCTCTGAATACCTGAATCATAGATTTTTGCCCGGAGTTCGCTTTGTGCCGGTGGATTTCACGCCGCAGAAGCCTTATCCGTATGGAGGCGAGCTGTGCCATGGGATTCGTGTGATGGTCCTGGATCGCAATGTGATTGACTCGCCGGAGCTTGGGATTGAGATTGCCTCGGCTCTGTATAAGTTTTATCCGCAGGATTACAAGCTGGAGCGGATCAACACTCTGCTTGCGAATCATGAGGTTTCGCAAGCGCTGATAGATGGGGTGGCTCCGTCGAAGATTGCTGAGGACTGGAGAGCTTCGCTGGAGGAGTTTGAGGTGAAGCGGAAGGCGGCTTTGATTTATTGAAGACATTTCCCTTAGGTGAACACCAGCTACATAGTCGTCATTCCGAACCGCACCCGGGATTCTCGAAACGCGATTCTTGCGTGTTGGGATGGATAGGCGAAATCGCCAGCCTGGCCTGAGATTCTTCCTCCCGTTGGTCGTCAGAATGACGGTTTGCACGAGTTATAGCAGCTTAAGATAAGCCTTTGCCCGGTCCAGCTCCGGGAAGAGCTTTTCTTCTTCCTGAAAGGCGCGGGGATGGACACAGCGGCGTCCGCCGCGGACCTTTACCGGATGTTTCAGGTGCAGCATTTCGTGGTACATCAGGTACTCGATGGCATAACGCGGCGTGTTTCTGCGGTCGAAGACGCGGCTGATCATGATGGTGTTGTGTGCTGCGTCATAGTGGCCAAGCAGGCGGCGTGCTTTGTGCTCGCTCCATGTCAGCAGCGGACATCCCAGCAAGCCGTGAAAGAATCGCCGATTGAGGGTTTCAAAAACTTCCTCCAGATCATAGTGCTCGCCTTTGGCAGTCGAGATTTTCTTGCGTCCCCGCATCTGGCGAATGCGCTCGGTCTGCCGCAGCACCGAATCGCTGGAGGCGAATCGGCGATAACGCGCATTGTGCGCCGGATCGAGCGGCTTGCGATAAAGCTTGGCCAGAAGAATGTGAGCAATGGCCCGCAACACTGTCTCCGGCGCGCCCTCCAGAAGATCAGAAAGGTTGACTTTTATATGTCCTTCACGCAGGCGGATGGTCGTGTTCAGGCTGGTAAATCGATAAAAACGGACCTGAATAGGGGGAATGGGAGCGCGCGGGCGAATAGCGCGATACTCCTCTTCAAACAGACGCAACAATTCGGGATTCACTCAACCTGAGCGTAGCACAAGCGCAGCGATCTCATTACGAAGGTCCGGTGCCGTTTTTGCCGGCCTGATCTTTGTGCTCGGCAAAGTATTTCTCCTGGTCTTTTTGGAGAGTCTTTGCCTGGTCAGCAATGCTTTGCGCGGCTTCGACGGCGGTCTTGCGGGCGAAGTCGTAGACCGGATCGGCTGGCGCCAGGTGCAGTACCGGCTCCCATTTTTCAGTTTCGGGAACGAGGTCTTTCAACGCCTTGCGGACATCGGCGTGCTCTCCATCATATGTGTCGAGGTTGTCCTGCAACTCGTCGACCAGGCGTGTAAATTCCTCAATTTTGGCGCGCATCTGCGCGGAGCGATTGCTGGCTTTCTGGTCCGTGGAGAGCTGTTTGATGGCCGTGATGCGCTGCTCAATGTATTTGGCGAAGAGCTTGATGCGCTCGTTGGGACGGTCGCCGAATTCGCGGATCTGGTCCACTTCATCTTCATTCAAAGGGTCCTTCTGCGATTGTGCGCAGAGTTGCGCTGATGAGGGAAGCAGCAACAGGACAGCGCTCAAAAAGAGGAGAAAGCGGCGCATGAGAGCACTCCTTAGCTGCCAAGTTTAGATGCTTCTCAGATCATTTGCATGTGGTAAATGATTTGGCACGGGCAGGTAGAATAGCGAAGATGGCGTCTTTCGGAATTCGGCGATTTTTCGCAGCAGTGCTGGTTGTGCTCGCGGCTGGTCTGGCTGGGGCGCGCGCCGAAGCGGTAAAGGATCTCCCCAGGCCAACGAATTATGTGAGCGATTTTGCCAATGTAATCTCGCCGGAGACGCAGCAGCAGCTCAATCAACTGTGCGCGCAGTTAGACCATCAGGCGCATGCGCAGATCGCTGTCGTGACCATTAAGACTCTGGACGGCGAGCCGATTCAGGATTACGCGGTCCAGCTATGGGACAAGTGGAAGATCGGCCGGCAGGACCGCGGTGTACTGATCCTGCTGGCAGTGCAGGACCGGAAACGATGGATTGCTACCGGATATGGTGTTGAGGCGATTCTGCCCGATTCCAGAGTAGGCGATATCGGACGGCAGATGGTTCCGTACCTGCGGTCCGGCGATTACGATGACGCGGTATCGCTTGCGGTAGGGCAGATATCGCAAATCATTGCTCGCGATGCCGGAGTGACGCTGCAACAGCCGCTCGAGAGGCGCGTTCAACGGCAGCAGCAGGCGGTTCGGTTAAGCCTCGGGCAGCTCATTGTCTTCGGCGTCATCATTTTTCTGGTCATCCTATTTCTGGCGCGCGCCGGCGGATCGGGCCTGCTCGGCTTCCTGCTGGGCATGTTTCTGGGAGGCGGAGGCCGCGGCGGCTGGGGTGGCGGCGGTGGTGGTTGGGGGAGTGGCGGCGGAGGAGATGGCGGCGGTTTCGGCGGATTCGGCGGCGGCAGCACAGGTGGAGGCGGCGCCGGCGGGAGCTGGTAGTTCGTGTTGTCAGGCTGGGTCGTGTAGTCTCTGGATGAAGAGTACAGGTTTTGCAAGGAGAGTTTGCCCGTGATGAGACGTGGGTTGTGGATCGCAATTGCAGTAGTGGTGGTGATTGTTCTGGCAGTGCTGCTGGTGTTTGGCAGCTACGTGAGCGCCAAGAACCAGATGGTCGCTAAGCAGGAAGCCGTGCACTCGCAGTGGTCGCAGGTAGATGTGGTTTTGCAGCGGCGTGCTGATCTGATTCCAAATCTGGTGGAAACCGTGAAGGGATACGCCAAGCATGAAGAGACGGTGTTTTCCGACATTGCCAATGCTCGCTCGGCTTTGCTGAATGCGCGTGATCCGCAAAGCAAAATCGCCGCCAACGGGCAACTGGACTCAGCCATTGGGCGATTGCTGGTTCTTTCAGAAAATTATCCGAATCTAAAGGCCGATCAGAACTTTCTCCAGCTACAGGACCAGCTTGAGGGCACGGAGAACCGCATTGCGGTGGAACGGCGCCGTTACAACCAGACTTTGCAGGATTACAACACCTTTATCCGCCAGTTTCCGAACAGTATCTGGGCCGGAATGGCAGGTTTTCAGCCTGATAATGCCTATTTCCAGGCGAGTGAAGCGTCAAAACAGGCTCCAAATGTGAAGTTTTGATGCCTGAATCATTCAAGTTAGGATAAGAATACCGCGCTATTCAGAAAGCCCGGATGGCGAAATCGGCAGACGCAGCGGACTTAAAATCCGCAGGCCGCAAGGCCGTGGGGGTTCAAGTCCCCCTCCGGGCACCACAAAATAAAAGACTTATATTGAAAATTGCCTCTCAAATCATGAGAGGCAATTTT
>DATGMQ010000068.1:0-103065 GCA_035293545.1 Alloacidobacterium sp. | reverse complement strand
GAAGTATCAGCTATTGGATTGGGCTGCATGGGCCTGAGCTTCGGCTATGGACCTGCAACGGACAGGAACGAGGCCATTGCGCTGCTTCGCGCGGCAGTGGATCGTGGGATCACGTTCTTTGACACCGCAGAAGCTTATGGTCCTTTTGTGAATGAAGAGCTGGTCGGCGAGGCGCTCGCTCCTGTCCGCGATCAGGTGGTGATTGCAACCAAGTTCGGCTTCAAAGGCGGAAACGCGCAGGCAGGAGTTGACAGCCGACCCGAAAATATTCACCAGGTTGCCGAAGCCGCACTGAAACGGCTTAAGACGGATGTGATTGATCTCTTCTATCAGCACCGCGTCGATCCGGATGTGCCGATTGAAGAGGTAGCGGGCACGGTGAAGCAATTGATTCAGGAAGGCAAGGTACGCCACTTCGGCCTTTCGGAAGCCGGTGTACAGACGATCCGCCGCGCGCACGCTGTCCAGCCGGTGACTGCGCTGCAAAGCGAATATTCTCTGTGGTGGAGAGAGCCTGAGGCGGAGATCCTACCGACATTGGAAGATCTTGGGATTGGCTTCGTTCCGTTTAGTCCCCTGGGCAGGGGATTTCTAACAGGCGCAATCAACGAGAACACAAAATTCGACAGTACAGATTTTCGGAATATCGTTCCGCGCTTTACAGCAGAAAATAGAAAAGCGAATCAGGTCCTGGTTGATGTGCTCGGGCAGATTGCAGCGCAGAAGAAAGCTACACCGGCCCAGATTGCTCTAGCGTGGCTGTTGGCGCAGAAACCCTGGATTGTTCCGATTCCCGGCACGACAAAGCTGCATCGTCTCGACGAGAATCTGGGAGCGGCCGATCTCGAACTAACACCTGATGATCTGCGCAGTATCGAGAATGCTCTTGCAGGGATTGAGGTACAGGGTGCCAGATACCCGGAACATCTGCAGAAGCGTGTCGATCGTTGACTGCACGAATTATTCTCATGGCTCGCTTCTAAAAACGTATGTGACTGCATAGACCTGAGCCACTACAATAAAGCAGTACATTGCATGGCAGTTTTCAGGGTCTCAGCCGCCGCTCTTTTCGCGGCCACTATTTGTTTTGCGGGTCACGGCAGGAGCGTGCTGGCGCAGCAGAGTAACTCCTCGTCTTCGCAGGTCCAGCAGAAAACTCTTTCCATGCAGGCGATCTCCTCGCGCGACCAGTCGCTGATCGACAGTGTTGAAAAGGCTTATCAGACCGGCCTGAGCAATTATCGCGACGGGCACACAGCGGCGGCCAAGTCTAACTTTGACTACGCCGTCGACCTGATGCTGCGCAGCGGCATCGACATCAAGAACGATCCGGCAATCAGCGAAGAATTTGACCGTATCGTGGATGCGATCAACACGCTGGAAATTGATGCGCTGCGTGAAAACGGCATTCAAACCGCGCAACAGCAGCACCCTGAAGATGCCCCGGTGGACATCGCGAATGATGTCACCTTCCCCGTGGATCCTAATGTACGCGCCAAGGCCGAGGCAGAGCTGAAGACCACGCAATCGGACCTGCCTTTGGTGATGAATGATTACGTCGCGAGCTATATCAACTTCTTCACCAACACCACCAAGGGCCACAACACCATCATTAATTCACTGGAGCGCGCCGGCCGTTACAAAGACATGATCCAGCGCGTGCTCAAAGAAGAAGGCGTGCCGCAGGACCTGATTTATCAGGCTGTCGCAGAATCTGGTTTTCGCCCACAGGCTGTGAATCCACGCTCACGCGCCGGTGGCATGTGGCAATTCATGCCCGGAGATTCTTTCGCGCCGGAGAAAACAGCCTGGTATGACGAACGTTTCGACCCGGAAAAATCCACGCGCGCATACGCCAAATACATCAAGTACCTCTATAACCAGCTGGGCGACTGGTATCTGGCCATGGCGGCGTATGACTGGGGCGCGGGTAATATTCAGCGGGCAGTCGAGCGCACCGGCTATGCCGACTTCTGGGAGCTCTACCGGCGCAACAATCTTCCCCAGGAAACGAAGAATTACGTTCCCATTATTCTCGCCGTCACCATCATGGCGAAAAATCCGAAACAGTATGGATTGACCGATCTGGTTCCCGATCCGGCCCTCGTCACCGATACCGTAACAACGAATTATGCCGTCGATCTCCGTCTCGTCGCTGACGTGGTAAATGTGCCGGTGCAGGAAATTGTTGCGCTTAACCCCAGTCTGCTGCGCATGAGCACGCCCCCTGACGAGTCTTTTGAGCTCCACCTGCCGCCGGGAGGAAAAGATCTCTATGAGAAACGCATTGCTGAGATTCCCGAAGACAAGCGGCGTTCATGGCGCTTCCATGTCCTTTCTCCTGATGAATCGCTGGCCGATGTATCGCGCCAGTATCACGTCTCTGCTTCAGAGATTGCCTTCGTGAATCAGCTAAGCTCAACGTCATCCGATCTCAGCGGTATCGATTCGCTTGTGATTCCCGTGTCCCCTGCGGCTGCTTCATCCACAGCGCGCGGCGGCATGTACACAACGCGGCGCGGAGACACGCTCATTACTGTGGCTGACCGTTTCGATGTCACGGTCGAACAGCTACGGCGATGGAACAGTCTTCGCGGCAGCGCCATTCCGCCGGGCCGCCGCCTGTATGTCAGTGAGCCGGCGCGCATCTCGGCAGCAACGCGCTCCCGGCATAAGAAGACAACAGCCCGCAGCGCGAAGGCCGCATCTCATCAGGAGCAAGTGCACGCTGAACCAAAGGCAGCGGCTTCATCGCATGTCGCGAAAGGAAAGAAAACCAGCCGGTGACGTTCACTATATACTTGCGTTCATTGGCAAGCCGTTGCATGCTGTTGCTATAATCCGCGCCGCAGGGTATTTGATTCTGTGGTAGAACGGAAACGGGCGCCGAAGCCGGAGGAGACATTCATGCAGGATGATCGCAAACTTTACGCGCAGAACAATGGTGAGTTTGAACCTGAAACGGACGACTACTCGGAAGAAGTGGAAGATGGCTTCGGCGAGGACGAAGAAGAGGAGGAAGTAAGCATCTCTGTTTCTTCTGATGATGACGACATCGAAGATCTCGATGAAGACAAACCCGAAGTTGAAGAAGCAGGCCTTGCAGCCGAAGAAGTAAGTGCGCCTCCACCGGCAGTCCCCGCAAAGAAAGCTGCGGCGAAAAAGGCGCCGGCGAAGGCAGCAGCCAAGAAGGCTCCTGCAAAGAAAGCAGCGAAAAAGGCAACAAAGAAGGCCCCTGCAAAGAAGGCCGCGACAAAAGCTCCGGCCAAAAAGGCCGCAAAGAAGTCTGCCGCTAAGACCAGCAGTAAGGGCGCTCGTAGCGGCGGTAAGGCCACGAAAAAGTCCGTGGCTAGTAAGAAGAAGAGCGCCGGCGGTAAAAAATCTACTAAACGAGGTACTCACTTGGCAGTAAAGAAAGCAGCAAAGAAGGCAGCAGCCAAGAAGGCTCCTGCAAAGAAAGCAGCGAAAAAGGCAACAAAGAAGGCCCCTGCAAAGAAGGCCGCAAAGAAAGCAGCAAAGAAGAAGTAACCACGTAGTCCTCAGGCAAGCAAAAGAGCCCGGCTCATCGCCGGGCTTTTTTGCGTCCGCACGTCAGTGGACGACTATAAATACACTTCTACTTCGTCTCCATCACGGAGATGATACTGATCGCGCAATTTAACATCGGTCGCAATCTCGATAATATTCCTGGGGTGATGCCCCGCTCCAGCCTCATTCTGATCTGTTCGCAACAGAAATGCGCGTCGGCCAAAAACAATGCACGGCACCAGATTTACTGAAACGGCGCCTCCGTACTCTTCCTTATCCAGTCGAATCCTATCTTCCGGAAGAGAATATGGCTCAGGCAGCCGAAGATTGAGCGTGCCCGGAAAAAGCCGCATGCCCGTTTTCCGCGTATAGAAGCTCTCCAGCTTCTCTATCCAGAACGCAAAATTTCCCATTCCCGAAACAACTACGCCTTTCAGGATGGGCATAAGATCTGCTCCAGATGATGCTGCTGGTGGGCAATATAATCTTCGATCAGGAAACGCAGCGTTACTGGCTCGTCATCGCCCACGATGCATTGCGCCTCAAGCTTCTCCGCTGGAATACGCTCCACAACAGCTTTAAGGATGTCGTGATAGGCCTGCCACCAACCCAGCAGCGTTTGCCACGGCAGCTCCTGGTAGCCGTGCGCAGCCACCCATCCATCCTGCGCATAAAATGGGCCGATATAATAGCCGTCTAGCGATGCACGCACAAAACGCTGGTGATTGTTGGCCGCCGAATCAATCATGTGCCCCAGCACTTGCTTCCTTGTCCATCCGCCCGCGCGCCACGCCAGATCAGCTTCATTTTCCGATACATGTAAAAGCGAATGGCGGATTGCCTCGCAACCCGCCACAAAGTTCCTGGCTGTGTGATGAGTCATGTTGATTGGATCAATCTTACCTCAGGATAGAAGCAATCATTTTGAAGTCCGAGGTATTGGTTTGGACCTCAATGGGTTTCCATCTGGTTCAGCGCTGTCAGCACTTCCTCGCTGTGATGCGAAGGGTCAACTTTCGTCCACACCTTCGCAATCTTTCCCTGCGGATCAATTAAAAACGTATTCCGGTTCGCAATCTTGAACCCCGCATAGCTGCCCAGTGAGCCATACTCGGCGACCACCTTCTTGTCTTCATCGCTCAGAAGCGTGAAATTCAAGCCGTCTTTCGCGCAGAACTGCTTGTGGCTATCAACCGAATCTACGCTTACGCCCAGAATCACCGCATTTGCCTTCTGAAACTTCTCCTGGTCTTTCTGGAAGTTGTGCGCTTCGATCGTGCAGCCCGTGGTCATGTCCTTTGGGTAGAAATACAGCACAACCCACTTGCCGCGGAAGCTGTCGAGACTCACCGGCTTGCCTTCCTGTGAGTTCAGGGTAAAGTTCGGCGCCTGCTGGCCGACCTGCGGCATAGCGGCCTCATCTGCGGCAAAGCCGCGAACTGCAAAAGCACCCAGACCAATCACAACAACAGCAGCAATCAATGCGATGGAAATCTTTGACACAGCTGACACCCTCCTTTCAGGGCGTTCTCATTATCCTCGCTCGACAGCCACAATCGCAATTTTCGCTGTATTGGCACGCAAAAGAACTGTGCCCCTGTCAAAAATCAGTGTGCGTCCTGCTTCAATCGCCAGACAGGTTGCGCCGGCGTGCTCCATCGCTTCAACCGTTTTTAATCCAATGACCGGCACATCAAAGCGCATGTCCTGCTGTGGTTTGGCGACCTTTACTACAGTCAGATCGCGCTCAAATGTGGAAGCGTCTCCCTCAGCAGCCATTGTTTTCATGATTGCGCCAGCGCGCTCAATAGCGGCGTCCGTTCCTTCCATAGCCTCCACGGCGACGCATGACTGACTGGCAATCACTACCGTTTGCCCTATATCGAATCCTGCGATAGCCAGGGCAACTTCGCGCCCATAGGCAATGTCTTTCGTTTCCCGCTCTGTAGGACCACGTTCCGTCAGCACACCTGCCTGCGCCAGCAAAGGCTCCAGATATGCCGTGGATGAGATCAGCTCAATTCCCTCATCACCCAAAACCTTGGCGATCGCTCCGAGCAACATGTCGGTATTTTTCATTCTCAGAGAGAGCAGCAATTTGGCCAGCCGCCAGTCAGGCCGGATACTCGAAAAAATCTGCTTGTGCTTCACCTGGCCGGCCATCACGGCCCGCGTGACATTCTCTTTATGGAAAGTGTCAATCAGCTTCGACAACTCGCCCAGCGAAAGCCAGTACACGCGCACTCCCGCATCGGCGGCAGCCAGCGCGTCGATTTGCCGATCCGTCTCCTCCTTGATCGCCGCAACAACCACCTCAAGCCCATGCGCCCGCGCAGCATCCAGCAGCAAAAAAGGAAACCTGCCATTCCCTGCAATTAACCCCAGCTTCGTCAATTCATCCTCGCGCTGAGAAATCGTGCAAAGTCAACCTGAAATAAAACCAAATTGCATATCTCAACAATTAGTCTAATTCTGCTTGAATCCATTCAAATATACGTATCCAGCAACAGGGCGCAAGTGGAGCAACCAGCATAATGGTCTCAGCTGCGTCTACTTTGCTTTGCTCATGGGGAAGATACTTACGAAATGCCGAGCTTCTGAGGAAATTCTTCAGCATCTTCATCTTCCAGCAGGCCGGATCGCTCACGAATCATGTTCCTCTGCCAATGCTGCAGCCACAGGTGCGCGACCAGCACAAATAGACTTGCGATGAAAAAATGCCAGAGGCTCCGTTCGATCCATCGGCCTGTATCCACGACTGCCCAGACAAACGGGGAAAAAAGCACGAGAAAAGCAGCGATATAAAATGCCAGGTTCCGTTTCGAGTACATGAGCGGCACAGTAAAAGGCACTGAGAAAAATCCTAGAAACAAAACATCTATCAGCAGAAGGCAAAGTCATTGTGCTACAAGCAGTTGCGCCATCATCTGCTGCATGCCCGGGAACGTGGACGGGCGGAGCAGCTTTGCCAGCAGGAGAACAGCATCGGGCAGACTGTATTCGTGCTGGGAGAAAAGGCCAAAATCGCCGGCATCGCCAAACCTGACGCATGGCGATTGCCGGGAAAAACCGATGCATGGCTGCTGGAAACCGGCAGTCGCATCGAAACGCTTCCCGCGTACACAGAGGGATTTGTAATAGCACGCATGCAGCCTGATCTGACTCTGGATAACTCGCAGGAGCATTGGCACATGATTGTGCCGCAAATAGGCGGAGGCGTCGAGGGGTTCGACTGCACCTCGGTGACCCGTTCAGCGCGCGAGCCATTTCTATTTCTTGCCTTTGCGGCCGTTCTGGCGCTTCTCGCGTTGCCGGCCACTACTTCGCTTCCATTAGGGGAGTATCCCTATAACCCGCAGAAGCAATCGCTCACACTCCGGCTGCGTCGCTGGATTTTTCTTGCGGCAAAGCTGGTGTTGATTCTGCCTCTCGTCTGCTTCACAGCGCTTGATGCCGCGCAGTTCTTCCGTGATATGCAGCTTGTCCGGATCGTGATTACATTTGCCTTTATGCTGGCAGCGTTGCGGTGGATGTTGCGAGATCAGCGCAGCCGCTGCCCTGTCTGCCTGCAGTTCCTGCGTCATCCCGTCCATGTAGGTCAACCATCAAGGAACTTCCTCGCCTGGAACGGCACAGAATTGATCTGTGTCGTAGGACACGGCTTTCTCCACGTTCCAGAACTGCCGACAAGCTGGTTCAGCACGCAGCGCTGGCTTTACCTTGATCCGTCGTGGCGCTCGGTTTTCCGTCCGCAGGAAATGGCGCGCATCACCTGAGCCTGAGAATCCGGCTACACTTAAAAGTGTGCGGAGGCGCAGGTCATGATTCGCTCTTATCAGGGACATACGCCGGTCATCCCGGATAGCTGCTATGTCGATGTTTCCGCCCAGGTGCTGGGCGATGTGGTCCTCGGCGATCACTCCAGCGTGTGGATGAATGCCGTCGTACGCGGCGATGTAAATTCTATCCGCGTGGGCGCGCACTCCAACATACAGGATTGCGCCGTGCTGCACGGCATGCGCTATGTGTATCCGGTAATTGTGGGAGATTACGTCACCATTGGCCACAACGCTACGGTGCATGGATGTGTCATAGAAGACTGCTGCCTGATTGGCATCGGAGCGGTGATTCTCAATAATGCGAGGATTGGCGAAGGCTCCATCATCGCCGCCGGCGCTGTGGTTCCGGAAAACATGAATGTGCCGCCGCGTTCGCTGATAGCCGGCGTGCCGGGCAAAGTGCGCCGCGAACTGGTGTCAGACGACCGCGACATGATTCTGAAATACGCCAACAACTATCTGGATTACACAAAGATTTATCTGGAAGAGCAGAAAAATTGGAAATAGCACTGGGATTTTATGGCAGAACGAGAATACCCTTCGTTGGATCAAATAATTCTGGTTCCCGTTGAGACCGCTACGGAAACGGCAGAGGGATTTTTTGTGCGACGTAGTAAAGGTGGAAGCCCCAAGGCCTTCTGAAATTTTCGAAAATGGCTCCGGATGTCCCTCCATTGCCAGGCGATGAGATCGAGTGAAATCGTCGATCGTCCACAAATCCCCTGATACCCTAGAAATAAGGTCTTAATTGCGGAAATGAGCACATTGAAAGCCGTTCGCGGCACGCGGGATCTGCTGCCGCCTGAAACCGAACTCTGGAATTTTGTCGAAGAAACAGCGCGCCGCGTCTTTGCGCGCTACAACTTCGGCGAGGTTCGCACGCCCATTTTTGAGGACACACAGCTTTTTGCGCGAGGCGTGGGCGAAGAGACTGACATTGTTTCGAAGGAGATGTACACCTGGGAAGACCGCGCCCGGGCGCAATCCGAGAAAGCCCAGTCGCTAACGCTGCGGCCTGAGAATACGGCCGGCGTGGTCCGCGCATACATCGAGCACAAGCTGGGCGAGACCGGGCTGCTGCAGAAGCTCTTCTACATAGGCCCGCAGTTCCGGCGCGAGCGCCCGCAAAAGGGGCGCTACCGGCAGTTCTGGCAGATTGGCGCAGAGGTAATCGGGCCGCCGAGCGCAGGTTCCGAGTCGCCGCTCAGGGATGCGGAAGTTCTGGAGATGCTGGCGACGTTTCTCGATGAGCTGGGTATTGCCGGTTGGCGACTGGAGATTAATTCCGTCGGGTCAGCTACGGACCGTCCGCGCTATGTGGCGGCGCTGCGCGAAGCGCTGGCTCCGGTAAAGCATCTGATGTGCGAAGACAACCAGCGTCGCGCCGAGACGAATCCGCTGCGCGTTCTGGATTCAAAGGAACCGAACGATCAGGAGATCATCGAGAAGCTGCCAAAGATTGCCGACTATCTGGACGAGTCCTCGAAGGAACATTTCGCCGCTGTGCTGGCGGCGCTCGATAGGTGCGGCGTTCCCTACGCGGTGAATCCTCGACTGGTGCGCGGACTGGATTATTACACGCGCACGACCTTCGAATTTACCCACGGCGGCCTGGGCGCGCAGAATGCCCTGCTCGGCGGCGGGCGTTATGACGGTCTATCAGAGGCAATCGGCGGGCCGAAGGCCCCGGGCATCGGCTTTGCCATGGGCGAGGACCGGCTGATCCTGACGCTGCAGGCGCAGGCCGCTCAGAAGCCCGCCCCGGCTGCCGCGTATATCGCTCCGCTTGGCGAGGCATTGAATCCCGCAGCACTGGAACTCACGCGGGATTTGCGCCGCGCCGGATTGCGTATTGAGTTAGGCGATGGCAGTTTTCGCCTGAAAAAGTCGTTCGAGTTCGGGAACAAGCTGGCGCGCAAGATTGTGCTGCTGGGCGAGGATGAGTTGCAGTCCGGTATTCTGACTGTGAAGGACTTTGCGACGGGCGAGCAGGTGAAGGTGCCGCGGGCTGAACTGGCGCAATCACTGACAGCATAAAGAGCCCAGTCACCTTGGCATCCTGACCCTGAACGAAGTGAAGGGGAAGGATCTGCTTTTATGTCCATAATCCGGTGACTCCGAAGGAAAAACAGACCCTTCGCTGTGCTCAGGATGACAACTCTAAATTTTAGGAAGAAATCTTGCTGGATTTTTTAGGAAACTTAGAACGCACACATACCTGCGGCGAGCTTCGCGCAGAAGACGCCGGGAAATCTGTTGTTCTGCTTGGCTGGGTCAACCGTCGCCGTGATCACGGCAACCTGATCTTTCTCGACCTGCGTGACCGTTACGGAATTTCGCAGGTGGTCCTGGATAAGGACCTGAGCCCCGAGGGCCATGCCAAGGCCGAACAGGCGCGACCGGAGTACGTGGTCGCGGCCATCGGCAAAGTACGGTTGCGCGGCAAGGAAGTTATCAATCCAAAGATGGCGACCGGCGAGATCGAAGTGGTCGCCGACGAGATTCGCATTCTGAATGATGCAAAAGTCCCCCCATTTTCCCCTGCCGAAGACGCCATCGGTAATGAAGAAGTGCGGCTTAAATATCGCTATATCGACCTGCGTCGCGCCGAGATGCAACGCAATTTCGAAGTGCGCCACAAAGTCACGCTTGCAGTCCGCGATTATCTCTCGGAGCATAACTTCTTCGAGATCGAAACGCCATTCATGACGCGCTCGACGCCCGAAGGCGCGCGCGACTATCTCGTTCCAAGCCGTGTGCATGCCGGGAACTTCTATGCGCTGCCTCAGTCACCGCAGCTATTCAAGCAGATTCTGATGATCTCCGGCTTCGACCGCTATTTTCAGATCGCTCGCTGCTTCCGTGACGAGGACCTGCGCGCCGACCGCCAGCCGGAGTTCACACAGATTGACCTGGAAATGACTTTTCCGCAGCAAGAGACAATCTTCCGCATCGTGGAAGGCTTTCTGAAGGCCGCATTTGCCGCTGTCGGCATTACGCTGCCCACGCCATTTCCGCAAATCACTTATGACGAAGCCATGCGCCAGTTCGGCATCGACAAGCCCGATCTCCGCCTCCCCGGTCTTACCGATGTGAAAGCAATCTTCTCAGAGAGTGATCTGGCAACCCTGGCGATTGATCCGGCTCTGCCCGTGGTTGCTCTCCGCATCCCGAAAGTGGGCGAGCTATCGCGCAAAGAGCGCGACGACAACAAGCCGCTTTTCGATACGCGCAAGGGTGCGAAGTATATCGACGATCTCAAGCGACTGGAAAAATCTTTTCCAAGCAGTGTCGCGAAGCTGCGCGAACTGACGAATGCGGAAGAAGGCGACCTGATTATTATCGTCGCCGGAGATGCGGCCCATCACATCCAGGCCAGCGACACTAAATTCGAGGGCCGACTCTCCGAGCGCGAAATCGCCGTCTACTCCGCCGCAGGCAATTTCCGCGTCGAGCTGGCAAAAAAGTATGCCGACCGTCACGGCGCGTTTGCCGTCACTGAACAGGTGGTTGCATCACCGGAGCGCACATCCGGAACAATCGACGGCTCGGCTGCATTCCGCCCGATCTGGGTGACGGACTTCCCCATGTTCGAGCACGATACGGAAACCGGCAGATGGATGCCAGCGCATCATCCCTTCACCTCTCCACATGAAGAAGACATGGACCGGCTTGTCTCCGACCCCGCTTCTGTCCGTGCGCGCTATTACGACCTGGCAATGAACGGCCTGGAGCTTGGCTCAGGTTCGATTCGTATTCACCGGCAGGATGTGCAGCGGCAAATCTTCCGCGCGCTCGGCATGTCAGACGAAGAAGCAAAGTCGCGCTTCGGCTTCTTTCTCGAAGCGCTTCAGTACGGAACGCCTCCGCACGGCGGCATCGCGCTCGGTTTGGACCGTCTGGTGATGATTCTTGCCGGAGCGTCGAGTCTGCGCGAGGTAATAGCATTCCCCAAGACTGCGAAGGCCATTGATCTGATGGTAGACGCGCCAACTCCTGTGAGCGATGCGCAACTGAAAGAGCTGCATATCAGAACGGTGGTCAGGAGCTAGGGAAGCGATCAGCGATAAAAAGCGGTCAGCAAAGAAACGATTAGCCAAAATGTGCAGAAATTGGTCGCATGCTGACTGAATGGCCGTCTGCGTAACACTTCGCAGTAAAGGATCTAGCTAGCCCTTTCTGCTGACAGTTTTTCTGCTGACCGGTTTTCGCTAACCCGCTTCTTTGCCGGCTACTTCAAGTACCCAAACTTATAAACAATGCCGGCCGTCCCCGAGAACTCGTTCTGCGTCTCGAAACCGTAGTGAGTCGGCTGCCAATCCGTGGTGATACGGACAGCCCATCTGGGATTGAGATTGTAGTCAGCCCACATTCCAATACCTGCGCCGAAGGCCACTTTGTTGTTGTAAATCCCCACCTGATAGGGCTGTGCGCCGGAATTTTTGAATCCCTTATCGAAAGCACCGTCTGCAGCGCCAATGAGGGCGTGAAAACCGGCTGCATAGTTTTCATGGCGGATAAAGCGGAAATTGGGTCCCACCAGAAAAAGATGCTCGGACATATCCGATTTTGTAACGTTATATGCATTCGGCGGCACGATGATGGTTCCGTAATAGCCGCGCGCGGAAAATTCAAGCCCGAAAAGCTGCTTGAACCAGACTGTCGCGTCTCCATTCCAGCCGGTCAGATTGATCGCCTGAACGCCTCGGCCCGGGCCGGGATTGAAGTGGGCATAGGAATAGCCGCCATAGATGTCCCAGCGCTGCTGATACGGCGCCAGAGTGGTTACAGGAGCAGTGGCCTGCACCTGTGCCCGAAGCGCTGCAGAAAAGAAAAAAAATGCAAAAAAAGCCAGACCTGCCAAAACGGGTCGAATTCTCAAACTCACGCTTCTTTCAAACCTCAATTCGCAAAGAGCTGCAAATATTTACGATACATGGTTAAAGACGAGCGAGCCAGCGCTTGGCTAGCAAGTCAGCCCGTTCCTGAACATCTTGCTGACTCACTCTTTCCGCTGACTCGCTCAGCTCAATTCATCCAGCGGCGGTCGTTGGGGTCTTTTTCTGAGCCGGTATAACGGCCTTCTTTATCAAAATGCACGTCCCGGTTCTGCTTGCGCATGTAAACTTCGAATTTCTTTGCGGCGCGACGGCGCTTCCAGCGATAGTAGCCGTTGCGGATGCTGAAATAGCGCTCGCTGGTTGCGAAGGCATATCCCCGGCGTGGGGCCGACTTGATATAGAGGTATCCCGCAAGCGCGCCTCCAAGCTGGGCCAGCGCATAAACACGGCTCGAAGAAAAGACCATGGCGATAGCAATCAGCATATAAACAATCACCAGGTATTTCGCCTTCATGGTCATGGGCAGTGGAAACATCATGAATTCCATGTCGCCGTAAAGCACCCCAAAGGCGACCAGCAGGCCGAAAATACCGCCAAAGGCCCCCGAAATTGCAAAGGCATCCCCCCGCATAACCAGGCTCAAGCCGACCGCGGTCAGCCCTGCGCCGATAACGCTGGTGAAGTACAGCTCAGCCAGCCAGCGCGGGCCATGAATCGATTCCAGGAAGCTCCCGAGGAACCACAGGGTGAGCATTTCCAGTGCAGTCCCCAAAATGCCTGTATGGATAAAGCAGTAAGTGACCAGCTGCCATAAGTATCCGTGCAGAAACAGAGGGGGAATCAGCGCTCCGAAGCGAATCACGTCCGTATACAGCGCTGCTGAAACCACGCTAAGCAAAAGCAGCACAAAGTAGACGCCGACGTTCCAGAGAATCAGACCGCGCGTGAAACCGCGAAAGTCAGGAAAATTGAGGAGTCCGGCAGTACGTGGCATACAGGCTGTCCTATTTTCTCAGAAACGGCCGGTACTCTCTAGCTTTCTACCTTTCCGGCATAGGGGCAACGGCGGGACTGCGGTGTCCCTGTGCGTCGACCGCGCGAACTCCGAAAATGACATTGTCTTTTGAAACAGGCAGGGTGATGCTGTATCCGGTGTTCGGCGTGGCAGGCGCAGAAATGCCCTTGTTTGTAGAGAACTGCCAGTCGGGAACCGCCAATTCCCGCCAGACAATTTCGTACTTTGTTCCTGCCGGAGCACCGGCTCCCGTCCATTCGAGCGTGGAATTGTTATCGAGATTCTTCGTCACAATACGGACATTCTCCGGAGCAGGCGGCGCATAGGCCAGCGTGGCCAGAGTTGCGGCATTCAGAGCTGCTAGATGAGCGATGTACCGGAAGTCAACAAATTTCAGCAGGTCGCCATATTCGACGCCATTTTCAGTACGTACATTCTGGTGCTGGTGATTGAAGTCTTCGCGCCATTCAGTGAAGCGTACGGCGGGAAAGCCTTCCTGGTTAAATGAGGTGTGGTCTCCTCCTCGGAGGAAGCGGTCGCGGCGGAACTCGAGCACGGGATGGAAATAGCCGGAGCTGGATTTACTCACATTGCCCAATCCGTGGTAGGTTTCGCCGACACTCACGACAAAGCGGGCGAGTTCGCGTGACGGTGAATCGCTTTCGTACCCCAGAGCCTGGATGAGACGTGCCTGTTCGGGCGTGGCCGACGCGGGAATGCCTTCGGAAAAGACGCGTACGAGCGATTTGTTCTGCAAGGCGTCGCCAGGTGTGGTATTGCCGCCTACAATGTCGTTGTTCAGAACGCCCTCGAGCTGCCAGCCTTCAGATTTGGCCAGTTTTGCGAGATGTCGGCTGCCGTTGAGTCCCTGCTCTTCGCCGGCGACGGCTACAAAGATAATGGTTGCCGGAGGCTTGAGCTTCGAAAGCACACGGGCGCATTCGAGGCTGACGGCCACGCCGGAGGCATCGTCATTTGCGCCGGGAGCAAAGCCATGTGTATCCAGAACATCGGTATTGCGGGAATCGTAATGTCCCGTGACGAGGTACATGCGTTTTGCCTGTACGGGATCGGATCCGCGGAGAATTGCGTAGACGTTTGTGATGGTGGTGGGCTGTGGGATACGGCTTTGTGGACTTTCGGTGAAGGTGTCGCGTCTCACTTCAAGGCAGCCGCCGCAGGCATCGGAGTAGCGCTTGAACTCCGACTCGATCCAGTCGGCAGCGGCGTTGATTCCTTGTCCGGCAGGCAGGTCTTTGGTCATGCTGGAAAGCGTGTTGCGGGTGTGGAAGCCAACTAATGTCTCAACGGTGTGTTGAATCTGCTGTGGGGAGATTTGCTGTAAGGCATGTGCGATGGCGGGATCAGCAGGCGTAGGGCGAATTGGTGAACCAATGGCAACGAGATCGCGTGTTGTATCGTCAGAGAAAGCATGCGCGCCGTGCAGGGAGACAACGGTTGTCATGACGGCAATTGCGAGTTGCTTTAAACGTGCGTTCATCGAAATCTTTCTCCAGAATGAGGTGCTGATGAGGAGTTGTTGAAATCCACTGCGAATGGCTTGACGCGCTGCCTGCTTCTCGTTAAAAACTAACGATGTTGCATCGAACTGACGATGGTTGCATCCTGTAATTTGTTCTAAACATCCTAATACTCCATTTCGATCTGGAGGAATTTATGCCGATTTGCCCTGAATGTGAGAGCGTGCTGGATTTTGATGAAGAAGAAGTAGACGAAGGCGACGTCGTCGTCTGCGACGAATGCGGAACCGAATTTGAGATTGTTGCCACCGATCCTCTTGAGCTTTCGAAGGTAGAAGAAGACTATGAAGATGAGGACGAAGAACTCGAAGAAGAGGACGAGGAATGAAGAAGTTTTTTGAAGACGCAGGCCGCCTGAGGTTTTTGCGGGCGGCGGCGCTGGTCTTAATGGCGATTTTTGTGTTGGCGCCGGTTGCGGGCATGGCTCAGAGTAATGCCGTCCGCTCCGTTGAAGGCAAAGTGTATGGGCCGCAGGATACGCCGCAGCAGAGCGCTGTGGTGTACCTGCAGGACTCAAAGACAAACAGCATCAAAAGCTTCATTTCAACGCAGGATGGGAGCTACCGTTTCGGGCAGCTTTCCACCGATGTTGATTACCAGCTCTGGGCCGAGTACAAGGGCAAGAAGAGCGATAAGAAGAACATCAGCTCTTTCAATTCCAAGAAGCAGCTTGTGATTGATCTGCATATCAAGGGGTGATGTGGTCGAGGCTGTTTGATATCCCGGCGCAGGTGAAGGTTTCTGATCGGAATGAAAAAGCAGATCCTTCCCCTTCGTTTCACTCAGGGTCAGGATGACAGCATCCTCTTCCTATTTCTTATTCCACGCTGCAGATCAGGCATTTCAAGTATTCCGTTTCCGGGATGGTCAGGATGACGGGATGATCTGCGGCTGCGCCTCGGCGCTCGATGAGGCGCGCACGGCGGCCTCCATCTCCGGCTGCGGCGGCCACGATCTGCTGGAAATCTGCCAATGAGACATGGTGCGAGCAGGAACAGGTAACCAATGTTCCTCCGGGACGCAGCATTTTCATCGCACGTAAATTTAATTCCTTATAGCCTCGAAGCGCGCCTTCGACGGCGCGTTTTGATTTGGCGAAGGCCGGTGGGTCGAGCACGATGGCGTCGTAGACGGCGCCGGACTGGCTCCAGTCACGCAGCAGGTCAAAAGCGTTGGCCTCGATCCAATCCACATTTGAGTTGCTTAAACGGGCAGCATTGGCGGCGAGGTTTTTCTCGGCAGTTTCGAGGGCGGCGCGGGAAATGTCGACGCCGGTAACGCGTGGGCAGACCTGCGCGAGATGCAGGGCAAATCCGCCCTGATAGGTGCAGATGTCGAGTGCTTCGCCGCGGGCATGTCGCGCGGCTGCGGCATAGTTTTCACGCTGGTCGAGGAAGGCTCCGGTTTTCTGTCCGGCATTGGCGTCGTAATGGAAGGTGAGCCCGTTTAGTTGGAAATTTGTGCTGAAAAGTGGTTGGTCTGGATCTGCTGTATAGAGCGGGGCGGTAGATGGCTGGCTCAGTTGCTCGATCTCGCGGATACGCGGATCTGGGCGCTCGATGATGGTCTCGGGTTTTAGCTCATCATTCAGCACTTCGGAGATCAGAGCTCTGGTTTCGTTGTTGTCCAGGCTTTTGGTGAGCAGTTGCAGGATGATGAGGTCGCCATATTTATCGGCAATGATTCCGGGAAGCTCATCAGCTTCGCTGAAGACCAGCCTGCATGCATTGGTCTCGGCGGTGAGCATGGGCTGGCGCAGGCGGATGGCGGCTTGCAGACGCTCTCGCAGCAGATCGAGCCATCGGGTCCGGTTGATCAGGCCATTGGAGACGAAGCGGAGGGCGATCTGCGAGACAGGACTGTAGAGGGCGGTGCCGAGCAGGATGCCGCGCCGGTCGGCTACAGGGAGCAGCCCGGCAGGCTCGCTGCTCAGCTCTTCAATATCGGATTGGTAGACCCAGACATGACCGGCACGGATGCGGTCCGCTGCGCGGCGGGAGATGATGGCTGCCGGGCCCTGAAATTCAGTTATGGACGCAGCTAGTCTATGCCTCTGCTTTGAGTGTTTTTCTGTCTCGCGCCCGTGCATAACTCATCTTCGCATGCCGGAAATCGCCCGCATTTTAAAGACAAAACTGCGCGAACAATGCAAAGTCCACGTTGATCGTCGGGTTCTTTCATGCGCCATTTGCTGCCTGAGCCTATAATCAAGTATGGCAACTGCGCAAAGCGCGACAGCCCGGCCCACCAAACCCCTTCTGACGCCGGATCCCTTTGCGTCGCGTTTTGAGAAGCTGATTGCCACTGTCCGCGCCAATCGGCCCAGCGATGATACTGAAATCATCCGTAAAGCCTGGGAATTCTGTCTCGAACACCACAAGGGACAGCTCCGAGCTTCGGGCGAGCCGTATGTACTTCATCCACTTGAAGTTGCAATCGTTCTGGCGGAAATGAAGCTGGACTCAACCGCCATAGCTGCAGGCCTCCTGCATGATGCGGTCGAAGATACACCGGTTACGACTGCTGATATCACTGCCAAGTTTGGCGAACAGGTGGCGCATATTGTCGAAGGCGTCACGAAAATCGACAAAATTCAGTTCGCCAATAAGGAGGATCGCCAGGCGGAAAATGTTCGCAAGATGCTGCTGGCGATGGTCAGCGATGTGCGGGTGGTCCTGATCAAACTTGCGGACCGGCTGCACAATATGCGGACGCTGGAACACCTGCCTCCGGAGAGGCAGCAGGGGATTGCGCGCGAGACGCTCGATATTTACGCGCCGCTTGCGCACCGGCTGGGCATGGGGAAAGTCCGCGGCGAACTTGAGGATCTGGCGTTTCGCTTTGTCGACCCTTATGCCTATCAGCAGGTGCATGATGCGGTGGAAGCGCGCCGCAGCGAAGGCGAGCAGTTCCTGGCCGGGGTGGAAGCGCTCCTGCAGGAAAAACTGCGCGAAAACAATATCAAAGCGCGCGTGGAGTGGCGCATCAAGCGCCTTTACAGCGTCCATCAGAAGCTTATTAAGTCGCGGATTAATGTCGATCAGGTGTATGACCTGCTTGCATTGCGCGTGATAACCAGCAGCGTACAGGATTGTTACGCCGTTTTTGGCCTGATTCACAGCATCTGGCGTCCGGTTCCGGGCCGCATCAAGGACTTCATCGCGATGCCGCGCCCGAACCTGTATCAATCACTCCACACAACAGTGATGGGCGAGGGCGGGCATCAGTTTGAGGTGCAGATTCGGACTGAGGAGATGCACCGCATCGCGGAAGAAGGCATTGCGGCTCACTGGAAGTATAAGTCGGGCGGCTCGCCGATCAGCGCGCGCGACGAGCAAAGATTGGCCTGGGTTCGACAGCTGGTTGAGTGGCAGCGGGAAATGAGCGATCCGAATGAATTTCTTTCAACGCTCAAGATTGATCTCTATCCGGAAGAGGTTTACACCTTTACGCCTAAGGGAAAGGTTGTGGTCCTTCCGAAAGATGCGAGCCCGCTGGATTTTGCGTACTCGATTCACACCGAGGTTGGGCACACATGCATTGGCGCAAAGGTCAACGGGCGCATGGTTCCGCTGCGGTCAAAGCTGCGCAATGGCGATATTGTCGAGGTCGTCACGCAGAATGGGCACACGCCGAGCCGCGACTGGCTTACATTCGTCAAAAGCTCACGCGCGCGCAACAAGATCAAGCACTGGCTGAACGAACATCAGCGTGAGCGCGCCATTGAAATTGGCCGCAAGCTGCTGGAGCGCGAAGCACGGAAATACAAGATTTCGCTGTCGAAGTTTGATGATTCAGATTATGAGCGCATCGCGGCTGAGTATAGCGTCGCTACGCCGAATGACTTGCTGGCTGCAATAGGATTCGGAAAGTATTCAGCGCGGCAGGTGCTGAACCGGCTGGCGCCTGGGGTCACGAGTCAGCAGGCCGCCGAGACAGATGCCGCCGTCGCTGGTGTTGCCGATACCGTTAAGCGCGTCTCGATGGCAAGCGGCGCGGATTCGCTGCAGGTGGAAGGGCAGAATGAATTGCTGGTGTATCGCGCGCGATGTTGCAATCCGATTCGTGGCGAAGAGATTATCGGCTATGTGACGCGCGGCAAGGGTGTCGCGGTGCATGCGCGGAGTTGTCCCAATGTGCAGAATCTGCTTTATGAATCTGACCGCCGCATCTCAGTCGAGTGGGCCCGCCCTGCTGAGGAAGCGCAGGGTCGCCGTCAAACTTATCCGGTGAAACTGACTGTTTACTGCGATGATCGCGCTGGAATGCTCAAAGAGATGACTGCCGTCATCAGTGATGACAATACGAATATCCGATCTGTAGATTCACGGCCCGGGCCGAATAACGATGCTACGGTTGAGTTCATTGTCGATGCGGAGGATGTGCGGCACCTGAACCGGCTGGTGCAGGGACTGCGGCGCGTGCCGGGGGTTCGCGATGTGCAGCGCTCGCAAAAGTTGTAAGGCTTGTTCTTTCATTGGTCGCTTCACCATTGGCTCCGCTTAGCTACGCAGGAAGGACCTTCGACCTGCCCTCTATTCGGTGGACTATAAAGTCCGCCGCTCTGCCAGAAGCGCTTCACTCAGAGCAGTCCCGAAGACACTCTCGCATTTTATCGATTACAACTCGCGCTTCCGGCTTCGACAAACTGGAGCCAGATTCCGTGGGCGCTGGAAGGTGCAACCCAAGCTGCATGGCAGAAGCCGTATTCTCTCATCGGCACGCCATTTGTATTGAGGACGGCTTCAAGAGCAGCGAGGCTTCGAACTTCAATGCGTGCTGCGACAACATTTGTAGCTGCGGAAGGGACAAGGTAGAGATGCCCTTCCGGGAGCGTAGCGTCGATAATTTCCATCGAGGAACCGATGAAGTCATATGAACGTGATCGCGTCATCGGCACGTTCAGGCTTTGCAACAGCATGCGCAGCTCATGGCTGTCGCGTACCCAAAGCGCGCTGAGACGAACGGCTGTATTCGGATGAGCGAAGTGCTCTGGCCTGTCAGTGGGCGCCTTGTTTCTCGATCCGAAGAAGAGAGGATGAAGCGGGCTGTCAGCGGGAAAGACAATACTGCCATTGTCTTGCTGCGCTGCCGTATGGAGTAGCCGGAGCTTCGCCGCGAGTGTCGCATGGTCCGGCGCATACATACCAAAATAGACAGGCCCCTCTCCAGTCATGAGCCTGGCGCGGTATTCGGAGGTAAGCGCATCCATCGCCTGAGACGCAGTGATGAGCTCTACCTCGGTGCCGTCAGGAAATTTTACATGCGCATTGCGAATGCCGTCGGCATGCGGTCTTCCCGGCTTGATGGCAAATCCCATGGCGCGAAAGTCTGCAATTGCCTTTTCGAGATCAGCGACTACAACAGGAATGTGATCGACGCCGAGAATGAGCGGCGCTTGTGCCTGCTCTCCCACAGCGCCAAACAGCATGATCCATATGAGAAGCGCGATGCAAAACGATCTGATGATTGATCTCATCAATTGAACGATCTGTTGTGAATTTGCATTGCCACGTTGTGCTACTCCTATGTACCGCTGTTCCCCTGGGAAGGCAAGAAAAGCGCACCAGTCTCGTTATGAGGGGTTGACGCTAAACGCCCCACAGCTTTGTTGTTTCTTCTGCGTCGTGTGCGGCTTCCTTATGGGCTTATAGATTCAGTTGTTGCTGCGTTGCGGAAAGTTCTCAAGCGGAGTGAATTACGGGGAATGCAGGCGAAGCATAATCCCTGCTGCTCGTGTAGACTAGGAAAGACCCCCGTGTCGGGACGTGGCTCAGCCTGGTAGAGCACTCGCTTGGGGTGCGAGGGGTCGGCAGTTCAAATCTGCCCGTCCCGACCATTCTTCATCCTTGTTATTCCATTCCGAATTTCTATCAAACAAGATCTTCTTAGGATTTTTCTGTGCCGCCTGTGTGTTCGCCGGTTTTCAGGTCGATGGCGAAGGGCACATCGCTATCAGTCATCAAATCCCAGCCGAGTCCGCAGAGGGTGTCGCCGACTATGTCGGTAATTTCGATGCCTTCCCAGGAGAGACGGGCCGATTCCCACGCTTTGCCATCGCGGCCCCACGCCAAAATGGCGTGATGCCCGATGAAGAGCAGTAATTGCTGGTCGTGGAGCGAGCGGACACTTAACACGGGGCGATATGGAACCATGCTCCATTGCTGTGGATCGAGCGTGCGGATGAGATACGCATAGCCGCCGGATACCGCGCAGAGCCAGTCGGGATCAGGGCAGCTCCAGACGCCTGTCGGTGCGGCCTGATTCGCGAAGCCTAGCGCGCAGATGGCGAGGAATGTATCGCCTCCCGCGGGTTTCACGAGGAGCTCCAGTGCTCCACGCTCTACTTCTTCCGTCTGCTGTGGATAGACGAACTGGCGCGCGGGTACTATCAGGGGGCGCTTTTCGAGTACATCAACTACCCAGTTATGTGGGAAGGTCAGATCAAGAGATATTCTGGTGGTTGCAGTCATGGGTTTACAAACTGCTCCACTCGCTCACGCATGCTCAGCACATGCACGGGAAGCTGTAGTCGGCTGCCTTCTTCAAAGATCGGAATCAGTTTGTCGAATTCTGGCCCGGAATGCGCTCCGGTGAGGGCAATACGGACAGGGTGAAAAAGGTCTTTGCCTTTCGCTCCTGTTTCGGATTTGATCTCGTTCATCCAGGTTTTGAACTGCTCTGGCGTGACAGCGCCTCCATTCGAGTGAACGCGCTGAGCAAATGCGGAGAGCACTTTTTGCGCGCTTTCTGATTGCAGAATCGGGACATTTTCCGCGTTTTGCTTTGCGCCAGACACCTCAAAATTGAAAATAAACTGCGCTTTTTCAAGTAGTTGCTCCAGGCGATCCACGGAGGGAAGGAAAAGCGCCACGAGTTTGCTAAACCACTGCACAGTTTCTGCATCGGCATTGGAACGCGCAGGCAATAGTCCCGCTTTTTCGAAGTAGGGCCACGCTAAATCGAGAATGCGTTCCGGATTCGCGGCCTTCAGGTAATGGCGATTGAGCCAGTGGAGCTTATCGAAATCGAAGACCGCCGGCGAAGCGGTTACGCGCTCCAGCTCGAATTCTCGAATCAACTCTTGTGGAGTAAATGTCTCGGTGACTCCGTCCTTCGCTCCCCAGCCGAGCAGGGCAAGGTAATTGACCAGCGCCTCGGGAAGGATGCCCATTTCACGAAAGCTGGCGATGGAGGTCGCTCCGTGTCGCTTAGACAGCCGCTCGCGGTCGCTGCCGAGGATGGTCGAAAGATGCGCGAACTGCGGCACCGGCCAGCCGAAGGCTTCGTAAATGGCGACCTGCTTGGGCGTGTTTGAGATGTGGTCGTCGCCGCGGACCACGTGCGTAATCTCCATGAGCGCATCGTCGATGGTGACGACATAGTTGTACACAGGTACTCCGCTGGAGCGCACCAGGATCGGATCGCTGACGGTTTCGCTTGCGAATTCTACATCGCCGCGCACAATGTCATGGAAGCGCAATGGATGACCGGGCACACGCAGGCGCACGGCGAAGGGCTCGCCTGTGGCCGCGCGCGCGTCCGAATCAGATTCAGCAATCGCGCGGCATTTTCCGGAATAGACCTGCGGACGGTGCTCGACGATTGCCTTCTGGCGCTCTGCCTCAAGCTCTTCTGCCGTACAGAAGCAGCGGTAGGCTTTGCCCTCGTTCAGCAGCTTTTCGGTGTGCTGGCGGTAGATGTCCAACCGCTCCGACTGCCGATAGGGAGCATGTGGGCCGCCGATTTCTGGACCCTCATCCCAGTTAAGGCCGAGCCAATGCAGGTCTTCGATGAGCTGCGCTTCGTGCTCCCCTTTGCTGCGTTCCACATCTGTGTCTTCGATGCGGAGGATGTATTGTCCGCCTGCATGGCGGGCGACCAGCCAGTTGTAAAGCGCCGTGCGGGCGTTGCCTACATGGAGTAGCCCCGTCGGCGAAGGCGCGAAGCGAACGCGCGTTTTCTTTGTGTTCATGACTATTTTGAGGGTATCAAGATTTGCTTACCGGCAGATCCTACGCAGACTGCGGCCCTCCCTCACAGCGCGCTTAATTCGCCGAACTTTTAAATATTCAGATGGAGCAGAAATCGCTACACCTCGAAAGGGGTGAAGAGCAAGAAGATCGACATCTCCGGTAATAATCACTTGTGCTTCTCCATTGACGGCCAACTCCAAAAATTTGTCGTCTTTTGGATCGCGGCAGGCGTGAATGGCGTAATGAACAGATACAAACTCCGCAATGCGGCCCAATGCCCGCAGGAAGTCCCGTCGGTTCTCAATCGAACTATAACGATCAAACTGGGGACGCCCTAAGACCTGAACCAGCTCCAGCATTGTGGCTTCGGAAACGAGCAGGTGGCCTATATCCACGGCCTTGCATATCGCTTGCGCAGGTAGGGATTCGGGAAGCAGCAGGCGGCTGATCAGAGTGTCTGTATCAATAACGATGCGGGGTCTATTCCGCATCGGAAAGCAGCTTGTGCAGGATATCTGGATTCATACAATTAACAAAAATGCTCCCATCCGCCAGCATCAAGCGGCGTGCGTTTGCCGTTTGCTTCCAGTAATTCGATAAGCTGCCTTCCTTTCTGTTTTTTCATGCTTCCGATTGCGTGAATGGGTATGCCGTCTATTTTTGCCGGTATTTTCGTTCGTGTGGGTGCAGTGAAGAGCAGTTCATAGTCCTCGCCGCCGTGAAGAGCCAAATGCAGCGCCGTTGGAACCCAGCCGTCTTTCTCGGCTCTCTTTGCCAGCGAATGAACCGGGATGGCTTCAGCATCTATTTCAGCCGCTAAGCCGGACTCTTCGCAAAGGTGAGCCAGGTCAGTGGATAGCCCGTCGCTGACATCGATTGCGGCTGTTGCCATTCTGAGTGAGAGAAGCTTCTCTCCGACACCTAGGCGCGGCTCCGGATAAAGATGGGGATGCGTGGGCGATGCTTTCGTCAGCTTGCGAAAAGTCTGCGGACGGCGTCCAAGCGCCAGCAATTCGGCCTCGGCGCCACCCAGAGCGCCCGTGATATAGATGACGTCTCCGGGCTGGGCGCCGGAGCGCAAAAGAGCGCGGCCCTTCGGGGCTGATCCGATGAGAACGATGTCCGCCGAGACCATCCCTGTCTGTTTTAATCCCGTTTCGTCAAAAAGCGGTGACTGCGCGGTATCGCCGCCGGCGAGCGGGACCCGATAACATTTTGCCAGAGCAAGCAGCCCATTCAGAAAACGATCGACCCAGCTCGGGCCGCGATCGGCAAAGGTCAGCTCGGCGGGTATGGCGAGTGATAGAAAGGCCGCTACAGGTTGCGCTCCCATGGCGGCAAGATCGCTCAGTCCGCGCGCCAGGCAGCGATAGCCCACCGACTCCGGAGGGTGCCAGTCGCGCCGAAAGTGAACCTGTTCGAGGGAAAAATCTGTGGTAATGACGATCTCGCAGCCTGCCGGGGGGTTCAGGATGGCGCAATCATCACCAATTCCAAGGCGCACAAGCCCATTTTTTGGCTGAATCCGGCTTCGTAGAGCGGAAATCATTGATTTTTCGCCTGGTTGAGGTCGTTTTTTCGGTCGCGTCGACACGATATTCAGCATACCGCTGCGGTTACAATCCGGCTTGTAAACGCATCCTATTTACCCGGGCCGCGTGTTTTGCCCTATTACCGATGATTCCCGGCTCAAGGTAGTCTCTGTAAACTCGGGTTGACCCATGCCCGTCAACCTGTTAGGGTCTTCAGAGAATACCCGAGAACCTGATTCTGCGACATTTTCTGACCCGTCGCACGTGTTTTCGGCGGATCAGTACCTCAGACGAGTTGTTTGTGCGTAAACGTTACTACATTATTTTTGTAGCTCGCGAAGAAGATGGGCGGCTCCGCAAGATTCCTGTGCCTCTGCATTACGCCTATGTCTTTGTTGCGGCAGCAATTGTAGGCGCTTTTACCATTACCGGCATGGCCGGATCCTACTCGCGCATGCTGCTGAAGACGGCCAGCTTTAATCAGGTACGTTCGCAGCGCGAGGCCCTTCGCAAAGATTACGCGCAACTCGAACAAGTCGCTCACGAAAAAGAAGTACAGGCTGCATCACTTGGCTCGCTGGCCAATGAAGTCAGCGCTTTGTATGGTCTGCGCCAGAACAAGCTGACGGCGGCGAAATCACGGACCGCAGCAGCGGCTCCAGTGCTTGCCGATCCGTCGGATGGTTTCAGCCAGCAGGCTTATTCGCAGTCTCTGGACCAGTTGAGCGCGCTTCGACGCACGGCCCTGGCAGGCCAGGTTTATCAGCCATTCGGTCTCAGCACACGGCATCCCTTCGGCAATCTGGGAGACGTTCTGAACCTCGCCAATGCGCCGTCGCTGTGGCCGGTTGTTGGCCCCGTGACCAGCTCTTTCGGCGAGCGTGAAGATCCCTTCAATGGTGAAGGCGCCTTCCACGCAGGCATCGATATTTCCTCGACCTTCGGCGACGCTGTCCGGGCCACAGCCGACGGCACTGTTGAGATGGCTGATCGCGCCTCCGGCTACGGGCGCGAAGTCATCATCGATCACGGCTACGGCATTAAGACCTGCTATGGACATCTTTCCGGCTTTGCAGTGACAGAAGGCCAGCAGGTGACGCGAGGGCAGATCATCGGTTATGTGGGAACGAGCGGCCGCAGCACCGGCCCGCATCTGCACTATGAAGTACGTGTCCGCAATACGCCGGTGAATCCACACAAATACCTGCGCGAAACCATGCAGCAGGTCGCTAATGTAGGCGGGCCATCCGTAGCGGGCGGCTCCAACTAGGTCGGGACCTTTCCATCCTGGTCTTGTGGCTTGTCAGCAGGTTGATCAGCGGCGCGTTTTGGCAATCTCCGGACGCAGCGAATTTTCATCATCCCCATCCGTTGGCGGGGCATCTGCCGTCAGATGGTTGCGGGTCAAACCATCCTTGAGTATCGCAAATGCGTCCTCCGGGGTATCGGCAAATTGAAAAAGCTCGCGATCGCGCGGTGAAATGGCGCCTTTGTCCACAAGCACATCGAGATTCAACACACTCTTCCAATAAGAAGAGCCGTAAACCACTACGGTGATTTTCTTGGCCAGCTTTTGCGTCTGGGCTAATGTCAGTAGCTCGAACATCTCGTCCAGCGTGCCGAAACCGCCGGGAAAGACAACCAGCGCTTTCGCCAGATAGGCGAACCAGTACTTGCGCATGAAGAAGTAGTGGAACTCAAAATTGAGCGCCGGGGTAATGAAACGGTTGGGTGCCTGCTCAAAGGGCAGCTTGATATTCAGGCCGATGGTCTTACCGCCGGCCTCATACGCTCCGCGGTTGGCTGCTTCCATGATTCCCGGACCGCCGCCTGAGGTAACGACGAAGCGATGCCGCCGCGACTTCAGTGTTTTGCTCCACTCGGTCAGCATGTAGGCAAGCCGGCGCGCGTCTTCGTAGTAAGCGGCCATTTCAACAGCTGCCTCGGCGCGGCGCAGCCTTAATTCGCTCGTTGTACCTTTTTCAAGCTCGTGCTCGCTGGCCGGTTGCTCCTCCGGTGGAGCAGGTTGCCGCGAGCCGGTATTCTCCAACAACTCAAGTTCACGGTTGGCTTCGTCGAGCGCGCGAAAACGCGCCGAGCCAAAGAAGACAACGGTATCCTGAACGCGCTCGCGACGAAAGCGCGACAGCGGCTCAGAGTATTCGGAAAGGATGCGGATAATGCGCCCATCCGGGCTGTTCAGAAAGGCCGGATTTTCATAAGCAAGAGCTGCGCTCGCCAGCGGAGAAGGATTTTTATCAGGCATCAGATTCTAAGGTTCACGATAGGCAATCGCATCGCTCACTGCGATCCAGATGTTCAGGAGGCCCAGCCCCGATACGATGCCGCGCACTGCGCCGTTCGCGGTGATCCATGCGATCTGGGGAACCAGGCTGAAGAGATGATTCTCATCCCACAGGTGTGTCCAGGGCAACGCTACTACGAGGAGACCGAGGTACAACCTGACGATGACCCGGAGAAAGAGTTCAACCCGTCGCATCCAGATCGGCGTGCGCTGTTGCTTAACGACTAACTGGGGCACAGGCTTCTGAGCGGGTTCTGCCGAACCGTGTGGTGCGTTAGACGAAAACAGGTTCGGCTGATGCGACATGCGTTTCGAAATGGGCAGCGAAAAGGCGGGGCAAGCCAGACAACTGCTCTTTCAAAAACAGTAACACATACAGTGGTCAGGGCTCAGGATGCAGGGCACAGGGATATTTTCGTCGAGAAATTGCGGGCACACTACGCAATGCCATCTCGACCGGAAGATCGCAGTGATAAAGCGGAAAGGATCCGTGTTCCCTCGCTTACGCAGAGGGTATCAACAAGCAGTGAAACTGCAGGTCCTTTGCCTACGTCTTGCTTTGCAAAACTCCCCTCAGGATGACAACTTAGAAGTATCGCGCCTAGCCCTACGCTACGCCACCGGCACAGCGTTGCGCTTTGGCCGCCGGTTCGCCTGCAAAATCTTCTTGCGCAGGCGCAGTGACTTCGGAGTGACTTCGACCAGTTCATCGTCAGCAATGAATTCGATGGCCTGTTCAAGGTTCAGCAGCCGAGGCGGCGCAAGACGGATCGCTTCATCTGCGCTGGAAGCTCGCATGTTGGTCAGCTTCTTTTCGCGAACGGCGTTTACGTCGAGGTCGTTGTCGCGTGAATGTTCGCCGACGATCATCCCTTCGTATGCTTCCACGCCGGGTTGGACAAAGAGAACCCCACGGTCCTGCAGGCCGTCGAGCGCGTAAGCAGTAATGGTTCCGGCGCGGTCAGAAATGAGCGCTCCGGTCAGGCGCTGCGGAATCTCGCCCTGATACGGGATGTAACCATCGAAGAGCGAGTTCATCACGATGGTGCCGCGCGTCTCGGTAAGCATCTCGCTGCGCAGCCCGATCAATCCCCGGCTCGGCACGCGAAATTCAAGACGCACGCGGCCTGAACCATGATTATGCATTTTCGTCATCTCGCCCTTGCGTGGTCCAAGTCGCTCGATGACAACGCCAACGAAGTTCTCCGGAATATCGATGGTCAGGTGTTCGACTGGCTCCATCACCTTGCCGTCAATGACTCGCGTGACAATCTCCGGACGGCCCACCATCAGTTCGTAGCCTTCGCGGCGCATCATTTCGATCAGGATGGCAAGCTGCAGCTCGCCGCGTCCCATGACTTTAAAGCTGTCCGGGCTCTCTGTTTCTTCTACGCGGATGGAAACGTTGGTGAGCAGCTCTTTATCGAGGCGTTCGCGCAGATTGCGCGAGGTTACAAACTGGCCCTCGCGTCCGGCAAATGGTGAGTTGTTAACCGAAAATTGCATCGCAATCGTCGGCTCATCAATCACGATGGCCGGCAGCGGAGCAGGATTATCGATGCCGGTGATCGTCTCGCCAATGGTGATGCCTTCTACGCCGGCAATCGCGACAATGTCGCCGATCTCAGTAGCTTCGATATCGACGCGCTTCAAACCAGCAAAACTGAAGAGTTTGGTAATGCGAGTCTTTTGCAGCGAGCCATCTCGCTTCGAGATATTCACTTCGTCGCCTGTCTTCAGGGTCCCATTGAAGACGCGCGCAATCGCAAGCCTGCCCAGATAATCGGAGTAGTCCAGGTTTGTGACCAGAATCTGCAATGCTCCAGCGGCATCGCCACTTGCAGGTGGAATGGTGCTCAGAATGGTTTCGAAAAGCGGCTGTAAATCGGTCCCCGGAGCTGCTGGATCGGTACTGGCGAGACCCAGCTTGCCATTGGTGTAGAGCACCGGAAATTCAAGCTGGTCCTCAGTCGCGTCGAGATCAATGAACAGGTCATAGACCTCGTTGAGCACTTCCTGGGGACGCGCATCGGGGCGGTCAATCTTGTTGATAACCAGAATCGGCTGCAACCTGGCTTCGAGCGCCTTCGAAAGGACGTAGCGCGTCTGCGGCAGCGGGCCTTCTGAAGCATCGACCAGCAGGATCACGCCATCGACCATTTTGAGAGCGCGCTCGACTTCGCCGCCGAAATCAGCGTGGCCAGGCGTATCGACGATATTGATCTTTGAATCTTTGTAGTAGATGGCCGTGTTCTTGGCCAGAATGGTGATGCCGCGCTCACGTTCGAGATCATTCGAGTCCATGACACGCTCCGCCACGGCTTCGTTCGCGCGAAAGGTCCCGGCCTGGCGCAGCATCGCGTCCACGAGCGTGGTTTTGCCATGGTCGACGTGGGCAATGATGGCGATGTTGCGAATTGTGGTGCTCATGGGCGCAGGTTTCCTCTTCTCTTTCGGACGTGGACTGAATTTCGCGGGATGCCGCGCAAAGACGGCGTAGCGGGTACAGTGTTCCTGTATTTAGTTTACCAGCAATAGCTTGAATGCCCGTTTATTCGCAGCGCAGGGCCTTCATGGGATCGACCCTTGATGCTCTCAGCGCCGGGCCCGCACATGCGATAAGCGCCACCACGCCCAATAACAGAGTGACGGCGAGCAGCACCAGAGAATCGTGCGAGCTGTCTTCGAGCCAGCGGGCAAGCACTTTATTGAAAGCCAGAGTGAGAAAAAGACCTGCAGCGATTCCGCTGCTCACGCTGATTGCCATAGATGTAAATACGATGCGAAGAACATGCCCGCGCTGGGCCCCCAGAGCCATGCGGATGCCAAACTCATTCGTCCGCTGCGCAACGATATAGGAAACAACACTGTAGAGGCCGACAGCAGCGAGCGCCAGCGCGAGCACAGCGAAGGAGCCAAACAGCCATGCGACAAGATGCTCCTGCTGCCACTCCGGCTGGCGGCGAATTACATTTTCAAGGTCCTCAGTAAAGCTGCTGACCTGCTGGTCGGGGTCGACCGAATTAATCTGCGCAGCGACTGCGTGAAGCAGCGAAAGCGGCGGCACGTTCGATTGCACGAGAATCTGTGTATACATGCGCATATTGAGGGTAAAAGGCGTGAAGACTTCCGGCAGAACAGGCTTGCGCAGACCATCATTGCGCTTGTCCGCAATAATGCCGATCACTTCGAGCCAGCTATTCGCGCCATCCGGAGACAGGTTGTAAGGCGCAATGGTTTTGAGGTCCGGCACCCGAAGCGAATGACCGATAGCGCCACCGCGCGGGAAGTATAACTTTGCGAGTGTTTCGTTGATGACAGCGACGTGAGCCGCATTACGGTCTTGTGTCTGGGTCCAAATACGCCCTTGTGCAAGGCCGATGTGCAGAATGGGAAAGTACTCCGGGCTTACGAAGTTTACGCGAACTTTCTGATCATCGCGGGGTGGCTGTCCGAGGATTTCCATAGACAAGAGCGCTCCATTATTCGGCGGCGTCGCATTGGTAGAGATGGCCGTCATGGTCACGCCGGGCACAGCGGCGGATTTGGTCTTCAGCTGTTCAAAGTAGTTCGCGCGCTCAGCCCACGTCTTATAGGTGTTTTCATGGACAGGAATGCCGACCGTCATAACGTGATGGGGATCGTAGCCGAGCGGAGCGTGCATCATGCGTACAAAGTTGCGGATGGCTGCGCCGGCGCCGGCAAGCAGCAGCAGAGTAAGAGCGATCTGTCCGGCGATGAGGACGTTATTGGTCGCGCGTCCGCGGATGCCTCCGGAGACGGTGCGCGAAGAAGACTGCATGACCTGGCTCACATCAGGCCGCGAGAACTGCAGTGCGGGCGAGAGGCCAAAGACGATTCCGGTAAGCAGCGCAATGGCAACGCTGAAAAGCAGCACAGGCAGATTCACCTGTATGGCAGCTTCATGTGGGAAAGAGTATTCCGGGAGCATTTTTACAATCAGGCCCAGCACCCAATAGGCAGCGAGCACGCCGAGTGCAGCCCCGGTGAGGGCAAGCAGCAGCGATTCAGTGAGGAGCTGACGCATGATGCGGCGGCGCGTTGCGCCAATAGCCGAACGCAATGCGAACTCCTGCTGGCGCGCCGTCCCGCGGGCAAGCAGCAGAATGGAAACATTGCCGCAACCGATAGCGAGCAGGAGGGCAACACCGCCAAGCAGCAGATAGAGAGTGCCTCCGAGTTGCTTGATAAAATTCTCATTCAGGCCCTGAACGTGGAATTTGAAATTTTCGCGCGGAAAGAAATCAGGCGTCTCTTTCCTGAACTGTTCGATCAGCGGCGCAAGTGCCGCGTTCGCGGCGGCATGGCTCACCCCGGGCTTAAGACGAAGACCGACGTAATAAGAGCGCGATGCATCGGGCGTGACTTTGAGCGGCAGGTAGACATCGCCGTCATCCCAGGTGAAGCGCGGGGCGGCGACGCCGACGATGGTGTAGTTCTTGCGCACCAGCTGGATGGTCTTGCCCAGCACGGAAGGATCGCCGACGAAGTGGCGCTGCCAGAATTTATATCCGAGGACCGCAACAGGTTGTGGGTCCTGGCCATCAATGGCATCCGATGGAAGAATGCCTCGACCGAGCATCGTTGGGACGCCGAAGAAGTTAAAGGCATTCGATGTGACGTAGACACCCTGAATGTCCTCGGGCAGATCGCGCCCGGTGACAGTGAGGCTCCAGTCGTCGCTGATGAAGGCATCTTCTATGACAGGCGCTTTGCGGATCGTCTGCCATTGCGTTGCCGTCAGGCCGAAGCCGCGCTCCTGCCCGCTGGACAGGGTGGCGCGCATATGCGCCATGCGGTCAGAATTCGCGTAGGGATAGGGGTCAACGAGAATTGCATAGACAACGCTGAAGACAGCCGTGGTTGCGCCGATGCCTAAGGCAAGCGACAAAACAGCAGTTAGAGAGAAGCTGGGCGATTTTCTCAGCTGGCGCAGCGCATAGCGCACATCCTGAAGCAGGTTCTTCATGGCAGCTCCTTGAGAGCCGATGCAGCGCATAGTTCAGGAGCACCTGAGCCGCCATCTTGTTAGAAAACGTATGTTGCTGATTTTTCTATAACTGAACAGCGAGGAAACGAAACAGCATGTCCGGTTTTGTAACCTGCCTGTTCATGTCCGGACACGCCGACGCTATTTCGAACTGACGGGGGTCAGTCCCAAGGCTCGAATATATCCGGCGTTAACACGCGTATTCGCAAACAGAATTTTCTTTAGCAGATCATCGAACGCCGCCTGCGCATCTTCGATAGAAGGCCGCGCCGCGATGCGCTTCTCCGCATTGGCGGTTCCGGTCGGCAGCTTGGCAAAGGCAAGAATGTCATCCCAGTGCGCCGGACGGTCGAAGGTAGCGACGGATGATGTCGCATCCATCTTTTTGTACGGCCAGAAGCACCAGCCCACGCGATTCTCTTCCAGCGTTTTGGTAAACGCGGCAATCCACTCGTCCTTGTTCTCGCCCGATTCGCCCAGCCAGATGGGCACGTGATACTTGTCGCGGAAATCAAGGTATTCGCGGATCACGCTTACGTCCGGCGCGGTCCAGTACTTGTGAAATGTGTACATCACGTTGGAATCGAAGGGCCGGCCGAAGACTTTGAAGTTCGAGTCCCATTGCGCTCCGCCGAGGATGATAACGTGATTGCGATCGATCTGGCGGATGGCGGCGGTAATTTTGCGGTACAGCGGCTCAAGGTCTTTGTTGTATTGCTGGAGCTGCGGAAAGTGCGGGATCGGCTCGTTCAGCAAGTCATATCCGAGGATGATGGGTTCGTTTCTGTAGCGTGCGGCAATCCGACGCCATATGGCAATGGTATGCTCCTGCGCTTCAAGGCTGCGATAGAGCCACGGATATCCGAGGCTGTCGTCAATGTTGGTGCCAGTCTGTCCGCCGGGAGCGCAATGGAGATCAAGGATGACATAGATATTATCTTTGCGGGCCCACTGCACGAGACGGTCGAGCAGGCGGAAACCGTCGGCGTTGTCGCTGTCGAAGAATTTCCAGTGCAGCGGAACGCGAACTGAGTTAAATCCGCTCTTCTTCAGCAGGTCGATATCGGCCTCGGTGATGTAGGTCTCACGCCATTGCCTCCAGAAAGCCTCGGATTTATCCGGGCCAATCAGCTCCGCAACCAGGTTCTCTATTTCGGTTGTCGATTGCGGATTGCCGTCGAAGTGGAACATGTAGCCTTCCGGCTCAAACCAGTTGCCAAGATTGATGCCGCGCAGCATCAGTGGCCGGCCTTCGGCATCGACAAGGTCGAGGCCTTTCGTGTGAACAAATCCGCGCTGCGCCAGAAGCACGGAAGGAAGAAAAAGCAACAAAGACAACCACATCACAGAGCAGTTTATTGTTCGATTCATAAGACGAGAAAAGCATATCTCAGGAAACAAGCGATTGTCTTATTTCCTATAATTGCTTTTCTCGCGCATTCATTTCCGGCGAACTTTTTGGATATCCTGGCTTCGTCTCAGCGTTGAGCCCTCCTACGCGGACGAGCGCTGCCATTGGCCTACTGAGGCTTTGTGTTCTGAATAGGCGGCAAAGCCGTTGTTGTCGTCAACCCTTGAAGATAGTCAGCGTGTATTCCAGGAAGAATCTCAGTGATCCTGGTCGTTTTCTGGGCCGCTGCGGCGAGAGCCACCAGCCGAAACCGCGATATAGTGTCGCCAGAACCGCAGATAAATGCGCTGCGAATCTGGATGTGAGGTAAACAATATACATCAGATAAGAATTTGAAATGCGGCTGCGTTTTTGCTGTCGATTTTTCAAGCGCACGGCGGGTGCGCCGATACGGGGAATCTGACGCGGTAAAAATGCCTGTTTTATTGCCCGTTTTTTTTCTGGCGTCTGCACCAGAGCAGTATGCAGCCACGCCGAGTCCAGATTCTTGCGAAACATTCCTTCCAGCGAAGAACCTGTGAAGCGGCGCAGCCATTCCTGAATATCCGGGCTGATCTGTTGAAGGGTTTTCCTTGCTTCTTCGTGAACATCGCAACAAAACCATGCCATGGCATGAAAGAACGCGATGCACTGTAGCTCACGAAGAGCGCTGCTGTGTGATCTCTTCCATTCTTCCCAGAACTCGTCGTCATTTGCATGCCGATGTAAGAACATAGCCAGTTCGTGGACATGATGAACGACCCAGTCCCGCAGAAACAAGCCACGCAATATGTGCAAAGCCAAATAGCCAAGATGATCGACTGAATTCAGCGTTGGAAAGCTCATGCCTTCCAGCTTCCTGATAACGCGGCGGTCCCAGAAATGATCTACTTCGGGGAGTGGAATGAATGAGACGCTTTCGTTCCAGAGGCAGAAGTGCAGCTCAATGCCTAATGGCATCTCCGGATCGAAGAAGTTACCCTTTCTTTGCCAATTTCCCCGTCGAATCATGACAGGCAAGTGGTCCGCTACCTTGTTGGCGCACGATGAATCCGATTTGTAGCCAATCGACTCCAGCACTGTCCTGGCCTGACTGATTGTTTCCTTTGGGAAGTACAAATCGATATCAGATTGCATCCGGAGTCGAGCATCTTCAACAAACTCCGGAGTCTGCGTGAAGCCCTTCAGCACGATGTGCTCGACACCCGCGCAATCCAGAGCAGCTGCGATTTCCTGATAGGTTGTCTTGGTACGTTCAAAACGGAGAAAGGCGTCGGCCCTGTTTTTCCCCAGCCGTTCTCTGACCCATAAAGGAAAGGCATACGTTTCCACTTGCGATAGCAGCAACGTCAGATGGGCCGGCTCGCAAAATTGCAATAGTGATTTCCATTCGCGTTCCGTCAGTTCCAGCAGCGCTTCTACATTTCCTCCCTTCAACTGCAATGCTGCGATCAGCGCAGCGAACTCGCGAGGAATGCGCGGAGCCAGGCTTCCATTTCCGATTAGGCGTGGCCGCATACGATTCTTTCACTTCCCCGTGAGTGCCAGCTTTTCAAGCCGTTCAATTGCCCAGTTCAGGTTCTGATATCGAAGCTCATATACACCAGCGCCGAACAAGCGGCGAATGGCATCATCCTGCACGGCCTGTGAGTTGACGGCGGCGAAGGTGAGTGATCGTTGCAACCACGGCAGCACTTTTTCCCGCGAGAGCGTAACGAGCTCTGGATCGCCGGTCCAGTTGCGATTGATAAAAATCAGATGTTCGACTTCGGCTGAATCAGCTGTAGTAATTTTCGGCGCTTCTATTGTGGGAAGTTCAATACCGGGCTTGCCCACCGTATACGGGATAACAGGGCGTCCTTCCAGTTCTGGAAAGAGTTCCACCGCGCAACTGCGGAATCGAATGCGATGGCTGTTGCCCACAACAAGACGGTCATCACGATCCAGCGGCAAAAAGCTGGCGTCATCGCAAATGAGCGTCCAGCCCGCCCGCGCTCCCGCATAGGCCAGCGTCGATTTACCAGCGCCGGTATTGCCGCAAAGCAGCATGCCATGCCCATACGGAGCTACGCATGCTGCATGCAGACAGCCTGCGCGAAGTGCGCTGATCATGCTGAAGAACGCTGAGTTCAGAAGATAATGCCGAAAATACAGAGGAGCCCCGGCAGTAGCCTGAGTAATCCATCCAAAGGCCTGTCCGGTATTGAAATCAGCTGTAAAGAAATTATGCGCATCGGCAATGCTTACTAATTGGCTCCCTCGCAGTCTTAACACTGGGACCGGTGGCAATAAAGAAGAATCTCCTCCTTTCGTCACCCCGAAACAGACCTGCAATGGAGGATTCGCGAATTTCTGCTTAAACTTCCCCCAGCTTGTTTCAGCCGCTTCTAAAACGGCCGGCGAATTCGTCGCTAATTCAACAGCAAAACCGAGGGGATAGAACATGGATCGAATCGGCAGCTCCACCTTTGCGAGCAGAGGATCTGCATTGAATACCTGAGCAACATCAACTACTTCGACTTCTGCAACATTCGACACTACGCTCTCCATTTCATCCCTTATCTATTCAAATCGACCATCTGCGATCAGTCCGGCGTTACATGCACGATAAAAACCATGGCGCCATGTCCGCTGCCGCAGAACCTCCCGCATCTGCCGTGAAAGTCTCCAACCTTATCAGCGGTAAATGTGACGTCGGCGGGGTGGTTTTTCCTGACCTCCTGATTGATCCCGAGGTCTTTGATCAAAAGGCTGTGAGGAACATCATCGGAAATGAGGTGCAGTGTGACGGTCTCTCCTTTCTTGACGGTGATTTCAGCGGGCTCAAAACTGAAGCGTTTTGCATGAATTTCGATTGTTCTGCCTGCTTCCTGTGCGCGTAACGACGATGTCACCGAAGGAAGAACACCAAGCATGATCAGCGCTGCCAATGCGGATGCTTTTACCATGACAATTCATTTCTCCATCTAATTAAGAATGCGTACTCTGATTTCTTTCTATGCGCTGCGTCGTTTAAGGGGCCATGTACTTCAACAGCAACTTTTCGTCGTGGCGTGACAAGCGCGCGCGCATGCGCATGTGCATAATGACCGTGCCCGTAGTACGCGGAGAAATGCTCATCGGTGGCGTATGACAGCGCGCGCAGTTTGCTTCGAAAACCTCCTCGCCGGCATCCTCCTGTGTGTTGTTCCGGGTCACAGCGGGACGATTTTTCTGGACGGTAGAAGTGTCCTTTTTTAGCGCGGCAGCTCCCAACGTTCCCAGCAACAGGAAGATCAGGAGTGAGATAAATGCAAGATAGCGACTCATTTCTTCCTTTCCGGCCATAGTGGCAGTGAAAAGCGATACGTAAAGCCTGCATTCCAGACATTCGCATTCTGCTGCGAGCTGAAATTTCTGCCATAGCTCGATATCAAGCGGAGGTTGTCGTGAATGTAGTAGTTCAGCCCAAAGTCGAACCGCTGCGTATTGACTGTGGGCAGGCTGTTGCCGCCGCCATGCATCGGAAAAAATTGCTGCATGCGGCCGACTGCCTGAAAGCGCCGGAAGAATGCCGGAGCCGGAAGCTGCTCAAAGAGATAGGCTGTCTCGATCCAGTAGCCTTTTCCGTTGTAGCAGTAGTCGTATTCGGCTTTCAGATCGACCGGAGTCTGTCGTGGCTGCCATGAAACATAGGCAGCGGCATTGTTAATTTCTTGTTTCTGGAGAAACCTCTGATACGAAGTACCAATTTCAAGGCGGGCCGGCGTCAGATAAATGCTCATATCGCCTCCTGCCGTGCGCGCGGACTCAAGCCGGTTTACATTGCTGAATGCTGAAAAATTGGCCGTGTATTGCACACTGTAATACGGTCGTTGTATCGCCACGCCCCGCAGCATGACGCCATCGCCTGATCCGCTTGTGCGAGTACCGATAGCTGCTGTAATGGGCGGGTCCTGAAGGTTTTTGATCCAGATTGGGGCCAGGCGTTCGTTATATAAGCCAAACGGAAGCAGATATCTTCCTGCAACGACATTCAGATGAGTATTTGCCAGCCAGTCGATCTGCGCGTAATCAACAAGCTTGAATACTTTGCCCGTGAACGGACCGGTGGTCTGGTGCTCGCGCTCGAAGAACCCGAAAAATTCCGTGCGCGACTCCAGCAGCACATGAGAGCCGAAAGGCACCAGCAGAACTGGATTAATCTGCGGCTCGAGCGATGTAATTCCACCGTTTACATTGTGGACATAGCCGAGGCCCCCGGAGAGAAGCGGAACGTGCCCTGCATGGTTTTCGTCACCTGTGTCCTGAGCGCTGCAGTGTAATCCCGCCAGGCACAGCCCCAGAACGATAAGGAAACGAATTCGCTCCAGCTGGTGAATCAATTGCAAAACCCCTGCCCCCATCTCTTCCTGAATTTGGCGGCTTCACCTGTTTCATTCTCTGAAGCGCGCCTGATTTAAGTCGGAGTATAGACAGGCTGAAAATGCAGGGTGTCATGCTGATGTCATCGCTGTGTCACTCTTGTTCACCGCAAGTAGAACATTCCATTTCAGGTACTTACCTGTGACTGCAGGCATTCGCATTTCAGAGCATCTTGCAGCAGTGCACCTCTCGATGGGATCGGAAATCCTACAAAGAAAATTCATTAGCTCTTTTACAAATAAGACTATTTATGTCGTATATTTAAAGAGGACTAAAGTTGTCGTATTTAGGCGCATGAAGGTGTCCTTAAATCGATGATTTTCGCTACAAATACGCAGCTTGAATCGCGAAATAAGCCCTAAAATGCCAGGTCCTCGCGGCTAAATCTCTTGGAGGAGAACCGCGAGGACCTGTAGCCACAGCCAAAAATGACTGCGGACTGCCCCCATATTAAGGTCCGCTGACTAACAACTTCAACCGCCGGATGGCAGGATTTTCTGCCTGTGCACCGGTCTTTGAGGAGAGCCGAAAGATGAGCAAAAAACAGCGGAAACTGGCGGGGCGTCGCGCCTGGCTGGCATTGGGAACAGTAACGGCCTATGCGGCTGTAAGCGCCACGGGAAAGGCACAGGCGGCACATCCCCATCACGGACCCCAGCAGAATCATTCCGATTATCAGTCTCAATTCCCAATGCAACAGTTTGATATTCCAGCGGGGCCTCTGGACATTGCCTTGAAGCAGTTCGCGCAGGCGACCGGAATACACGTCGAATACACGATTCCCGCGGAAACCATTCCCGGCTTTCACTCTGATGGAATTTCCGGGATGTATTCCGCGCCGCATGCGTTGCAATTGCTGCTGGCCAATACGGGGCTCAGCTTTTCCTCAAACGAAGCAAATACGGTAGTGATTGGGCTGCAGAATTCTGAGTCTGTCCAGGTGGAAGCAAGCATCGCCGATACCGTGGAACTGAATCGTATTCCGACGCCGCTGCTCGATACGGCCCAATCCATTACCGCAATTCCAAAAGATGTGCTGGCACAGCAGGGCACGACGACTTTGCGTGACGCACTACGCAATGCGCCCGGCATCAGTCTCGCAGCGGGTGAAGGCGGTTCACAGGGCGACAATCTAACGATTCGCGGCTTCACCGCACGTAATGACATCTTTCTGGACGGTATGCGCGACTTTGGCAGCTATTACCGCGATCCGTTTAACTACAACCAGATTGATGTGCTCGAAGGCCCTGCTGGCGTTCAGTTCGGGCGCGGATCAACCGGCGGCGTTGTCAACCAAGAGAGCAAAGCGCCGACGCTTCGACCATTTATCAATGTGGAAGGTAACTTCGGAACAGACATTACGCGCCGCTTCACAGCCGACATTAATGAGCCGCTGCCGGATTTTGCTCATGGCTCTGCCTTTCGACTGAACATCATGGCGCATGATTCAAACGTTGCTGAGCGTGATGTAACGGAAAACCGCCGCTTCGGCTTCGCGCCGACTATTTCTTTCGGCCTGCAAAGGCCGACGCGCGTAACGCTGGGCTACTTCCATTTTTCCGAAAACGACATTCCCGATTACGGCATCCCGTGGTACTTCAACACTGTCTCGCCGGTAGCGCGGCATAATTATTACGGTTTTCGCGACGCTAATTACCTGAAGACCGATGTGGACATGGCAACGCTCAAAGCAGAGCACGGCTTTGCCGATGGCTCACTCGCGCGCAACCAGCTGCGATATGCCAATTATGTTCGCAAAGCACAGATCACCGAGCCGCAGCTGAACAACGCCAGCGCCGGATCGATCACCCCATCCACGCCGCTTGAACAGATTCGCGTGAACCGCAACCAGATCACAGTAAACAGCACGGAAAGTTTTCTCTGGGACCAGGCCGACGTGACAGCTAACAAGAGCATTTTCGGCATGCGGCATCTTTTTGTGGCCGGCGTGGAAGGCGGGCGCGAAACATCCGATCCGAAACGGCCCACGTTCAACGCGCCACAGATCGTGAATGGCAAGGTAGTGAGCATCAATACGGTTCCCACTACCAGCCTTCTGCACCCGGACGAAAATCAGACCTTCAGTGGATCATCGCTGCCCAGCTCCAACGTACACACAACCTCGACCAGCGTCGGTGTGTATGCGCTGGACAGCATCGAGTTCGGCAAGCGGTGGATTGTCAGCGGCGGCGGTCGCTGGGACCGCTTCAACACAAACTACAACGCAGTGAACTGGGCCTATCCCGCGCCGGGTCAGACGACCATCACCAATTCGCAATTCAGTCGAGTGGACGAGAAGCCAACATGGCGCGCGGCGCTTATTTTCAAGCCCGTAGCGAACGGCAGCATCTACTTCGACTACGGCACATCGTTCAATCCATCCGCAGAAACCCTGTCGCTGAGCCAGGGAACGGCAAACCTGCCGCCGGAAGAAAACCAGACCTATGAATTCGGCAGCAAATGGGACCTGAGAGCAGGCAAGCTCTCGCTTCGCACGTCACTCTTCCGCACGGATAAAGAAAATGCGCGCGAATCTTCGCCGACAAATTCTCTGCTTTACGTACTGGCCGGAAACCAGCGCGTCGACGGAGCAGAAGCCGAGGTGCAGGGGCATCTCACCAGCAGATGGGAGCTGCTTTCGAGCTACACATACATGCACAGCGAAGTGGTGAAGTCGCAATTTTATCCGGCTTCGGTTGGATATCCACTGGCGAACGTGCCGGAAAACCTCTTCAATCTCTGGACCGAATATCGGCTGCCGCGCGGGTTCGAAGTAGGCGCAGGCGGCAATTTTGTAGACAGCCGCACTGCTAGTTCTACTGCGCCGCTTGATCCTGTTACCGGGCTTATCAAGCAGGTGCCGAGCTACGTGGTCTTCAACGCCATGGCCAAATACGAGATCAGCGAGCGCATTCAGTTGCAGGCCAATATCTACAACGTCGGCAATCGCAATTACATTGACGAGATTCATCCGGCGCATATTGTTCCGGGCGCAGGCACCTCCGCGCTCTTCGGCATGAAATTCAACTTCTAACAACCTGCGCTCATCCCGACCCTGAGCAGTGAGAAGGCAAAGGGTGGGATGTGCGCGAAATCAGAAGGAAAGCCATGTTACTCACTATTCCCGACGTACTTACACCGGACCAGGTCGCGCACGCGCGCCAGAGATTCGCGGACGCTGAGTGGATCGATGGACGTGTCACTGCCGGTCATCAATCGGCGCTAACGAAGGACAATGTGCAACTGCCGGAAGACTCGCCGGTCGCGCGCGAAATTGGAGACATCATCCTGAATGCGCTGGCAAAAAACAGCCTGTTCATTTCAGCTGCGCTTCCGCTGCGCGTCTTTCCGCCTCTGTTCAACCGTTATTCCGGAGGCCAGTCTTTCGGAACGCACGTAGACAATGCCATTCGACAGATCACCGGCACCGGTCACCGCATCCGCACCGATCTTTCCGCAACACTCTTCTTCGCCGATCCCGACGAATACGACGGCGGTGAGCTGGTGGTTGAAGACACGTATGGCATTCACAGCGTCAAGCTGCCTGCGGGACACATGGTCCTTTATCCATCGACCAGCCTGCACCATGTGCGCCCGGTGACGCGAGGCGCGCGCACTTCTTCGTTTTTCTGGATTCAAAGCATGATCCGGGATGACGGCCAACGCACGCTGCTCTTCGATCTTGACGTGGCGACGCAGCGCATTGCAGCCGACTCACCGTCTCATCCGTCTGCTGTGCAACTCACCGGCATTTATCACAATCTGCTGCGTCGCTGGGCGGAGATGTAAATGGCGCTCACTCCACGCAGGATCCTGTTCTGGCTGCATCTTGCTGCCGGCGCAATTTCCGGCACGGTAATTTTCTTTTTGTCTGTCACCGGCGCTTGTCTCGCATATCAGGGGCAGATGATTGCCTGGGCTGACCGCGCGCAACATGTCGTTGCAAATGGAAGGCAGCAACAAAGTTTATCCGTGCTGGTTGAAAGCGGGCAGAAATACACGCATACTCCGGCGACAGCAATTGCTCTGCACAGCGAGCCTACAGCGCCAGTCGAAGTCACCTTCGGGCGCGAGCCTGCGCGTGTGCTGCTGCTCGATCCTTATACGGCAGCCGTGCTTGGCGAATCTGCTCCACACACGCGCAGTTTTTTCGCAAAGATGACGGCGCTCCATCGCTGGTTCGGCATGCAGGGAGCCAACCGGAAGGCAGCCCGCGCGATCAAAGGCGCGTTCACGCTGGCCATGCTCTTTCTCGTTTGTTCCGGAGTAATTCTCTGGATGCCGCGTAAGTGGACGCGCCAGCATGTGAGCAAATCGCTCCTTTTCCGCAACAATCTTCGCGGACGCGCCCGCGACTGGAACTGGCATAACGTTATCGGCATCTGGCTGGCAGCTCCGTTGCTGCTTATATCGCTGACCGGGGTCATCATGGCTTACCCGTGGGCGAATGATCTGCTGTATCGCCTCACCGGAAGCCCGATTCCTCCTCGCCAGGGAGAGAATGCGAGGGCCGGAGCGACCTCACGGCGTGCTCACGACGAGAATACAGTTGCAAAGATTCCAGATATTGAGGCTCTGTTGGCGCTGGCCAATCAGAATGTTCCCGGCTGGCGGACCATCACGATTCGTCTTACTCCGGATGCAAAAGCGACCGTACTGCAAGTGGACAAGGGAGAGGGCGGACGCCCCGACCTGCGCACCCAGATTACGCTCGATTCTTCAGGCAGCCATCCGCGACTTGAGACCTTCGCCAGCTACAATCGCGGGCGCCGCCTTCGCATGTGGGCGCGGTTCATGCATACAGGCGAAGCCGGAGGCATAGCCGGCGAGACAGTTGCGCTGCTTGCCTCCCTTGGCGCAGCAGCGCTCATGCTTACCGGTTTTTCTTTGTTGCTGCGGAGATTACGCTCCTGGCTTGGCCGTAGAGCCACCCGGCCGATCAAACTTTAGCTGCTTACAGCATCTTTCCAGAATTGATATGTCCGTTGCGTAATACCTCCCGGCTGTGCGCGGTAAATCTCCGACAAAGCATGGAATAGCGCTTCGGATTCTGCTTCCAGCCCAAGTAATCGTAGCGACCGAAGCATGCGCGTCAGGCGAAGATGATTGTGGTTCCCCGGACTGAACCAGTTCAATGACCTCGCTGTAAAATTTGCTGCGCGCTGTACTGCACCTTCAGCAAATACCAGTCCATAGAAGCGCAGCATGCGCAGAAACGACTGGCGAAGGCGATCCTGCAGGTCTGAAGAAGCACGAAAAGCATTGATCGTTGTTGCATCCAGTACCGGAGCATCCGGATTCGCCCCGCTTCTCTCCGGCAACGGAAACAGCCACTGGATGAAATCGTGGACCGCTTCCAGCTTCTCATCGGGCCAGGCAAGAATCTCCTCAAGAGTGCGGCCTTCATCGTCGGGGCCGCCGCGATAAAAATCAAGGAGGCTGGAGTTCATATAGCGTGAGATGCCTGCGTGCCATAGGAACTGTAAAAAGCAAAACGCCCTGGAGAAAAGCCCAGGGCGTTGTTGCAGTGGGTAAGACTTCTTAGACCACAGAAACAGCTTTGGCTGATTCCTGCTGGGCTGCGGCGACCGAATTCGGCTTCGCGTCTGAGGACTTTTCATTGCCGGGCTTGCGGATGTCAATGCCGCCCTTGAAGAAGGCGCCGTCTTCAATCGATATGCGTTGCGCAACCACATCGCCGGAAAGCGAGCCTTCGCTGCGGATATCCACGCGATCACTGGCATTCACATTGCCTTTCACCTTGCCCAGAACGACGATCTCGCGAGCCGAGATGTTCGCGGTAACCTGTCCATTGCGGCCTACTGTGACCCGGTTGCCCGGAAGGTTGATGGAGCCTTCCACCTTGCCATCAATGTAGAGCGACTCGGAGCCGGTAACTTCGCCCTTAATAATCAGGCTTTTGCCGATCGTTGCCTGATCGGATGTAGCGGACTGGGCTGTGGGTGCACTGCTGCGCGTACTGGGTTCAAAGCTGGGTGTAGTCGGGGCGGCCGGGCGAACGGGCTCGCTAGGGGTGGGCGAAGTGTTTCCGGTCTGGTTTGGTTTCCACATCTGCTTGGTGTTTCCTTTCTTCTCCTCAATAGTCGCTTCCGCAAGGAAGCATCACATTCAACAGGACCTGCGGGAATCCCTCGCCCGCTCACTGCTCTACCTGCCAAGTGTTGAACGTCGAACCTGATCCCCATTCGGGGCTTTCGCCTCGAATCCGCGCAGTCAGGGCTGCTGTCTGCATCTTAAACACGGACGCTTGAAAATTGCACCCCATTCGCAATCTTTTCTGCGGAATGTGTGCATAAATGGACCTCAAATCGGCATCGGGCCATCCTGATATCGTCTGAAAGAGGCCATTTCTCATGACCGACCGTGAATTGATCCGCCATATTGAGCGCTCTGCTGGTCAAAAAGCCGGTTACAAACAGCTTGTTCGGGAGTTTGGCCTCGGCGGTGGACGCGAGCGCCGCCTGCTTCTGGAGCACCTGGCGCGGCTCACGGCACGTGGAGAATTGGTCAAAGTGGATCGCGACTACTGGGCCCTTCCAAAGGCCATAAAGACCCGCGATAATCTGGTCGCCGGCCGACTTGATCTTCACCGCGACGGCTTCGGTTTTGTCCGCCCTTCTGACAGAGCGAAGGGTGGCGAAGACGATATTTTCATTCCTCCGAATGAACTGAGCGGAGCCATGCAGGGCGATCAGGTGCTGGTCGAACTTGCCCCGCCACGCGCCGATGGACGCCGTCTGGGACGCATCGCGCGCGTGCTGACGCGCAAAAATCCTACCGTTGTGGGGACCTTCCACTACGCAAAGAGTGAGCGGGCGCAGGGACACACAGTGATTCCCTTTGACGAGCGCATGAGCCAGCCTGTTCTCATCCCCTTCGGGGAAGAACTGCCCTCGCCTCAATCAGCAAAGAGCACTGCACATCGCATCCTGGGCGAAGAAACCAAACGGCAGACATATGGTGACCTCGAAGGCCTGGTTGTCGATGTCGAGATCACGGAATGGCCTACGCCCACGCGTACAGCACGTGGCCGCGTCATTGAGGTTCTGGGGCATGAAGATGACTTTGGTGTCGATGTCGAGATCGTTATCCGTAAGCATCACCTGCCGCATGTCTTTCCTGAAAATGTGCTCGAAGAGGCCCGCGCCGCAGCTTATCTCGATCCGGAGATCGTGGCAGAGAGACGTGATTTTCGCGATCTGCCCATCGTCACCATCGATGGCGAAACTGCCCGCGACTTCGATGATGCTGTTCTGGTGCGAGAGCATCGCGGCGGCTTTGAGTTACAGGTGCACATTGCCGACGTGGCCCACTACGTCCAGCCGGAAACGTCGCTCGACCTCGAAGCGAGGCTGCGCGGCAATTCCGTCTATTTTCCAGACCGCGCAATTCCTATGCTGCCGCAGGAGCTTTCGACCGACATCTGCAGCCTGCGGCCGAATGAAGACCGGCTGGTGCTCTCCTGCCTGATGCAGATCGACCATCAGGGTAAGGTGCTCAGCTACGAGATCACCGAAGGCGTCATCCGCTCAGCGCGCCGCATGACCTATACGCAGGTCCACGCCATTCTTGAGGACGACGAGGATGTCCGCAGGGAATTTGCAGAGCTTGTTCCCGAATTCGAGCGCATGCACCGCGTGGCGCTGATTCTGAACAAGAAGCGCGAGCGCCGCGGTTCCATTGACTTCGACCTGCCTGAGCCGATCATTGAATTTGACGAGTTCGGGGCTATGAAGAGCGTCACGCGCTCCGAGCGCAACTGGGCGCACCGGCTGATTGAAGAATTCATGCTGGCTGCCAACGAATGTGTTGCTTCGTGGATCGAGAGCCTCGGTGTCGATTCCATCTACCGCATCCACGAGAAGCCTGAGCCTCGGCGTGTTGTCGAATTTGAGGAGACTGCGGCAACCTTTGGCTATTCACTCGGTATTGGCAACCTGCCTGTGCGTAAATTTGAGATGAAATCCGACCGACGCGAGCAGCGCCGCGGGGGTGGACGCAACCCGCGCCAGCATGAGGTGCCGGAAGACATAGCCGTTACGCCACGTATGTATCAGAAGTTGACTGCGAAAATCGCGGGCAAACCCGAAGAGCGCATCCTGTCTTACCTGATGCTGCGCTCGCTCAGGCAGGCGCGATACAGCGAGAAGAACGAGGGGCATTTCGCTCTGGCAGCACCCTGCTACACGCATTTCACCTCGCCCATACGCCGTTACCCCGATCTCATTGTGCATCGCATTGCTAAAGTGCTGCTGGCAGAAGGTGTAAGTGGCGAAGGCAGACTCCTTTCCGGCGAACCGCATGCGTTGCCCTCCTCATCATGGAATCAGACAACAGGCCGTCATCATCGCGGAGAAGCAGAATCCCCGATTTCGGGAACAGAACTGGCCGCCATCGCGCAGGAGTCAAGCGAGAACGAGCGCCGCGCTGCCGAGGCGGAGCGCGAGCTGGTCGAGTGGAAGAAGGCGAAGTTCATGGCCGACCGTGTGGGCGAAGATTTCAGCGCCATGATCCTGAGCGCCACGAAATACGGGCTCTTCGTCGAACTAGACGACCTCTTCATCGAAGGCCTCATCCCTATCCAGACCCTCGGCCAGTTCGACGGCGACTATTACACCTACCGCGAAAACACCCGCCAGATCATCGGCGAGCGCTGGGGCCGTAAATTCACCTTTGGCCAGCGGGTGCGTGTCGTGCTCGACCGCGTGGATGCCGTCGAGCGCCGTTTACAGTTCTCTATCCTGGAAGTCGAAACCGGAGAAAAGCCTTCCAAACCCGCCACGCAGAAAAAGGAAAAGCAAAAGGCCGCAAAGTCTCACAAACAGAGAACAAAGCACAGCATGCAACAGCAAACCCGCAAACAAAAACGATTCACAGGAAGGAAGAAAGGCCGCAAGTAATTCGCCCGTTTATAATCCCATGTCTCAAAATCGAGACATGGGGCACCCAAAGCACGAACTGACTTGCCGATTCGCTAACTTACTGGCCCGCTTTACAATAGAAGAGAAAGGTAATTCTGACACATGCCACACATGGTCTTTTGTTCGCGTTATAAGCAGGAAATGGAGGGCCTGGACGAGCCGCCCTTTGACAGCGATTTTGGCAACAAGATTTACCACAATGTCTCGAAAAAAGCCTGGCAGGAATGGCTGGAGCATCAGAAGATGCTGCTTAATGAATACCGCTTGCAGCCCTGGACCCCGCAGGCGCAGGAGTTTCTCGTTGAGCAGATGGACCGGTACTTCTTCGGAGAAGGCTCAGAACTGCCAAAAGAATACGTTCCGCCATCCCACTGATTCGCAAGCATTTGAGGCCCGGAAGCGCGGGCCTTCAACAACCGTTTCCGACTACTTCTCGCTGCTTGGGGGCGTCAGCCCTTTCAGGCGCATATACAACGCCAGCGTTGCGTACTGTTCGTTATCATGCGAGACAGTTCCCCAGGCCAGTCCCATTTGAGAGCGCTTCCTGCCCCCAATATCCATCATCTCGGCCAAATGAGCATCGGTCAGGGCTCCGAATGCCTTGTCGCATTCCGCGAATGAAGCCTTCAGCGCATTTACTATCGTTGTTTTGTCCGCTGTCTCAGGTGGCGCAGGTTTAGCTTCTGTTGCGCCGTTCAGCGCACCACAACTGTGGAACTGCGCTTCGGTCACATGATTCACCACGCGGGCGAAGCTTCGAATATCCGGAGTAGGCTTATAGCTGTAGTTTTCGGCAGGCATATTTTCTGCCGCTTTGATCACGAATCCCTTCACCTGCTCATATCGGGCCTGCACCTCAGCCGACAAGGGGTTTGCCGTTGTTGCCTGGCCAAACATCGCCATTGGAGACAGACACATAGCCGTAGCGCAAATCATCATCCGCTGCATCACCGCACCTCGCACCACAAGATTAACCTAAGTCCTGATTTTTGAGAGCGGTTCCTCAGCGTATATCATTAAGTTTCGATTACCCGACACAGGCCCGGTGTCATAGCGCATGGGCAGCGTGTGCAAAGCAGGCAAGATAAAATGCGAGCAAAAACAGCAGTCGTTCTCGGCGCCCAATGGGGCGATGAAGGTAAAGGCAAGATCGTTGACGTACTCTCGGAGCGCTTTTCCGTCGTGGCCCGCTACGCCGGCGGTCACAACGCCGGACACACCGTTATTATCGGCGGCCAGAAGTTCATCCTCCAACTCATTCCCTGCGGCATCCTGAGGCCGACCAGCAAAGCCGTCATCGGCAATGGAGTCGTCCTTGACCCTCTCGCCTTCCTGAAGGAAGTGGGTAAGTTGCGCGACCTCGGTATCAATGTCGACCAGCAGCTTTTTGTGTCCAACCGCGCGCAGGTCATCCTCGAATACCACCGCATGATCGAGCTCGCCGCCGAAAGCGCTCCCGGGCGCCAGAAGATCGGCACTACCAGCCGCGGCATTGGCCCTGCTTATGAAGACAAAATGGCCCGCAATGGCCTTCGCGTTATCGATCTGCTCAACACCAACCTGCTCAAGACACACATCGAGAACGCCTGCCACGAAAAGAACACTATCGCGAATGCGCTCTTCGGCGCCAAGCCTCTTGATCCGGCCAAGATGTACGACGAGTACGCGCATGCCGCCGAGCAGATCGCGCCCTTCGTGACGGACACTGCATCGCTCCTCAACAAAGCGATTGATGAGGGTGGCAGTGTGATGTTTGAGGGCGCACAGGGCACCATGCTCGACATTGATCACGGAACATATCCGTTCGTGACTTCATCTTCCGCAACCGCCGGAGGCGCTGTCACCGGAACCGGCGTCGGCCCCACGCGCATCGGTACTGTCATCGGAGTAACAAAGGCCTATGTCACCCGCGTCGGCGAAGGTCCCTTCCCGACCGAAATCTTCGATGAATTCGGCGAGATTCTCCGCGCTCGCGGACAAGAGTTCGGCGCCGTCACCGGACGCCCGCGCCGCTGTGGCTGGCTCGACCTGCCGCTGCTGCGCTATTCGAACCAGATCAATGGAACCGAATGGCTTGTCGTAACGAAGCTCGATGTGCTCGATGCGCTCGACGAGATCCCCGTATGTACCGGCTATAAGGTCAACGGTAAACTCATCGATACCATGCCCGCCGACGTGCGCGGCCTCGAATCGATTGAATGCGTCTACACCAGGCTCAAAGGCTGGAAGGAATCGACCGAGGGCATCACCGAGTTCAATAAGCTGCCGAAGATTGCGCAGGACTATCTGCGCTTCCTCGAAAAAGAATCCGGCGCAAAGATCGGCATGATCTCCACCGGTCCCGACCGCGACCAGACCATGCTGATGCCAGAATTTGCCGCGGCACTCGATGAAATGCACAGATAAAAGAGAAGAGCCGGTCATTCTAATGATTCGCAGGCAGGAAGAGAATCTCGATAATGTGTTCTAATTCCAGGCGTTCCTGCCGCGTCTTTTTAAATGCTTATCAAGGATCCAGGCTTTAATACGTAGCTTGTCGATCAGGAAAGTAGTCCTGCCCGTATTTATTTTTGTGCGCGGGTACGCCGTTTTCGACTAATTGGAAGCTCCCAAGATTGGTTTGAGACGAACCTATCTCCACGCGACGCGTCAAAGCGCTCAACTGTTTGGCATCTACTCCTTCAGCCCACATGTGCATCTCGTAGGTAGCCGGGGGGACGTCGTGCAGTACAAGGACTCCCTTCGGCGAAGAGATGGCAAAATATGGCGTCGAGAGGCTGATGATCACGGCGCTCATCTGTGGATGAATGTTGCAGAAGATATAGGACACGCCTTCGTGATCAAAACGCACCGTCCTGTTGCTGCCCTCTTCATACAGTCCAAGATCGAACCGTTTTCCGTTGAACTGCGAGAACACGTTGTGAAAGAAGGGATCCAGGTTCGGAAAGTCCACCAGGCTGCCCAGAGGCACAACCAGCAGATGCGGATGAAAGCTCTTGTCTTTCTGCTCCAGACGAAAATGTCCCGGCTTCGCAGCAGAAACATTCTGCGACACAGGATCAAGCCAGATCACCACGCCGGATGATTGATCGTGGACTGCTTTTTGTTGATTGGCTCGCGTCATCTCAACCTGAGCAGTCACATCTACGGACTGGGAATGAGCAGGCCCGCCGAAAAGCAGCATCAGGAAAGCGGAGGCAATCCGCACGGAACATAATTTTTCAGAGAACATGCTAGAAGAAATATCCTGCAGCCAGGCCGAGGCTGTGGTTCGAGTTATTCTGACCTGCAATCGGCCAGCTATAAATATTGCGATACTCCGCGGATAAGAGCAGGTATGTCCTGGGGCGATAGATCACGTTGGCAAACGCTGTGCGATTTCGCGCCAGATTCAAGTAGTTATTCTGCTCAAATTCGAGATCAGAGCCGCGGAGATCGTGAGCAAAAGCATTGTCCATACCTAATGCAAAATTGGTTTCCAGTGAGCGCGCAAATTTTATTTTTACTTGCCCCCATCCGCCTTCGTCATTCAATCCACGCAAATCCAAGTAATCGTTGTAGGTCACGTAATCCTTAAAAGCGCCGCCGCCGAGACCGCCCACTCCGCGTCCGCGATAAAATTCACCTGAAAGCTCCAGCCGCTGCATTAAGGGAATTTTCCAGTCTAAGGTTCCAGTCCACGCGTCGAGATGGCGTCCGCGGGAATAAGATTGCCGGCTGTAATAACCTCCTGCGCCAAATTCGAATGTGCGGTCTCCGAAAGGAAGAGAAGAACTCAGCCTGGCTTCATATCCGGGTTGATGGCTTTGCTCTGATGGACTGGGAGAACGCAAACCATTCATTGCGGGGGGGCCGGGAGCTGCCACATCGATCAAACCAGCTTCGAGCCCCAGCTTCTTGTCCGACAATAAAGAGCCGTCCTTGAACTGGAGCTGCGGCAGCCATGTCCACAAATTACCGGACCAGGCCAGTGCCGGCTCGCCTACGCTCAGAAAAGATGTGGGTTGCAGAGGCGAGACAAGCGGCCTGTCAAAGGCAGCAATCAGGGATCGGCGGGACCAATCCAGATTTGCATGGGCCGTTCGCAAACGCAGCAATCCGGCGCTGGTTGTGTAATCGGCATATGGGATGCCGCCGAAGAAGTCGACACTGATATCCGCTGAGGAACGACCGTCCCAAAGAGAAGGGCCTTCAGCTTCTAATCCAAGAACTGTCTGCCGCGCTGTCGCGCTGAGGCTGCCCTGAGGCCTGGTTCCATAATGTGGAGACGCAATAAGAGGCAGGTCGATGTCGTCAACGGTGCCGCTGTTTAGAAGCGAGGTGAAGAGCAGCATTCCAGAGATGCGCACAGGATATTTCGACAAGCTCTCAACTTTTGTCTGGTCGTGCTGCTTCACTTCTGCCTTCAGCACATCCGTATCTTCGCGCAACTGCTGTACGCTGGCCTGCAGATCAGAAGCAGCCTGCGCCGGCGCTTCATTCGGATGACCCTGCGCGAGTTGTGCCCGCAACTGCTGCACCTCCACGCGCATCTGCTCCATTTCATGCTGAGATTGGTCCAGTTGCCGGCGCATGTTATCCAAAGCGCCCATCAGCTGGTCCATGCGCTGCTCCATTTGGCCAACATAGTTTGCATCCGGAGGAGGATGGGTATGAGCATCGTTTTGCTGCGCTTCGCTCATGCCTGCGCCAAGAAACACTGCAAGCGCAAATATGACGCTGTGACTGTATCTCGATTCGCGATTCATTGTGGCATCCTTGAACAAGCCAAAAGCCGTTCTAACGAGGCGTTACCGTTGTTTCGGAGTGCTGGACTGATTCAGCAATTTTTTTCAATACAGCCTTCGCGAGCGAAAGTGAAAAAACTGTTCGTCCGGGACGGGATTCTTCGAGCGTTACCTTTCCGCCATGCTCTTCTGCGATCTTGTTTGCCAGCGTGAGGCCCAGGCCTGCGCCGCCCTGCTTGCCTTCGCTTACAAATGGCTGAAAGAGCGTGACCCGAATGGAATCCGGCACACCGGGGCCATTATCCGTGACATAGACCCTGATCCATTCTTCAGTTTCCGAGACGGAAATTTGTACCGTGGGCTGATCTGCTGTGAGCTTTGCCGCCTGATATCCGTTGAGGAGAAGATTGTAAATCGCGCGCTCAATCTTCAGCGCGTCCATCCAGATTTCAATCTGCGGCATCTCGCCGAATACGAAATTTACCTCTTTTGCATCCGGATGCGCACGGACCATCTGGAGGGCGCGGTCAATCAGAAAAGACAGCGACTCATAAGCCGGTTGCAGGGCCTGCCCGGTTCGGCTGAACAACAGCAAAGAGTCAATTAATTCCGTCATTCCATCCACACCTAAACGAACTTCAGCAAGCAGCTCAGCGCGTTCAGCAGGGGTTACGGTCTCATATCCCAGGAATTCGGCATTTGCGTATACGGCAGACAAGTAATGCCGAAGGTCATGCGAAATAGAGCTGGCCATTCTTCCGATTGTGGCGAGCCGTTCAGATGCAAGCAGCTCTTGTTGTGACTTCTGCAGGCGCAGGCGCATCCGGTCAAAGGCTGTACTCAGCTCCTGTATTTCTGTAGCTCCCTTGTTCTGGAACGGATAATCAAAATTGCCGGCGCCCAGCGCGCGCGCTCCCAGCACAAGCCTCTCCAGCGGAAGGGTGATGGTCCGCGAAATATAAATCGCAAGCGCGCCGCTTATAAAGAGAACAATAGCAACCAGCGTGATGAGCAGGTGATTGAGGCGTGTGAGATAACGGCTCGCCTGATCATAAGATTTAAGGACAACCAGCTGGACCAGCGGATCTCCCGGACGTGACAGCTTTACCGATGCCTGAATGTAGTGCTCACGATTCAGCCATAAATCGGCGCTGCGCGATGGAGGATTCAGAAGTGTTTCCTTCTGATTCAGGCTAGCCTGTCGATGCTTCGCGTCCAGTGTTGTTGCTACGATTGCTCCGTTCGCAAAAAAAGTAACTTCAGCGGCTGCTGCTTCGCTTACTTCTTTTATGACTTGGTTATTCACTGCATAACCGACCGCCACATAGCCCAGCTTTGTGCCTGAAATTTCTGATCCGAAATATAAGGGCTGCGACGAAACTTCATAGAGTTGCCCGGCGCGAAAAACATAATGCGCTTCAGCAGAAGTGAAGACAGTTTCGCTGATGTCTTTTGTTCCATTCCATGGAACACCATGCTGAAAGAGCGCGATAAGATTGCCGTTGGCATCGGCAAGAGCAAAGAACTCGCATCCGCTCAGGCGATAAAAGTCTTCCGCGCCATCGCGAATAGTGGGCGCGTCCTGCGTGGTCATGAGCGACTTGAGAACAGGCAAATCAGCAAGCAAAGAGGCTTCGCGCGAAAGCATCTGGCGACGTTGTGTCTGAAGATTCTGAAAGGTAACAATCGAACGCTCGAGGTCAGAAGAGATTCCATCGCGTATCTGCTTCACGACAATTGTGTGTACTGCCAGGAGGCTTAACGTTGCTAATCCAAACGATACCGATACCAGGCTCAGCAAAAGTGTCGTTCGCATGCGCATCGCCACTTGAGTTTCGCCTCCTGTTTCTCGTCTGGTTACGCCTGGGCCTGCGGACTCGGTACAAACCTGTAGCCTACTCCGTGGACAGTACAGAAATGAATAGGGTTAGCAGGATCGGCCTCAAGCTTCTGGCGCAGTTTGAGCATCTGGTTATCGACTGTCCTGGTCGAAGGATAGAAGTTATAACCCCAGACCTGATTCAGCAGCTCTTCGCGACTGAGCACCCGTTCGGAGTTCTCCAGGAAAAACCGCAGCAGCTTGAATTCATGCGCTGTAAGCGGTATTGGTTTACCGCCTTTGGTCACCTGCATCCGGGCGAAGTCCACTTGCACATCGCCAAACGCTGCTGCTGCGCCCGGGCGGGAACGCTTGGCGCGACGTATAGCTGCCTGCACACGCGCCAGCAACTCTCGCGGGCTGAATGGCTTGGTGATGTAGTCGTCCGCGCCAAGTTCCAGCAGCAGCACCTTATCCGCAACTTCAGAAATGGCGCTCAGCACCACAACGGGTGTATCCGGCGAGCTTTGCTTCATCGACTTGCATATCTCACGCCCGGACATGCTGGGAAGCATCAGATCAAGGACAACCGCGTCCGGACTGGAGCCATGGAAAATTTCCAGCCCCTGCTTTCCATCGGTCGAGCTCTTGATGTCGTATCCTTCGGATGCAAACAGGCGCTGTACCGCCTTTTGTATCCGCGCATCATCTTCGATCACTAAAATCGTGCCCATCTGTTTGTCCAAATACCGCAAATAATTACAATCCGACAACGTTTTTACCATTTTCGGCCGAAAAATAAACAGATTTGGCGGATGTGATTGCGGGAAATGACAATCAGATGACAAAAACACGACAATTCAATGCTTCAGAAACGCGGTCGCCTGCCTCAGATCGACAAGAAAGATATTCCTGTCGCGCTCACGATCCTCGTCCGTCTGGGCCCGCAAAATCGCTGAGGGATGCAGCGTTGCAATGATCGGCGGCAGTCCTTCCGTCCGCTGAAGTTTGCCACGCGATTGAGTAATTTTGAACTTCGACCCAAGCAGCGATTGCGCGGCGTAGCCCCGAGACAAACAATCAGCTCTAGCCGAACTGTCTCAACTTCCGCATTCAGCCAAGGACGGCAGGCATGGATTTCTTTCATGTTGGGTTTCTTATGGATGCGGCGCTTTCCTCGCGGCCCCCACTTGAAGTGCTTGACGGCATTCGTGACATAGACTTTTCGGCGGTCAATGTTGGCTTCCTCAAGGCATTTATCCGGCAGCTTTCCGGCAGGGCCAACAAATGGACAGCCTTGCTTGTCTTCCTGGTCGCCCGGCTGCTCGCCGATCATCATGATCTCGACTTTTGGCTGCTTCGCTTTGTCCCTGGTTTCCAGTCCCCCAAAAACAGCCTGCGTGGCATTGATAAAGAGGTCATAACCCTGACAGTGCTGGACCGCTTCCTGCAGAACGGGTAATGTTCGGTCCTTTGGCACAAATGGAGCAGCGCTTTCCCTGATCGCCATCGGCATACTTTGTAAGATGCTTCAGCGGCGCTTCAGTGCTTCCAGTTCGTCCAGCGTGCGCGGCCAATCCGCTCCCAGCAGCCGCGACAAGCTCCGGTCCGCAAGAACTTTGCCGCCTGTCTGGCATTGGGCGCAGTAATTCGTCTCGTTATCCGCATAGCGGATGCGCTGCACCTTTTCGCCGCATCGCGGACAAGGCTCCCCGAAGCGCCCGTGCACCGCCATATCTTTGCGAAACGCCGTTACCTTTTCCGGAAAACCTGACTTTGCCTCAGTTTGCAGGCGGTCAATCCAGATCTGCAGTGTTTCGTGTGTTGCCGCGAACAGCCGTTCCCATTCCTCTGGTTGCAGCTTATGGGTAAGCGTCAAAGGAGATAGTTGCGCCGCATGCAGAATTTCATCGGAATAGGCATTGCCAATTCCGCTTACGATGCGGGGATCAGTAAGCGCCCGCTTGAGTGTACGGTTCTCAGCCGTGAGTGCACTGCGAAACGAATCCAGGTCGCTCGAAGAAACCTCGATGCCTCCCGGATCGATGTCGCGCAGACCCTCTTCTCCGGAAAAGACATACAGAGACGCACGCCGCTTTGTGCCTGCTTCGGTAAGGACCAGAGAGCCGGTGGGGAAATCGAATGCAGCGAGATTATTTCTTCCAGCCAGCTTCGCACCCGCAGCCTTCCAATGAAGCCTTCCCGCAATCATCAGGTGCAGAACCAGCCAGAGATCGTTATCGAATCCGATAGCAATGCGTTTACCGATGCGCCGCAGCTCACGCACTGCATGGCCTTCCACATCTTTTACCGGGGGGTGCGCCGTGCGCAGCAGAAAGGCGCTCGCAATCCGAACATGCTCCAGCGGCTGTCCGACAATGCGCGCCTCCAGCGCGCTGATATAGGCAGCAATGTCCGGCAACTCAGGCATGAATATCAGCTTGCATTGTTGGCATCCGACTCGGCAACATCGTTTGCGAAAAGAATTGACTGTCCGTCCAAACCTTCGGCCTCACGAAAATTGCTCAATCCCACACCTGCCAGCCGAAAAAGCTGATCCCGTTCCAGATGGACACGCGCGAGCAGGGACAAGGCAATATTGGTCAATTCTTCTGCCGAAGCTGGAGGAGAAACAGGCGTATGGCTGCGGGTCAGGATGTTGAATTCCTTCGTCTTCAGTTTTAGAACGACTGTGCGCGCAATTCGTGATTCTTTGCGCGAAGCTGCCCATACTTTCTCGGCAAGACGGCGAATCATCGGTTCGGTCTCGTCTAATGCAACGTCTTTTTCAAATGTGTCTTCAGCGGAAATGGATTTTGTGGGCCGATCCGGAACAACAGGGCTATGATCGATGCCACGGGCCAGCTCATAGAGTCGGATGCCGTAACGTCCAAAATTGCTTTCCAGAATTGATGGCTCCAGAGCGCGTAAATCGCCCACCGTCTTGATTCCTATGTCCTCCAGCCGTTTGCCGGTGACTTTGCCCACCCCCGGAATGCGTCCCACAGGAAGCGGCGTCAGAAATGCCTCTACCTCTTCCGGCTGAATGACAAACAAACCATCCGGCTTGCGCCAGTCCGAAGCAATCTTGGCCAGAAATTTATTTGGGGCCACGCCCGCTGAAGCCGTCAGATTCAGTTCTTCGCGAATCTGTTGACGGATCATTCGCGCCACACGAGTCGCTGTCGGCAATCCGGTTTTATTTTCGGTGACATCGAGATATGCTTCATCGAGAGACAACGGCTCAATCAAATCTGTGTGACGCTGCAGAATTCCCCGCACGCTGCGCGAGACGGCGCGATAGCGTGGAAAGTCCGGCGGAATAAAGATGGCATCCGGACACAGGCGTTCAGCGCGAACCGCCGGCATGGCTGACCGTACGCCGAAACTCCTTGCCTCATACGAAGCCGCGCAAACAACCGAGCGGTTTCCCCGCCATGCCACGACAACGGGCCTGCCCCGCAGCTTCGGATCATCGCGTTGCTCCACAGAAGCATAGAACGCGTCCATGTCGATATGGACAATTTTGCGCGCGCTCATCTGGAGACATCTTATTCTCCAGCCCTGAAGCAGCCAATTTTAATAAGGAGTCTGCCCGCCCGTAGCGCCAAATATCTCACCCGTCACATATGTGGCGTCCTGCGATACAAGGAAGACATAAAGGGGAGCCATCTCAGCAGGCTGTGCTGCCCGTTCAAATGCCGTGTCGCTGCCGAACGTTTTCACCTTTTCGGCAGGCATGGTTGAAGGAATCAGTGGCGTCCACACGGGTCCAGGCGCAACCCCGTTCACCCGAACGCTTTGTTTAGCAGCTGCCTTTGCCAGGCTCTTCGTGAAATTCACCAGCGCTGCTTTCGTAGCGGCATAAGCAAGCAATTGCGGGCTGGGATCAAATGCCTGAATAGAGCAGGTATTCACAATGGACCCGCCTTTCGTCATTTCTTTCAGCGCCGCCTGACATAGAAAGAATGTCCCATAAACATTAGTGCGGAAGGTGCGGTCGAATTCATCCTCGGGAACATCGGCAATGTCATCGTACGTCCGCTGAAAGGCTGCATTATTAATAACGATATCCAGATGTCCGAATGCTTTCATGGCCTTCGCAACGAGCGTCTGAGCATGCTGCCTCTTCTGGATGTCTCCAGCCACGAGTACCGCCTTGCGTCCGGCCTGTTGCACCCACCTTGCCGTCTCCTGCGCATCCGCCTCTTCTTCCCGCGTGTAGCTCAGGACAATATCGGCCCCTTCCCGCGCGAATGCGATGGCCACGGCCCGCCCAATGCCGCTGTCGCCTCCGGTAATAATGGCGGCTTTGTCCTTCAGGCGCGAATTCCCTTCGTAACTTTCTTCCCCGTGATCTGCTTTCGGCTCCATCTCCGCTTCCTGTCCAGGCGGCTTATGTTTCCGTGGACTGTATGGCGGCTTTTTGCCCGCTTGTTTCGGATCGGGATGTCGTGATGTGCGCGGCATGACGGGTCTCCTCAGAGTTATCTGATGCTGTTTGAATCATTGGAGCCATCACAGGAAAACCTCACAGCGTAAAATCTGCGTCCAAGCTTGTATCTGGACGAAATTTTTGTGTGGGGAGCGCGACTGTGACTGATGCATCGGATGTTCTTGTTGAACGCTTAATGGCATGGGGAGTCGACACCATATTCGGCCTGCCCGGCGACGGCATCAATGGAGTCTTTGAGGCCCTGCGCAAACAAAAGGACAAAATTCGTTTTATCCATGTGCGCCATGAAGAAGCCGCCGCTTTCATGGCCTGCGCTTATGCAAAGTTCACAGGACGCCTTGGAGTCTGCATCGCAACATCCGGGCCAGGCGGAATCCATCTGCTGAACGGCTTGTATGACGCGAAGATGGACCAGGCCCCCGTGCTGGCGATCACTGGTCTCCAGCACAGCGATCTTATCGGCACTTTTACTCAACAGGATGTGGCGCTCGACAAGCTTTTTATGGACGTGGCCGTCTACAACGAGCGGGTCATGAGCGGCGCGCATATGGAGAGCGTCGCCGATCTGGCCATTCGTACTGCGCTTACCTGCCGCGGGGTGGCCCACATCACCATTCCGGTTGACGTGCAGGTGCAGGAGATCAAGAAAGGACGTTCCGAGAGAAACCCCATCCACCATACGTCGGCGGTGCCGGCGTACTTTGAGCAGTTGCCATCACGAATTGAGCTGGAACACGCAGCAGACATCCTCAATCGAGGAAAGAAGATCGCCATCCTCGCCGGACAAGGCGCACTGCACGCAACACAGGAACTGGAAGAAGTGGCCGAAATTCTTGGCGCTCCTGTCATCAAAGCATTGCTCGGAAAAGCCGCAGTTCCTGACGACAGTCCTTACACCACAGGCGGTATCGGTCTCCTTGGAACTGAGCCTTCGCAAGATGCTTTGGAGGGATGCGACACGCTCTTCATGGTAGGCAGTTCGTTTCCCTACATTGAATTTCTGCCCGCGCCGGGCTCAGTCAAATGCGTGCAGATTGAAATCGATCCGCAGCGCATCAGCCTGCGTTATCCGGCTGATGTAGGCCTGGTGGGCGACTCGAAGAATTGTCTGCGAGCGCTTATTCCATTGCTGAAAAAACATGACAAAGGCTTCCTGGAAAAAGCGCAAAAGGGCAAGGCCGAATGGCAAAAACTCATGGAGGAACGGGGCACATTCGGCGATAAGCCGATGAAGCCGCAAGTCGTGGGATGGGAGCTTGGCAAACGCATCCCCGCAAATGCGATTGTTACTTCAGATTCCGGAACCATCACTACATGGTGGGCGCGTTACGTTCCCGCGCTGCGCGGACAGAAACATAGCTGTTCCGGAAATCTGGCGACTATGGCTTGTGGGCTTCCTTACGCAATAGCCGCAGCCGTTGCTTATCCTGACCGGCCTGTCTACTGCATCATCGGCGATGGCGGTTTGAGCATGCTGATGGGCGAGCTCATCACCGTAGCGGCTTACAAGCTCAATATCAAGATCATCGTCATCAAGAACAACACGCTGGGCCAAATCAAATGGGAGCAGATGGTCTTTCTCGGCAATCCGGAATACGCCTGCGATCTTTATCCTGCCGATTTTGTGACCATCGCTCGCGGTGCAGGAATCGAAGCAATTCAGATCGAAGACCCTGCGAGTTGCGGATCACAACTTGATGGCGTGGTGAATCGGCCAGGGCCTGCGCTGGTTGAAGCAGTCGTCGACCAGTTCACGCCACCAATGCCGGCGAAGGTAAAAGCTTCTCAAGCCTTGAAGTTTGCTGAAGCGCTGGTGCGAGGTGAGCCGAACCGGACGAAGATTGCGTTGACGAATGCGCATGACCGTGTGCGCGAACTGGTTTGATCAAGATTTATCTGCCGCTGGAAAGGCTTCTGTTCATGGGGCTGTCGCAGCCATGCATCGAAGAAATTGCCGTGTCCGCTTACACCGTCCCGACGGATGCGCCGGAAGCGGATGGCACGTTCTGTTGGGACTCGACCACGCTGGTTCTGACGGAAATAAAAGCCGGCGGTGAAACTGGCATTGGATATACCTATGGACATAGAGCTGTCGGCAGTGTTGCGCAGCACATCGGAGATAAATGCCTGCTGCGCGAATCGCCTTTCGATATTCCGCGATTACATGCCGCCCTGATTCAACAGGTGCGTAACGATGGAAGCCGCGGAGTCGCCTCGATGGCAATTTCTGCGCTCGATGTAGCGCTATGGGATTTGAAGGCGCGTTTACTCGGATGTTCTGTCGCGCATCTGCTCGGAAGCATGCAGCCGAGGGTTGCTGTGTACGGAAGCGGCGGATTCACCTCTTATCCAAATGCGAAGCTCGCCGAACAACTGTCGGTATGGGCACAGAGTGGAATCAGGAGCGTGAAGATGAAGATCGGCTCCAATCCTGATGCTGACCCGGAGCGCGTTCGTATCGCTCGGAATGCAATTGGCTCAGATGTCGCGCTCTTTGTGGATGCAAACGGCGCATTCAGCGCAAAGCAGGCGATAAAATTGGCTCACAAATTTGCCGAAAGCAACGTGACATGGTTTGAGGAGCCGGTAAGCTCCGATTATCTTGTCGATCTCCATCGCGTCCGCGACGCAGCTCCACTCGGCATGGACATTGCAGCCGGCGAATACGGCTATGACTCGCTCTACTTCAGACGCATGCTGGAAGCAGAAGCCGTAGACGTGTTACAACTCGACGTCACCCGATGCAAAGGCTTCACCGGCTTCCTGCAAGGTGCCGCGATAGCCGCAAGCTTCGGCTGCCCTCTCTCCGCGCATTGCGCGCCGACGCTGCATATGCATGTAGCCTGTGCAGTGCCGAATTTTCGTCATGTGGAGTATTTCCACGACCACGTCCGCATCGAATCAATGCTCTTCGATGGCTTTATTGCAGCCGAAAAGGGACATCTTGAGCCCGATCGATCAGCGCCCGGTCTGGGACTGACCTTCAAACGCAAAGACGCCAAACGTTATGCAGCCTGAGGAGCTTTCATGGTTTCCGATCTATACGTATTGATCCCCGAGAGGGGCGAATTCGCATGAGTTTTGTTCTGACAAGAGAATTGGAGCGAGTTTCCCGACGCTATCTGCCCGCGCCTGCGAGCGCAGCTGCAGCCAGCACGCTCGAACACATCCGCACGGGCTGCTTTCAGCGCAGCCTTTCTCTCGTTGTCGCAGTCACCAGCGTGGCCAGTGGACTCGAAGTCGGTTACGAGCATTACAAAGGCAGCTACAGCAATCCCATCATGTACACGCCGGTTGTATTGAGCGGAGCGCTCGCCGGCGCCGGACTCTCCGCATTTTTCAGCAGGTGGGCAGCGCGCGTTATCCTCCGCGCAGTAAGTATCGTTACGCTCGCGGATGGAATCATCGGCTTCTTCTTTCATGTTCGCGGAGTTGCGCGCAAGCCCGGAGGCTGGAGCCTTCCTGTCACCAACATCGTCATGGGACCGCCGATATTCGCACCGCTGCTATTCGGCACCAGCGCCTATCTTGGACTGATGGCTTCCTATCTCCGTCGAGAAGAAGATCTCGGCAGTCTCAAAGCAATCGCATCTGAACTTGTGCCAAAAAAATCAGGCTGGCGAATCGACCTCTGTAACGGACGCTTTCAAAAGCATCTCTCCACGGTGACGATGCTGTGGGCATTCTTCAGCGGATTCGAAGCTCTCTACTCCCACTACAAAACAAATTTCCGATACAAGGCGCAATGGACGCCCGTCATTCTCACGCCCGTTCTGATGGCCGCTTGCGCAGGAGCAATCAAAAGCCGCCGAATCGCGAATACAGCGCTTCCCGTTGCCTCCGCGCTTGCGCTGGCAAATGGCGCTGCGGGTTTCTTCTACCATGCACGCGGAACAGTGCGCAGAGCCGGAGGCATGAAAAAGCCACTCTACAACATCATCTATGGGCCGCCGATTTTTGCGCCGCTGCTCTTCGCCGCCTGCGGCTTTCTCGGCCTGATGGCGAGCCTCTTACGTCGGGAGCGCAAATGAGCACGAAGCGTTCTCTTCCATTCAATTCCATAACGGGCGAGGAAATCGAAGGTCTCGAACAGCCCGGCTATTATCCCGGTTACAGCACGCTAGGGCAGCAGAAGAAGTGGGATGACGCCACACGCAGTACGGTCGTTGACCGTGTAAATAAAACTCCTCCAATCCGTTTTTTCACGGAAGATGAAGCGCAATTATTTAACGCCATCATCGCGCGCGTTCTGCCGCAGGACGATCGAGCGGTAGTCCGCGTGATTCCCATCCTTCCAGCTATCGACCAACGCCTCTATAAGAACGAACTGAATGGGTTCCGTTATGAAGGCATGCCGCCGGATCGCGAAGCCTACCGGCTTGCGCTCAAAGCCTTTGATGAAATGGCGCAGCACCGTTTCCATGCGCCGTTTATTGATCTTTCTGTTCACCGCCAGGAACTCATTCTCAAGTCAGTCCACGACGGCAAACCCGATCCGCCCCATCCGTTATGGAAACAGATGCCGATTCATCGCTTCTGGGGCCTGCTGATGGAGGATTGTGTCACCGCCTACTACTCGCATCCGTGGGCATGGGATGAGATTGGCTTCGGCGGTCCTGCTTATCCCCGCGGATACATGCGCCTCGAAAACGGCCTGCCCGAACCCTGGGAAAAAGAAGAGCAGCGGTATGAATGGAGCGCGCCCGTCGATTCTGTATCTACGCTCGATGAGGAAGGCGCGCCCGAACACGGCACAGTGCATGGTCACGGAGGCAGCCACTGATGAAGCGCGAAGTTCATCGCCTCGGCCCCATGCAGACGCTGCCTACTCCAATGCGAAAATTCCGCGACAACGAGGCTGTCGACTACTGCATTGTCGGCGTTGGTTCTGCCGGAGGCGTGCTGGTGCAGCGCCTCGCTCGCGCCGGTTTTCGCGTCGTTGGCCTCGAAGCAGGACCGTTCTGGGATACCGAAGAAGACTGGGTAAGCGATGAAAAAGGTTCTCACGAGCTTTACTGGAACGACTTGCGCATCACCGGTGGCAAAGATCCTTTGGCCCTCGGCTCTAATAACAGCGGCAAAGGCGTAGGCGGCGGCTCTGTCCACTGGGCCGCATTTGCGCCGCGCTTCCATCCATCAGATTTCCGCGTGTATTCCGAAGATGGTGTTGGCGCGGACTGGCCCATCTCCTATTGGGATTTGAAGCCCTATTACGAATTGCTTGAGCGAGAAATCCCCATCGCAGGCCCGGCATGGTTTCCCTGGGGTGATCCTCACGGGCATCCTTACGGACCGCATCCGCTTGGTGGTGTCGGCGATGTTCTCGTACGCGGCTGCACCAAACTCGGCATCCGCACCGTAGCCGGCGGTCCCGTCGCAATTTTGTCTGCATCGCATGGAGACCGTCCGCATTGCATCTATCGCGGCTTCTGCCTGCAGGGCTGCAAGGTCGGAGCGAAAGCCAGTACGCTCATCACGCATGTTCCCGACGCCATCACGCATGGCGCGGAGGTTCGTGCCCACTGCATGGCGTCCCGGATCAGCCTGCGCGACGATGGCCGCGTTGATGGCGTCGTCTATTTTGATCGTGAAGGTAAAGAGCACTTCCAGCGCGCACGCGCCGTCATCGTTTCGGGTTATGCCATCGAAACGCCGCGGCTGCTGTTGAACTCTGCCTGCCCCGGCCATCGTCATGGCCTGGCAAACTCCAGTGGCACACTCGGCAAATACTTAATGGCACAGGCCGGCAATGTTGTCGCCGGACGTTTTGACGAATTAATTCGCCTCTACAAAGCGCCGCCTGCGCACGCTCTGACCGAGGAGTTTTACGAGACCGACAAGCGCCGAGATTTCGCGCGCGGCTTCGCAATTCAGACAGTTGGCCCTCTGCCAGTCGCATTCGCCAAACAAATGATCGCCGCCATGGGTGCATGGGGATGGGGGTTGCGCCGCGTCATGATGGACTACAACCACTGGGCCACGCTCGGCGTTCTCGGCGAGATTCTTCCCTGGGAAGACAATTGCGTCGAATTGGCGGAAGAAAAAGACCAGTACGGCCTGCGTGTCGCAAAAGTCACCTTCAATCTTCACGACAATGATAAGAAACTCATCGAGTTCGGCAAAAAGAAAGTCATAGAAGTGATGTGGGCTGCTGGCGCAAAGCAAGTCGTGCAGGAGTCCCGTTATGCACACCTCGTCGGCGCAGCCCGCATGGGTAGCGATCCTTCCACCTCAGTTGTTGATAAGTTCGGACGCACACACGACATCCCAAACCTCTTCATCTGCGACGGCAGCATTCTTCCCACGCAAGGCTCAGCCAATCCCGGACTGACAATTCAGGCGCTCGCCGCGCGCACCGCCGATTATTTGATTAAGCAGGGCGACGCCATCTTCTTCTCCAATCACCGCGACCAGAACGAGCCCGGCATCCGCTATGACTTAAGCCCTCCTTATACACGCTTTAAAGGAAACCCACGGCTCGCTTAAATAGAAACTCATTATTGTCTTTGTGTTAATTTGCCCTCCCAGCCTTTCCGAAAACCGTAATCGGAACAAATACAGTTCTCAACGCCCTGATCACTCTGATTCCTGCCGCATTTTTGACCTTCCTTTGTTGACACCGTAATGCCGCATTCACGGTGCATTTTTGATACTGGCCTCAACAAGCTCCTGTGCGCGGTTGCGCAGGACGGGGAGGACCAGATGGGCGAGTTAAGGCGCATCTCATATCTGTGGAAGGATCCGGAAGCTGGCCGGGGCTATTCGACGGGTGTTTCCCTGCACAGCCATACCAATCAATCGAAGGAGACACTGGATTTTCTGGCCAATCTCGGGGCGCAGTATCGCCTTCTGCGGCCTGTGCTGCGCGAGGCGGAGAGAAGATCACGTGAGCGCCACAATACTCCTGTCAATTACGCTGCCGCTTACTGGACGCCGCCGCTAACGCCTCGTCTGGCGTTTGATCTGGAGAGCCGGCAGATACAAGGTATGGGACTCATGCCGCTGGTTTCGATTACAGACCACGACAACATCTATGCGCCGATGCTGCTGCGGACTGTGGCTTCGGCGCGCCATATTCCTGTTTCTGTTGAATGGAGTGCGCCTTACGGAGGCGATCAGGCTTTTCATCTCGGCATCCATAACCTGCCGAGTGAGAGCGGCGCGATGTGGATGAGGGTGTTTGAGGAATACACGGCGAATCCGGATGAGAAAAAGTTGACGGAGATCCTGGCGGCGCTGCATGCGCTCCCGAATGTGCTGATTGTCTTCAATCATCCGATGTGGGACCTGTATCTGATTGGGGAAGGCAGGCATCAGCAGCGAGTGCAGAGCTTTATGGAGGCGAACCATATCTTCATGCATGCGCTGGAGTTGAACGGATTACGTCATTGGGAGGAGAATCGGGCAGTAAAGAAGCTGGCGAAACAATGGGGAAAGCTGCTGATCTCGGGCGGCGACCGCCACGGGGTTGAACCGAATGCAAACATTAATTTATCGAATGCGGCTACATTTACGGATTTTGTCCATGAGATTCGGTATGAAGGGCGCAGCCATGTGCTCTTTATGCCCCAGTATGCGGAGCCCTGGAAACATCGCATTCTGGAATCGACGCTGGATGCGATACGGGATTATCCGGAGTTTCCGCAGGGGTCAAGGTACTGGGATGAGCGGGTATTTCATCCTGATCATCAGGGCGTGATACGACCTTTGCGCGAACTCTGGCCAGCGGGAGAGGCTCCGAGCTTTCTGAGCCTGGGAATAAAGGCAGTGCGGCTGATGGGAAGCAGGCCTGTAGCGGGAGGGCTGCGCATGGCATGGAGCGAGTCGCGTGAGCTGCGTTTTGCTCTAGGAGATGAGACCGTATAGTTACATTATTTCGTGCTGCTTTCTTCTATTCATCATATAGTTATTAGTTGTAAAGATACCCTGATTAATAGGATGATGATTGGGCCGAAGCTTTGTTGCTTTTTCGGAAAGCCATTTATTCCGGTTGAATTTCTGATGGCGCCTACAGATTTGGACACGCGCAAATTCGCGAGAAGTACGATGTAAACGAAGGTCTCCACAAAGTCCCGCTTTTCCCAGATCTCTTGGGGCTCCGTCCGGTTACGAAAGATCAGATCGTCCTTAAGTTCACCTATAGTAAGCCTTGCTGTAAAAAAGGACGGCAATTCTCCCAGGAAGCATTTTCAAGACTGCACAAATTCTACGATCTGAGCCACGCGCAGGACCATCGCTTCGTCGAAGTGTTTGCCCAGAATCTGCAAGCCGATAGGGAGGCCTTCTGCTGACTTTCCGCAGGGCACAGAAAGGCCGCAGATGCCGGCGAGGCTGGCTGTGACGGTATAGATGTCGGCCAGGTACATCGAGACGGGGTCGTCGACTTTTTCGCCGAGTTTGAAGGCCGGAGTGGGTGCGGTCGGTGTGAGAATGGCGTCCACTTCGGCGAAGGCTTTCAGGAAGTCTTCGGTGAGGAGGCGACGGACCTGCTGGGCTTTTTTGTAGTAGGCGTCGTAATAGCCGGCGCTCAAGGCATAGGTTCCCAGCATGATACGGCGCTTGACTTCGGCGCCAAATCCGCCGTCACGTGAGCGGCGATACATGGCGGAGAGTGTATCGGCATCTTTGGCGCGGAAGCCATATCGGACACCGTCGAAGCGGGCAAGGTTTGCGCTCGCTTCGGCGGTCGCGATGATGTAGTACGTCGGAATGGCGTAGCGCGTATGGGGGAGCGAGATGGGCTTGATGAGGGCTCCGGCGGCGCGTAACTGATCGATACTGCGCTCGACTGCGGCGCGGACTTCGGGATCAAGACCTTCGGCAAAGTATTCGGAGGGCACGCCGAGCTTTAGTCCGGCAACGCCTTTGTCGAGGCCGGCGGTGTAATCCGGAACTGGGAGTGGAGAGGACGTGGCATCCAGCGGGTCATGGCCTGCCACAACGCCGAAGACGGTGGCAGCATCGCGCACATTTGCGGCGAAGGGGCCGATGCGGTCGAGGGATGAAGCGAAAGCGATGAGTCCGTAGCGCGAAACGCGTCCGTAGGTGGGCAGAACGCCGACGACACCACAGAAGGAAGCGGGCTGGCGGATGGAGCCTCCGGTGTCAGTGCCGAGAGTGGCGACGGCCATGCCTGAGGCCACGGCTGCGGCTGATCCACCGCTGGAACCACCCGGGACGCGGTCTAATGCGTGCGGGTTGTGGACGGGGCCGTAGGCGGAATTTTCGTTTGAAGACCCCATGGCGAACTCGTCGCAGTTGAGCTTGCCGAGAACAATAGCGCCAGCGGCTTCGAGCTTCTGCACGGCGGTTGCAGTATAAGGAGCGCGGTAGCCCTGAAGGATTTTGGAGCCGGCGGTAGCCTGGAGTCCTTCGATGGTCAGGACATCTTTGATGCCTACGGGAACACCAGCGAGGACCGGCAGAGGATTGCCCTTTGCGGCCAGATCGTCGATACGGGCTGCCTGCGCGAGCGCGCGCTCTCGATTGATGGATAGATACGCATGGATTTCCTTATCGCGGGCTTCGATCTGACGGAAGCATGCTTCGACGACAGCACTTGCGTTGCGCGCGCCTGACTCGAGGGAGCTGCGAATATCGCTGATGGAAGGCGTTTTTGCCTCTGCTGTTTCAATGGCCATAGGACTACCGTTCAATCACTTTCGGAACTTTGAAGAATGCCCCGTCAGTCTCAGGCGCGCCAGCCATGATGAGACTGCGGTCGAGGCTGGGACGGACCTCGTCGACACGGAGAACTGTGGCCGTTTGCGAGTCGCTGATGACTTCGCTGACCTGGGCCATAGGCATAACTGCCGAGGTATCAAGTTCGTTGAGCTGCGAGACATGATCGAGGATTGCGTTGAGGTCGCGCAGCATGCGGGTTTCTTCTTCCGACGTTAATTCGAGACTGGCCAGCTCGGCGACTCGGCGAACATCTTCGACAGATACGGAATTACTCATATAGACAGATTTCCTGTTTACGAGAGACGGAGGAAATACACCTCATTGAAAGTATAGCGATAAGCGGAGGGTGCTGTCTGGGGAACAGCAAGTCAAGGTTTGTACAGAGACTCTACGCTTCGGCGCTTTGCTGCTCGGGGAATTCAAGAATGGGCGCGGGAGCATTACGCGAAGTCAGGCACGCCGTTGCCGTGCACCAGAGAATCCCGAGATCGGTCCACCAGGTGGCTCGCTGCATATATTCCCAATCGAGCCTGGCTTTTAAAGGCTTGATGGTGCGGGCGTAGAAAAGATCAAGTTCCTGCTGAGGAATGCGGCGCAGTAACTCCTCTTCGGAACGAAAGGCGAGCGTAGCCGCGCCGGTTATGCCGGGGCGGAAAGGCATATGCAGGCTTTCATGATGCGGGAGCTTGGGCCGGGGGCCGATGAAGCTCATGTCACCTTTGATGACATTGACGAACTGAGGCAGCTCGTCAAGCTTGAACTTGCGCAGCAGACTGCCGACGGGAGTGATTCTCGTGTCGCCCTGAACGGTAATACAGGGTCCATTTTCTGCCTCAGCGATCATGGTCCTGAATTTGAAGATCGTGAACAGCGTCCCCCAGCGGCCCATCCGTTTCTGGCGGAAAAAGATCGGACCCGGCGAGCTAATGGCGATCACGATGCCGATGAGGATCATAAGCGGCAGAAATACGACAAGCCCGACGCTGGCGCAAATGATATCGAAGAGCCGCTTGCTGTCTGAAAGGCTCCATGCCTGTTCCTCAAGTGGCTGATAAGAGGTGGAGCGGCTGTAAATGGTTCCGGAAACGGCGTACATCTTTGTCACGTCATTCGGAACTTCAAGTCGCTTCCCGATGCTGTTTGCAGGGCGAGGCTGCAAAGGAACGGAGGATGGGTTCATTTGGTCGATCCTGATACAGCAAACTACAGTGTATACAAGTCTTGCGATGATTCAAGCCATTTTGAATCAATTCGAAAATACGTTTCTTGACGGTTACATATGGAAGTCAAAAGAGTAAATGAACGGAACAGCTTTCGGTCCCTTTTGAGAAGGCCCTTATTTAATCCTCCGATAGAAGTCGATCATAACAATATAACTTCAAAACTTTCGATTTATATCAACAAACGAGTACTGGATATGAAAGTTTGTTTCGTTCTCGGGCAATTATCTTGCTTTCTTCGTTTTTAGACCTTCCTAATCGCCGAAAGTTGCGTGTACCTCACGCTTTCGAATGAAAGATCTTTTAATTGGCTATTTCACGCAAAATTCATAAATGGAGTTTCCTCAGATTACGCTGATTGCCGCGACGCCAAGAGCCAGTTGCGAGAAGAGCTGCGACCAGTCAAGCAGACCACGAAGTGCGGTAGGCCGGAAGGTCTTTTCCGGCACTATGATCGTGTCGCCGGGGTTCATGCGCGCGGATTCGAAATTATTACCCCATAAACCGTTGGATGTCGTTTTGCTGACAACGGAACCGTCTGCCCGAATAATAAATATGTGTTTCTTATCGGCATCGCGGCCTGGTCCACCAGAAATTTTTAAGTAGTCGCCAACACGCCTGTTAGGCACAAACATAAACGAGTTCTGGTCGTAGACGGCGCCCACAACATTTACTGTGGCGGGGATCGGCGGAACAATAAAAACATCGCCATCTTCAAGCGTCAGGTCGGGCAAGTCCTGAACACCGGTGCTGTCTGGCCTGACCTGCAGCACGATGCGTCCGGTGGCGCGAAGCTGGTGCAGGCGGTTCAATAATTCGCGGGAACTGGTGGAAGCAGCGTTCGCGCTGGCAACGTCCTGCGCATTTACAGAGGACGCGACGCCGGCAATTGCGCCGCGTTGAATCTCCAGTTCAAGGTTCTGCACATATTCATCGATACGCTGCTGCTGAAGCACACGGGTGGATTCGCGCGTGAACGCAGAACCGTAAAGGTATGCCTTAGGAGTCAGGCCCCCGGCACGAGCTATAAGCTGCCGGAGCGTTTCACCGGGCTTAACACTGTAAATACCGGCGTTAAAAAACTCACCTTCAAGGCGAACAAATTTTGTCTGTTTTGCGAGCGGCACGCGAATATCGGCCTGGGAGAAAACGGTGACGACATCGTCCGGCTCAAGCGTCAGATTCTGTGAGGCATCGTGTTCAAGGATGAGCTTGCCGAGATTGAAGGGAATCAGAGTGGTCTTCAACGTTACCGGATCAGTACGGTCGATGACGGCGTAGTCCCAGTCGATCTCTGGAGCGGACATCTTGACGTCATTTTTGCGAACTGCGGTTTCCGTGTTTTGTGTAACGATCTCAGCTTGTCGCCCGGCGAGGCTGCCGCTGCTGGCGATCTGTGAAGTAGTGTATGTGCCGGGATTTGATGCAGTCTGGCCATTCTGCTGCGTCTGAGTACTGAGCGGATTTCCGTTTATGTCCGTCGGCTGCTGTTGTTGCCCATTTACAGGAGGAAGAATGGTGTACTGCTGCTCGCCTTGCAGATAGACGTTGCCCTGCGCGTATGGATATTGGTTGACGGCAGACTTTTGATCCTGAGGCCGGGTGCTCTGCGTTCCCTCGGGAGTGACGAAGACATATTGCCCGTTTGGCAGGCGCTGTACGCGGTTTTGCATCTGCCATTGCTGATAAGCCTGACGCGACTGCAGATCAATTGAGTTTGAGGGCTGATACTGCACCGGGCCTGCGACATAGGGTTGGAATTCCGGTGTAGGAAGGCCAAGTTGGGCGCGACGCCAATAATAGTCGCGGGTTACGAGAGCGTCTTTGTCCGGAATCAGATCGCTGAGCTTCATGCCTTCGTGCCAGGCGAAGTGTCCGGGATTCGCAGTGTTGCCGCGCAGCGTGACGGTCTTTTTATACCGTGGAACGATGGAGAAGACGCGCAGGATGTCACCATCGCGCAAGGTAGTCGCCAGGCCGGTACTATCAAAGGCTACTTCCATCGCCTCGCGCGCATTGTGATCCTGAATGCGCTCGATGGAGATGCGTGAGCTGGAGGCGACGGTTGATGTCCCTCCGGCGTTGTCAAGAAGCTGCTGCAGGGTCGTGTTGTTGTCACGCAATTCGTAGATTGCGGGATGGCGGACGCTTCCAGTGAGCGCGATCTGCGGGCCGGGTGGAGGGATGAAGATCACATCGCCGGGGAGAAGCTGTACATCTTTTGATTTATCTCCGTTGACGAGGAGATCGTAGAGGTCGAAGTCAGTGATGGTCTTTCCCTGACGTTTAAGCAAGACATGGCGCAGCGATCCTTGCGTCGACGGCCCACCTGAGGCGAACAGCGCGTTGACCAAAGTGCTTAACGAGCTGACGGTGTAGGAGCCGGGACGGCGCGCCTGTCCAACCACGAATATCTGGATGGAGCGAAGCTGGCCAGCGTCAACGGTGAGATCGAAGTTACGATAAACACGACCGATTTCAGAACGCAGGTGCTGCTCGATCGAAGAAAACGGCAGTCCGGCAACATGAATGGCGCCTACCTGAGGCAGATAGACTGAACCGGAGCGATCCACGCGCACATCGGCATTAAAATTGACCTGCCCCCAGACCCGGATCCGCAGCTCATCGTCGGGACCGATGATGTAGTCGGGGGTGACGGGAATCTGCTCTACGGGGGCGAAGGTCGAGGGAACATTGCGAAAGAGGCTCGCGCCGAAGATGGGCAGCACTTCTCCGGTTGTTCCGGCAACGAATTTCTGGAATTCAGTCAGCGGCTCAGGGGGCGCTGGAACAGTCAGCGGTTGCAGGTTGCGATTCTGATTTGCATTCGGGTTATTGGCATTGCCCAGATCAGTATAGGTGCGGGCGCTGAAAGGGGCTCCGACAGGAACGTTCCGTTCTCCGGTCTGCCCGAACGGTAAATTCTGGCTATAGCTGCCCAATCCATATTGACTTTGTCCGCTAAGATCTGAGCTGCAGGCCGGGGACATGGCGTTCGCAGGATCAGAGCAGTCGCTGCTCTGTTGGCCTTGCAGGGGACTGTCCGTGGTGGACTGAGAGTGCGCATGCGGCAAAGCTGCCAACAGGAAGAAAAAAAATGAAAGAGCCAGTCGCTTACGCATAATACGTGCGGTCATAGACCGCGTATCTACTCCTTTTCAACGAAAATCGCCTGTGACTGCCGGGTATAACGCCCTTTGCAGTGTAGAGCTTTCCCACAAGCGATGGAAATATCCGGCACCTACACGGTTACGGGAGACCACTCGATTGCTCCACGGCCTACACAATGCGTTTCATGCTGTGATGGATGCCGAGAGTGCAACGCCAGATTTCATCGTATCGCAGACAGAGCAATTACTGAATGGTCAGCGTAACGGGCACACTTCTCTGCAATCCGGGAACTGATGCTGTGATGCTGAGAGTATAGACGCCGGAGGGAGAGGTCCCGTTTCCGGGCGGCGGTGTTGTCTGGCCGCCTCCGCTTGCAGCGACGCCGCAGGCGATCGGGCCTGTGAAAACAATCAGCAGGCAGAGGAGCCAGAGGCATATCACGATTCGCCGTTTTCGTATGCCGATCAGGGCACACGGCAATAATGCGGCCAGAGCCATTCCTGTTGTCTTCCAGCTGCTCAGTGGGTTTATGGCGGATGTGGCTGTAGTGGCTACCCCAGTTGTGACTGTCACGGTTGCGAATCCGGTGACTCCGCCGGCAAGTGGAAGTGTGCCGGGATTGAGCGAACAGGTTGCATTCTGCGGCGCTCCGGAGCAGGACATCGTCAGCGTTCCTGATGACCCGTTTACAGGAATTACCTGGACTGCATAGGTTGCTGTCTGTCCGCTGACGATGACGGCGGAAGATGAACCGTTTACGACAATCTGAAAATCTTCGCCTGTTCCGGAAAGAGCGACATTGAGCGGGGCTGAAAGATTGGATGCTCCTATGGTCAAAAATCCGTTTCGCGGGCCTGTTTGCGCAGGCGTGAAAGTTACGTCGATGTAGCAATTGCTTTGCACGCTCAACGTCTGGTTCGTTGAACAGCTACTCCCGGCTATGGCGTATTCACCGTTCACAGTGAAGGTCAGGCCGATCAATGCTGAGCCGCCATTATTTGTAAGCACGATCCGCTGCGGGCTGCTTGTGGTTTTCACGCCCTGTCCGCCAAAGTTGACGGTGGATGGGAGGGCTGAGATACCTGGTGGCGCAACGCCTGTGCCGGAAAGCGTTACGGTCTGCGCGCCGAGTTGGGTGTTCAGCGTCAATACTCCGCTCTCCGGACCAATTCTGGCAGGCACGAAGGCGACGCTGATGACACAAGCAGCATGTCCGACGAGAAATGAGCCACAGTCATTCTGCGCGGTGAAATCGCCATTCACCGTGATGGCGATGTCCGTTAGAGAAACATCGCCATTGTTGGTGAGCATCAGTTGCTGTGGGGCGCTTTTGGTCCCGACGGTCTGAGGCTGCGAAAAATTCAGAATGGAGCCGGAAAGCACTGCCGTTGCTGCTGCCTGTCCATTGCCGGAAAGCTGCGCTGTCTGCGTGCCGGCATCGTCGCTGATGGAAAAAATTCCGACGCGGCCACCAGCCGCTGTTGGTTTGAATGCAATGGAGACGGTGCAGCCGGTATTCGGAGGAAGCGATGCGCCGCAGGTATTGGCTGTGATGCTGAAGTCGCCTGTGATGACAGGTGGTCGGAGGCTCACGCTGACGCCGCCGGTGTTCGAGATGGTGATGTTCTGGGGCGCGGTCGCCGTGCCGATGGGCGAGTTACCAAAATTAAAGCTGCCGGGCGATAGAACGACATTTCCAGCCGCCAGGCCCGTGCCGGAAAGCGAGGTTGTGACCTGGCCTGTCGGCAAATTGCCAAAGACTGTGAGAACTCCAGAGAGAGCGCCCGTTTGTGTCGGGGCAAAGCTCACCTGGATGGAACAGCTTGCTCCGGATGCAAGGGGCTGCGTGCAGCTATTCTGCTGAGTGAAATTTGCGCTTGCGGTGATGCCGGAGATAGTCAGGGTGACGGCACCGGTATTTGTGAGCGTGACCTGCTGCGAGCTGCTGACAGTGCTTATCTGTCGGCTGGCGAAGGTGAGCGAGGGCGGATTAAGAGTTGCGGTGGTGACTGCGACGCTTGCTGTCACGAGGGGAATCTGCCAGATACCTCTGCCGTAGGTAGAGGCGCGCAGAAGCGATACGTTGGAGTAATTGACAGCCTGGAGTTGTGTGATCGGCGCGTTGGGCAGTCCGGTCCCGAATATGCTCCAGCAATTCTGTGCTGTGTCGGTGCAGAGATTGATATTTCGAGTTACATAAACGCCTGTATCGAGCGCGACATAGACAGTATTTGCATCATTTGGATCGACGAGTACGCTGTTAACCGGAGCATTGGGAAGATTGGAGACGATCTGAATCCAGTGCGCTCCTCCATCGACAGAGCGATAGAGGAGGAAGCCTTTGACGTTTCCGGTAATGAAACCCTGCCGGGCCACATATACGATATTGCCGGTGCTGTCATGAGGATCGACATAGATGCTGGAGATATCAAATCCGCCAGCGCCGAAGGAAGATAGCGGACTGTTGATGATGGGAGAGCTGGAGAGATCGGTCCACGTTGGCGTGACGGCTGATCCATCGATCACCGAAGCACTGTAGATGTGGCCCGCGATGGTCGCTCCGCCGTCGATAGCTCCCGCCATGCCTGCGTAAATCTTTTCCGCTGTGCCCGGAGGATCTTTCGGGCCCCCTGAAGCAGCGAGCGAGCGCACCTGCGCATTGCCATTGCAGAAAGAATTCGAGATGGAGTCTAGCATGGGGCTGACTGCATTGCTGGTGCTCCACGCCTCCCCATTTGCCGCAGGACCGCGCCATATACGGCAGGTTCCGATGATCAGATTGGCGGTGTTCTGTGGATCTAAAATCCACGGGGCAAAGCCCGTGAGTCCGTAGCTGTCGTTGCCTACCTGAGCGCTCCCAATGATGGGCGAGCCGAAGCCGGACTTGTCGCAGGCTGTTCCCTGCGCGCAGAGATTGATGGCAACAGGCGCAGCCGATGTCGTGTACCAGTTCTGCGGATTAGCAGGATCGATGGCATTGACGTCGCCTTCGCCGTCCAGCACCTGGGCCCATGCTGTGGACCCAACTTGCGGAGCAGCAGTGCCAAAGGCCCCCATGGCGGCCATCATTACACTCTGATCCTGTGGGTCCTCGGAGAAGCCGCCGACTTCCGCAAGCGATCCGAATCCACCGTTCAGGTTTTGAAAATGCATGGCGTCGTCGCGGGAACACGCCGGCTGTTGCTGGTTAACGGCGTCAGTCGTGCGCCAGAGTCCGCCGTCATTGCCGAAGTAGATCAGGCCAGATGCTCCGAAGGTTGCGTCGAAGGCATGCTGCGAGGGGGCAACTTTGGCGGCCGCGCAATTGCCCACGTTCGTTGTGTTCCGCCATACGCAGCTGTTGGCGAGACTGCAGCTGAAGATGTCTTTTGTACCGACAAAAAGCAGGGTGTTCTGCTGGTAAGGAACTGCGGCGAGAGACAGATCATAATCGCCCTGTAAAATTGCGCCGCTGCTTCCGGTATCGATGGCTGCGTCTGCGATCTGCTTTGAGAATGTAACTGTGGTAGCTGCACATGCGCCACTCCCGACAGAACAGACATCCTGCCACAGTCCCTGGTCCTTATTGTTGTCGTCCACGGTGATGGCAAATAGATCGCCGGTAACTGGCTGCGCGGTAATGGTCCCTCGAAAAATGGGGCAGGCGGCCGATCCGACACCATTCGGATTTGCCGGGCACTTTGCGGAGTTGATTCCCGGCTGATTGGTCATCCTTGTCCAGGTGACGCCGTCAGACGATTCGTAATAGCCGTGGTGGCGCACTGCTGCGTAGAAACTCTGCCGCACAGGGTTCCAGGTAACGGAAGTGGCGGAATTACCCAGATAGCCGGTCGCCGATGTCTGCGATGACTGGATGACCCTCGTTGGATCATCTTCTATGGTGGCGAGATACCATGTTTTGCCGGCATCCTTTGAATAATAGAGACCGGCGAAGCTGCTGTTGCCTGTCGCGCTGACGGCATTCCCTTCTCGGGATGTTGCAACGGCAGCAACGACAAGTTGCGAATCAAGTGTGCTCCAGGCAAAACCAGCGAAGCCCATCCCGCGGAAGGAGAATCCGCGAAGTGCTCCGCTGAATCCATCCATGGTGTCGGTGATAAGACACCAGGTATTTCCGTGATCGGCGGAACGCAGGATGCCGGTCCCATAATAGGAGTCGAGCGAGTCGTTTGGGTCTCCAGTGCCTGCGAGAATGACGCCGGTTCCGCCAGGCTGCACAGTGAGCGCGCCGATGCTGAGCGACGCAAGCGGCGGCGTGCTGCATCCGTTGGAGATGGGCAGGGTGTCAGTGAGCGGCGTGAAGCTTACAGAATTGACGGGACCGGCGGCGTTGGTCGATTTCCAGATGCCTCCACCGGTACTGCCGATATAAACGGTGTTGCCGCTGCTGTCAGAAGGATCGACAGCGATGCTGGTGATACGGCCGCTGATAAGTCCGTATGCAGCGGTATCGACCGCGGATGGACCGACGGAAGTCCAGGGAGCGCTCAGAGGTGTTGTGCCGCTGTCATTCGAGGTGGCCTTAAGCAGCTGATGCTGCGCATAAGCCTTTTGCAGCAGGCCGGCGGGACTGAATTTATTATCGAGTGCGCGATTAAGGCCGCGCTGCGTAATAAAACGCTGAGAGTGTTGCACAATTTTGTGCGCGGGCGCGAGTTCCTGCTCCTGCGCAGTCAGGAGTCCGCAACCAGGTGCGACGATAGATGCCCAGAGGGCCAGCTTCCACCAGCGAATCGTTGCCATGTATCCTTAGCCCGCACATACGAGAAAACGCTCCATGGGAAGCGCCCCGGTACTTCAGCAAGGTTGCGGAAAGTGGATTCAGTATGAGGGAAGTTGCGCGGATCGCAAAGTTACTTTGGTTCGTCAGTCGCCGGCCCAATTTCCTGTTGCGACATTTTCGATGTAACGCCGTGAGTTGAATTTCTTTCCCGTAGATGCTGCGGACATATAGCGAATGGTGCCAAAGATGGGCCGATCGAACCAGGGACGGTCATGCACTCCGGCAATGGCCCAGGCTATGCCCGCGTATCCGTTGGGATCGCGCCCGTCGAGCTCATATTTATCGTTGAGAATGACGGCGTATTCATAGGCACGCGCGGGGCTCGGCGACCATTCGAGAATCTTCTTGGCCCAGTACATGCGCAGGTAGTTGTGCATCCAGCCGTATTTCACCATCTGCATCTGGGCTGCGTTCCACAGCTCGTCATAGGTCCTGGCCTGCTCTAATTCCTCAAAGGAGTATTCGGGATTGCGTTTGTCGCGAGCGTGTTCGCGCAGAGTTTTCTGTGCCCAGCCCGGAGCGCACTGGAGCGTGTCGTAATCAGGAACATGCTTGACGAAGTTTACGGATATCTCGCGCCATCCGATTAATTCGTTAATGTAAGCATCGTATGCAGCTTGAGTGGCTTTACCTTCTTCAACTGCTTTTTGCGCGGCGAGAGCGATGGTAATGGGACTGATGTGGCCGAAATGCAGATACGGCGACATGCGACTGGTGCCGTCCCATTCGGGATGGTTTCGGCGGGTGAGGTAATTGCTCAGATGATGGTTTACGAAGGCACTGAGCCGCTTGAGAGCGGCGCGCGTTCCTCCGGTGAAGGTGTCGACCGGCGCAATGGTGCGGTCGAACCCCTTCCAGCCCTGCGTGATGTCTGTGCGAATATCCAGGGAGGCAAAATGCGCCGGACGCTTCCATTCGTGTGCGGCCTTGGTATGCGGAAGGGGCACGAGATATTTGGGCAGCTCCGCGTAGAGCTTCGGCTTCATGATGTGCAGCGCGTATTGGTGTTTAGAAAAAAGATTTGACGGCACGACTACATCGGCGTCAACGGTGAAGAAAGGCAGCTGGAGACGACGGCCCAGAACGCGGCGCCAGCGCTCCGGCTCACGGCAGGGATTCTCGTCTCCAATAAGTAGAGCAGCGCCCACTTCGCCAAGCAGCTTCTCCAGCTGATTATTGGGAGGCCGCCGAACAATGAAAGATACGTTACGTTCAGCCAGATGCTCCTCGATATCAGGCAATCCCTGATTGAGGAAGGCGTAATGGCGGAGATTTGCGTTAGGGTAATTGGAAATAACAGAGAAGAAAGTAATAACGGGCAGGCCTAATTCATTTCCAAGAGCAATGGCGAGGTCAAGCGCGGGATTATCAATGCCGCGTTGCGCGCGCTGCATCCAGTAGACGACGCATTTACCATCTTTGAGAGGCTCGCCGCCGCGACGGATTGTTATGCGCGGATCATTTGTGCAGCGTTGTAATGCTGTAGAAAATTCTTCCTGCCGGCTCATCCTTCTGCTGATATTAGATGCCGGATCATAGACGGGCAATGAGCAGAAACCATGTCGCAGACTAAAACGGCGGCTGAGGCTGCCGTTCAGTCGAAATCGATAAGCATTACCAGAGTCCCCAGGCGCGGCTGATGTAGTCGGTCAGCGACATGGTGATGAGGATGAGGAAGGTGAAGAAGCCGGCGGCGACAGTCAATTTTGTCAGCCGCGAGCTGTATTTGACGTGCATGAAGAAGAGGATCACCAACACTGCCTTCGTACAGGCGATGGCGAGGGCCACGACGGCATTGAAGACCCCAAGCTCCAAATAGGAAGCGGCCACCGTAAGGCCGGTGAAGAACAGGAGCGTAATGAAGATTACGGCGTAGATCTTAGGGCTGACGATGTGGACTTCGTGGTGTGTCGGCTCGGTGTCGAGAATTTCTTTTTTAGAATGTTCAGTCATTTGATTCAGGGTCCTCACTGGTGGCGACTGATCAGATAAAGCAATGGGAACAGGAATATCCAGACGATATCCACGAAGTGCCAGTACAGGCCGAAGTTCTCTACAAAATTCATATTGCCGGTGGTGTAGGCCCCTCTCCATGCATGGAAGATGATGAACAGGAGAATCGAGACGCCAATCAACATGTGCAGCGCGTGGACGCCGGTCAGCAGAAAGTAGAGTGAGAAATAATCCTGGGTCTTTTCGGCCATGTCGCGGGGCAGCGGCTTATCCAGCGGATAGCGAGGATCTACGTGGGTAAACTCGTTGATGCTGAAGTTCAGGCCGGGAACGTGGTGGTGCTCCCATTCGTCGTGCCATTCAAAGGCCTTGATGCCAAGAAAGACGCAGCCTAGGAGCAGCGTTGCTATCAGATAGCGCAGCAGCAGCTTTCGATTGCGGATTTCGGCAGAGTGAACACCCATGGCCATCGTAAAACTAGAACAGATAAGCACGACGGTGTTGAGGGTCCCGGCCCATATGATCATCCAGTGGCTGCCGGCAACGAATGCCGGGTAGTACCAGATGCGATAAATGAGGTATGCGGTGAACATACCGCCGAAGAACATTATTTCGGTCAGCAGGAAGAGCCACATTCCGAAGTTCGAAGCTTCGCGCTGCTGGCTCTCCGTCGCGAAATGGTGTTCCAGATGCGGAGAATGCTCGTGCACGATCTCGCTTTTGGTTGCGGGGACTGCGATCGCCTGGCTATCCAACGGATTGCACCTCATTCTTTTCTTTGTTCGCCAGCCACTCGAAGTCATACGCTTCGAAGTCAACAACCGGCGTTTCCAGGAAGTTTTCTGTGAGCGGCGGTGACTGGATCTGCCATTCAAGACCTGTTGCGCGCCATGGATTGCTACCGGCAACCTTGCCGTATTTGAGCGACCATGTCAGGTAGAGCATAGGCAGCAGATAACCCACGGCCAGGATGGACGCACCGGCTGTAGACAGCACGTTGAGTACCTGGAACTCCGGCGGATACGCGTGGTAGCGGCGCGGCATCCCCATATAGCCGAGGATGAACTGCGGAAAGAAGGTCAGGTTGAAGCCGATAAACAGCACGGATGCGGCCAATCTTCCCAGCGCCTCCGGATACATGCGCCCGGTCATCTTCGGCCACCAGAAGTGCAGGCCAGCCATGAACGCGCTGACCATTCCGCCGACCATCACGTAATGGAAGTGCGCCACGATGAAGTAGGTCTCGGTGAGATGGATATCCATACCGAGACAGCCGAGCATTACGCCGGTCATTCCACCCATAGTGAACAGCCCAATGAAGCTGAAGGTGTAGAGCATAGGCGTATCAAAGGTGATGGAGCCTTTGTACATGGTCGAGGACCAGTTGAATATCTTGATCGCGGATGGGACAGCCACCAGCATGGTCATGAGCGAAAACACGAGTGCCGAATAGTTCGAGATGCCCATGATGAACATGTGGTGCGCCCAGACGAAGAAGCTGAATACTGCGATGGCGACCGAAGAGAAGGCGACAGCAGTGTATCCGAAGACTCGCTTGCGGCTGAAGCAGGCGACGACTTCAGAGATAACGCCCATACCGGGCAAAATCATGACGTACACAGCGGGGTGCGAATAGAACCAGAAGAGGTGCTGGAAGAGCAAAGGATCGCCGCCTCTCGCCGGATCGAAGACGCCAATGCCAATGGTGCGCTCCATCATAATGAGCACCAGCGCAATGGCAATGACTGGCGTGGCCAGCACGAAGATGATGGAGGTTGCGTAGAAGGACCAGATAAAAAGAGGCAGGCGGAACCAGGTCATTCCCGGAGCGCGGAGCCGGTGAATGGTGACGATGAAATTCACCCCGGTAAGGATGGACGAGAACCCGGCGATGAAGATGCCCAGCGCTGCACCAATGACATGCGTGTTTACATAATGCGTACTGAGAGGCGTGGTGAAGGTCCAGCCGGTGTCCATGCCGCCCCAGATGATGGCGTAGAGCTCACAAGCTCCCCCCGTAACGAACAGATACCAGCTCAGCAGGTTGAGCCTGGGGAAGGCCACGTCTTTTGCCCCGATCATGAGGGGGATGAGAAAGTTGCCCAGCACGGCGGGGGCGATCGGCACCAGAAAGAAGAACACCATGATGATGCCGTGAATGGAGAACAGCTTATTGTAGGTGTCTGCCGCCATCAGTTCCCCGCCCGGAGTGAGCAGGTTAAGGCGGATGAAGGCCGCAGCTGTGCCGCCGATGGTGAAGAAGAAGACGGTAGAGAACAGATAGAGAATGGCGATGCGCTTATGGTCGCGCGTGAGCAGCCAGCTCTTCAGGCCGTACTCGCTATTCAGATATGACTTCTTCGGCAGATCAGCGGTTTCCTGCGGAGGAAGCTTCAGGACTGTAGATGCGCTCATTGTTTTACCACTCCCTGTCCAGTGGCGGGCGCGCTTGGCGCAACCGTCTGGACCTGGCTTGTGTTCAGCGTCTGCTGAACGCGATAGTTCGAGTTTAGGTTCTTAATGTATTCCACGAGACTGATGAGACCTTCTTCGCTGACCTGCCCCTGATAGGTTGGCATGATCGGCGCATATCCGGCCACCTGATGCATGGTTGGGTTGAGAATCGTATCGCGGAGGAAGGCATCATCCACGGTAACGAAGGAGCCATTCGCCATCTGCAGCTTGCTGCCGTACACCTCAGCCAGGCTTGGGCCGTGCGCGTCAGGGCTGCCCGAGTGGCAGGAGGCGCAACCGAGGCTGGCGAAGAGTCGCTCACCGTTCTGCGCAAGCGACGCGCCACTGGTCGAGCCCGCCGTCCACTTCTGGTAATCATCCGGGGTAAGGGCCACAATTTCGCCAATCATCTGCGAATGCAGCGTGCCGCAGTATTGGGTGCAGAAGAGGTGATAAGTGCCCGGCTGCGTAGCTTCAAACCATACGGTTGTGTACCGGCCCGGAATCACTTCCCGCTTGACGCGAAACGCAGGAATGGAAAAGCTGTGGAAAACATCCTGCGAAATCATAGTGAGCTGCACGGGTCTGCCGGTGGGAACATGCAGAGCATTGATCTCATGCTGGCCGCCGGGATGTTCGGCCTTCCACATCCACTGCTTGCCCACGATATAGATATTCATGGCGTTAGTGGGCGGATTATAGATGCGGAAGTAAAGCAGCGCGCCCCAGACAAACGCAATCATGAAAAGCGCCAGGGGAATAATAGTCCAGGTGGCCTCAAGCAGTGTGGAGCCCTCGATCTGGGTTGCTTCCGGGTTCTTTTCCTTACGATAGAGCATGGAGAAGGAAACGACCATCAGCACAACAATGCCGGTCCCGACTATCGAGATAAGCAGCAGGAAAAAGAAGAAGGCGTCCGTATACGGAGCAATGCTCGACGCTTCCGGTGGAAACAGCGGCAAGCGCGAGAGCCACTTTACTAAGAACTGCCAGAGTACTGGACTGATGAAATGCATCGTTAACTTTATCCGATCACGTTTTTCCAGTTTGGAACCGGCGTGGCTTTCGCCCGCTTTTGGTCACGCCGGAACATCAAAATTAAGTAGCCGCCCAGACAGAGCACAGTAAGGATGCACGCCAGCTGCACGATGCGCGCCACGATCAGACTGTGTCTGTTCAGCATCGGGTCATAGTGATAGCAGTAGGTAAGAATCTCGTCGACCGGCGAGCCGATCTTATGCTCCGATGCTTCCACCAGGCCGAGCCGCAAATCTTTCGGTGAATATTCAACGCCGAGGTAATACTGTGAAAGCCTTCCGTCCGGCGTCACCAGCTCGATGGCGCTGGCATGAGCAAACTGCGTCAGCTTGCCGTCAGGCCCCGGAACGCGTACATAGCCGAACCCGGATGCATCCGCCAGAGCGTTGATGGCCGGCTGCTGGCCCGTCAGGAAATGCCATCCATCGGCGGTTTCCGGGTGCCCGTATCTCTTGAGATAAAAGGCCTTTTTCTTGGCAGCCAGCTCCGGGGTTTCGCTCGGATCAATGCTGGCCACGATGATGTCAAAGTCCTTGCCTGGGGTAAATTTCACCATTTCGAGCGCGCTGACCAGGCCGTTCAGCTCTTCGGAGCAGAGCATGGGGCAGTTGTAATAGACCAGCGAAAGGATGGCAGGGCGCTTTCCGAAATAATCGCCCAGACTCACGGTTTTACCGGTTTCATCGCGGAACTGCGCATTGAGCGGAAGCTGCGTATTCAGCTTCTGGACGACAGTGGCTTGGCTGAGCACCGAAGGGAGATGGTCTGCGGCAGGCTCGCCCATCTGCTTGTCGCCGGGGCCGGAAACCTGCGCCCAGGCCGCGGTGATGCACAGCGCTAAGACAGCGGCCAGCGTTAGCGCGCTTTTTGCCATTTTTCCGCGCCGAATTGTGCTTTTTTGCTCCATTTCTTCTTATGCTAATCCGCTTTTTGCGACGATTTCACGCCGTTTGGCTGCTCCTAGTTATTGTTTACCTTCGCTGAAGACTGCTCTCCGGCCTGCTTTACTGCGCTTTCGCGCAGCTCCTGTTCATAGGCGGTGCGGGCGAAGCCGTCCGTAAGAGGGGCCTGCACGGATACGGCACTGTCGCCGGCCATCAACTGTTCGGACGCCTGAGGCGCCTGATGCACAGGCAATCCGCGCTGCGCGATCAGTTCCATCGCGCGATCAATGGGAATGCGGACTGTGCCCTTCGAGCGGTCGATCCAGCTGTAATAGTCGAGCAGCAGGTCTTCCCGGGCGTGGAGGTCGGCGGTATCCAGATCGCCGTCATCACCCTGCAGCCGGGGAGTGGGGAATGCTCCGGTCAGCTGCCGAAGCTGCTTCTGCTCGAGCGTCGGGTTTGACTGGATGTGGTACGTCTTGTCCACCGGGAAGTTCATCTGGGACCACTTGTTCGGCGGGCCATCGTGCTTTTGCAGTGTGTTGTTAATCACTTTGCCCAGACCGAAGCAGAAGATGAAGAAAACGGCGACCGAAGCGGCAAGGCCAATGAGGAAAACGACAATTCCCTGCGCGCTGACATCGGTGACCTCGTAACCCTCGCGAACCGAAGCCGGTTTGTTATGCGATTCGTGCTCGTTATGCGTGTGCATGTTCAGGCTCCAGAATCTCAGCCACATGCGGATCGTTGGTGGCGACCAGCGGGCGTGTTTTCAGTTGCGAGAAGTAGTAGGCCATCCAGAAGGAGATGAGCGCGACCGGCACGACGGCGTATTCCAGAATGCCGATGCTGAAATGCAGGTTGCGAGCTGCGTCCTTGAAGTTCGGCTCGATCAGCCACCACATATCCCAGCAGCGGGCGAAAATCATGATGCAGCAGCATACGGCCAGACGGCCCTTGATGCGCTTGAGATCGCGTGAGAGCAGCAAGGTGAAAGGCAGGAGCCAGTGGAAGACAAAATCCAGCGTAGCGACCACGCCCCAGTTGCCGCGAATGCGGTCCAGGTACCAGGGAATCTCTTCCGGCGAGTTACCTGACCAGATAATCAGGAAAGCGGCGAAAGCGAGATAAATGTTCAGCATGACGAAGGCGAGACAGAGCTTGCCGAGATCATGCTGTTCGGTGACGCGCAGGACGGTTTTGATGGGTTCGGCCTTCGACAGGCCGATCAGAGTCAGAATCACGAGCGCGAGAACGCCATAGGCCTGTCCAACGAGAAACTGGAAACCGTACACGGTGGAATACCAGGTAGGATCGAGAGACATGACCCAGTAGATCGCGCCGGCCGTCAGGGTGATGGTATAGAAGAGCACACCGAAACCGCTGAGGTTTTCGAACTTCACCTGCCAGTAACGGACGCGCGGCTCGCTGTCCGCATCGCGCTGCAAAGACCAGCGATTGAGAAAGAACGTATAAAAAGCCCAGCTGGCAAAGATGAACAGCGAAACAATCCAGAAGCTGGTGGGATTGAGCATTGGCTTCTTCCAGATGATGGCGTGGGCCTGCTCATGGGTAATGAGGTGGTCCCTGAGAGCATTCTCCGCGTCAGGATACTGCGCCCACAGGTACAGCTTGCCGAATGACATGCCGAAGATGCCGACAGGAAGGAAATAAAGGAAGACAAGCGGAAGTGTGCGCGTCATCGCTTCGAGGGGACGACGTATCAGCAGGCCCCACTTGCCGCCGGAGAGGTACTGGGTCATTAACAGGCACATGCCGCCGCAGCAAAAGCCGAAGCTGATCATGAAGCCCAGCAACCATGCACGAAGGAAGTGGTTCCAGCCGTCGCCGGCGAGAAAGCCGAGAATAATGCCGAGAACGGAAAACACCACGCCGATGATGAGCGCCCTGCTTCGCCAATGGTTGACGAAGACGGGGGCGGAAAGGTCAGCGGGCAATGTTCTCTGGTGATAACCCGAACTCGAATGTTGCGCCATGCGTTCTGATCCTTATTTCTTTGTCTCGGGCGAAGCTGTTTCGCCTTTTTTCGCATTCGTTGCCGTTGCAGGCTGCGGCGTTAACACCGGAGTCTTCGGATTTTCCGCCGGCGCTCCTGCTGCCTCGCCTACCGGCGGCAGAGCCTGAACATTTGTGTTGACCGACATCGGCCAGGGCCCGGCAAAGCTGGCGGGCAGTCCCTCTTGCGTGGCAATGTCCGTTAGATTCTTTACCTGAGCGCCAGCCGGAACATCCGATTCCTTCGCAGCCTGGCTCAACTGCAGCGCACGAATGTAAGCGGCAACTGCCCAGCGGTCTGCGGGGGTGAGTTGCGCTGAATAATCCGGCATGGCTCCATATCCGTTGGTCATGACATAGAAATAGTGGCTCAGGGGCTGCGCCATGCGCCGGGCATCGTGATAATTCCCGGCGGGTTTATAACCGCGCTGCACGATCATGCCGTCACCGTTGCCCACGCGCGAGTGGCAAGGGGTGCAGTAGATGTTATAGCGCTCCTGCCCGCGCTCCAGAACAGCGAGCGTTGCCGGGAAAGGCAGGGCATCCTGCTCTTTACCATTCACAAGACCGGTGTAGAAATATTCATCTTCGCGCAACTGGCCGCGGGCGACTGTATGCTCCACTTGGGGCCGCGCCGAGCGTCCGTCGGCAAAGAAATCCGTGCCGCGCTGCGGGATGAATTTCGGCTCGTTGTGCATGTCCTGACGGCAGCCGGCCAGCAACAGCATTGCCGCCAGCAATCCAACGGACGTGCCTACCGTGCGGGTTTGGCTCATTTTCTTAATACTCCACCTCCACCACGGAGACCGGCTGATGCTTTTCAAGAAAGGCCCGCGACTCAGCGATATCGAACTTCGGGTCTGTCGATTCAAGGCACAGGAAAAACTTGTCCGATGTTGCGCCGCTGCGGAAGTTTGGCGCATTGAACAGAGGATGATAGACCTGCGGCAGCCCGTTCGCGGCGAGCATGCCAAATGCCGCTGAAAGCCCGGCGTACAAAATCGTCCATTCGTAGGCAGGCACAATAAATGCCGGCCAGGAATAATACGGGCGGCCTGCGATATTCAGCGGATAGGCCCAGACGGAGATCCATGTCTCAAGGCTGAACATGGCTACTACACCCAGCAGTCCACCGATGAGACAGATCAGCGAGACGTTGTCGCGATGAAAGCCAATGGCGGCCGCTGCCTCTTCCACCGGATATGGCGTGTAGCAATCCATGCGCCGGTAACCGGAGTCATAAGCGGCCTGCGCGGCGCGCACCAGATCGCTAGGTGTATCGAATTCAGCGAGTAGTCCGTAGGTTCCTTCTTGAACAGGCATCAGTCACCAGCCTCCGGCAGAGGTTCGCCTTTCGGATGAATCTTCGCCTCGGGCAGCAGGATACGCAGCTCAGACATGGGAATCATCGGCAGCAGGCGAATGAAGAGGAAGAACAGGAACGTGAAGAGTCCCAGTGTTCCGATGAACGTTGCGTAATCCCAGCGGGTGGCCTTGTAAGTGCCCCAGGAAGAAGGCAGGTAATCGCGCAACAGACTGGTAACGACGATCACGAAGCGCTCAAACCACATGCCCGTATTCACGATGAAGGACATGATGAACATCAGAGCAACGTTGGTTCGGAACTTGCGGATCCACATCAGCTGGGGCAGTGCGATGTTGCAGGTAATAAGCACCCAGTAGGCCCATCCCATCGGCCCGAACATGCGGTTCCACATCATGAAGTACTCCCAGTGACTGGCCGAGTACCACGACATAAAAACTTCCATTCCATATCCGTAAGCAACGATCAGGCCGGTCAGGAGCATGACCTTGCCCATATTGTCGATATGGCGGATGGTGACGATGTCTTCAAGGTGATAGAACTTGCGGATGGGCACCGCCAGCGTAATGACCATGGCGAAGCCCGAGTACACAGCGCCGGCAACGAAGTAGGGCGGGAAGATGGTCGTATGCCAGCCGGGCAGGAGCGCCACGGCAAAATCGAAGCTGATGACGGTGTGAACCGAGAGAACCAGCGGCGTCGAAAGACCGGCCAGCAGAAGCGAAGCTGTTTCGTAGCGGACCCAATGCCGCACTGAGCCGCGCCAGCCCAGCGCGATCATGCCATAGAAGAACTGCCCGAATTTTGACTTCGCGCCATCGCGCAGGGTCGCCAGATCGGGAATCATGCCGATGTACCAGAAGACGACCGAGATGGTGGCGTAGGTCGAGACCGCAAAGACGTCCCAGAGCAGAGGGGAGCGGAACTGTGGCCACACATTCATGGTGAAGGGCAAGGGAAAGAGCCAGTACCCCAGCCACGGACGGCCCGTATGAATCAGCGGAAACAGACCGGCGCAGACCACGGCGAAAATGGTCATGGCCTCGGCGAATCGGTTGATCGAGTTGCGCCAGCTCTGCTTGAAGAGCAACAGGATGGCTGAGATCAGGGTCCCGGCATGGCCGATACCGATCCACCAGACGAAGTTAATAATGGCGAAGCCCCAGGCGACCGGGATAGTAATGCCCCAGATGCCGACGCCTTTGAGGAAGAGCCAAGTAACGGCGAGCCCCAGCAGCCCTACGCCGCCCCCGGCAATCACTAAGCCGCCCCACCAGCCCAGAGGGGTATGGCTGGTCAGTACGATGCCCGCGAGCTTCTCGGTAATCGACTTGAAGGTATGCCCGGGCGCTATGACCCGGAGTTCCCCAGTGACCGGATCCACCATCGGATCGTTTACTGGTACATCTTTGGTTGCCATATTCCGTTCAACCTCTTAACCGTTAGGGCCTACGCTTCGGCCAGTTCGGGGTTCAGGTTCAAAACTTCTGCGATATAGGTCGTGCGCGGGCGCGTGTTGTTGCCTTCAAGTACGCCGTAGCTCCGCGACTGCTCTTTGAGCTTGCGGACCTTGCTTGACCTGTCATTGATATTGCCGAAGACAATCGCGTTGGTCGGGCACGCCTGCTGGCAGGCGGTCACGATCTCGCCGTCGCGAATCTCGCGGTTTTCCTTGTCCGCTTCAATCTTCGCCGCATTGATGCGCTGCACGCAGTAGCTACACTTTTCCATGACGCCGCGGCTGCGGACGGTAACGTCCGGATTGCGCATCAGCTTCAGGCTCTCAGTTTCATAGTCAGAGAAGAGCAGGAAATTGAAGCGGCGCACCTTGTACGGGCAGTTGTTCGAGCAATAACGTGTGCCCACGCAGCGGTTATAGACCATCATATTCAGGCCTTCCGGCGTGTGCACGGTCGCGCCAACCGGGCATACCTGCTCACAGGGCGCGTTCTCGCAGTGCTGGCAGAGCATCGGCTGGAGATGCGCGCGGGGCGCTGACAGATCGCCCTCAAAATAGGTATCGATGCGCAACCACTGCATGTCACGGCCCACGGACACCTGATGTTTTCCGACAACCGGAATATTATTCTCCGCATAGCAGCTCACGACGCAGGCATTGCAGCCAACGCAGGCATTCATGTCAATCGACATGCCCCAGGCGTTTTTGTCGTAGCGGTAGGCGGGAAACATGGTTTCTGTAGTATCGGGAACGTCGCGGCCCTCGCCCTCATGAGCAAAGTTCGGATTCTGCTTGAACTCTTCGAGCGTGGCGTAACGGACAATGCCGCGATCAATGGCTTCATTGCCTTCGATAGAGTGCGTTCCGCTGCCGTCTCCGCCATGCGAGATAGCGCGGTGGTCAATGTAATGGCTCTTGGTGACAGCGAACTCGTAGGTGTCACCCGTCTTGCGCAGGCTGCCGTTTGTGAACAGCGGCGCCTCAGAACTGCGGACAGCGTATGCATTGAAGCCGAATCCGCTGCCTACGCGACCGGCCCGGCTGCGCCCCTGACCGAGGGTGAGGGTGATGGTGTTGTCAGGATGACCAGGAACGGCAAGTACGGGAGCCAGGACTTTGAGGCCGTTGGCGCTGATCTCAACTACATCGTGCTCAGAGAGGCCGTTCTTGACCAGAGTGGCATAGCTCATCTGCGCCGCGTTGTCCCAGGAGAGATTGGTTACCGGGCGGGGCAGCTCCTGCAGCCAGCCCACATTCGCGTAGCGGCCGTCGTACAGGTTGTAGTCAGGTCGGAATACGATCTCCAGTGCGTCATTTTGAGCGGCCGAATTCTGCGCTGCGGCTCCGGCTTTGGCCGATACGCTTTTTGGCTGAAAAGCTGTATCTGAAATCCATCCGTCGTGTAGAGCCTTGCGCCAGCTGAACTCGAAGTCTCCCTTGCCGGAAAGCTGCTGCCGCCAGTTTTCGCGGACCGCTTCATACGGAGAGAGGTCCGGATTGTCGAGCATCGCCTGAACAATCTCGTGCGCTGTGTGGCCACCGTATAGCGGATCGATCATGGGCTGAACGATGGAGACGGTCCCGTCGTAGGAGCGGGCGTCCGACCAGCTTTCCAGATAATGCACGCTGTTGATGTGCCAATGCGCCTGCTGCGCTGTCTCGTTTACGTGCGAGCCCAGGTGGACGATCGTTTTGACTTTGCCCAGCGCCTCTTCGAATTTGAGATCAGCCGGCGTCGAATATGACGGATTGCTGTCAAGAATGACGAGCCACTCCACTTTGCCTGCATGGATGTCGGCAACGAGTGATTTCAGGTCATCGCCCTGAATCGAGGGCATCGGATTGACGGTCTCGGTGTATACGACTGTTTTGCCGACGTTGCCCAGAGCCTGATTAATGGCGATAGCTGCGAGATGAACAGCGGGGGACTGCTGTTCGCCGGGGATGACGACGCATTTACCGGCATTCGCCTTCAGGTCTTTCGCCACGGCGGCGAGGAACTTCTTCGCGTCATCGGAACCGTTATAACCTGCGCCTCCTGATCCGAGTGCTCCCGCAAGCGCTGCTGCAAACGACCCGATATCACTCGCGCGGAGGGCCAGACGGTGCTCTGCCTTAAGGCCTGTCGTCGTGGTCCAGCTCTCGACAACATAGAGGCGGTTCATCTCCGTGGTGCCGTCGAGCCTGCGCCGGTTGATGAAGTCCTTAGCCAGCTTGTGGAAGCCGGGGAACAACGAACCGGAGAGAAAATCTGCATCGAGCGAGAGGACCACGTCGGCGGCATCGAGCTTGTACTGCGCGTCGAGATAGTCGCCGAAAGCAGCCTTTGAAGCCGCATAGGCGGAATCGCGATTCACCGCGTCATACTGGATCCACTTCGCGTTCGGGAATGCAGCCTGGGCTTTTTTCCACTGCGCGGCAAGGGTCGGCGAAGTGACCGTGCCGCTCAGAAAATAAATGCCGGTTCCGCCGGAAGACTTCTTGTCTGCCAGCGCCGAGCGCCATGCCGCCTGAAAGGCCCCCCAGGTGCGCGTCTCGCCGCGATACAGAACATGCTGCGAGCGGTCGGGATCGTACAGGTCGAGCAGTGTGGCCTGGGTCAGGGGATCGGAACCACCCTTGTTATAAGCGTGTTCGGGATTGCCGTCGATCTTTATGGGGCGGAAGGCGTCGCTCTTGACCAGCACCGGCACCGCGCCGGTCGGAAACGGGGCGGCTGAAGCGAAGTACATCGGCTTGCCCAGAATCAGGTCTTCAGGCGCTTTAACGTAGGGATAGATTGGCTCATCGGGCTGCTTGGTGCAACCGGAAAGGCCAGCCAGCGCCAGTGACGCGCCTGCCAGCTTCAGGAAGCCGCGACGCGATACCGGATCGATCCACTCAGAGGCCTGCTGCGGGAACTCGCGGCTGAGCATTTCGCCGAACTCCGGCTTATCAGCCAGCTCGTCGAGACTCCGCCAGTATTTCTTTCCGGTCTTGCCGCTCAGCTTTTTGCGGACTTCTTCCAGCGTCATGCCTTTGGACTTTTCCGGCTCGCTGGCTTCAAGCGTCACTAATCCGTTTGTGCTCATCTTTTGGTCTTGTCTCTTGTCTGTCATCGATGGCAGACCTCGCAACTCGACAGATCACGCGGATTGCGAATGTGATACTGCGCTTCCAGGAATTTGCCCAACTCTTCCTGGCTGGTGAACTTCTGATAATTCAACACTGCCGGAGCCGCTGTCGCGCCGCCTGCATCAGTGGCCGTCTGACCATGCAGCCCGACCGGCAATGCATGCAGAGACGCCAGCTCTCCACCTGCGCCTGGATTGGGATTGTTCTCGGTGCAGGTTACGTCTTCGGCTGTGGGCGTACCCGTTTTTGCCGATTGCTTTACCGCGCACCAGACCGGCTTCAGCTCGCTGGGCCCGGTCCAGGCCATGTTGTAGATTTCGCTCGTCGGCCGTATGTTTGCGGCGGGATGGCGGTGGCAGTTCAGGCACCACTCCATCTGCAGGGTGTTCTGCTGATACATGATGGGCATTTCGTCGACTCGGCCATGACAACTTGAACACCCGATGCCCTTATTTACGTGAATCTCATGGCTGAAGTAGACGAAATCAGGAAGGTCGTGGACTTTGGTCCAGACAATCGATTGGCCGGTGGCCCAGCTGTTCCGGACCGGCTCCAGCAGCTCGGCGTTGGTCCAGATCTGCGCATGGCAGTTCATGCAGGTCCGTGTGGGAGGAATGCCTGCGTAGCTCGACTTTTCAACCGACGTATGGCAGTACTGGCACTGAAGACCCAGCCCCTGCACGTGATGTTTGTGGCTGAAAGGAACCGGCTGATCGGCGCGCTGCCCCTGGCGGGTTACCCAGGGCGACCGTTGCAGCTGGTCCAGCGTCACTCCTAAGGCAATTACGATCAACCCCGTCAAGACCAGGCTCATCCGCGCCAGAGCGTTCGAGCTGCGGTCAAAAATCTGCGCCATGAATGCTTTCCTGCTTCCTCGAAGTCCGTATGTGGTTGGAGGGTATTAGCGTCGCGGCCCGGCTTTGCTATCTGCCGAACACAGTTTTTCAGTGAAAAATCAATATAGTGGCCAGCAGGCAGAATCGGCAAGTCGGAGCGGGCGCGCCGCAAAAATTTTTATGCAGATTTTTCCCATTTGAGTTATTCGCAGCGCTGTTATTCAAAGCTTTGCGGCACACGAACCATGCTCGTAGTTAGCGCATTGGTAAATAGAAGGCCGCGCGCTTCTCTATAATCATCTCCCAGCAGATGAAGCGCTTCCTTTTTCCCATTCTCGGAATATGGCTGCTGCTCTACGGCTCCTTTGCCCTGGTGCGTCCGCCGTTGTTGGACGATGCCGACGCGCTGCACGCGGAAGCCGCGCGGGAGATTCTGATTACGCATGACTGGGTTACGCTCCATGTCAACGGCATCCGGTATCTTGACAAGGCTCCGCTGTTGTATTGGAGCATTGCCGGCAGCTTCAAAATCTTCGGCGAGCATGACTGGGCCGCGCGTCTGCCCTTAGCGCTCTATGCGCTGGCGCTCTTCCTCGTGATTTTTGCGCTGGGGAAGGCGCTGTTCGGATCGCTCCAGTCCGGCTTCTATGCTGCGCTGTGCCTGGTGACGGCAAGCGGCATCTTCGGTTTCACGCGGATTCTCATGCCGGATGTGATGCTTTGCCTCTGGATTTCGCTGGCGATGTATTTCTTCTGGAAATCGCTGGGCGAATCTGCGCCATCGCTGACGAATGCGCTTGGATTCGCCATCTGCTGCGCTCTCGGCGTTCTAACCAAGGGCCTGGTGGGCGTAGTCCTGCCGCTGATTGTTATTCTGGTTTACCTCTTCTTCACGCGAAACCTGCGGCATCTGCTGCGCTGGCATCCTATTAACGGTCCCATCGCTTTTCTGATTGTTGCTGTGCCCTGGCATATCTTCGCCGCGCTGAGAAATCCATCGATCAGCAATCCCCCCGGCAACGTGCATGGATTCGTGTGGCTCTATTTCATTCACGAGCAGTTTGCGCGTTATTTCGGCCTCGGAATACCGAACAGCTCAGATTCCGTGCCACTTCCTCTATTCTGGCTGCTGCTCCTGGCCTTTATCGCTCCGTGGTGTATTTTTGCGCTGATTTTACTGGGCCGCCTGCGCTGGAAAAGCGCGTTCCGCCGCGAAGCACTCGAAGAACAGCAACGCGCGATGCTGCTGCTGGTGATCTGGGCCGTGGTAGTAATGGTCTTTTTCAGTTTTCCCGCGCGGCAGGAATACTATGTGCTCCCGGCATTGCCGCCGCTGGCGCTGCTGGCCGGTTATTGGCTGGCAGAAGACGAACGGGAGCCTTCCACGACAGGAAGCCTCGTCGCCTGGGTCCTGTTTCTCGTTGGACTGGCTGCGGCCATCGCTTCGCTGATCTTCGCCATTCACTACAAGCCATTGCCCATTGGGACCGATGTGACGCAGTTTCTGCAGCAGGTCACGCGCACACATCGGCTCTTCTTCGGACACTTCTTTGATCTGACGCAGCGCGCCCTGGGAGCCTTCCGCGTGCCTCTCAGCATTACGACGGCGGCTATTCTCATCGGACTTACTGCAAATCTCTGGTTCCGGCTGGCAGGCAAAGCCCGCATGGCAAACTGCTTCCTTGTCGGTACAGTCACGGCCTTTCTGATCGCGGCACATCTGGCGCTGAACACACTGTCGCCCGCGGTCTCTTCGCAGATTCTGGCCAATGCCATCAAGCCAGAGCTCGACAACGATGATGTGATCATCATTAATGGCCGCTATGAACGGGCATCCTCATTGCCCTTTTATCTGGAGCGCCAGGTCGAACTGTTGAATGGGCGCGGCGGCGGACTGTGGTACGGCTCTTTGTTCCCGGATGCGCCGAACGTCTTTATCGACGATGACAGGCTGACGCAGCTCTGGACGGGCGACAATCGCGTGTTTCTATGGACGCCGCTCGATCAGGTTCCGGCGTTGCCCGGGCAGCCTTTTGTCATTGGGATCAGCGGCGGAAAAGAGATTCTCAGCAACAAACCCAGTTCTCACGGCGCTGTGTTCTAAAGCGAATTAAAATTATGCAGCCGGATACAAACTGCAGGGCCCTCCACAACCGCGCTTCGCGCCTCCGGTCGGGATGACAATGTATTCAAGCTACGCCTCGCTTTTCCCTGAATAGAGGTGCTGCAGTTTGCCGTTTTTCAATTCAAATGTCTGGTTACGCCAGGTAATCGTGTTTCCGGCATAGCTCCACAGCCAGATGAAGAGCGCAATCAGGTCACGCGGCAGCAGCAGCCACAGATCGCGCAGGACCTGCCGGTCGCGAAGAAGTCCAACGCCGATCGTAAGGGCGAGCGTCACACGCCCTGCGAACACCAGACTAAGCAGCGCAATGCTCGGTAGACTCATGCCTGCGGCAATCAGATTCAGTACAGCCCACGGCAATCCAAAAGTAAAAACAACTCCGGCATAACCCCATTTGCGCGCATCGCGCATACCGCGCGCCCAGCGTAGTTGATGAGCGAGAAATTGCCGGAAGCCGTAGGCCGGTACTGTTGTCTCCACGAACTCATCCATCAGCTCGACGCGATATCCTGCTGCGGAGATGCGTGCGCCCAGCTCGTAGTCATCGGCAAGGTAGTCGGCGAGCGGAACGAGGCCGCCAATGGCATCGAGGACCTCACGCGACATAGCCAAGGTTGAACCCAATCCAAAGCGGATGCCGCCTTCCAGCTTGCGCGCCGTGAGCACTCCGGCGGCAAAGTCGGTTGCGATACCAAGCGCTTCCATCCTGGAGCCGAGTGTGCCGTGCGCGCGTCCGCGATAAAGCGCTGTCGTCATGCCGACTTTGGCGTCTGCAAATGGAGCCAGGGCGCGTTCTAGATAGCGCGGCGAAACTTTGATATCACTGTCGTTGATGAGGATGTAAGCGAAACGGGCCTGCGGGACCATCTGCGCCAGGTTGCTGACTTTGCCATTCGCGCCCAGCACTTCCGGGCAGAGAACCAGACGAATTGCGTTTCGGGGAAATTCAGCTTTCAACTGCTCGACTGCAGCAACGGCTGGATCGTCCATGCTGCTGACGCCGAAGAGTATTTCGTATTCACCTGCGTACTGCTGGCGGCAGTGACTGACAAAGCTCGCATACATGTCGTGATCAAAACCCTTGAGCGGCTTCAGAATGCTGACTGGTGGATGGAAGCCGGGTGCATCCCTGCGCTTGCGGCGGACGAAATCACGCGCGCTCCAGAGCGCAGCACAGTAAAAGCCCAACCCGCATAAAGCAAGGATGCTGGTGATGCTTTCGATGATGATTCCGAGCATGAATGCTCAGTTTACAGGGTGCAGCGTACAGCGCTCGGCGCATTACACGTCTGCCCCGCACTTTAAGCGCTGTGCTTGTTATTCGTATCTCAACGCTTCAATCGGATCGAGGTTTGCCGCTTTCCACGCCGGATAAATGCCGAAAACCAGCCCGATCATGCAGGAGACGGTGAAGCCAATCATCGCCCACATACTGGACATGGTAGCCGGTAATGCGCTCAACAGCAGACGGATGATGAGCGTAATGATGCCGCCGGCAAAAATACCAATGACGCCTCCCAGAGCGCAAAGCGTGATGGCCTCAATGGTGAACTGCAGCAGGATATTGCGCTTGGTCGCGCCAATGGCTTTGCGCACGCCAATCTCTTTTGTGCGCTCGGTGACCGAAACCAGCATGATATTCATGACACCAACGCCGCCAACCATAAGACCAACACTCGAAACCGCGACCATGAAGATAGCGAGCCCGCCGGTAAGCTGGTTCCAGAGGCGTGTCAGAGAATCAGGTGAGAATATCTCAAAATCATCCGGCTTTTCCACGCGGACATGGCGGCGACGCCGCAACAGCTCACGCACTTCGTCTTCCACCAGAGTCCGGTACTTCGGATCGTCATATTTCACACTCACCCAGACACCCCCTTTCACTGCGTCCTCGGGGTGCATTTTCATGAATGTGCCGATGGGGAAAAATGCCGCATTGTCGTCTGGGTTACGCCCACCACCAAAAGGCTGCTTGCGTTTGTCGAAAACTCCGATCACCGTAAAGACATTATTTTCGATGGTGACTTCTTTGCCGATCGCGCTGTCGTTGCCAAAGAGCTGGTCGGCTGTATCGTATCCAAGGATCACGACGTTGGCCCGCCGCTCGTCCTCGTCTTCGGTATAAATGCGGCCCTCTTTGAGAGTAATGTCGGCAACCTCGGCAATCTGCGCTGAGTCGCCTTGCAGAAGTGTGCCCTGCGCCATCTTATTGCCGTATTTCACGCCAACGATACCGGCCTGAAAGATGGGGTTTACATGCCGCACGCCGCCATCAGCGGCCACCACGTGCGGAAGAGTCCGGATAGCGGCTACATCATCAAAAGTAAGCTTTTTGCGCGCCAGCATCTCCGCTGTGGGACGAACACCGATTACCGGCATGTGGAAGACCCAGAGCACATTGGTGCCCAGTGTGCTCACCCACGCCTGCACATTGTTGTTCAGGCCACTGATGATCGACGAGATAGTAATGACTGTAGCCACCCCGATCACGATGCCAAGAATGGTCAGGCCCGAGCGGAGCTTGTTAGCACGCAATGTTTCAAAAGCCATGCGGACGGCTTCACGCGAATCAGTGACTTTCATTTCGATTGCCCTTCCCGGCTTCCATTACATCTCCGACCGCAGCGCGACAATGGGGTCAAGAATGGCAGCCTTACGCGCGGGATAAACACCAAAGAAAATTCCCACTCCGGCGGAAACAAACAGCGCCAGAAATACCGACCAGATCGAAATATCAGAAGGAAAGCCGATCAGCAGCGTTACAAGTTTCGCTACTCCCGATCCGCAGATCACGCCGATGGCTCCGCCTACCAGAGACATAGTGGCCGACTCAATCAGAAATTGCAGCAGAATATCTGTGTAACGCGCGCCTAACGCCTTGCGCACCCCAATCTCGCGCGTCCGCTCGGTCACAGATACCAGCATGATATTCATGATGACGATTCCGCCGACGACGAGTGAAATCGACGCAATCCCGATCACGACAAAAAAGAAGGTGGAGCTGATGCTGGTCCACAGACCGACAAAGGTCGCATTGGTGTCGAGATTAAAGCTGTCCTCAGCTCCCGGACGGTCGTGCCGCCGAGCGCGAAGAATGGCGCGAGCCTCGTCCGATGCACGATCCAGCACCGGGCCGACTGCGCCCGCCTTGACATAAATCACAATGCTGGCGTTTGTTCCGTATTTGCGCTGGTATGTGGTGATGGGCACCGAAACATAGTTGTCCTGGCTCTGGCCAAGCGTCTTGCCTTGCCGTTCACCCACGCCGATGACGGTGTAAGGCTCGCCATCCACCCGGATTTCTTTACCTAAGGGATCCATTCCGGGCATGAGGTTATCGACAATGTCATAGCCAATGATGGCGGTGTGTGTAGCGTATTGCTCGTCAGTAGGCGTGAAGCTGCGACCCAGCACCACGTTCAGATTGGACATCTCCGGCATGTTCCAGCTCCAGCCGCGAATACTGGTGTCCGTACTTGAATGTGAGCCGTAAACCACTTTTCCGGTGGTGGACTGCAACGCGCCTACGCCGACGCAGGATTTACATTCATCACGGATGGCCTCGTAATCATCCAGGTGAATGTCCTTACGCTTCTGGAACTTCTCGTATTCTTCGTAGCTGAAGATTACGGGCGCCTGCTTGCTCAGGGTAAAGACGTCCGCGCCGTAACTGTAGACCTTTGTGGCCACATACTTGTTCACGCCATTGGTGAGCGTAATGACGGCAATGACGGATGCCACGCCGATGACCACGCCAATCAGGGTAAGGATAGAGCGCAGCTTATTCGCCCAGAGCGATTGCAGCGCGATCTTGATGGCCTCGATAAATTCCATGCCGGGCTTTGTCCGTTTCGCAGGGGAGTGGCATTTTTAAGCATACGCCTGTCATTGGCGCGGAAGACACACTTTCGCCCTGCAGAATGGAATACGGGATGAGTGGTGGGTTAGTTCCCTCTTGTCGATTACTGCAGAGGTAGTTCAATCCCGTTCGGAGAAATCGGGTGGGAGGGTCGTTGAGCGAATTCCCGCTCGATGCGTTCGTTGATGCCGGCCTGAGCAAATTCCGCGGCTACGCGGATACCGTTATAAATAGCCCGCTCATTCGATGAGCCGTGGCCAATGATGCAGACTCCGCGCACGCCGAGCAGTGGGGCCCCGCCGTATTCGGATGGATCGAGACGCTTCTTGAAAGCATTGAAGGCCTTACGCGAGAGCAGCGCGCCTACCTGCGCTGTTACCGTCGTATTCAGCGACTGCTTCAGCATGTCGCGGACAAGTTTCGTCAGGCCTTCCGATGTTTTGAGGGCAACGTTGCCTACAAAGCCGTCGCAGACAATGACATCGGCGTGACCGTTGTAGATGTCGCGGCCTTCGACATTGCCGATGAAGTTGATTGGAAGCTGCTTCAGCAGGGGCAATGTTTCGGCAGTGAGCTCGTTGCCTTTACCCTCTTCTTCACCAATCGAGAGCAGCCCGACGCGCGGGCGGGAAATTTTGAGCACGCTGCGCGCGTACAGCTCGCCCATGACGGCGAACTGCTCAAGATTCTGCGGCTTGCAATCGACATTTGCGCCTACATCGAGCAGGACGCATGGCGTTCCTGCCGTTGTGGGCATGACCATGGCCAGCGCGGGACGGTCGACGCCCGGCAGTGCGCCGAGGACCATCTTGGCCGTGGCCATTCCGGCGCCGGTATTGCCGGCGGTAAAGAACCCGGCGACCTTCTTTTCGCGGACCAGACGCAGGCCGACGCGCATGGAACTGTCGCGCTTGGAGCGGACGGCATGCGCTGCTTTCTCGCCCATGCCGATGTATTCACTGGCATGGACGACATCGATGGGCAGTCGCTCGCCATCCAGATACTCGTGGAGCAGAGGACGAATGCGCTCCTGCGGACCCACCAGATGGACGCGCACCGGCAGAGTACGGCAGGCGAGGATCGCGCCCCGAATCTCCGGCTCAGGCGCCTTATCGGCGCCCATGGCATCGAGAGCGATGTGGGTGAGCATCGGTAAGCTGGACTAGCTGGCTTCCTTTACTTCAATGACTTCGCGGCCTTTGTAGTAGCCGCATTTAGGGCAGGCGCGGTGAGGCAGCTTGCGCTCATGGCAATTCGGGCACTCGGAGATCCCGGTGGCAGTCAGCGCGTCGTGCGCGCGGCGCTTGGAGGTGCGGGCCTTGGAATGGCGCCGCTTTGGATTCGGCATTGCAGATTCCTTTCAAACAAACAGCCTGCAGGATTTGGATCCGAGGCAGGCGAAAAAACATTATGACTTCAGCCGGCTGCCCAGGCCCGAGAGCGCTGCCCAGCGCGGATCGCCCGGCGCTGCATCGCAGCTGCAAACATCGGAATTCAGGTTCTTTCCGCAGCGTGGACAAAGTCCTTTGCAGTCCTGGCGACACAGCGTTCTGGCAGGCAGGGATAAAAGCACCTGTTCCCGCAGAACGTCTTCAAGCACAAGACCGCTCTTTTGATAATACCCGATTTCGGTTTCATCTGTGGTAATAGAGTGCTCTGAAGCGCCTGAATCGACGCCTAAAGGGCGAAAAATGAGGTCAAAATCGCCTTTTAACGCATGCTCTACCGGCTCAAGACAGCGGGCGCAGGCCACTTCTACCTGGCCCTGATATTTTGCCCGGAGCCGGATGTCCGGAACTACTTCCCGGGGGCCACGGTGCTCTTCGATCAGCTCGGCCCGTCCGGCTACTCCCATGGCTCCAACCTGCCGGACTTCTTCGCCGTAGTCGATGTCCCCGGAGGGAAGAGATACATCAAATTCGAGGGGTTCCCGCTCAAGATCGGGGATGGTAATCAGCATGGCAATCCTCGCGATTCAGGAGAGCGGGCCCTCCCCCCTGCGTTTGTACGGAGATCCTTTTATTTCAACTACTTAGAGACGCTGCTCTGTACGGAGATCGTTTGTTTTCAACTACTTACATTTAGAAACGCACAGGAGAGGCTCTTCTCTCAATTATACAAAATTCACATCAGGAACAGGTCAGAATCTCTATTGAGATAAGTCGCAGGAATTAAATAGCTTATTCGTCATAATTCTATGCGTAACTTGACAAGCATTGCTTCGGACAGGTTTTGCGTATATCGATTGTCCTACCTTTAGAAGTGCTGACATGATTTTCATACGAAGTAGGTAAACAGGTTCCTTTCCCTTCCTCTTCGTTGCACCCAGGGTCAGGATGACAGTAAATTGAGTAGCCGAGCCTTGCTCCATCCAACTGATGCGGCCGCTTACACTTCTAACAGGACGCAGTGTCTCGCCCTCGTATCGTTCTTCTTTTCCTCGTTGTTGCTGCGATCATCGTTTTCGGCCTTATCTGGACGCTCTGGCGCCTCCGGTCCAGGTCGACCGCGGTGGCTGCATCTACGTCTGCCAAAGTCACGGTGACGAAAGAGGGAGACGATCTTACGCCGACAACGGTGTATGCCCACAATATCCGGCTGCACAAAGGGCCTAATTTTCGCATTTATATCCGCTGGATTCACGGAGAGATGGTGCGCACCAGCCCGCAGATCACGCCCTCGTTCGATGACCCGGATTCTTTCGTGCTCGATATTCAGAAGGGCGTGATCCATGCCAACATCGGCGATATTGCCGATTACCTGAATGCCAGCGCACCGCCTGACGCGCCGCTGAAAAATATCTCCATTGAGCCGGATGGCGATCAGATCAAACTGCGCGGGACGGCCCACAAGATTTTTTCCATTCCCGTTGAGCTGAAGGGCTCGCTTACCTACACGCAGGATGGTTTCGTGGAATTTCATGCCACGAAGATTAATGCGCTGAAGATTCCGCTGAAAAAGCTGCTGGGCGGCTTTCATATCGAACTCTCCGACCTGGTGCGCTCGACGAATATTCCGGGCATCAAGGTGGTGGGAAACGACATAATTTTCGACACGACGAGGGTGCTGCCGCCGCCTCATATTCGGGGACAGCTGACTGCGGTAAAGGTCAGGCCGCCCGATATTGAAGTTGTTTATGGCAATGCTCCTGATGACGATGCGCAACTGGCAAAGTGGCATAATTTTCTGCGGCTGAATGGCGGCACAATTAACTTTGGCAAGCTCACCATGAGTTATGCCGACCTCACCATGATCGATGCCTCGCGTGACCCGTGGTTTGATCTTGATCTGGTGAATTATCAGGCGCAACTGGTGCGCGGATACACGCGCATGACCAGCCAGGCGGGGCTGGAGATTTTTATGCCGGATGCGGACGAGAGTGCTCCGGCAAAAGCTGCCAAGAGCGTAACGCTGGAATGGCTTCGGGACCGGAACCGGGCGCTTCCACCTGATATTCCGGCCGGCAAATAGTTTTTGGCGGCTGAATGATCTACAGAGCATTTTTCTGTCGATGTACGCTTGACCATAAGAGCGTCGTTCTGAGCCGCAGGCAAAGAATCTCCATAATTTCGGCTCACCCCGTACATTGTTTGAGATTCTTCGTCGCGTTGCTCCTCAGAATGACGGCCTTTATCCCGGGAATAGCGCATTTATGTTGCGATCTTCTAAGATAGGACATAGATTCAACTCCAATTTGCTTAGCTGCGAAGCAATCTCGGATCGTAGTGAAAGTCTTCGATGCTGAGGATTTTGATTCGCTTGAATTCCGGGTGGGCTGGATTCAGCAGCCAGTTGTTTTCAGTTACTGCGAGCGCGGACGGAACCAACAGCACCGCGCTCTGAGCTGCCTCCACAAAATTGCTGCCGATTTCTGCGAGCGCTGCTGGAGCCGGATATCCGCGCCAGTCATGCGGAAGATCTTCCACTCGAGACTGAGTACGGCTTATGTCGTCGGGAACGACCGCGCGAGCGAGCACAAGATCCTTAGGCGGATGGTCAGGATCGATGTGCACCAGGTATTCGATCATGGCCAGTGAAAGATGTTCCGCCGTGTAGACGAGCCGAGTTCCGGGACGAGACCATCGACCGCCAAAGCGATAGCTTCCTTCTCCATCGAATGGGTTGGCAGCAAACGGTTTTCTCAGCAGGCGATAGACTGTCGTCAACTGATCCCGCCGTACCCGATGCGACCGAGCACGTTTTCGACTTGCCGGGCCCCCAGTTCTGTATCAATGATGCTCAATGGAGCCACGCCTCCTAATGCATGATTGGGCCGCCTCAGCCACTGGATCGCTATGTCATGATCTCCCAGGAAGTATTCAGCCAGAGCCACAAGCCGGGCCAGCCGGTACAAGCGGTCCGATTCATAACGGGCGAGACGTTTTTCGTGCCGGCGGCGCTGAAGACTGCGCAAGCTGAGATCAAGACTGGACGCAATCTCCTGCAGGGAAAGTCCTGAGGAGGCAAGGAAGCTTTCTACTGTGGAATGCGGAAAGCCTTCGCGGATGGCGGTGTTCATGTCCTCATCTGTGCGCACGGGTCGCCCAAAGACGGTTTCCCCGCCCAGCTCATCGACGATGGCAATAAGCTCATTGACCATTCTGTCACTTATTATAGCGCCAAATGGCGCTCATTGCTGATATGTGCCGGGAAAAGCTACCGCTAAGAGCGCTAAGTACCGCAAAGGTTCGCAGGGGAGACCAGCGGGCCTACCAAATAGCACAACCGAAAAACCGCAGGTCCCTCCGCTCCAGCGCTACGCGCCTCCGGTCGGGATGACAATTCATTTAAAGGTTTGTGTGACATTCTGGCACCGCCTGCCTAAATCTAAGCCGAATGTTCCGGGTTTATTAGTTACAGCAAATTCAGCCAATTGCCGGAGGTGAAGAGGCGGACGGCGGCAATTCCTGCAGCTCCGGCTGTGATGCAGTCCTTTGCGTTTTCTGTTGTCACGCCGCCCAGCGCGAAGACCGGCATAGGGGTGGCGGCGCGGCATGCTGCTGCTAATGCGTCGAGTCCCTGTCCGGGAATGATTGCTTCGGCTGATCTTTTTTCAAATACAGGGGCGAAGAGGGCCAGGGTTGCGCCTCCATTCCGGGCACGCTCTATTTCCTGGATTGTGTGGCAGGAGATGGTGATGACCGGGTCGGCCGTGCTTCTGCTCATGGCGGCTTTTGCAGCTTCAATAACTGATTCGGGCTGATTTGATGTGAGATGGATGCCATCGCAGCCGGTTGCGATGGCAATTTCTGCCGGGCCATTCAGGAGGACTCGGGTTTGTCCGTTTGTGGAGCGCACCGCATCAACAATTTTGCGGGTGAGCGCGGCGAGTTCGTCTGTCCTGAGGTCTTTTTCGCGGACCTGGATGAAGTCTACGCCGAAGCTTGCCCACTGGGCAGCCTGATTCAGCAGATCGTCCAAAGATGGGAAGAGGGTGCGCCCGGTGATGGCGTAGAGCTGCATCTGTTTAAGTGTAGCTGTGAAATTTTTAATGAACCCATCGCTCCCCTAAAAGGAAAGCAGATCCTTCCCCTTCGTTCACTCAGGATCAGGATGACAACGTATTTTTCTGTTAATTTTCCCAGGAAAGTATCCAGCTGCTTTAGCAACAAATTTGGCGCCGGCATGCCAGGGATTCTTCCTCCCTTCATCATCCCATTACGTGAAAATCGCACGTGTGGGGGACCCCGGTCCCGGTCGCCAGATTGCCCTGTTCAGTAGATTGCCATCCTTCTTTAATCCTGGCCGCATTCTGATCGCGATGGCTCGATAGCCACTCTTCCTGTTCATGAAGCAGCCATACCGCGCGCGCAAAACGAACTCATCCACGCTTTGATAGGAACCGCGGGGACATCCTTCTGGATCAATTCTTCAAGTTC
>DATGMQ010000067.1:0-23547 GCA_035293545.1 Alloacidobacterium sp. | reverse complement strand
GAAGCCTGAATTTTCGCCTGCACCGCCTTCATTGCAGCGCCCATATCTTTCGGACCAAAATCATGAGCGGCCAGCACCTCACCCACCAGCTTCTTGAGTTCTTCTTCGCCGGCGGCCTTCGGCATGTAACTCTCGATCAGCACAATTTCAGCCTGTTCCTTCGCGGCTAACTCGGGACGGTTGCCTTTGGTGAACTGCTCAACCGAGTCGCGGCGCTGCTTGATGAGCGTCGTCAGAATCTGCTGTGCCTCGGCTTCGGTGAGCGGCCGGCGCTTCTCGATTTCCTTGTTTTTGAATGCCGTCTTGACCATGCGCAGGGTGGAGAGGCGCTCGGCTTCGCGCGCTTTCATAGCGGCGACGATGTCTTTTTCGATCTGTTCGGTAAGGCTCACTGGTGTTTTCTCTCCGGGAATCGCGGGCGGTAAAGGCCCAAACTCTTCATTATAGAAAGAAACGCGATTCGGGGCCTGTGGCTACAATAATTGCAGAGGATTCCAGACCATGATTCGCAAGACGCGCCTGTTTACGCCCGGCCCTACGCCTTTGCTTCCCGCAGCCCAGTTCGCCATGGCCGCCGCCGACATCCACCACCGCACGCCGGAGTTTCGCGCCCTTTACCAGCGCGTGCTTGCTCAGCTGAAGGAATTTGTCGGCACGAAGAATGATGTACTGTTGCTGGCCTCGTCCGGAACCGGCGCGATGGAGGCAGCGGTTTCGAACCTAACCTCGCCCGGCGACCGCGTGCTGGTGCTCTCCGCCGGTAAGTTCGGCGAGCGCTGGGAGGCTCTGGCGAAGGCCTTTGGCTGTGCCGTCGATGTCATCAAGGTTCCTTATGGGCAGACTTTTTCGCTCGATGAAGTGGGCAAAGCGCTGAAGACCGAGACCCGCGCCGTGCTGATGCAGGCGACCGAATCCTCGACCGGTGTGCGCCATGATGTCCAGGGAGTGGCCAGGCTGCTGAAGTCCGCGAACAGCGATGCGCTGCTGGTGGTGGACGCCATCACCGGCCTGGGCACAACACACTTCGATGTAGACGGCTGGGGCGTCGACGTCATGATCGGCGGTTCGCAGAAGGCGGTGATGATTCCGCCGGGACTGGCGTATCTTTCCGTAAGCCAGAAGGCATGGGATGCGATGGAGACTTCGCGCAATCCGCGCTACTACTTTGACCTGCGCAAAGAGCGCAAGAATGCGAAGAACGGCGAGTCGGCCTACACACCTGCTGTCGCGCTGATAGCCGCTCTGGGCGCGGCTCTGGATTACATTGCCGCGCAGGGCGCAGGCGATCTTGCCACAGGTCGCAAAGCTCTGGTGGACAATGCCGAAACCTGCGCCGCTATGACCCGCGCCGCTGTCGAAGCGCTCGGATTGAAGCTGTTTGCTCCCGATGCACCCGCGGCCGCGGCCACCGCAGTTCTGCCCCCGTCTGGAGTCGATTCGGGCGTGGTGGTGAAAGAACTGAAAAGCCGCTTCGCTGCGGTCATCACCAACGGACAGGGCGAGATGAAGGGGCAGATCTTCCGCATCGCGCACATCGGCTTTTTCGACTACATGGATACGATCGCGATTGTCGGCGCATTGGAGCAGGTTGCGGCTTCGGCGTTGAAGCTGCCGGGATTTGAATTTGGAAAGGCACTCGCTGCTGCGCAGAACGTGTATGCCGAACGGACGGTGAAGGCTGCCGAACCGGTAGCGGAAGCTGTTGGAGCGCGGTAACTTTCCATTGTTTATCATCCCGAGCGAATCGCTGAAGGCGCGTAGTCGAAGATCCTGCTTTTACTCTCAGATCTTAGATAAGCAGATCTTTCGCTCCCGCTCAGGATGAAATCATCATCTTTTGATCGTAACGATTTAAGGAGCAAGATGAAGATTGTTCTCGCCGAAAAAGTTTCTCCGGCCACGCTTGCCGTCTTCAAGGCTGAGCCCGACTGGCAGATTCTCACACACGATCAGGTTACGAATCTTCCTGAAGCGCTGGCCGATGCTGATGGCCTCGTCGTGCGCTCTGCTGTGCAGGTGGATGACAAGCTGATGGGTTCTGCGCCTAAACTGCGCGTGATTGGCCGCGCCGGAGTGGGTGTAGACAACATCGACGCCGAAGCAGCAACGCGACGCGGCATCGTGGTGATGAACACGCCCGGAGCCAATGCCGTCGCCGTTGCTGAGTTGACTATTGGCCTGATGCTCGCGTTGGGACGGATGCTGCCCAAGGCCAATGCGACCATGCATGCCGGTAAGTGGGAGAAGAAGTCGCTGCAGGGAACGGAACTGCGCGGCAAGAAATTCGGGATCCTTGGCCTGGGCCGCATCGGCCTGGAAGTAGCGCGGCGCGCCCGCAGCTTCGGCATGGAGTTGATCGGGCACGATCCCTTCGTCTCGGCTGCCGTTGCCCGGGAAAACGCGATTCGGCTGGTTACGCAGGACGAGCTGTTCCGCGAATCGGACTATCTGACGCTGCATGTGGGCCTGACCCCACAGACTGCCGGCATTATCAATGAAAAGACGCTCGCCACCATGAAGAAGGGCGTGCGCATTATCAATTGCGCTCGCGGAGAGTTGATCGTAGAAGAGGCTCTGGCCGAGGCTCTGAAGAGCGGCCATGTTGGCGGCGCGGCGCTTGACGTCTTCCATAAAGAACCGCCGAAAGACTCGCCATTTTTTGGATTAGAAAATGTCATTCTGACGCCGCATATCGCCGGATCTACCGCCGAGGCGCAGGAAGCCGTGGGTGTGCAGATAGCTCTGCAGGTGCGCGAATATCTGAAGCTGGGCGTCGTGCAGAATGCCGTGAACCTGCCGTCGCTTTCGCATGAGGAATATCTGGAAGTTGCTCCGTATATCGAGATGGCTGGGCAGCTTGGGACATTTCTGGCGCAATTCCCCGAAAGCGGCATCGAAAGCATTGAACTTTCTTACAGCGGACGCATTGCCGAGGGCAAAACGGAGCTGGTCCGCAATAGCGCCATTGCTGGAGTGCTAGGGCATTCAGAAAACGTGAACCGCATCAACGCAGCTGCCATTGCAACTGAGCGCGGCATCCGTATTCACGAAGAGAAAAAAGAAGCTGCATCGGGAGGTGCAGGCAGTGTGCTGAAGCTCACGCTGCATACTCCGAATTCCGATTTCACTGCCAGCGCAACCGTGCTGCACGGAACATCGGCGCGGCTGCTGAGCCTCGACGGCATTGATATTGAAGCACCGCTGCAAGGCACGCTGCTTACGATTCACAACCGCGACGTGCCCGGCGTCATTGGCCGTGTGGGGACGATTCTGGGCGAGCACAAGATCAACATCGCCAACTTTGCACTGGGTCGCTCTGTACGCAGCCAGCGCGTGCCACAGGGAAATGCTCTTGCTGTCGTACAGGTAGATGGAAGCATCACAGATGCCGTTCTCAAAGCACTGCGATCCGTCGATGCGATTCTACAGGTGCATCTGGTCAATCTGGACGGGGAGAAATAGAATCCCGCCCATCGGAAGGAAAAGCCCGCCATCCGCGGGCTTTCTTATTGCGGAGCTTGCTGCTGGGATGCTGCCTGCGCGTCGTTTTGCTGTGGCTTCGTAGATTCAGAACCCTTGAACAGGAACGGAACATGGAAGGGGAGCTCAGCGTTGCTCTTCTTCGCCGTGGTCTTCTGCTTCCCGCCTGAATCTTCGGCTACCAGCGTGCGCTGCGAGTTGATGCAGAGCCAGTTCGAGCGCACCTTCTGAAATACGTGAGTAAAGATGCCGCGCTCCTCAAGCGTATTGCTGCCGTTTTTTCGGCGGGTGATGTAGGTTCCGTTCACCACGGCAACATCGCCCAGCAGACGCGCGCTGATCACGCGCTGCTCCATCGTGAGCGGGTCCACCGATTTGGAGAAGAGCAGCGCAATCTGCTGGTTGCGCGTGCTTACTTCACCATTGGCGCCAATGCCGACATAGAGCGGCGAGAGCAGCAGTTCCAGCCCGTACTGGTCGCGCTTCACGATGGCGTCGCTCCACTGGTCTTCGAGTTTCTGCATCTCTTTGATTTCAGCCGACTGCGAAGCATTCGCAGTCGTAGGCGTGACGGCAACAGGACTTTGCGCGAAAGCCGTACCGGCGACGGCGCAAAATGCGAGGAATGACAAAGAAATTCGATTAAACAGGTGCTTCATAGCTGCAACTGGGGATACCTAATGATATCGTCTCGTGCTGATTAGACGAAATAAATGGCAAAATCCGGCTGGTTTTCGGCCAGAAAATGCACAATAAGGGGCCAGATTTCAACTGGATTCGGCCTGTATTCGCGTCACGTAAGTGGCCTAAACTAGAGCTTCATGGCTACAACTCCCGACATAGAATTCGAGCGCGGTCTCCCCGCCAGCCCTGATGCCGAGCGGTCCATCCTGGGCGCGATCCTGCTCGATAACCATCTGTATAACGAAGCCGCTGAAAAGATCACTGCCGACGACTTCGCGCTCGATTCGCACCGCCGCATCTTCAGCCGCATGGCCGAGATGATCGACGCGGGCCGCGCCGTGGACATCGTTACGCTCCCGGAAGAGCTGGCCAAACGCAAAGAGATAGAGGCCATCGGCGGCGTCGCTTACCTTTTCTCGCTGACTGAGGGCCTGCCGCGGCGTCTCTCGATTGAAGAGTACGTCCGCATTGTTAAGGACAAGTCGTTGCTGCGGCAGCTTATCAATATCTGCTCGACAGCCATCACCCGTGCCGCCGATCAGGGTGAAGAAGCTCTGGAAGTCCTGAATGCCGCCGAGAGCGGGCTGCTGGAGGTTACGGAGCGCGGCATTACGCGCGGCTTTGCCAGCATTCCGGAGATCGTCCGCGACTCTTTCGGAACTATCGATAATCTGTACAAAGAAGGCCGCGAAGTCACCGGACTCGCTACGCACTTCATCGACTTTGACCGCATGACCAGCGGCCTGCAGCCCTCGGAGCTGATCATCATCGCGGCGCGTCCCTCAATGGGTAAAACAGCCTGGGCCATCAACATAGCGCAGAATGCCGCAGTGCAGGGCGGCAAGGTAGTCGCTGTCTTTTCGCTTGAAATGTCCAAGGAATCGCTGCTGCGACGCATGCTGGCTTCGCAGGCTCTGGTCGATTCGCAGAAAATCCAAAAAGGCTTCCTGCTGCGCGAAGATCAGCAGAAACTTACGCACGCGCTGGAGCAATTAGCAGAATCAAAGATATACATCGACGACACGCCAGGCATTTCGTTAACAGAAATGCGGGCGAAGGCACGGCGCCTGCGCCAAATGTCCGGCGGTCTGGACCTGATTGTCATCGATTACCTGCAGCTCATGACGGCCAGCGTTGCCGGACCGGGCGCCAGAAAATATGAGAATCGCACACAGGAAGTCTCGGCCATTTCTCGCGGGCTGAAGGCGCTGGCGAAGGAAATGAATGTTCCGGTGATTGCGCTCTCGCAGTTAAGCCGCGCCTCAGAACAACGCGGTGGCGACAAGAAGCCGATGCTCTCTGACCTGCGCGAATCGGGCTCCATCGAGCAGGATGCCGATGTCGTCGCCTTTATCCACCGCGAGGCCTATTACAACCGTGACGAGAACGGCCAGCCCGATCCGGACACCGAGAATAAAGCTGAAATCATCATTGCGAAACAGCGCAACGGCCCGACCGGTTCCGTGCATCTTGCATATCTGTCCAAATGCACACGCTTTGAAAATCTCGCCTATGGCCAGGATAGCGGCGACTACTAGCTTCTCGCGTGGAGGACCTGCTTTTGATCCTCAGTGTCATTTGTTGCTTGTACCGGATAAGAGAAGCAAAGCCTTTGACTTCGCGCTTGGCTCAGGATGGCAGCATTCAGCAAGGGACGCACTTCTGATACTTCCTGCGGACGGCGGCTTCATTTACTCTCGACACGTATGCTGCTGTCGCTGTGGACCAATCTCCGGCGCGCTGCGTGGAATGCCTTTCTCCACAATGCCTTCACCAATGCCAAAGCAGCGGCATACTCAGCGATTCTGAGTCTTTTCCCGGCGGTGCTGACAGGGACCACGCTGCTGGCGCTGAGTCCGGAGACGGAAACGCTCAACGACATACGTGCGGCTTTTTATGACATTCTGCCGCCGGACACGATGGGGCTGATCCAGAACTACTTTCAGATGGACCATGCGCGTTCGGTGCGGCTGATCTGGTCGGCCATGATTGTGGCGGTCTTTGCCGCGTCAGGGTTCATGCTTTCGATCATGGAAGGTTTTCGTCGCGCTTATCGGCTGCCGCGCGGGACATGGAATTTCTGGCGAGAGCGCGTGGTGGCATTCAGTCTTATTCCCATCACGCTGGTGCCGATGCTGTTTGCGACTCTGCTGATCGTCTTCGGCCATCAGATTGAGATCTGGATGGTGGAGAATGCGGACCACGATTTCCGTCTGTATGTGCTTTTTTTATGGCGCTTGATGCGATGGATGATCGCTATGCTGACGAGCGTGGCCGTGCTTGCGGTGATCTATCACTTCGGTACACCGAGAACGCAGAACTGGCGAAGGGTTGTTCCCGGCGCGCTGCTGGCCACGGTGACGTGGTTCCTTATTACACTGCTTTATGGACTGTACGTTACACGCTTTGCGGATTACTCGGTCGTTTATGGCTCCTTGAGCGCCGCGGTGGCCACGCTGGTATGGCTTTATATGGTTTCGATCAGCATTCTTATCGGCGCGGAATTCAACGCGCAGCTTTTTCCTGTGCACGGCTCGCGTCCTCCGGCTGAAGCGGACGATGAAGAAAATGCTTTTACACAAGGGAAAACGCAGGCTGTGTGATCGTCCGGCGTCATCTCCGCAGGTTAAAATAAGCATGATCACATAAGAAAATCCTGGGGGATGGATGAACGTTACGGCTGATCGCCGCGCCAAGATTGTGGGCACACTCGGGCCTGCGTCAAGCAATGAAGCTACTTTTCGTGAACTGGTGCGTGCTGGTCTCGATGTGGCAAGACTGAATTTTTCTCACGGAACACAGCCGGAAAAGCTCAAGCTGATTGAGATGGTCCGCAAGGTGGCCAGGGAGGAAGGCAAGCCTATCTGTATTCTGGGCGACCTGCAGGGACCAAAAATCCGCACAGGGCGCCTGAAGAACCGGATCCCCGTCCAGCTTAAGGCGGGCCAGACCCTGACCATTACTCCTCGCGACATACCCGGAACCGGCACTGTTATCAGCACCACCTTCCCCACACTTGCAGAAAATCTTGAGCCGGGAGCGCGCATTCTGCTCTCCGACGGGCTGATTGAGCTGCGCGTTCTGGATATTCCGGGCGAGGATGTGGAATGCGAAGTGATTAACGGCGGAACGCTGGGCGAGCACAAGGGGATCAATCTGCCGGGGATGGCCGTTCGGGTCCCTTCGCTGACGGAAAAAGACGAGAAGGACCTCGAGTTTGCGGTAAAGAATGACGTTGACGCCATCGCGGTTTCGTTTGTGCGGACGGCGGACGATGTCCGCCTGGTGAAGCAGAGGATCGCGGCGCTGGGAGCAGATACCTGGGTAGTCGCCAAGCTGGAAAAACCTCAGGCCATCGATAATCTGGAGAGCATTCTGGATGTGGCCGATGGGGTGATGGTGGCGCGCGGCGACCTGGGCGTCGAGATGCCGCCGGAGAAGGTCCCGGCGATTCAGAAGCATGTGATTCGCCGCGCCGCCGCGCATCGCAAGCCTGTAATCACGGCCACGCAGATGCTCGAGTCAATGATCGAAAACCCACGTCCGACACGAGCCGAAGCGAGCGATGTTGCGAATGCCGTTTATGACGGCACGGATGCGGTCATGCTTTCGGCGGAGAGCGCTGCCGGGAAGTATCCGATTGAAGCCGTGAAGATGATGGCAAAGATTGTGACTGAGACCGAAGCGCATAAGCCTGTCGTGCCTGTGCACAATGACGGGGCGAATCACCTGCGGCTTTCGATTGCGGAGACCATCTGCGAATCGATGGCGCATGCTGCCGAGGATCTTGATCTGGCGGCCATTGCTGTGTTTACAGAGACGGGAGCGACGGCGCGACAGCTTTCGAAATATCATCCCAAGCCGCCCATTTATGCCTTGTCGAGCATTGTGCCGGTGATTAACCGCATGAATCTGCTTTGGGGTGTGCATCCTATCCACTGCGCCAAGGCCCATACCACGGAAAACATGGTGGATATGGCGGAGGAGCTTCTGGAAGAGGGAGGCTTTGCTCGTCCACAGGACATTGTTGGAATTGTAGCGGGAACGCGGACCAAGTCCGGGTCTACGAACTTTCTGCGACTGCATGTTCTGGGCGACCATCTCAATCCGCCTGCGGAGAAGAAGCAGAATAAGCCGAAAAAAGTGGCTGCGAAGAGTAAGGCCAGGAAGCGGTAAAGTTTCAGGGAAAAAGTGGCGGCTCCGGTTTATTTTTGGAGCCGCCATTCTCTTTTTTGCACACAGCATCTCTGTTTCTCACGCAAAACAACCTGCTAAGGTGAATTTGGTATGGGGCGCATCCGCATTCTTTCCGATCAGGTCGCCAACCAGATCGCCGCCGGCGAAGTGGTAGACCGGCCTGCGTCGGTGGTCAAGGAGCTGCTTGAAAATGCTCTGGATGCGGGCGCAAGTCGGATTCGCGTGGAAGTGGAAGCAGGCGGACGCAAGCTGATTCGTATCAGCGACAACGGCCACGGAATGATGCGGGACGATGCGCTGCTGGCTTTTGAGCGGCATGCGACATCGAAGATCCGGTCGAGCGATGACCTGCTTTCGATTGCGACGCTCGGCTTTCGCGGAGAGGCGCTGCCGTCGATTGCTTCGATTGCGCGGCTGGAGATGGAGACGCGCGCGGAAGATGAGGCGTCCGGCACGCGCATTGAGATTGCCGGCGGCAAGGTGATGCGGGTTGAAGACGCAGGCGTGCCTGGCGGGACAACTTTCGTCATACGCGATTTGTTCTTCAATACGCCTGCGCGGCGGAAGTTTCTGAAGTCGGAGACGACGGAACTGTCTCATGTAACCGCATTGGTTACGCATTACGCTCTGGCGCATCCGGACAAACATTTCGAGCTGCATTCAGCGACGCATGCGCTGTTAGTGGCACCTCCGGTGCGGAAGCCTGAGGAGCGTATCTTCCAGATTTTCGGCAGCGAAACGCTTAACCAGCTGCTCCCGATGGCGGCAGAGCGGCCCTTTGATCGCGCTGGATTGCCGGAGCCTCCGCCGTGGAAGCGCGACGAGGATTATGCCGCGCCTGATCCTGGGTTTCTGCGTATCAGCGGGTTTATCTCGAAGCCGGAGCTGCAGAAGCTCAATCGCAATTCGATCTACATCTTCGTCAATCGCAGACTGATCCGTGACCGGCTTATCCTGCATGCGGTCAGCGAGGCTTATCGCAACATCATGCCGCCGACTTCGTTCCCGGTGGTCCTCATGTTTATGGAGATGCCGGCGCACGAGGTGGACGTGAATGTGCATCCGGCCAAGACGGAAGTGCGGTTCCGGCAGCAATCGCTGGTGCATGATTTTGTGCGGGACAGCATTCGCAATACGCTGATCCAGACGCGGCCTGCGGCGGGATTTCTCGCTGCGCTTACGGCGAATCCGCATGCCACGCCCTCGCTGATGCCGGCGGTTTCGCCCATGCCGGGCGAGCCGGAATCTGTGCCGCAAATCACCGCGGTTACGGAGCCCGAGGCTCCGGCAGGCATGGAACAGGCAGCTGAATTCATACTCACGCCACCGGTTCTTCCTCCGCAGGAAGTGAAATTGCCTTTTTCTGAAGCAATGCCGATGCATACAAATGGCATGCACGCATGCGATGTGCAGATGCCGACTCAGGCAGAACCTGCTCCCAGCCTGAATTCTCTGGCATCGCTCAAACCTCTGGGGCAGTTGCGGGAATCTTTCATTCTGGCGGTGAATGATGAAGGGCTGTGGATTGTCGACCAGCACGTGGCGCATGAGCGCGTGCTCTTTGAAAAGCTCCTGCGCGAGCGTGAAGTGGAGCGGGTGCAGCACCAGCGCTTGTTGATGCCGCTGCTGGTGGAATTGCTTCCGCACCAGATGGTGCTGTTCACCAATATTGCGGAGGAGCTGGAGCGCAACGGCTTCGAAGTGGAGCCTTTCGGTCCGCGAACAATTGCGGTAAAAGCTGCTCCGGTGGGTTTGGAAGGCAAAGAGCTTGAAAAGACATTAATGGAAGTGCTGGAGCACTCGGAACGCGAGAACCAGGCGCAGAACCTTGAAACGCTGCGCATGCGCATTGCTGCTTCCATTGCCTGTCATTCGGCGATCAAAGTGAACTTTCCGCTTGATCCGATACGGATGGAGTGGCTGCTGGGGGAGCTGGCAAAAACTGATCATCCTACCAGTTGCCCGCATGGGCGGCCCATCGCATTGCGGTATTCTTGGAAAGACATCCAGCGGGCGTTTCAACGCATTTAGGCCCGCAAAAAGAAGGATTCTTTGACATCAGAGCAGCTCCAGGCAGCGCGCGCCGAAAAGTGGCGGCAGAAGACAAATCCTCTCCTTACGATTGAGGACGCAGAAGCGTGGATTGAATCCACAGGCATGAGCCTGTTTCTACCTCGCAAGACGCAGTTGCAGGCGCCCGCGCCATCCTTTGTGGAAGCAGTGCTGGGCGAAAGCAGCGCTACGCCTGCTCCATCCACAATTCAGAATGCGTTTGAGATGGCGGCGCGGCTCTTCGCGGAAGAAAAAGCAACACCGCTCAATCTGCTGGGCGCGGTTTCAGAGCAGCCCGATTTTCTCGTCTCATCCGAGGCCCTGCCCTATGTGTTTGCGCTGCGTGGAGACCGCGACTGGAAGCGCGGGCCGCGGGAGAAGTCGTCGCCTCTGGTAATTGAATCCTGGAAACTGCTGAAGCGCGAAGGGGCGCTGACAGCTTCTGAACTGCAGGAACTGCTGGGACGTGAAGTGACTGAAGCTGCTGTGCTGCGGGCATTGAGCGAGCTGTGGATGGCGTTACGCGTGCTGCCCGTCTATACGGCTGGCGAAGCAACGGCGTGGGAGCTTTTTGAATCACGTCACCAAAAGGCCATGCAGGCAGGAAGCGGCATGGCACAGGCAACGGCTCTTTCGGCCCTCATTTCGCTTTATCTTGATTCGGCCATTGCGGCGACCTCAGAAGAGATTGAAATTTTCCTCTCGCCTCTTGCTCCGCGCTCACGGATCCGCGAGGTTGTGCATGGGCTTGCCACCACCCGTCAGTTGCTGACAATTCCACTCGGAGCACAGAGCCTGCTTCATATCGCCGGAGGATTGCCGGAGTTTCCGGAGGTCGAAATTGAATCGGCTGCGCAGGTGGATACTGAGTCACAGCCGAGAGTGGCCCCTCCAGCACGCGAACGAAGGCCATTTGCTCAGAGAGACAAAGGGCAACCCGAACCACAACGATTCGAGCGAGAGGGCAGACCTTTCATGCGGCGAGACCGCGAAGATCGCCCGCAACGCGAACGTCCTGCCTTTGGAAATCGTCCGGCAGCGAGGGATGCGCGCGAATCTTCACAAGGCTTTCGCCGATCTGGCTCCGAAGACCCGCGTAAAGAGTGGAAGCCGCGCCAGGACAGGGGAGAACTTCGCCAGGGTGGATTCGACAAGCCTCGCCGCAGTCGCGCGAACGAACGCAGTGGCGAGCAGTCTTCTGGAGAAAAATTCCCGCGCCGTGAGTGGAAGCCGCGCGGAGAAAAACGGCCATTCGAGAAAAGAGAATGGAAGCCACGCCGTGAGGATGCCGGCGAAGGGCGCAGGGAATTTCGTCCGCGCCGCGCGGAGGACAGGGGCGGGTTCAGTAAGCCATACCGCGGCCGCGCTGATGATCGGCGAACGGGTGATCAGCGTCCTTACAAAAAGTTCCCGCCACGCGACCGCGAGCAGGACCGTCCGCCGCGCAAGGAGTGGAAGGCACGCCGCGAAGATGGCGAACAGCGTGAATTCCGTCCCCGCAGTAGTGAGGCGTCGCCGGAACGGCGCGAATTCAAACGCCGCCCGTCTCCAGGAGGTGGATTTAAACCGCGGCGAGATGCACGCGGTTTCGACAACAGGCAAAAACCTGCAGGGAGAAAAAGCTTTGGTGGGAAGCCGGAAGGTTTTGACCGCAAAAAACCGCCACAGAGAGAACGTCGCGTAGAAGGCGAGAATACTGAGCGGCCTGGAAAATCATTTTCCAGGCCGGAGTTTAAGGGCGGCAAGAAATTTGGTCCGCCAAAGAGTGGCGGCAGGAAGCCTTCGTTTAGCGCAAAGCGCTCCGGCGGTAAGCCGTCATTTGGTAAACGTCCGAATAACAGAAAAGGGAAGAAATCCGGCGAATGAACGGGACGCGTCGATTGATTGTGGCCATTGACGGCCCGGCTGGCGCAGGCAAGAGCACGGTCGCAGGACGGGTCGCCGCGCATTTTGGACTGCTGAATCTCGAAACCGGCGCCATGTATCGCGCCTTTGCGCTCAAGGCAATGGAAAAAGGTATTGCGCCTGATAACGATGCCGCGCTTGAGCAGATGGCTGCTGTGACATCGATTGCGCTGGAGCCGACGCCTACGGGCAATCGTGTGCTGCTTGACGGAACCGATGTAACCGCGCGGGTTCGCGACGCTGAAGTTACCAAAGCGGCTTCATTGGTCAGCGTACATCCGGCGATTCGGCGGTGGATGGTTGATCTACAGCGCAAACTTGGCGAGAACGGTGGGATTGTCATGGAAGGGCGCGATATCGGGACCGTGGTCTTTCCCCACGCTGATATCAAGATATTTCTGGACGCCTCACCGGAAGCAAGAGGCGAGCGGCGCTATGAGCAATCAGGCAGGGCCGGTTCGCAGGAAGCGATTCTGAGAGAAATCCGCGAGCGTGACCAGCGCGACAGAAACCGGGAGCAGTCGCCGCTGCGACCTGCCCCCGATGCTGTGGTGATTGACTCGACTCACCTGACTCTTGAAGAGGTGGTGAGTGAGGTTGAAGAACTGATTACTGCTCGGTTGGCGCTGGCGGCGGAGTAGGACCTTTCGGCGCGTGCAGGTGCTTTGCGCCCGAAGGAGGAGCCTGAGGTTCCGGAGGCGCGGGAACTGTGGTTGCGCCCGGGCCGCCTTTACGCAACTGCAAATCTCCGTGACCGGTGGAGAGATCAAGATGCGGACCACCGCTTCCCACCTGTCCCTGCGCTGATTTCCGGTCGCCGGAATTGGTCATCATCAGCGGGAAATCGGTATGCAGGTCGCCATCAGCGTTTGAGGCCTGTACGGAAAAGCTGGCATTTTCCGGCACTGTGACGGAAATATTTCCCGTCCGGCTGCTGACCTGGAGATTGCCAAGCGGCATACCGGCAGTGATGTTCACGTCGCCATTGTTATTTTCAATGTGAGCATCGCCGGTCAGTTGTGACAGGTCAATGTCTTTGGAGCGGGTCACAATGCGGACCGGACCTACTGCCTGGTTCAGGTTCAGATCGCTTGAATCCATCGTCATATCGCCATTCAGCTTTTGAATCGCAAGATCAGAACGGCTGGAATGGAAATGAACGGCTGAGCCGACCTGTTCGAGATGGGTGTCGCCGAAAAACTCGCCATCGAGCGTAATGTTTCCCTTGATGTCCGAAAGAGTAACGTCGCCGGCATGCCCGTCTACAGAGACATCTCCGGCTATCTGGTGAGCGGAAACATCGCCGTGGTCCATACGGGCGTGCACGGTCCCGCCCATATTGTCGAACTTTACATCGCCGTGGCTTGAAGAAACATCCGCGCCGGTTTTCAGGCCTTCGATGGTGACATCGCCGCGTCCGGCATTCACGACGGGGCTGGCTCCGGCTGGCAATTCAACTGTGAGGTCGACGCGCGCATTGTTTCGTCTTTCGACGGTGAGCACAACGTTTGAACCGGAGTTGACCAGCTTAGGGGTGACTGCGTCAAAGGTTTTGCGGGCGTCATTGTCTGACGAAGTATGCACAATCTGGTGCGCCTTGAAGTGCATCTTGTCGTCACCGGAAGCAGTGATGGTAACGTCTCCGCGCGGATTTTGGATCTGCACGGATGCATTGGGTGAAATAGCCTCCTCCTGCTGGATATCGTTGTCGTGTTCCTCACCCATCAGCGACCAGAAATCATCGCCATTATCGGAGAACTGGTCGCTTAGAGGACCCCAGACATGGGCCGCATGCGTGCCCCATCCACACAAAATCAATAGAAGGATGACGAAACCGAAGCCTCCCATGGATCGCCGGCCAGCGTATGGATTGTGACGATCAAGGAAATATTCGAGCAGCAGAACAAGACCAATGCCGATCAGCAGCATCGGCCACCACTGGCCATACCATGACCAGAAACGCGGCGCGCTCAGGCGTCCCGTTTCCAGCAACAGCGCGATGATGCCGACGCCCAGGAGTATGACTGGTCCGGCCATAGAAGGCCGATGGTAGTAGCGCCAGTAATATCGGCGGCTGCGAGCGGCTTCTTTCTGAGCGCGCTGCCAGTCTCTCCATTGCTGGCGGTTGTCGCGCGGACTGTAGGGCGGAGGTGCGGCGGCCATGGCTTACCTCCTGTCTCCGGAATCGTTGGTTTGTGAGACTGAGCCGGTCTCGGTAGGAACCAGCGCGGTCGAGCTGGGAACAGGTGTTCCCGGAACTCCGCCAACCGGCGCGTAACCCGTATATCCGGGATACGCAGGAGGAGGCTCGGCATTCGCGAGAGCGGCGCGCTGCGCCAGCTTCAGGACGCCCAGCACGATCAGGTACAGGGGCCAGCTGCGGCCAAAGCTGAGGACATCCCATTGGTCCAGCAGAGCGCATAATCCGAAGGTGAGCAGCAATGCAGGGCCCTGGATGCGATGGAGAAAAATGTATTGGTTCATTGTCCACCTCCTGTCGGCGGTGCAGGCGGAGGAGGAATTTCGCGGGTCCTTCTTATCAGCAGCCAAACGCCCACTGCGATGACAATCAGCGGCCAGCCGTGGCCAATCCAGTCAAACCGGAGAACGCCGAGTGTACTGAAGAGAAAGAGCATGCCTACGATAATCAGCACAATTGCTCCGACGGGCTCAGGCCGCCGTGATGGAATGTCTGGAGGTATAGGCGGAATTGGAGGCACAGGCGGCACCGGAGGAACTGCTGTATACGGATCTGCGGGCGTATACGGCGGCGGAGGCGGCACGGGAGGCGCCTGATACGGGCCTTGCGGTGGGACCGTAGTGTAGGTCCGGTTGGGAACGCCCAGGCGCTGGCCCAGCTCATTCAACCCGAATGGGTCTGGCAGCGGCAATCCTTCGCGGCGCGCTTTGGCTGTCTGATGCGCGTCAAAGACCTGATAGAAGATCCAGGCGGCGATGAAGATGCCGAACAGGCCGTGTTCGGTTGTGATGCCGATCAGCACCACAAAGACCAGAACATGAATCAGGGCTTTGATGAACTGGCCGTTGTACATGGCGCCCACACCGGGGATAAATCCAAGCAGCGCCGCGAGGCCGGGATTCGGCAGATCCGCGTCTGTCGGGGGCGTAACGCCGCTTATGTTGTAATTCACACCACCGGGCGTCGTTCCGGAAAAGTTATAGGCAGTGCCGGAAGCGCCGCCGATGCCGAGTTTGGCCGCAAGGCAGTTTTCACAATAGATGACGTCTGAAATCGAACGCACACATTGAGAGCACAGCGGCTTGCCGCAATTCTGGCAATATGCCGCGACTGGTACATCAGGATGGTTCGCGCAGTTCATGCCAAGCTCCTTTCTGCCTGGTCTGCTGCTTCTCTACTCACAACCAATTCATTTACCTCTGAAAATCGTTTTTCGGACTGTTTTTGCGCCATACCGGTCTTTCTACGGTCCAGACGGGCCAGTACGGGCTGGCCCCAGAGCACGGCTGCAGGCGCTGCCAGGCTGCCGGGTGTATGCAGCTTGCCACCGGTCTTATGACCATCGTTCGGCGGGCTGTTCTGTTGCTGCTTCTGGTCTTTTTGCGGCTGGGTATTCTGCTCGGTTTCTGCATCGCGCCGCATTTCACGCATCTTCGATTCCACTTCGTATACCAGGCGGATGTTCTCGTAGTAGCTCACCATCTGCTTCTTGGCGCCATAGAATGACCGCGCAATCGTGGTCTGGAGCGCTGAAGGCTTCAGGTCCGCCATACGGAGGGTATCCAGACGAACGCCGACGAGGCTCAACGTGAGGGCCAGCGAAAAGAAGGCCATCGCGGCAGTCATCAGCATGCGCGCATCGCGGAAGGTCCGGCGCGCAGTGAAATGGACCATCGGCTGCGGAATGGGATGGGCCATGCCGGCTACAGCCAGCTGAGGCAATGAGGCGCCGCTGGTGCGGTCGAGAATCCGCGACACCAGGTCGGCAGGGACCGGCGGCTCCTCATGCAGAAATGTCATCCACTCGCGCCCCTGCTTTGCCTGCGCCAACATCTCGGCGCACATGGGGCAGTCGTTTCCGTGAGTGGTAAAAGCGGCTGTATCTTCCGCCTTCAGATTTCCGTCGAGAGCATCCGCCAGAAGTGCTTCCCACTCTTCACACTGCAGCGGGCCCTTCTGACTCTGTTGAAATGGATTACGCTCGGACATCTAAACCACCTGCCTTCCATTACGATTGAGAAGCCGTGCCAGTTCCGCCCGTCCGCGGCTGATGCGCGACTTCACAGTCCCTTCAGGAATACGTAAAACCTGCGCGATCTCTTTGTAGTCCATGTCTTGCAAGTCGCGCAGTATCACTGCTTCGCGGAGCTCCGGCGACACCTTCGTGAGTGCCGCCTGCACCATCTTTTGCAGTTCTTTTTGTGCCGCATGCTCATGCGGCGTGGGTCGCGGATCCGACAACCGGTCCGCAATCTTCTGTTCTTCGCTTTCATCCCATCCTGCGTCCATTGAGTCGGTCACGCGCTGCTGTTTTGAGCGGCGGAAGTGATCGACCAACAGATTTCTGGTAAGAGTGGTAATCCAGGTATGAAAGCTGCCTTTGGCCAGATCAAACGTGGCCAGATTTCCATAGACCTTCAGAAAGACTTCCTGGGCGAGGTCCTCGGCATCCTGCGGCGAGCCGGTAAAGCGATAGCAGAGGCCGTAGACACGGCGATGATGCGCCTTGACCAGTTCGGCCCAGGCGAGCGAATCCCCGCCGAGGCACCGCTCTACAATCACCTGCCAGTCTGCTTCCAAATGTCTTTCCCCTGGCCTGTCTGCCGACCGGCGTCCTTCGCTCGCAGCTGCGGCATTCTGAGGCTGCAGCCGGGATTCCGGAGTTTGTGGCCGCTTATCCATGCGCCACGATCCGGTTCTGGCTGCACCCCATCCACTCCACGTTATGGTGCCGGCTGCGCTCATGCAAGTGAATACGCAAGCACCCTGGATTCGGTTCCCGACAGAGGCCACCCAGATGCGCGAAAAACAGCAATTCCGGTACCCGTTTTGCCGGCTCGGATACACTGATAAGAAAACCTCTTACGCACAGAGCGCGTCCAAGCGCGTCATTGCGACTCAATTTTAGTTTTGGATACCAGAGGAGTGCCCATAGAACGATGAGATGGACGCGTGTGTTGATGATCGCCTGGATAGCGGCCATTTGCCTGCTTTATGGCATTCATCTGCTCCATTTACGCGCCGATTTTCCCAATTTTTCCCCCTGGATGGACTACTCCAAGTACACGGATGAGGGCTGGTACGGCAGCGCCGCCGTTCGCCATTTTCTGACCGGTTCATGGCGGCTGCCCGGAGACTTCAATCCGGCTGCCGCTTTGCCGGTGTGGCCGGTGCTTGAGGGGATTGTCTTCCACTTTACAGGAGTGGGCCTGGTTGCCGCTCGCGTGCTTGTCCTGCTGGTGTTTGCCGGAAATCTGCTGCTTATTTACGCGCTATTGCGCACACAGCAGAAACCGTGGGTTGCGCTTCTGGGCGTGACGATTGCCGTCTCGAGCGCTTTTCTTTATGCATTCAGCCGTCTGGCTATTCTGGAACCGCTATTAATTTTCTGGATGCTGCTTTCGTGGCTGCTGGCTTTGCGCCTGTCCAAGATTTCATCTGAGTGCGTTAGATGCAGCCTATTGATAGCTATCGGCCTTGTGATCTGCCTGCAGATTCTCACCAAGACAACAGCAATTTTTCTAATTCCTTCCACTCTTTATCTGCTGTGTCGTGCGGCAGGATACAAGCTGAAAACTGCTCTGGAATATGCCGCCATCGTGGGTGTATCTGCCATCGTTCCATGGAGCGCTTATTATTTTCTGGCGGTGCGCCCTCATTATCTGGCTGATTACCACTATTTGTTTGAGGCAAATAAATGGGACCAGCCGACCACGATCAGCGGCTGGGTTGCCGCATTCTGGTATGCGATTCATGGCGCGTTGTGGATCGACCAGATATTGTGCCTGCTTGCAGTGGGTCTGTTGATGTTTTCGTTGCTGTGGCTGCAGAGATTATGGGCCAATCCGCTCTTTGTCGCTTCGCTGCTTGCTGCCGCCGGATACATCTTTTTCACCGGCTGGCATAACAACATGCAGCCTCGCTACTACGAGGTCGTGGCCTTCCCGTTGATCTTGATTGTTTGCGTCGCAACGGCAGAGCTGCTTGATAAGAGCCGCTGGCTCGGATGGGCCGCTCTGGCTTTGATTGCAGTCAGCATTGGACTCAATCTAAGGTTGACAGCGCACTTCATTCGCCACACAGATCACACCTTCGTTGTGGCGGCGCGGCGGCTGACGCGGTACATCGATCAGCATCCAAACGGAAACCGCCTGCTGCTCTCGATCAGCGGCGCAAACATTTCGCTCATCACGCACCTGCCTTCCATATGTGATGATTTTGGGACTTACGATCTGCCTTATCGCATCCATACGTACAAACCGGGCTGGTATGCGGCATGGAACGAGATCGATCCGGGAACTTTAGAAGACCTGCACACCCAGTATTCCCTGCAGAGGGTCGCGCGGTTCCATGCTTTCGATGATGAGGATCGCAATGAGCTTATTCTTTATAAGCTGGTTCCGCTGCCACCCGGAAAGCAGCATTACGATGCTGGGATGGAAGAAGCTGAGAATGCGCGAAAGTAGATTCACATGGCTTCCGTAATTGGTCGATGACCAATAAAAACCTAACGTAAGCGGTAAAAAAGCAGGTCCTTCGCTCCGCTCAGGATGAACAATGGGGCCGATGTAAGGTTCAGCTTACACTGAAGTTCACCGTCTGCCCGACCTGCAGATCATGGGCTTTGATCGATCCGACAGGCAGCTCCAGCACATACGTTGAAGTCGCGTGTCCTCCGTATGAAGGACATGTGCTTGCCTTGCCTCTGCAGGGCGGAGTATTTGGAGACATCTCCACGATGCGATGGTTTTCATCCATCCAGATGATGTCGAGGCCGATCTTGCAGTGATACATCCAGTAGCTGTATTCACCCGGATGGTCGTGAATAAAGAGCATGCCGCGTCCCTGCTGCAGGTGTGAACGGCCCATCAGGCCGTATTCGCGCTCTGCTTCTGTCTTCGCCAGCTCGACATGCACGGTGGAACCATCTGGCAGCATCACCAGAGTATCTGCCGGGCGAGGCGCAACCGGATGAATCACGGGTTCATTCTCCTGTGCGATTAAAGCCAGGCCTGCTCCGCATACCAGCGCGAAGGCCAGCGACCAGATCAGCAATCTTCTCCGCATGACTTGATTCTACGATTCCAGCTTTAACACCAGCAGCGTCATATCGTCATGCTGCGGAGCGCCGGCGGTGAAGGCATCCGCGGCTGCGAAGAGATCGTCCAGCACGACATTTGCCTGCTTGCGGAGCGATGCGCGCGCTGCGGCAATCATGCGCTCCTCGCCCCATTCTTCATCTGTTTTGGTCATCGCTTCGCTGATGCCGTCGGTAAACAGGATGAGCAGATCGCCCGGCTCCAGCGTAAGGGTCTGCTCGGTGTAAGGGGCGAATGGAAGCAGCCCAACAACAGGGCCGCCTGCTTCCAGTCGAATTGTTTCTTCTCCGCGCAGCAGTACCGGAGGATTATGACCGGCGTTCACGCATTCGAGCCTGCGCGTTGCCGGGTCATATGATGCGAAGAAAAACGTCGCGTAACGGTTTGATGCTGACGCCTCATACACCAGTCGGTTGACCTTATGCATCAGCTTGGCGAAATCACGCGGGCCATCGAGGGTCACGCCGCGCAAAGAGGCCCGCAAACTGGCCATAAGCAGCGCAGCGGAAATGCCTTTGCCGGATACGTCGCCCACTGCGAGTCCCACGCGGCCGTCTCCAAGATCGATGACATCGTAGTAGTCCCCGCCCACGCCGAGAGCAGGACGGCAGTAGCCTGCGATCTTCGCGCCCGGAAGCTCCGGCATCTCCTGCGGGAAGAGCCTCTCCTGCACCTCGCGGGCAATTTCCATTTCGCGATTGACGCGCTCCCGCTGCGCCGCCTCTGACGCGAGCGAACGCGCCAGTTCGCTGACTTCCAGCGCAAGACCTGTCTGCGAAGCCAATGCCTGCAACAACTTCATATCAGCGGAAGAGTAGGCTGCCTCAGAGCGCTTCGGACCGAGGGCCATGACGCCCATCATGCGATTTCTGCCCGGAAGAGGCAGCAGCAGCTCGGCGTTCATCTTATCGAGCGCGTACCGCTCTGCTGTGCCGGCCATCAGGTACCAGGCATCGGGATCCTCACGGTAGAGTCGCGCCGGCACATTTGAGTTCGTCAGGTACCGCACTGCCGAAGACTGCAGCGGCAGGGTCAGCGTTCCTCCGGCTGAGATGCCGATAGATTGCTGCAGCACGAAGTATTCGCCGCGCCGCAACAGCATGGCGATCTGATCGACGTGCAGCGTGTCAGCCACGCAGCGGGCGACCGTCTCCAGAAGCGGCTCCGTTTCGGTGTAGCGCCGTACTTCTTCGGCAAGCTCATTTAGAACGCGCTCCGCATCGTATGCTTCGCGAAAAAACCTGCGGTCCAGCCAGCGCTGAATGCGCTTGTGCAGCCCCATCCGGAGCAGGATCACCAGGCCGAAGAAGATGAGTGGGCCTACCAGACTGGAGGTATCCGTCTGCTTCTTGCCCATGATCGGCAAGAGCAATTCAATCGCTACAACGGCGAGCAGCACGTACTGCACAGCCCACAACGTTGCTTTGGCGAGCGCATAGCGCGCTCCCATGCGCAGCAGGATGCGCACGTCCATTGCGCGCTGTACAAGAACCACATAGACCAGAGAAAACGGAGCGGCCAGGAACAGGAAAATGCCAACGTAGATCACCCAGATGAGGTTGTGTCTCTCCGGAGTAATGCCGAAGTGCGGCAGGAGGACAAAAACAGTCAGCAACGCGCCGAGGCCGACACTCATTCCCGCAGTCAGCACACGGAGCCGACGCCGGGCGTCTTCAGTGGAAGCTGAGCGCAGCTTATCCAATGTGAATGTCAGAAAGAGAAGGACATACGCCAGTGCGAGAAAGTTCACCACTTTTTCTGCCCAGGTGCTCGCATGAACAAGCGCTGCGCCGTTGCCGCTGCCAAAGTGTTCTCCGTAGACCACAGGGAAGAGAATGGCAGCGCATGCCAGAAATGGAACCAGCACCACCCACTTGAGCCAGGGCAACTTGATGTCAATACGGGAGCGCTCAGGAAAGTATATGCCGAACAAAAACAGGGCCGGTGTCACCACATATTGCAGCGTCTGGAACCAGAACTCACGGAAAACGGCGCTCACGCCGGTACCGAAACCATGGCCTTTAAGAAAAAAGACACTGGGAAATGTCAGCAGAACCAGCAGCAGCCAGGCAATTTTATCTGCAGGCTTCGCCAGGACGACCCAGTACCCCATTCCCAGGCAAATGAGGACAACGACAAAGACGAGAATGATCTCTTCCACCCAGAGGACCATTCGAGGGATAAAGGGTGCCAGGGGGGGCATAGCCGTCAGCGTGATGGTCGCCGTTCCCTGGCTGCCGTCCTTGCGCGTAAAGCCGACATCCATCATGTCGTCCGCATGGGCTGTGTTGATGATTTCGTTCCAGACGCTGCCGCTGTAGGGGACGCCGTTCAGCGATTCCAGCGTCGCGCCTTCCGGCACGCCGGCCTTTCGGGCCTCAAGCTGAAGTTTGTTGATCACCCGGGTGTCGTTATCGTATGCAAAGGGGGCCTGCACATGCTGCTCAGGGTGGTGCAGCCGTGTCCAGTCGTCGAGTGTTCCCGTAAGCCAATAGCTGAAACTGGCCAGAACATAGAGTCCCAGGAGAAAGCGCAGCAAGTTTGGAGAAACACCCGTGGTCTTCATTCTTCTGGCACCATAGTATCCGGCTTCCATTGCTTTCTACGCAGGGAATCTGCGTATGGTTCAGTTTGGATTGGATTCTGTACCGGGAAAGATAAAGATCAGGGATAAAAAAAAGGTTCTGGAGCACCGGGCGGGAATTGAACCCGCGAATACTGGTTTTGCAGACCAGCGCGTTAGCCACTTCGCCACCGGTGCTCATTTGATCTGCCGCGCGGGGTGCGCGGCAGCGATTTGATTTCGACTACTTCGGCTGCGCAGCGGTGCGCAGGTACGGCTTCACGGTCTTGTAACCGGGGAAAAGCTTATCCGCTTCTTCGTTGGAAACCGCGCCGCCAATGATGATATCGTCTCCCGGCTTCCAGTCTGCGGGTGTAGAGACCTTGTGCTTTGCCGTGAGCTGGATCGAGTCGAGCACGCGCAGAATCTCAGCGAAGTTGCGTCCGGTCGACATGGGATACGTAAGCGTCAGCTTGATCCGCTTGTCAGGTCCAATGATAAAAACTGACCTCGCTGTTGCATTGTTCGCCGGAGTACGGCCTTCGCAGCTGTCGCCCGCGTCGCCGGGCAGCATGTCATAGAGCTTGGCAATCTTCAGTTCGGGGTCGCCGATGATCGGATAATTTACTTTGTTCCCGGTCACATCCTGAATGTCCGTAAGCCATCTCGTGTGATCGCCGACTTTATCCACGCTGAGCCCAATTACCTTCGCTCCGCGTTCTGCAAATTGTTTTTCCAGGCCTGCAACAGCGCCGAGCTCGGTAGTGCATACGGGTGTAAAGTCCTTCGGGTGGGAGAAGAGCACAGCCCAGTTATCGCCGATCCACTCATGAAAATGGATCGTGCCCTGGGTGGTTTCTGCCGTAAAGTCTGGAGCAACATCATTGAGACGAAGTGACATTTGATTTTCCTCTTCGGGGAACCCCAACTTTCTTAAAATAGAAAACCCACCTCGCAACTTCGCTGCGGGTGGGCATTAGAGTCTGGCGTTTTTGACTTCGCTCTAGACACACACCCGCACGGCGCAGCGACAGCAGCACAGACACATGCAGGTTAGAGCGAAGCGTGTCATCCTGAGCATCAGGATAAGACCCCGCCTGCTCGCATGTCAATGCGATGTCTGCAAAGGGTATTCGTAATCTGCGAAACTGATCAGCATGCGTGAATTTGAATATCGCCTCTGCGATGTTTTCACCGACACTCCGTTTCAAGGCAATCAGCTTGCTGTCTTCGAGAGTGCCGAGGACCTGACGCCCGTTGAAATGCAAAGGCTCGCACACGAAACGAATTTGTCTGAGACGACGTTCATTGTCCGCCGTTCTGCGGAAATGGAGCGGCTGCGGGGCTTGCGTGTTCGTATCTTTACC
>DATGMQ010000066.1:0-49891 GCA_035293545.1 Alloacidobacterium sp. | reverse complement strand
CGATCCAGTGGGCATGCCATTTGCCGGCGATGAGGGCGGGATTGAGCGGCTTTGCATTTTGCGCACTTGCAATAGCTGACACGAAGAGAGCCAGAAAGAGAGATATCCGAGGCATGTGGGACAGGGTAACAGAAGTGGTTTGTGGGTTATGCGAACCCAGGTCTCGTTGAGACCTGGGGGCAGACTCCACCCTGATCTCCATATCGCCAACCAAAAAAAGCAGACCCTTCCCCTTCACGACGTTCAGGGCCAGGATGACAGCGTTTTATTTGTGATCTAGCGTTTGCCGACGGCTATACGGAGTGAGAAGAAGGTGGAGAAGAAGGCGAGGGCCAGGGCGGCGGCGATCCAGCCGGCATTGACCTGCGCCAACGCATGCATCACTGCCGGGGGAAGCAGCGGGCCTTGTGTTGCTGATGCCGGCATCCGGGTTGCGTGGAGGAAAAGCGCAATCAGCATGGCTCCTACAGCTGCCAGAGCAATGAAGATGGGCAGCGCGCGCAGCCAGGGAAATGCGAGCGGCGGAAATGGCGTTGGCTCCGAAGCTGCGGCTTCGCGGTGGACGGCATCCATGACGGAGGCGACGAAGCCGGATGAGGGAATGATTTCGTCTCGCTTTGCAAGCATACGATCCAATTCGTCTTCCATCATGCCTCCTTTAATTTGGGCGCTTCGAGCAACTGCGCGAGTTTGCTGCGAAGAATTTCGCGACCACGAAAGAGCCTCGCTTTTACAGTGCCTTCAGGCAGACCTAAGCTTTTGGATGCGGCGGGCACATCCATCTCATGAAAATAGTACAGAACCACGGCATCGCGATACTTTGCCGGAAGGGCAAGCACGGCGCGGCGGACGACACGGTCGCGGTCTTCGATTTCGTATTCGGCGTGATGCGAGCGCTTGTCCATCAGTTCCGCTATCTCGTCTAATGCGACGTTCTGCGCCGGGATGCGCTTCAGCTCCGAGCGGTAGAGATTGGCTGCGACGGCAAAGAGCCAGGTTGAGAAAGCAGCATCGCGGCGCCAGCTTGCGAGCGATCGATAAACGCGCAGGAAGGCTTCCTGCGCCATTTCTTCCGCGCGTCCACGGTCATTGCAGAAACGATACGCCATATTTACCAACGGGCCCTGCCAGCGGCGCACGATGCCTTCAAAGGAGGCTATATCTCCTGCAAGGACTCGCTCCACATCGGCCAGATCTTCTGCTGTGCTCACGCCTTACTGTTTCCTCGCAGGGTATGACCTGCATGTATCAGCGATGGTTGCATTTTTATTCCGAAAAGAAAATGAAACCGCTTGATGCGGGGACTGGTCTTACTGGTCGTCAAGGAGGTTGACATGGCGTTTGAAGGTCCATTTTGGTTGTTTTGCTTTTTGAGCGTTGGAGCGGCGGCATTGTTTGGATTTCTGGCGGTGGCGGCGTGGGCTGGCTCGCGGCAGCAGGAGCGGGAGAGCTACTACCGGAATGACATGCTGAAGAAGCTGGCGGAATCTGATACACAGAGCGCTGCCGCTACGATTGCTTATCTGCAGGAAAAAGACCGCGCCACGGAGGCGCGGCGCGATATGAAGAAACGCGAAGGCTACATGCTGGGCGGGCTTATCAATGTTGCCATCGGCATCGGGCTTATGGCTTTTCTAAGCACTATTGTGCACGACAATCCTGCTGTGGGTCTGGTTGGGCTTTTGCCGTTTCTGATCGGCGCGGCTCTGCTGATCCACGCGCAGTGGTGTAAGAAGCTGGTTTAGGGAAGCTCTGATTAAGTGAAGAAAAAGCATTTCCTCGGCGGCTAAAGCCGCTGCTTTTCCGGGACTTTCCGGCACGGCTGAAGCCGTGCCCCTTCAAAAAACCAAACTTATTCAGAGTTTCTTTAGGGTAATTTCGTCAGGCTACCTCTGCGGCTGAGATGGAAGGTTTGCGATAACCTTCCGACGCCAGATGCTTTCCCATGGCGGCGTACATGGATTCGTCCTGCGGCTGCCATGTACCCAGACCGTCGACGTAGCGGTTGTACATGCAGAAGGCGGCGGCGATCAGTACGGTGTCGTGGATTTCATGATCGGTTGCACCGTGATTGCGCGCAGCTTCCACGTCTTGGACAGTAACGTGCTTGCCGCCTTTCTGGACTTTGCCGGCGATTACCAGCAGCGCTTTCAATTTGTCAGAAATATCAGCGTGCTGGAAGTCTGCTTTGACTCGCTTCACAATTTCGTCACCGCCTAAATGAGCGGCTGCGGCTGCACCATGGCTGGTCTGGCAGAAGTAGCAGTCATTCAGATAGGAAACGTAAGTTGCGATCAGCTCGCGCTCGCCGGAGGCGAGACTGTTCGGCTCAAAAAGAAGGACGTGCGCCAGCTCGCGCATGGGCTTTGCGGTTTCAGGGCGAAAGGCGAAGCCGCTGCTGATGCCGGGCAGATCTTTGGGCAATGCAATGTGTGGCATGGGGTCGGTTCTCCTTATCGTGCTGCGGTTTCGGCGGGCAGGTATTCTTTGCTGACGTTGATGTAGCCTTCGCGCGCCACTTTCCTGCCGCGCTCGCGGTATCCGGCTTCGTCTCGGGGCTGCACGGTGGCGAGGCCATCCACGTAGCGGTTGTACATGCAGAAGGCGGCGGCGATCAGTACGGTGTCGTGAATCTCCAAGTCGGTTGCGCCTTGCCTGCGCGCAGCTTCCACGTCTTCTGTGGTGACATGCTTGCCGCCTTTCTGGACTTTGCCGGCGATCACGAGCAGCGCTTTCAGCTTGTCGGAGATATCGGCGTGCTGGAAGTCCGCCTTGACGCGCTTTACCAGCTCTTCATCATCGTTCAGAAAGGCTGCGGCAATGGCTCCGTGCGCAGACTGGCAATAGTGGCAATCATTGAGATAGGAAACGTAGGTGGCGATCAGCTCGCGCTCGCCTTGTGTGAGCGTGTGCGGGTAGCGCAGCAACACTTCTACAAGCTCGTTGAGCGGCTTGGCGGTTTCGGGGCGAAAGGCCATTGCGCCGCGAATACCGGGCAGTCCTTCGGGCAATTGAATGTGAGGCATCTTGTTATTCCTTTCAGGGAAGAGTGGTTTCTGCGGCTTCAGTCGCCAACGGTTTTGCAGATGCAAACCAGCGGCGAAGCAGGTCTCCGCACAGGACGACGACAACGCCGACCAGCGCGGGCAAGGGATCGTGCATAAGAATGAGCAGCGCGATAAGGCCGCTGCCGATGAGAAAAATGATCGGCGCTGCCGGATACCACCAGCGGCGCACGGGATCTTTCAGCCGGAAGAGCGATGCGGCGGAAAGCGAGAGAAAGCAGATGGCTGAAAAGATAATGTAGGCGAGAATGCGGTCGAAGGCCCCGAAGCAGAGGACGAGAAGCGCGCCACACATTTGCAGCAGGACCGCGTTGGCCGGTGTTCCGAAGCGCGGGTGCAGCTTTCCGAAGACGGAGAAGAATGCGCCGTCACGGGCCATGGCGTAATAGACGCGCGGTGCGGCCATGGTGAATGCCATGAGGCCTCCGGCAACGGAAAGCAGGACGCATGCGGAGAGGACCTTTCCACCCGCTGATCCAAAGAGCGCCTGCCCGAACTGCGCTACGAATGCGGTGTTCGAAACGATGTGCTCCAGAGGCACTACGGCAAGGAATGCGAAGCTCACCAGCAGATAGACTGCCGTGACCAGCAGAACTCCGCAGACAAAGGCGAGCGGCAGAGTGCGCTTCGGATTGCGAACTTCGCCGGCAAGCTTGCCTGCTTCCCACCACCCGCCGAAGCTGAAGAAGGCATTCACGGTGGCTCCGGCTATTGCGCCGAAGAGCGCTTCAGAGCCGGGACGGCGAGTGGCCAACGGCAGCAGGTTGGTGGTGGATGCATGTCCGGATACAAATGCCCATGCGACCAGTGCGAAGAGGACGGCGATTTTCAGCAGATTAGCCGTTGCCATGACACGGCTGCTGAGGCGCGTTCCCGCATAGTTGATGATGCCGAGGCATACCAGGAATATCGCAGGCAACAGCGCGGCAGTACGCGGCGAGATGGTGATGATGGACTGCACATACGGTACTGCGCCGACCGACAGCGCCGCGGCAAGGCCGGGATCGATGACGGCGGCGGACATCCAGCCATAGAGAAATGCGATGCGCGGGCCGTAGCCTTCGCGCAAGTAGACGTATTCGCCGCCTGCCTGGGGGAAACGCACGGCCAGCTCTGAGTAGCAGAGCGCGCCGCACATGGCGACGAGCGCCATGCCGCACCAGATGGCGGCCAGCAGCAGCGGCGAGCCAAGTGATTTGGCCATAGCCGCGGGCGTGAGAAAAATGCCGAGGGCAATCGATTCTCCGGTGACGATGGCGACAGCGGAGGCCAGGCCCATCTGCCTGCCTAATTTTGGTGGGTTCTGCGGCTCCATTCGCATGTCATGCTACGTGGAAAGGCATGCGCTGGCATCCACCAAAAGATTGAGAATTTTCTACTCGTAGCGGAGCGCTTCGATGGGATTCAAATTTGCGGCTTTGATGGCCGGAATCATGCCGCTTACCAGGCCCACGATGATCAGGATTCCTGTAGCGACGATGACGATGGCGGGAGATATGAGCAGGCGGATATCGGCGGCTTCTGCGTTCGTGGCCAGTGCGCTGTAGAAAGGGATGCGCCCTACTCCGATGGAAACTGCATAGGCCAGCACGATGCCGATGGCCCCTCCGACTCCGGTGATGACTAAAGCTTCGGCGAGGAACTGGATGAGGATGTGTCGCTTGCGCGCGCCGAGGGCTTTTTCGATGCCGATTTCGCGCGTGCGCTGCTGAACGGCTACCAGCATGATGTTCATGAGGCCGATGCCGGCGATGCCGAGGGTGAGTCCGCCTATAAATGACAGGAGCACTTGCAGCGCGAGCGTGATGAGGCGGAACTGCTTGAGCTGCTCCATGAGATTGGCGACGAAGATGGCGTTGTGGTCTGACGGACGGAAGTTATGCGCGGCGGCGAGCGCGTTGCGAATCGCCTGCTCAACGACCATATGGTCGCCGCGGTAGTTCAGCCAGATTCCGTCGAGGTATTTCAGGTCTTTGATGTCGCCCATGGTGTTGAAGGGCACATAGACCTGCCGATTGATATCGTCGTCGCCCTCCTGCATCTTGGGTTTGAGAATACCGATGATGGTGAAGCTGATGCCGTTCAAACGGATGCGCCGGCCGATGGCGTACTGGCCGGAGAAGAGCTTGGTCTTTGCTTCAGAGCCGATGACGGCCACGTGGCCGCGCTGCTGGTCATCGAGATCAGTGAAGAAGCGTCCGCTGTCGATGTCGAGTTTCAGGATGTCCTGAATGGATGGGCGGTAACCGATCACAGTCCATGTGTAGGTATGCAGTTCATTGGCTACGGGCACATCCTTGCTCAACATGGGTGAGATGAATTGGATGTTCGGGACCGTGGCCCACAGGCGGTCCACATCTTCCTGTGTGAAGCGGACCTGCACGCCTGCTTTCGTTCCTCCGGCCTGCTCGCTGGTGCGTCCCGGAAAGACGCCGATGAGCTGGGTGCCGAACTGCGCGAAGATGGCCTCGATGGCTCGACCGAATCCTGCGCCATAGGCCAGGAGCAGGACCACGGTGGCGATGCCCCAGGCCATGCCGACGACGGTGATGGTGGTGCGGCGGCGATTGTAGACCATCGCTTCATAAGCCTGTCCCCACAGATCACGCAGCATAATGGATTCCTATTCGCGACGCAGCGCTTCGACGGGTTCAAGCGCTGCGGCTTTGCCCGCCGGATAGAGTCCGGCGACGATGCCGCTCAGGCTGAGAGAGATTAGCGCCAGGGCTGCGGACCAGGGCACCAGCTTGGGCGGATCGAAGCCCTGTACGCTGTTTCCGAGCGCAGCGTGGAGCACGTACATCAGCAGCGCAGCGCCACCAATCCCGATGAGTCCGCTGACGCCTGTGAGCAGCAGCCCTTCGAGGAAAAACTGCGTCATGATGCTGCGCGATGTTGCGCCGAGCGCCTTGCGCAGCCCGATTTCGCGTGTACGCTCGCTGACCGATACCAGCATGATGTTGATGATGCCGACGGCCCCAAGCGCCAGTGTTACGATACCGACGCCGCCGAGAAAGACATCCATTGCAGTCCAGATCTTTCCCACCATCTGCTCGCTCTTGATGGTGTCCCATTCCATGAAAGCGTCTTTTGAATTGGGATCGAAGCCGTGCCGGCGCGCGATGATCTCATGCACCTGACGGGTCGCGGCGACATTGTCACCGCGAATGCGCGGTTGATACTGGATGGATGTTACCGAATCGGCAGGAATGTTTTCGCCTTTCAGCGGAAACATTTCGAGCATGGTGGAGAGAGGGATATAGATTTTCTGATTTTCGTTATCGTTGTTGCCGCGTCCGGATTTGTCGGCGATGCCGATGACCTGAAAACGCGCGCCATTGAGCAGCACTGTTTCACCGATTGCCGGGCGACCCGGGAAGAGCAGCTTTGCGCTCTTTTCGCCGAGCACGACTACGCGACGGCGGTCGCGCATGTCGGCATCATTCAGAAAACGGCCTTCTTTTATTGGGAGAAAGCGGATGCCGCTGTAGTTTGGCTCCGCGCCGATGACTTGTCCGCCTGCGCTCTCATACAGGCTCTGCTGTTTGATGTCATTGCGATTGATGAAGGCGGTGGCATTGCGTACTTCTGTCGCCTCGCTGCGAATGGCCTGGGCGTCAGAAAGGGTCAGATTGTATGGGCGCATGCCGGTGTGCTGATTGGCGACGGCGGGAATGGTCCCGGCCCACATCATGATGAGATCGTTGCCTAATGTGGCCAGAGAACGGCGCTGGCCGGAGCGAAACCCCTCGCCCACACTGATGAGCAGCAACATGGAACCCACGCCCCAGGCGATGCCGAACATCGTGAGAAACGAGCGCAGCTTGTTCGCCCAGATGGCACGAAACACCTGCCCGAAGATATCGCCGACATTCTGCATCCCGTAGCCAGAGGTACGTATTCTGACTGTGCCTGGTTCCCGGTATTTAGACGGGCTGCAGGAAAATCCGCTTCAGAGCGTTATTTGTCCTGTAATGTCGAGATCACGGTCTCAATGCTGGGCTGAGCATTCTTGAGATAGTCGCTGACGCGCTTGCGTTCTTCCGGCGTCAGGGTCTGCGCGAGCGCGAGCACACGGCGCAGCGTCACGGTCACATCGTCCACATAGTTCATCAATCGAATAGCTTCGCCGGAAAGGGGCATTTGTTCCTCGTCGTTCAAAGTTTCTTTCTATCTATTTTCAGCGCGAAGGCTGAGTTTCGTAAAGCCGAAGCGTTGAAAACTTCAGCGCGCAATTCTGCATCTAAGCGCATGTACTTACAGCGCAATTTTCCATGAGCGAAATAAAAGAATGCATTGATCGTGTCGTGCACAGCGACGCGCGCGCGCCTATCTCGACGTACCGCGTACAGATGCACTCGAAGTTCACATTCTCGGATGCACAGAGAATCCTGCCTTACCTCAAAAAACTCGGAATCGGTGATTTGTACAGCTCACCGATTTTTGAAGCGCGTCCCGGAAGCCAGCATGGTTATGACGTTACGCGGCATGATCGCCTGAACCCGGAGCTTGGCGGCGAGGAGGGTTTCAACGCGCTTTCAACGGCCCTTCGCGAAAAAGAAATGGGGCTTCTGCTTGATATCGTGCCCAACCACATGGGCGTGGGCAACGATTCGCTGTGGTGGCAGGATGTGCTGCTGAACGGAAGATCGTCAGAGTACGCGTCGTTTTTCGACATCGACTGGGAGCCGCTCAAGGCTGACATGCGCGGCAAGCTGCTGCTGCCGATTCTCGGAAAGCAATATGGCGAAGAGCTGGAAAGCAAAAAGATTCAACTTGTTTTTGAAAACGGGCGCGCGCTCATCCATTATTACAACCATTCTTTTCCGGTGGCTTCGCGCACCATTCCACTGCTCTTTCCTGAAGAGAATGACGCGAAAGACGGGGTTCCGGAATGGTTTCGCGATTTGCTGAAAGAGCTGGCACACATTCCGCCGCATGATACCGAAGACCCGAATCTTGCGGCGCAGCGCCGGGCACAACTTGCAGAGCTTCGTCCCCGACTGCGCGAGGCGCTGCTGTCGCCGGAATTGCAGCCTCTATTGCAACGCGCGGCGGAGCGCGTGAATGGAATTGAAGGCAAGCCGGAAAGCTTCGACCTGCTGCATGCTTTGCTTGAAGTCCAGGCATACCGGCTGGCTTATTGGCGCGTCTCGTCGGAAGAGATCAACTATCGCCGGTTTTTCGATATTAACGACCTGGTCGGACTGCGAATGGAAGACCCGGCGGCTTTTGCGCAGACGCATTGTCTGGTTCGCAAGCTGCTGGCAACACAGCAGGTCACCGGGCTGCGAATCGATCACTGTGACGGCATGTTCAATCCGCGCCAGTATTTGATACGTCTGCAGTTGCTCTATGTCGCCAGTCAGTGCTGCGGAGTAACAGCCCAGGGAGAGGTTGCTGCGAACGGCATTGAGGTGGATGTTCGGAATGCGCTGCGCGGATATGACTGGACGCAAAGCCAGGGACCGCTCTACACCGTGGTGGAAAAGATTCTGGAGCCGCGCGAAGCGCTTCCGCGCGAGTGGCCGGTGCGCGGAACGTCCGGATATGACTTTCTCCATCTGGTCAACCATGTTTTTATCCAGTCGCAGAATGAGGCGCGCTTTACGGCTCTTTACGCGAAGATACTTGGGCGGGAGGTTGATCCGAGCGAGCTTATTTATCGCTCTAAGCTGCAGGTGATGCAGACATCGCTTTCAAGCGAAGTCTACGTGCTTACGAATCTGCTGGACCATCTGGCGCGCAACGACCGTAGAGCGCGGGATTTTACCGAGAGCATCCTTGAAACGGTGATCCGCGAAACCATTGCCTGCTTTGCGGTTTACCGGACTTATATCGACGACCGCGGGCAATATACGGAGCGCGATATTGCGTTTATTGCGCAGGCAATCTGGCGCGCAAAATATCGCAATCCGGAGATTGATGCGTCTGCTTTTGAATTCCTGCAGAACACGCTTCTGCTTGGAGACAGGAATGATGAGAAGTATCAGGCACGGCTTTACTTTGCGCTCAAGTTCCAGCAGCTTACTGGCCCGGTAATGGCGAAAGGCGTGGAAGACACTGCCTTTTATGTCTACACACGTTTTCTTTCATCGAATGAGGTGGGCAGTTCGATTAAGGCCTTCGGCATATCCACTGATCTGTTTCACGCTACGAACCAGGACCGGCTGCGGAGTGCGCCGGACACGATGCTGGCAACTTCCACGCATGACACGAAGCGCAGTGAAGATGTCCGGAACCGATTGAATGTGCTGTCGGAAATCCCGACGCAATGGTCCTCTATCGTGCGACGCTGGATTCGCATAAATGCACGGCACAAACAGAAATTATCTGACGGACGCATTGCACCGGATGCGAATGAGGAATATCTGATCTACCAGACAATAATTGGCGCATGGCCCTGGAAGATGGAGACACGCAACGACCGTGAAGAATTTCTGGAACGAATCAAGCAGTACTGCGGCAAGGCTTTGAATGAAGCCAAAGTGAATCTTAGCTGGACGAATCCGAACCCTGCTTATCTGGAGGCGGTGAACCATTTTCTGGAGTCAATTCTGATACCGCAGGGACGCGTGAAGGAAACGCGATTTGTAGAAACGTTGAAGGTATTTCTACCGGCAGTGCAATTGTTCGGCGCAGTCAATTCTCTTTCGCAACTGGTGTTGAAGATTACATCGCCCGGCGTACCTGATTTTTATCAGGGCACGGACCTCTGGGACCTGAGTCTTGTTGATCCTGATAACCGGCGGCCTGTGGACTATGAGCATCGGGCGCAGGCATTGAATGCATTGCTTGAGCTGAGTGAGCGCGAGGGCGAAGCGGCTGTTTGCGCTGAAGTATTGCGCGCGCTTCCGGATGGGCGCATCAAGCTCTGGACGATGCATCGGGCGCTTACGACGCGCAATGCATTGCATGAGGTATTTCGTCACGGCGAGTATGTTCCGCTGGCTGTGGAAACAGAAAAACAGCAGAATGCCATCGCCTTTCTTCGCCGGGAGGGGAGTACCGGGAATGCTGTGCTCATCGTTGTGCCTCGATTTGCCTGTTCACTGATGCAAAGCAAGCCGCATCTGCCTCTCGGGGATGCCTGGGGCAAAGCAGCGCTCACTTTGCCTGATCAGACTCGGCGCAATTTTGTGAATGTTTTTACCGGCAAAGAGATGCCGACGGGCGAGAACGGGCAGTTGAAGCTGCGGGATGTTTTTGCTGATTTTCCGGTGGCGATACTGCGGAGTAAGGCTTCCCTTCCATAAGCGGGCTTGAGCGTGCCTACGGCCGGAAGCGGTTGTAGTGATTCTTCCTCCCGTTGGTTGTCAGAATGACGGATTGTGTTCGTTGAAGCCGCCAAAAATAACTTCCAAATGAAGAGAAGCAGGTCCTTCGCTCCGCTCGGATGACAATGGAGAAGATCTGCTTCCATGAATAATGAGCCCGATCCATCACTCTTCGGCGGGGGCTATATTCTCCACATCTATCCCGCGATCCCGATCTGTGACTTCGGTAAGTGCCGCTAACTTCTTTGCCACTTCAGGCGACAAAGCACCTTCGGGGCAGCGCCAGCCCCAGTTGTCTGTTGAGCGCGAGGGCACGTTCATCCGGGCTTCCGATCCCAGCTCAAGAATGTCCTGCAAGGGAAAGAGGCAGATGTCTGCGACTGATTCAGACGCGGCGCGGATCATGGGCCAGACTACGCCATCGCTGCCGGGGTTGAGATAGGTTTCGACTGCGGCTTTTTCTGCTGCTGTCGCGCCGTTTTCCCACCAGCCGCGCGTGGTGTCGTTATCGTGCGTGCCGGTATAGGCAACGGTGTTCTTATCGAAGCGGTGCGGGAGATGGATGTGCGCTCCGCGGTTAGAGAATCCAAACTGAAGCACGCGCATTCCGGGCAATTGAAATTGCTCCCTGAGAGCATCGACTTCCGGGGTGATAAGGCCCAGGTCCTCGGCAATAAAGGGCAGTTCGCCTAAAGCCTGCCGCAGTGCTGAAAATAATGCCGCTCCGGGAGCCTTGATCCACTCGCCGTTCACTGCTGTGTCGTCCTCGGCTGGAATCGACCAGAATGCTTCGAAGCCGCGGAAGTGATCGAGACGGATGAGGTCGTACAAAGAATGTGCGCGGCGAATGCGGTCTACCCACCAGTGGAAGCCGCTTTGCTCGAGAACGTCCCAGCGGTAGAGCGGGTTTCCCCAGCGCTGTCCGGTTTCGCTGAAGTAGTCGGGCGGAACGCCGGAAACGCGGATGGGCGAGAGGTCTTCATTCAGCTCGAAGATTTCACGGTGCGTCCATACGTCAGCGCTGTCGTAGTTTACAAAGATGGCGATGTCGCCGATGAAGCGGATGTCGCGCTCGGCGCAGTATTGGCGCAGGGATGTCCACTGCTCATCGAAGGCGAACTGAATTACCTGTTCGATCGCCAGCGCTTCTGCTTCATCCTTTTGCAACTGGGCGAGCGCGCCGTCGTCACGATAGGCATACTCCTTCGGCCACTGGTTCCAGCAGGCGTGATTGAATTTGCGGCGCAGGACGTTATAGCGGGCATAGTCGGTCAGCCAGGTAGCGTTGATCTTGCAGTAGCCTTCAAAGCGCGCCCACTGCTCGTTCAGGCGCAGCTTGCGATGATGATGCAGAAAATTACGCGCGGCTTCCATCAGCAGCGGCATCTTCTTTTCGACTACTTCCTCGAAGTGAACATTTCCGGAGCGCCCCGACAGGCCGGCTATGCGCTTGCCTTCGATCCATCCCCAGTCTGACAGCTTTTCCAGGCTTACAAGCAGAGGATTGCCGGCGAAGGCTGAGAGCGCGGCGTAGGGAGAATTGCCATATCCCGTGGGGCTTAATGGAAGCACCTGCCACAAGCGTTGTTTTCCGGCGGCAAGGAAGTCGGCAAATTCGTAGGCGGCGGGACCGAGGTCTCCGATGCCGCCGTAGGATGGCAACGAGGTGATGTGCAGCAGTATTCCTGATGACCGCTCAAATGGCATGCATATTTCCTGTGAGCTGAAAAGGCCCGTGATTCGACAGATTCCAAACCACGGGCCCCGGTTGCTCTTACTGCTTACCTGGTAATTAAGATTGCGGCTGTGCCGGCAATCCAGGCTGCTGTTGCGCGCGACGGCTCACGCGGATCCGGCCGTCTTTCTGGTATTGGTCAACCAGGTTCGAAACGAAGACGGAATACATCTCGTCCCGCTTCTGATTCAGGAGCGAATCGCGCGTTTGCTCGAAGTTCTTCTGGATTTCATCCGGCGTGGGCTGCTGCTTTTGCGTGAGCTTTGCAACAACTCCGGTGCGCTGGCTGGTGATGGGCTGGCTGATCTGTCCGACGTTCAGGTCGAAGAGCGTCGGGGCCGTCTGCGCAAGCTGGCCCACATCGGGAACCTGAGCATCGCGCCCGACCAGATCGCTGCTCTTCATGGTCGCGCCGACTTCTTTCGCGGCTTTTGCCAGATCGTTTCCGGCCTTTGCTTTGTCGGCAAGCTCGTTGGTCTTGCGCGACAGCAGAGACGGGACCTGCTCATCGCGAAAGTCGTCGAGGATATGCGCTTTGTACTCTTCGAAAGTGGGAGCGTGCGCGGCATGCACGTCTTCCACCTGGAAGATCGCATAGCCGTCGCCTGTGGAGGCGACCTGCGGAGCGGCACCCTGCTTTGCAGAAAATGCGGCGGTGAGAATTTGCGAGCCATCGGCGAGAGTCGGAATGATCGCGTTCTGCGCCAGATAGTCCGTGGTCACTACCTGCAGGTGATGAGCGGCGGCGGTCTGGGCCATGCCGTTCTTCTGCGCTTCGTTGGCCAGTTGCTGGGCAAAGGCCTGCTGCGCCTGCGATTCTTTCTGGCGCGTCATTACGGATACGATCGTCGGCTTCACTTCATCGAGAGGACGCGTGTGAGCAGTCTCTTTTTCTTCGCTTTGAATGATGTGGTAGCCGAACTTGGTCTTCACCAGATCGGAAGTCTGTCCGGGCTGGAGAGCGAAGGCAGCTTTATCGAACTCCGGCACGGTCACGCCATGCTTGATGAAGCCCAGCTCGCCGCCTGTGTCTTTGCTGCCGGGATCGTCGGAGTACTTCTTGGCCAGCTCGGCGAAATTGCCGCCGTTGTGAAGCTGCTTGAGGATGTCCTCGGCCTTCTGCTTTGCCGCTGCGTCGGTTTTGGCGTCGGCATTGGGATCGACCTTGATGAGAATGTGCCGGACCTTCACCTGGTCGTCTACTTTGTAGTCGCTCTGGTGCTGGTTGTAATACTGCTGGACTTCGGCATCGGTCACCTGCGGAGCGCCTCCGGGCAGGTTCGCGGTGGTGAAGGCGATGTACTGGATCTTGCGCGTTTCCGGAATTGCCTTGGCGTAACGCGCGGCGTTCTGCTTGAAGAAGGTCTGCAATTCGGCGTCAGTGGGATTGATCGTTTTGCGCAGATCGTCGGCGCTGATCACGGCGTAGTCAAACTTGATTTTCGTGGCCTGCTGCAGGTAGGCATCGCGCACCTGCTGATCAGAGACCGTAGCGCCGGCGGTTACGAATGTCTGGAGCCGGTTCTCCTGAATTTCTTTCTTCAGCTCTTTCTCGAAGGTCTCGCGCGAGATACCGAAGTTTTCCGAGACGAGGCTCGCGTACTGCGCGTCGCCGATGTAGTGGCCATTGGGAAAGAGCACCTGGCCCCACGTTCCGGTATGGAGAAAAGAGCGAAGGTCGTCATCGGTTACGGTGACGCCAAGACGGTTGGCTTCTTCGAGCTCGACGTGCTGCTGGATCAGCCTCTGGCCGGCGCGCTGCATCATGAAGGGCAGAACAAAGTCGGGCAGCTGCTGGCGCTGCATCAGGCGCTGGGCAAGCTGCTGCACTTCCTGCGTGGAAACGTCCTGTCCCCCGAAGAAGCGTCCCAGCAATCCGGCTCCGCGGATGGTGGCGTAGGTGTCAGAACCAGTAACTTCATTGCTGAAGATACCCGGAACGAGCGTAATGACCATGGTGATGCAGGCGACTGCAATAATGACGATGAAGATTCCCTTCACCAGGCGGCTGTCTTTCTGAAGAAAACGAATCATGAATGGGTAATGACCTTCTCGATCTGGCGCTTGGCCGGGATCTCCGGCGCGCAAATGCAGCTTTACCTGCTCTCAGGAAGCTGATTCATTATAAATCAGCTCCCCGTGAGGCATGGGCAAAGGGCCTATTTACCCATACTTTCCGCCTGTAAATACCGGATGATATCCAGACGCTCCTGTGGTTTCGCTACGTGGAATTCCATATTGTTTCCCGGCACCAGCGAGTCGGGATCGGCGAGCCAGCTCTCCAGCGTCTTTTCATTCCAGACAATATGCGCGTTCTTCAGCGCAGGAGAGTAGTCGAAGCCGGATATGGTTCCGGATGTTCTGCCGAAAACGCCGTGTAGTCGAGGCCCTTCCCGGTCCTGCTCCATTGCGTGGCAGCCGGTGCAGCGTTTCTCAAATACCGTTTTGCCGCGCGCTGCATCGCCTTCCCCGGAAGTATCTGCGGCAGAATTTGCATCGGCCGGGGCGGATGTCCGCGACCACGAGGTTAATTTCGCCAGGTCAGCGTTTGTAATCTGCGCGTTCCAGTGCACGGCGATGTACTGCGCCGGAGGCATATTGTGTGCCCTGGTTTCGAGCAGAATTTTTGTCTTGAAGGTCTCCTGTTCTTCCGGCGCATATTGCTCCCACCGGGAGAGGTTCATCGCGTTCCTCGCCCGGATAATATCGCGCTCCATCAGCCATGATGCGGGAGCAAATCGCCCGTATACCGGCGTTCGTGTCTGCACGGAGTGGCAATCTGCGCATTTAGCGGTCAGAATGTCGCGGATTTCCGGCGGCTCTCCGCTCACCAGCGGCTGATGGTTGAATTGCTGCGCATGAATCCCTGCATTGCCAAAGGGGTGAATAAAAGCAAGCAGGAACATGAGCACAGCGGCCGCAACGCATCCGCCAATTGCCGTTCGAATACGCTTCATGCCTTCTCCGCCAGCGAGGAATCGACGACAGCCAGATGCCCCTGTCCGGCAACGTATCGGACCTTTGTGATCCCAAGGACACTCTGCAGTTTTCCCGCGTCTACGACCATGGGGCCGGCGTGAGGCGCCGATCCGGGAGCGGGCTGCGGAAATGCAGTGGACGCAGCTGTATGGAAGGCAAGATTTCCTTCTACTTTTTGCAATGTCTGGTGAATGTGCCCGTTGAGCACCGTGACGGAACCAAACCGTTTCAGATAAGAGAGCGCCTCCGCGCCGTCCTCTGTGCCCCAGCCCCATTGCGGATAGACCATCCAGAGCGGAATGTGCGCAAAAATCACAATCGGCGTGGATGGCGAGAGACCGGAAAGATCATTTTTGAGCCAGCCCAGCTGCGCCTCACCGAGCTTGCCCATCGCATCAATCTGCTGCACGTTGTTCAATCCGATGAAATGCACCCCTTTGTGGTTGAAGCTGTACCAACCGTTGCCGACTGTGCCTTTGCCGAAACGCTCGCGATAGAGAACGCCGTCGTCCAATGCAGTGTCATGCTCGCCGGGGACATAGAAGGTCTGGCCTGCTTTTGCGCTGCTGATGACCTGCTGGGCTGTATCAAATTCGCCCGGTTTTGAAGACTGCGTGATATCGCCTGTGTGCAGAAGCAGGTCGGGCTGGGATGGAAGCTGGTTGATCTTGTCAATCGCCAGCTTCAGAGTTCCGGTAACATCCTGATTAGCGGCCTTGTTAAACCCGATGTGGCTATCGCTTATCTGAACAAAGCTGAAACTGGCTGCCTCATTGTGCTTTTTATGCGCATCAGCGCCTGCGGCGGCAGCAAATAGCCTTGAGGTAGGCACCCCGCCTGTGACGGTCCATACCAGACCTGTTCCTGCCCAGGCCATGCATTTGAGAAAATTTCGCCGGTCAATTCCATCGTTTGTTGTTTCAAACTCCTGCGCCTGATCCTGTTCCTGTTTACCCGCTTGCGTGTCCTTCATAAGGCTCCTCTGCGGATAGAAACTGCAATTGGGAAAAACTATTCCGCATATTTCTGGAATAATTTCGCTCAACCTCAGTTTTCGTTTGCAGAAGAAGCAAAGGACCGTGCAATTCGGATGACGCTGTTGCCCTGGAGGCGCAAACTTCACGAAGATGCCCCCGCTGCGTCCTCATTTGAGGACCTGGCTCTTCCATTGCTTCCCGCGCTCTATAACCTTGCTTTTTGGCTGGCGCGCAATGCGCACGATGCCGAAGATCTTGTGCAGGAGACGTTTTTGAAAGCGCTTCGCGGCTTTTCGGGTTTTGAAGAAGGAACGAATTTCAAGGCGTGGATTTTTCGCATTTTGAGAAATACCTATCTGACCTCGCGCAGCGGCCTGGCGGCAATGCGCACGGTAGCGCTGGAAGATGAGCTGCGCGAGCAGGGCGAATCGGGACAGGTCCTTTATCCGGAGGGGGCAATCGAACGGCAAACACCGGAGTTGAATCTGATACGCCTGGGGGACCGCGCCGCGCTGCAGGGCGCTATGGAAAAGCTGCCGCCCCCGCTGCTGGAAGTCGTTCTGCTGTGCGATGTGGAGGAGATGAAATATAAGGAGATTGCCACGATTCTTGAGATTCCCATCGGCACGGTGATGTCGCGCATTGCGCGGGCCCGCGCCTTTCTGCGTAGTGAACTGCAAGCTAATTCCATGCTCAGCCGGGATTTCCGCGCATGACCGACCATCTTTCTCCGGCGACCTTGAACGCTCTGGTGGATGGCGAGCTGTCTGCCGGTCAGCTTGCTGCGGTAAAAGAGCATCTTGATGGCTGCAGCGCATGCACATCCAGCGCCCTTGCCCACTCTCTGCTGAAAAACGCCACGGCAAAATCAGGACAGAGATATCACGCGCCGCCTGAGCTGACGGAACGGATGAAGCGCCTCGTGTCTGGGCAGCAAGCCGTTGATCATCGTCATCCGGTTGCATCGGGAGTGGGCAGAAGAGCGGCGCTTTCCGGATGGGCGACGGCTGCGGTCATTCTGGTGCTTGTTGGCGGATGGCTCTTTCTCGGACGCCACGCTTTGCGGTCAAATACTGCTTCGACGGAAAATGCCGCGCTTATGACGGAGGTCTGCGATCTGCATATCGCGACGCTGGCGGCAAGCATGCCGCCGCAGGTCGTATCTTCAGACCGGCATACAGTAAAGCCGTGGTTTCAGGGTAAGCTGCCCTTCAGCTTCAATCTGCCGGAGAATTTGCCCGAAGATACAAAGCTGGAAGGCGCAAACCTGACGTATGTGCATGACCGTCCGGTTGCGCAGCTTCTCTACAGCGTTGGCAGGCATCGCGTATCTGTATTTGTGCAGGAAAAAACAGGCGAGAGCGGCACAAATGATTTTCTGACGCATCAGGCTGGGTTTCAGATTGCCGGTTTCAGTACGCGGGAGCTTGAAGTTGTGGCTGTCAGCGACGTAGATCCTGCGCGATTGTCCGGCCTGATGGATATGATCAGGCGGGTCCAGGTTTCCTAAACACAATGTCTCGTCTCTGAGGCCGGAATCCAAACAAAAAGCAGATCGCTGAAAAGCAGGTCCTTCGCTGCGCTCAGCATGACACCCTTTATCATTGGGAAATGAAGGACAGACGCCAAAGCCTGTTAAGCCTGCCCTAAGCGAGCGTGAGCACCGTGATTTCCGGCGGGCAGTTCAGGCGGAAGGGCAGCCCTACAGTGCCGATTCCACGGTTTACGTAGAGCTGCATTGGGCCAATCTGGAAGCGCCCTTCCACATATCTTTTTCCCAGTGGAGGCAGATTCATCGGAGGCACAAATGGAATCCGGACCTGCCCGCCATGCGTGTGTCCGGACAGCATGAGATCGACATTGAATTTTGCCGCCGCAGGGGCAATGTCGGGCTCGTGCCCCATCAGGATCACCTTTTCCTTATCGCGGGCGGCTGTTTTGGGGATGGCTTTGTTGAAATCAGGGCCGGGGTTGCCGCCAATCGCGTCCGCCAGTCCGGCAAGCCAGATGCGCGCTCCTTCGCGCTCTAACGGCACAGCAGCATTGTTCAGCACCGGAATTCCGTGGCTCGTCAAAGCGTCGGTGGCGGCTGCTTCATTAACGATGCAATCATGGTTGCCCAGAATTGCATAGCGAAGAGGGCACTGAATGCGCGTCAACAGCTCACCGCATTCATAAGCCCAGCCAATCGACCGCTTGCGCTCGATGGGGCCGTAACTCACGTAATCACCCGTAAGCGCAACCAGATCAGGTTTTAACGCATTGACTTCATGCAGCACGAGCTTGAGGAAAGACGCTTCCGTGAACTCCTTAAGGTGAATATCGGAGACCTGCACGATGCGAAAACCATGAAAGCTCTCCGGCAGTCCCGGAATGACGATCGTTCGATGCGTGATGTCGATTTCATGCCTTGCAATTTCCCCGGCATACAGGCCAACGCCGACTACAGCTATGCCGGACAGCCCGAGGAACTGGCGTCGTGTAAGCACATGTTCCTTCTCAGGCGCAATCACGTCCATCGTATTTTTATGATATCGACAATTCAGGCAGGAATCGACTTTCCCGACGCGCCGGCAGGCGCTCTGCTCGTCGCAAAAGTAAGCATGAATTGATTCGGCTGAAGCTGCTAGACTAAAGAGTTCACGAACAATTTTGAGTGGCGTTCTCTCTGTAAGCCTTGATGTTGAAGCGGAGGAACAGCGCTGGAGGAAACACAATGAGTTCAAACAATGGCACCACCACAGGCACGAGCCTTCGCCTGAAAGTCGGTCTCGCCGAGATGCTGAAGGGCGGCGTCATCATGGATGTCATGAATGTCGAGCAGGCCCGCATTGCGGAAGAGGCAGGCGCCGTCTCCGTTATGGCGCTGGAGCGCGTTCCTGCCATGATTCGTGCCGAGGGTGGCGTTGCACGGATGGCCAACCCGAAGCTCATCAAGGAAATTATGGCTGCGGTTTCGATTCCGGTAATGGCGAAGGCCCGCATTGGCCACTTTGCCGAAGCGCAGGTGTTGCAGGAAATTGGCGTTGATTTCATTGACGAGTCTGAGGTGCTTACGCCGGCCGATGAAGCGAATCATATCGACAAGCATGCTTTCACCACCCCGTTTGTCTGCGGCGCGCGCGATCTGGGCGAGGCCCTGCGGCGCATTGCAGAAGGCGCTGCGATGATTCGCACCAAAGGCGAAGCAGGCACTGGAGATGTGGTGCATGCGGTGAAGCACATGCGGCAGATCACCAGTGATATCCGCTCGCTGACCGTTCTCCGCGATGACGAGCTTTATGTTGCGGCGAAGGAGCATCGTGCTCCTTATGAGCTGGTCCGTATGGTGGCAAAGTCGGGCAAGCTGCCGGTGCCGAATTTCTCTGCCGGAGGCATCGCCACGCCGGCTGACGCTGCCTTGATGATGCAGCTCGGAGCTGAGACTGTTTTTGTCGGTTCGGGGATTTTCATGAAGGAGCGCGCTACTCCTCTGGATGTGGAGCATGACCCTGCGGAACGCGCAGAAGCGGTCTCCAGAGCGCGCGCGATTGTGATTGCAACTACGCATTACAACGATCCGAAGATCGTCGCTGAGGCCTCGGAGCAGGTCACGGGCACAATGAAAGGGCTGGCCGTCTCTGCACTGGAACAGGAGCAGTTACTGCAGACTCGGGGCTGGTAGTTGTAGCGTAAATACAGTTGGGCAGAAGAAAGCTGACCCTTCGCGATGCTCAGGATGACAGCTTTAAAATAGCGTCTCTTTCAGAGGTATCTCCCCGAACGTGCCGGACAAACCTGAAGAAAACGAGCTGAAGCTGCCGCGCATTGGTGTCCTCGCTATTCAAGGAGACTACGACGCGCACGCCGCCGCTTTGCGCGATGTAGGCGCTGAAGCTGTGCTCGTGCGTAAACCGGAAGAGTTGGCTGAAGTGGAGGGGTTGATTATTCCGGGCGGCGAATCGACCACGTTTTTGAAATTTCTTGCCCGTGATGGATTTCTCCATGCGCTGCAGGAGTTTGTCCGCCGGAAGCCTACATTCGGCACCTGCGCCGGATGCATTCTGCTGGCGAAAGAAGTACGGAATCCATCGCAGGAAAGCCTTGCCGTGCTCGATGCAACGGTGGAGCGCAACGCCTATGGGCGGCAGATCGATAGCGCGATTCTCGATGTCGAGACCAAGCTTGAGGGCGGTCCGCTGGAGATGGTTTACATCCGCGCGCCGCGCATTGTGAAAACCGGCCCTGATGTCGAGGTGCTGGCCGAACGCGATGGTTTCCCTGTGCTGGTGCGACAGGGACAGATTCTGGCGGCCACATTCCATCCTGAGCTTTCGGCGGACCGCCGCGTGCATCGGCTGTTCATTGATCTGGTTCGCCCTGAGCGACAATCAAAGCATGGGGGCTGATCGCATCTGGTGGATGCCGCCTGATGGGGCGCTGCATGGCATCGCTATTGACCGGTTGATGTGGTGGAATCTGGTTGCGTTGAGCGTGTTGTTTATACTTGCACACCTTTTTCTCTTCGCCGCGTTGATTCGTAGAAAAAAAACTACTTCTGCGAACGCCGCCTCTCCACTGAAATGGGAGCTGGTTCCGCTGATTCTGCTGATTGTGATTTATGCCTGGATGGCGATCAGCGCCCAGCAGTTGTGGGCGGTGATTCGCTATCAGGGAGCCGCGCCGCAGGCTTTGCAGGTTGAAGTCACCGGCCGGCAGTTCCAGTGGTATTTCCGCTATCCCGGTCAGGACGGCGTTTTTGGAAAGCTAAAGCCAGACCTCATCAATGCGCCTGCGGGAAATCCGCTGGGGCTTGATCGTACCGATCCGCACAGCGCCGACGATATTGTTTCGAGTGTTCTGGTGCTGCCTGCGGGACGCGAAGTTGATCTTGGGATTCGCTCCATCGATGTGATTCACGGATTCTTCATACCCGGCATGCGAGTCAAACAGAATGCGGTTCCCGGCATGGAGATGCACATCCACTTCACTCCTTCGGTTCCGGGAGACTATCCGATTTTGTGCTCACAGGTTTGCGGATCGGGACATGCCCGCATGCAGGCGCATCTGCGGGTCGTCTCTACGGAGGAATATCAGTCCTGGCTGATGAGCCATACACCTCTCCATTCAGATGGAGCAGGACAATGATGCGTCGTTGGCCTTTTACTACAGATCATCGGGCAATTGCCATTGCCTATCTCCTGCTGTCGCTCTTTGCGGTTGCGGTGGGCACTGTGCTCTCGGTGTTCATGCGGATTCATATCATCGCGCCCAATCTGAAGCTGCCTTTCTGGGGAGTCGTTCCGCCGGAGGGCTATCTGGCATTGGTGACGATGCACGGCACGCTGATGGTTTTCTTCGTGCTCACAACGGCTCCGGTGAATGGCCTTGCCAGCCTGGTTCTTCCCGCGCAGATTGGCGCTCGCCGCATGGCACTGCCGCTGCTGAATGCAGCCGGCTTCTGGCTCACGACACTGTCGCTCATAGTTCTGCTGTCAGCGTTTTTTGTGCCGGGTGGCGCGCCGATCTCCGGATGGACCAACTATCCGCCGCTGAGCGCGATTGCAGCAGCCGGGCCGGGGCAGGCCACGGGAATGGACCTGTGGCTGGTCAGCATCGGCATTTTTTGCCTCGCCTCGATTCTCAGCTCGATCAACCTGCTGACAACCATCATCAGCAAACGCTGCTCAGGAATGACTCTGATGCGGATGCCGCTCACCATCTGGGCGTGGCTGGTAACGGCAATTCTGATCGTCTTTGCCTTCAGCATTCTGCTTGCAGCGGTGGTGATGCTGCTCAGCGACCGGCATTTCGCTACGAGCTTCTTTGTGCCGCCAGGAGAAGTGATCGACGGAGAGCTCGTCGCGCTGCATGCCAATGGCTCGCCGATGCTGTGGCTGCACCTTTTCTGGTTCTTTGGGCACCCGGAAGTCTACATCGCGATTCTGCCGGCGATGGGACTGACCTCTTCCCTGCTGGCAAACTTCACGCGGCGGCCTGTATTCGGCTATGGATTCATGGTGACGACGACGGTGGCGATCGGCCTTTTGGGGCTCATGGTCTGGGGACATCATATGTTTGTCAGCGGCATGAATCCTTATGCCGGCACGGCCTTCGCGCTGACAACGATGGCAATTGCCGTGCCCAGTTCGGCGAAGGTTCTGGGATGGCTCGCCATGCTCTGGCGCGGGCGCGACAGCAGGGTTCATCCGCTGCCCACACCGATGCTCTTTACGCTTGGTTTTCTTTCGTTCTTCATTACCGGTGGCCTTACGGGACCGATCCTGGCGCAGCCTGTGCTTGATGCTTATCTGCACAACACATATTTCGTCGTGGCTCATTTTCACCTGATTATGGCGATGGCAGGAATGTTTTCGCTCTTTGCCGCGATTTATTACTGGTTCCCACTGATGACCGGACGGTTGATGAGCGAGGCGATGGGAAAATGGCACTTCTGGCTTTCGCTCATCGGAGCCTATGGGACGTTTTTTCCCATGCACTTTGCCGGGCTCGCCGGACTACCGCGCCACTATGCGCAGCTGACGGGAAGCACCTCGACGCTGGGCTCTTTATTGCCGCTGCAAACGGGAATCACGCATTCGGCCCTGTTTCTGGCAACGGCGCAATTACTTTTCCTCATCAATATTGTGTGGAGCACACTGCGCGGACAGCCTGCCGGAAGCAACCCCTGGCGAGCCACAACGATGGAGTGGTCGCCGGTGGAAAAGGGCTGTATGGTCGTCTACGGCCCTTACGAATATCGTTTTGATGGAAATTCAGAGGACTTCGTTCCGCAGCGTGTTTTGGAGACGGAACAGGAGTAAGCTGTAGCCGAGAGGGATTCGCGCATGCCCGCTACCTTTACTCGTACCCCGGCCGAAATCGACAGGAAAGATACTGGAATTGGCGGTAAACCGCCCGTCGATAGACGTCCTACGGGTGGCGGCGGGGGCGATGATAACTGGGACAATCATCCACAGGGCAGGCGCGGCCCGCGCGAGCTTCTGACTCGCTATCGGCTCGGGCTTTTCTTCGGCCTGGCCGGCGACCTGATGTTCTTTATCGCGCTGGTGAGCGCGTTCTTTGTCCGCCAGAACGCCGGACATTTTGATCTTCGCGATAATTATGTTTCCGACTGGCATCCGCTCGCAATACCGCCGATTCTGTGGATCAACACTGCTGTTCTGCTTTTGAGCAGCCTGTCCATTGAAATGGCGCGCCAGCATCTCTTTCACGAAGTGGATGTCATGGAGGAATGGCTGGGACTGGGCCGGCCTGCGGTACGTCGTGCCTCACCCTGGCTGATTGCGACTACCGTGCTAGGAAGCTTGTTTCTTCTCGGCCAATGGATCGCGTGGCAGCAGCTTTCATCACAAGGACTGAATTTCACGACCACCCAAAACAGCCACTTCTTCTATCTGATTACGGCGGTCCATGGAATCCACCTTATCCTCGGCATTCTTGCGCTTATGATCGCGCTTTGCGCGTTGTTCCTGCTGCGGCGCGTGGAAATGCGGCAGATTGTGGTCGATTGCACGGCCTGGTACTGGCACACCATGGGAATTTTCTGGATTTTCCTGTTTGTGCTGTTGACCTGTTTTCAATAAACCTCACCATCTGCGACGCACTACCTCCTCATAAGATTTGTCTGCCCCGTTTACACTTACCTCTAAGTTTCTCAATTCCCGATGCTTGCCTGCTCCCAACTTGGCCGTGCGCTTCCGGCTCCCGAAAACCGGATTTTGCTCAGCGGCATCAACTTTGAACTGGAGCGCGGAGAGGTCCTTGCCGTCGTTGGGCCGAGCGGCGCCGGCAAGAGCACGCTACTGCGCCTGCTGAACCGGCTGGATGAGCCTGCCGGCGGGACAGTTCTGCTCAACGGAACGGATACGCGCACAATGGCTCCGCGAGAGTTGCGGCGCCGCATGGGCATGGTGATGCAACGCGCCTATCTTTTTCCCGGGACGGTCGGCAGCAATGTTGCTTTTGGACCGGCACAGCATGGGGTGGCCATCTCTGCGGATGAGATTGATGCCCTGCTTTCCCACGTCGGGCTGGAAGGATTTTCCCAACGCGATGCGCTTACGCTTTCGGGTGGAGAGGCGCAGCGGGTCGCCATTACGCGAGCGCTGGCAAACCAGCCTGAAGTTTTATTACTCGATGAGCCAACATCGGCACTCGACGAGGCAGCGCGTCGCGGCGTTGAGCTGCTGCTGGAAAAGCTCATTCGCGAGCGCCATCTGACCTGCGTCTGGGTGACGCATAGCATCGAACAGGCGCGCTCGATGGCTGATAAGGTTCTGGCCATTGAGGCCGGCCACATGAGCGCCTATGGCTCCGTGGCGGAGGTGCTGCGTGCTTAGTCACCTCTTTCATTCGCAGATTGCGCTCGGTATTGCCGAATGCGTGGTGACGGGATTGCTGGCGCTGGCAGTCATGCTGCTGGCGCGCAGACGTGCCCCCGGTCTGCTGAAAGAACTCCCGGTTGCAGAAATTCGCGGCGTGGCGCAGATCGTAGTGGTCGGCGCGATTCTCGCCGTCATGCTGCGCGGCCCGCAATGGACTTCCCTGCTTGTTCTTGCCGGAATGATGCTGGCCGCCGCCAGTATTGTGCGCAAGCGCGCAAAACGGATTCCACGGCCATTCCTGCTGGCGCTGATTTCTATCAGCGCAGGAGCAGGCATAGTGCTGGTGATCATGATCTTCTTTGGGGTAGTTCCGTTGAAGGTGGCCATCCTGGTACCCGTAGGAAGCATGGTGATTGCCAACACGATGAATACGCAGTCGCTTTTTCTCGACCGGCTCCGGGGTGAGGTTACAGCTCACGTCGGAGAAATTGAATCGGCTCTGGCGCTGGGCGCGAGCGCAGACGCGGCGGTGCTGCCCTATCTCAATGCAGCATTCCGCGCTTGCCTGATTCCTTCGATGGACAACATCCGTTCGCTTGGGATTGTTTGGATACCGGGTATCATGGCCGGCATGGTGCTCTCCGGAACATCGCCCATGTTTGCCGCGCTCTATCAATTCGTTGTGCTCACGATGATCTTCTCTGCATCGGCGCTCGCTTGTTTTGTTTCAAGTCATCTGGTGACGCGGCGAATCTTTACCGCGGAGGAACAGTTAATTTTGCGTTAGGTCCAGGTCTGGTGTCCCTGAAGCCCTTTGCATAATTTGGACATAACAAAAGCAGATCATTCTTTACCGTCAGGATGACAGCATTGTTGAATGATTGAAACGACTCACCCTACTAGCTCGGGACCTGCCAGCCTGCTCCCGCATTTGCGAGAGTAGCTTCTCCTGTAGCTTCGCCGGAGAGGGCCTTCGTCATTTCCGGAAACGCCTTCATCACTTCGTCTGTTTTCGCCCAGACCGGCACTTCCATCATCTTGTAGTGATAGGTCACATGCGATTCAAGGAAGCCGCCGGCATTCTTTTGCGGAGGCGTGAAGCTGTCGATGCTGGTGATTTGCCGGTGTCCATAGCAGAAACGGCTTCCGGCGCGCTCGCCTGCGGGAGTCAGAGCGTAGACATCGACGTGAATCGTTCTGTCTTCCGTGCGTTTCATGAGCCCTGCATCCATCAGCGCATCCATACGCTGCTTATCCTGCTTTGCGGTGGGTCCGGGACTTACTTCATACGGGAAGCGTAACGCGCTGGAGAAGAGACATTCATTGTGGTTTGCGTAGTACGCGTTCAAACCGGCTGTGAAGTTCTCAGGCGTGGGTTTTGTTTTGGAAGAAGAACAGCCTGCCGTCAGAAAAATCAGAGTGCCTAGAATAAGAGAGATTCTTGCCTGGATATTGTCTTTCATTCTTTCTCCTTGCTGTTTTTTCAACTTGTTATCCAGACTAAGAAGCATTTAGGGCGAAAAAAGCAGTCCAACGATGGAAAAAATGATTCATTTTCGAGGAGAATGCCGCGACATCCTAAAATTAGCTGTAATGAGATTTTCTTCTCCCCCTTATCGTCGTGTGGGCGCGCTTGTCTTTTTTCTGACTGCTCTTTTTATCGCGTGTCCGTCAAAAGATTTCGCCCAGGACCAGAACCCTGCAGCGAGCACGCAAATTGACGAGAAAGCGGTTCTCCACCATCTCAATACCGTCATTACCTGGTATCGCAAAACCAAAACGCAAATCCAGCCGGTTGGCTTGCCGACAGACACTCTTTATCAATCGACGGCAAACAGAATCGCAGCTGAGGTAGTAAACTTCGCATTCGCCTCGGCGGAAAAAGCGGCCCCGCTCTTCCCCGGCACAAACACGCCGTCGTCCACTGAGAACTCAAATCAGAGACTCGCCAAGCTGCTTCAAGATACAGCTGCGCATAATGCGCAGCTGCAAACACAGATCAATCAACTGAATGCAAGAATTGCTTCCGCCCCTCGGCGCGAGATAAGGACGCTGACGGACCAGCGGGACCGTCTGCAGGGTGAACTCGATCTTGGCAATTCGATGTTGACCTCCCTTTCCCAACTGATCCAAACGCCTGAGAGAAAGAAGACGAAGAACAAGAATGCTCAGGAAGGCGAGGCAGAAGCGGGCGGTTTTGAGGCCAGTGTTGCGCAGCTGAAGAGCTCTCTTCCGGAAATTTTTGACACGAAAAACCAGCCTGCCGCCTCCTCTGCTTCTACGCAGAACATCAATACACCCACAGGATTGATCGGGCAGCTCCGCAGACTTTATGACCAGTCGATGAGCCTGCGGCAGATTGACAATCTGACGATCCAGACAACGGATCTACAACGGCTGGCGAACGACATGCGCCAGCCTCTGCGTGCTCAGATGCGGGCCACCATTGAACAGGGACGCGCGCTTTCTTCGGCTGCGGACAATCCGCAGCCCGGCACGCAACCTCCCACGAAGCAGGATTTCGACACGCTGGCAGCAAAGTTCGATCAATTGGCCGGAGTGGAAGTACCCCTGAGTCGCGAGGTGGCGGCGCTGGATGAGAGCAAGGCCAACCTCACCGACTGGCGTAATTCCATCCGCCGGGAATACGGCATTATTCTGCGCGGAATATTGATTCGCGTGGCGATCATCGTCGGAGTGCTCGGACTGCTGCTGCTGCTCTCCGATCTCTGGAAACGGATGACGTTCCGCTACATCTCCGATTCACGCCGAAGACGGCAGATTCTGATTGTTCGCCGGTTTGTTATCGGATTTCTGATCGGAATGGTCTTCATCTTCGGCTTCGTTACCGAATTCAGCGCGCTGGCCACATTTGCCGGTTTTCTTACGGCTGGCATTGCCGTCGGACTGCAGACCATTCTTCTTTCCGTCGCCGCATACTTCTTCCTGATTGGGCGCTACGGGATTCGCGTCGGCGACCGCATCACTATCGCAGGAGTCACCGGGGATGTCGTAGACGTGGGCTTTGTACGTTTTTATCTGCTGGAACTGGCCGGCACCGGCATCGATCTGCAGCCGACAGGCAGGGTCGTGGCGTTTCCGAATGCAGTGCTGTTTCAGGCCACGACGCCCATGTACCGGCAGGTGCCGGGCACCGATTACACATGGCATGAAATTGCCGTCGCGCTTCAGGCCGGCGGCAACCACAAGCTGGTGGAAGACACGATGATGCAGGTTGTCCAGAATGTTTATCAGAAATATCAGCCGGTTCTTGACCGGCAGCAGCAACGTATTGAGCAGCGATTTGAAGTGCCTTTCACTCCCCTGAAACCAAAGGCTCAGCTCCAGCTTTCTGATACCGGATTGGAGGCTGTCGTGCGATACCCGGTGAGCCTGCGTCACAATGTCGAGGCCGACGATGAAATCACGCGACGGCTGCTTGAGGTCATCGCTAAGAATGAGGAACTGAAGAACACCGTCGCAGGGTTGCCGAGAATCCGAGCAGCGATTCGCGGATAAACAACTAGTCAGCCGAGCCGTCGGTCTGCGCCTTCACCTTCCGGCTCCTGATGGCTTTTACCAGCGTTGCGCGGTCGGTTTCGGTCTGGTCTCCGTAAGCTTCGGCTCAGGCGGCAAGCGCTTCATCCAGGACTTTGGAATTGCCACAGTACCCGGCCAGCACTGCGGGTCGCTGGTGCGGGCGTAGGCGCGCGCAAGGATGGAGCCGCAGGCCCAGGCAACGAAGTTGAATGACTCCGCCGCTCTGCCATTCGATGGGAACGCCGTCCTTCATATTTTTCATCTGTCGCACGTAGTAAGGTCGCCCGTGAACGGCGGCCCATCCCGGAAAAATGTCGCTCGATGCCTGCAGTGCTCGCTGGCCGATCACGACTCGCTTTCGCTGATGCTGATATTCCTGCAGGAACAAAGGGCCCTGTGTTCCTTTGTCTGCTGCTCCAGCAGCACGTTTCGCTCTGCCGTGATTCCACCTCTTAAACAAGGTTTTCACAGCAACCGAGACATGCCGGTAAGAGTATGACGGGATGTGGTTTTCCGTAAGAAGGAGCCTAGCTGGTGGATTCCGCAGCTACAGGTTGCGATAAAGTGACAGGTTTTCCTGCGCGGCGGGCCCAGAAAACGAGAACAATACCAGCCACAACAGAACCGATGGCTGCAACCTGCGCGTTGCTCATGCCCCAGTAAAGCCTGGGATTGATGCGAATAAACTCCACCAGAAAGCGCGCCAGGCCACTCAGGGCAAGATATTCTCCGGTTATTTCACCGGCGGCTCTCAAAGTTTCCGGTTTGCCGCGTCGCCAGAGTATCCAGGCAATGATAAGCGCTGCGATCAGCTCATAAACAGGCGTGGGATGCACGCGTTGCGTCGTTGGGACCAGGCCATTGGGAAAGCTCATTCCCCATGGAAGGCTGGTCGGGATGCCATAATCACCATCGCCGGAGACCAGACAGCCGAGACGGCCTACGCCATATCCAACGGCGGCGGCAGGAGCAGCCAGGTCCAGCATTCCCAGTTTGCTCAGACCGGCTCCGCGGCTCTGCCATAAGAGAGCCAGAATGCCTGCAATTAAGCCACCGAACCATGCGAAACCCGCGCGATCAAGCAGCATTCCTGCCGGGTCATGGATCAGCTGTTGCGGCGTTTCCAGGACATGCCAGAGCTTTGCGCCGATCACGCCGGCGACGGTGGAAATCGCGACAATTCCAATCGCGTCCGCGTCTATCTTCCAGCGGCGGAAATTGCGATGAAGGACCCAGCACGCGCAAACCGCGGCCAGCCAAAGCAGAATGCCAAAAGTGCCAATGGAAAACCGGCCAATATGAATAAATGGATACATGAAGGACTTACCTTTTCGAGTATAGAGCCTGCGGCCCAGGTTCCACAGCCGCCCGGCCCATTTAGGGATATGCTATCTACGTAATGAGCACACAAGCGACCCTCCCTGCCCTCAAGGTTCTCTTCACCCGGCAGCAGATTGCCGATCGCGTCGCCGAAATGGGACGGCAGATTGACCGCGATTACGCAAACCAGAGCATTGTGCTGCTCGGAGTTCTGAAAGGCGCGGCTATTTTTCTTGCTGACTTGGCCCGCAATATTACGGCCGATTGCACTTTTGATTTTGTTGCGGTTTCAAGCTACGGCAAGGGTCAGAAAACCAGCGGCGCCGTTAAGCTCATCAAAGACGTTGACCAGCCGATTGAAGGCAAGCACGTCATTGTCGTGGAAGATATTCTCGATACCGGACTGACACTCGACTTTCTGCAGAAACTTTTCCGCCAGCACCAGCCTCGTTCCCTGCGCATTGCCGCGCTGCTCGACAAACCTTCTCGGCGGCTGGTAAAGATTGAAGCTGATTACGTCGGCTTCAAAATTCCCAATCAATTCGTTCTTGGCTACGGCATGGACTATGCCGAGCGATTCCGCAACCTGCCGGACATCTGCCTGATGCCTCCCGATTATCCGGAGTGAGTACTTGATGACGACCAGAGCAATTGAATTAGAAGACCTGGAAAAAGACAACGGCTTTTTTGATGCCGCCGGTTTTTGCCGCGAAACATTGTCAAACAGCCGCTCGCTGGCTGCCGTATTCGATCACACGCTTCTGAAGCCGGAGGCAACACGCGAGCAGGTCATCCGTCTTTGCGAAGAAGCTGCTCAGTACGGATTTGCCTGCGCCATGGTGAATCCAACATGGGTAAGCACCGCGCATACCGCGCTTGCAGGTACCGGCGTTCCTATCGGAACAGTCCTCGGATTCCCGTTAGGCGCTTCGCTTTCTATCTCGAAGCGTGAAGAAGCCGTCGAGCTGGTAAAGCTGGGCGCGCATGATCTCGATATGGTGCTGAACATCGGAATGCTGAAGTCCGGAATGAATGACCGTGTTCAGCAGGACATTCGCGGAGTAGTGGAGGTCGCGCACGACGCCGGAGCAATTGTGAAAGTCATCCTTGAAACCTGTCTTCTCAATGTGGAAGAGAAGCTGCGCGCGTCCGAGCTGGCGATTGCTGCCGGCGCTGATTTTCTGAAGACAAGCACCGGCTTTTCAACCGGAGGAGCAACACCGGAAGATGTGGCTCTGCTGCGCGGCGTCGCCGGGTCGCGTTGCGGCGTAAAGGCCTCAGGCGGTATTCGCACGCTGGCTGATGCGCGCGCAATGCTCGAAGCCGGAGCAAATCGCATAGGCGCGAGCGCCTCGGTCAATATCCTCCGCGAGCTGCATCAGGGCTGATCACCCTTCGGGAACCAGCTTCGCTACTGAACACCATCAGCAAACGTCGCCGTGGCGCGATATCATGGCTCGTTCCCACTTCACGTATCGAACGGGCCTGACAGGAGCTGCGTGACCAGAGAGCAAGGCACAACTAAAAACGTCCCTGCACAGGAGCGCGCCGCGGAACGCCGCAATATCGACCCTGACTTTGAGGGCGATTACCGGCCTACCTCTCAGGCGGCTGCACCACAGGTGCAGGTGCGTGTCGAGCCGCTGCAGACCGAATTTCTTGTCCGGCTCGCGGATGCTCTGAACACGACGCTTGATCTCCAGACGTTGCTGCAGCGCACGGCTGATCTTGTTCGCGCGGTGATTGACTATCGCATTTTTGCCATTCTGCTGCTTAATGATCGTACAAACGACCTGCGCATGCGCTTCCAGATCGGTCATTCTCCTGAAGCCGAGCGCATGCGTATCCGCATGGGAAAAGGCATTGTCGGACAGGCTGCGCAGACGCGCGAAGCGGTGCTGGTGAACGATGTCACCAAAATGGAGAACTACATCAACGTCAACCCGGACGTCCGCTCCGAGCTGGCGGTGCCGCTTATCGTCAAGAACCGCGTAATCGGCGTCATCGATATCCAGTCCGAGCAGCCCAATTATTTCCAGCCCGAGCATGAGCACCTGCTGAAGCTGACAGCTTCGCGCATCGGGCAGGCCATTGAAAATGCGCGTCTTTATACGCGCGTATCGCGCCAGGCACAGACCTTACAGGTTCTGAATGAAATCAGCCGCGAATTTACTTCAATCCTCGATCTGGAATCGCTGCTGGACCGCATCGGCACGCTGCTTCGAAGAATTATCGACTATCAGATGTTCTCCATCTGGATCGTAAATGAGCGCGAGCATGTGCTGGAAAACCGGTTCGCGCTGCGTTTCGGTGAGCGCTTTTATACGACCGAAAAGCTGCCGCTCGAAGGCGGCCTTGTTGGTACTGCGATAACAGAGCGGCGGCTGATCCACTCGCCCGATGTTCGCAAAGATCCTCGCTACCGCATGTTCAATCCGGAGACGCGCTCCGAGATGGCCATGCCGCTTATTTATAAGGGCAAGGTCATCGGCGTTCTCGATATTGAGCACACGCGTGCGCACTTCTTCAATGAAGACCATGAGCGTGCCCTGACTACGTTGGCCGCGCAGATTGCCATTTCCATCGAAAATGCCCGCCTCTACCAGCGTGTCGCCCAGCAGGAGCAGCGGCTGGAGAGTGATCTGGCAATGGCCCGCGAGGTGCAGTTGCGGCTGCTGCCCCCATTTAAGCCGAAGCATGCGCGTGCGGAGTTTGCCGCGAAATTCCTTCCGGCACGCACCCTCGGAGGCGATTTGTATGACTTCGTCCCTTATGACGCCAACCGCACCGCAATTGTGCTGGGCGATGTGAGCGGCAAGGCTGCTCCGGCGGCGCTGTATGCGGCGCTGGTAAGCGGCATCATGCGATCAGAGGCGACTGCGCATCTCTCCCCCTCGGAGATGCTGAAGACGCTCAACGATTCGCTGCAGGAGCGCCGCGTCGATTCGCAGTACGTGACCATGCTCTACTCCGTCTGGAATGATGAAAATCAGACTTTGCAGATTGCCAATGCCGGCTCGGTTCAGCCGCTCTTCTGTCGCGAAGGCGAAGTAGAAACGGTGAAGGCAGAAGGCTTTCCGCTGGGCATGTTTCCGAATGTGCGGTATGAAGAGTTTACGCTTTCAACGCAGCCTGGCGACTCGCTCATCTTCTTCTCCGATGGTCTGGCGGACGCGCAGAATGCCGCCGGCGATATGTTCGGAACGGAACGGCTGATGGCGGTAGTGCAGAAACATCAGCATAAATCCGCGGGAAAAATTGCCGAGGCAATTTTCAATGAGGTCGGCAAATTTCAGAAAGGCGTGGAACGCTTCGATGATGAGACAGTGGTAGTACTGCGAGTCTTGTAGCTTTCGCCTCCGCTTAAACACATTGTTTGTCATCCCGACCGAAGCATCCGAAGGAGGCGCAGCGGAGGGACCTGCAGTTCTCTTTAAGCGGAAAAAATGCCAAAGATAGCGGAACTTGCTTGATCATATTGCACAAATTTCTGACCCCTGCATCCTGAGCACTGTGCCCTGTTCCCTGCTGTACGATAAATACAAATGCTTGAGACGAAAACGGAACGCATTGTTGCGCCTGCGCGCAATATCATCGGCAGCCTTCGGTTGCCCGGAGACAAGAGCATCTCACACCGCTACGCCCTATTGAGCGCGTTGGCTTCAGGAACTACAAAGCTCACCAATTTCTCGACTGGCGCCGATTGCGCCAGCAGCCTGGGTTGCGCGGCAGCACTGGGCGCAAAGGTCACACGTCGAGAGGATGGCGCAGTTGAAATTGCCGGCTCGGGTGAATTCAAGGCAGCCGATGCTTCTCTTGACTGCGGCAACTCCGGCTCCACAATGCGCATGCTCACGGGATTGCTGGCCGCTACCTCGCACACTTACACACTTGTTGGCGATGAATCTCTGAGCCGCCGCCCGATGGAGCGGGTGCGCAAGCCTATTTCGCAAATGGGCGCGGAGATTACGCTCACCGACGGGCATGCTCCGGTTACGATTCGCGGCGGCCGGCTCAAAGCTATCGACTACACGACTCCGGTTCCCAGCGCGCAGGTAAAGACGGCAGTGCTCTTTGCCGGATTACAGGCTGAGGGCACAACGACGGTGCGTGAGTCGGTTCGGACCCGCGATCATGGCGAGCTGGCGTTGCGGGCCTTTGGCGCTCGGGTTGACCGCTCGACGGATTCGGTCAGCATTGTTGGCGGGCAAAAGCTTACTGCCATCGAGGCTGCTGTCCCTGGCGACATCTCTTCGGCTGCGTTCTTCCTGTGTGCCGCGGCGCTCTTTCCCGGTTCAAATCTGGTGTTTGACTCGCTGGGACTGAACCCCACGCGGGCTACTCTGCTTGATGTCCTGACCGCTCTCGGCGCACATATTGGCGTGCTCAATCTTGAGGAGAAGCATGGCGAGCTGGTCGGTACAGTTCAGGTAAATGCGCCGTCAAATGGGCTGACTGGAACGACCATCTCCGGCGCGCTTTCTGCCCAGCTTATTGACGAGCTGCCGGTGCTGGCGGCGATTGCCCCGTACACGCAGAACGGCATCCGCATCCGCGATGCGAAGGAACTGCGTGTCAAGGAGTCGGACCGCATCAAGCTGGTAGCCGACAATCTCAGAGCGATGGGCGCTGAAGTTCAGGAGTTTGAGGACGGCCTCGATGTTCCCGGCGGACAGCAGTTGCATGGCGCCGAGATCAACTCAGGCGGCGATCATCGCATTGCCATGGCCTTCTCCGTCGCGGCACTCAAGGCTTCCGGCGATACGGTCATCCAGGGCGCAGAGTCGGCAGCGATTTCGTTCCCTGAATTTTATGAGCTGCTGGATCAGGTGGCCGAGCGCTGATCTCTAAAAGGGTTAAAGGGCTTGACACGCGCGCACCACTGGGCAATCAGATCCGGTAAGAATCCCGATGAGCACGAGATCTTTGTCGTTTAGCTGAACGGAATCGATGTCTCACAGTCGGGTACGGCGAGAATCAATGCTGATGTGCTCTACATTCCTTTCAGCAATGTCACCAGCCGGGTGAAGGCCTGCTCACGCGCAGTTTTGTTTGCAGGATTGGTATTTGTCGGGTCCTCGCCTGCGCGCATAAAGCCGTGCCCTGCTCCATCGTAGGTGACAGGATCATACTTCTTGCCCGCTGCTTTCATCGCCGCCGTCGTGGCCGGTATAGTTGCGTCAATGCGCTCGTCATTGCCTGCATAGAAACCATAGACGGGCGCATTGATAGTAGACACGTCGGATGGTCCGGGACCGTAAAAGACGAAGGCCGCTGACAGGTCTTTGCGATGCGCCGCAAATGCGAAGGATTTTCCGCCGCCCCAGCAGAAGCCGGCGACAGCTATTTTCCCATTGGCTGCGGGAATTTTCTTTGCGTAATCAGCCGCTGCGTCCAGGTCAGCATTCACGCCCTCAGGATTAAGACCGGAGACTGCTTTGACACGCGCATCCTGATCAGCAAATTCACCCGAGCCGCCGCCATTGGGGCCAAAACCGGAGAGCAGATCGGGAGCAACTACGATAAAACCCTGCCCAGCCAACTCATCCGCCATTTCCTTGGCCCAGTCGGTGAGGCCGAAAATTTCATGAATCAGGATTACGACCGGAGCTTTGCCTTTGACTTCGGGGTAAACGACAAATGCCTGAACGGTACGGTTTCCATGCTTGAGCGGCACATATTCATGATGGCGGGGCGAGGCATCGAGGCGGGCCTTCGCCCAGTCCTGTGCCTGCATTGATGCGGTAATAGCGAAGAGCAGAGCAGCCAGACAATAAACCGTGCGCGACAGCGTTCTTTTCATGCGAAGAAGTGTAGTAGCAGACGATACCGGCCACAAGTCTGCATTTGGAAAAACATTGTCGTTGTCAAAACACAGATTTATATAGCAGCACGAATAGCACCCCGGATAAAAACAAAAAGCACAGACGCTGAAGTCAGCATCTGTGCTTTGGCAAAGGTTCGAACCGGATCACGCTTGTGGTTTAGGGGTTAAGCGGATAAAGCGTTCTCCCTGAGTTTCCCAATCGGACAGCAGCCATTTGGCACGCGTGCTTCCGGTCTTTTCTGCGTGTAAGGCAATCAGGTCGCGGATGCTGGCCTGGGCTTCCGCCTCCAGCGCTCCGTAGCCGTCGGCATTCAGAAAACCTGAATGATAGCGGGATTCGCTGAGGAATTTGTCTTCCTCATCGAAGACCCACGCCACACCGCCCGTCATGCCTGCTCCGAAGTTGATGCCGGTATCGCCGAGAACAGCGACAACGCCGCCGGTCATGTACTCGCAACCGTGGTCGCCAACGCCCTCGACAACAGCTACCGCGCCGGAGTTGCGAACAGCAAAGCGCTCGCCTGCGCGTCCCGCAGCGAACAGAGCGCCCCCGGTAGCACCGTAGAGGGCCACGTTGCCGAGGATCACATGCCGCTCGCTCTCACGCGCAGCGCGACCCTGTCCGCGAAGGATAAGTTCGCCGCCGCAGAGGCCTTTGCCGACGAAATCATTGGCAAGACCTTCGAGTTCGAGTGTCATGCCGGGAGCGGCGAAGGCTCCGAATGACTGGCCGGCTACTCCTTTCAGGCGGATATCAATGGGCGCTTGTGGAGCGACACCATAGTCCTGCAGGAGAGCCAGTTCACCGGAGAGTCGCGCTCCCAGGGTGCGGTCTTCATTGGTGACGTTGGCTTCGAGCTGGAACGGAACTCCGGCCTTATAAGCAGCGATGGCAGGCGCGACCCAGGCATCGTCGATTGGAGCGTGCTCCTCCGGGCGAAGATTGCGTTTGCCTTGCCACTTCACGACGCCATCAGCCGGCGCAGCGAGAAGCGGCTTGAGATCAAGACCGCCAACCTCGCGCACCTGATCGAGCAGGTCGGTGCGGCCAATGGCGGCTTCGAGCGACGGCAAGCCGAGTGTCGCCAGCAGCACCTGGATATCACGCGCCAGTTCCTCAAAGAACTTGACGAGGTGCTCGGGGCGTCCGCGGAACTTGGCGCGGAGGTCAGGGCGCTGCGTCGCTATGCCGGTGGGACAGGTATTGAGATGACACTGACGCGCCATGTCACAGCCGAGCGCAACGAGGACAGCGGTCCCCATGGCAAATTCGTCCGCGCCGAGCATCGCGGCAAACAGCACATCGCGGGCCGTTCGCAAGCCGCCGTCCGTACGAAGGCGAACACGTCCGCGCAGGCCGTTCTGGATGAGCACCTGTTGCGCCTCGGCCAGTCCAAGCTCCCAGGGATTGCCTGCGTACTTGATGCTGGAAAGTGGCGAAGCTCCGGTGCCGCCGCTGTGGCCGGCGATGACGATGTAGTCAGCGTATGCCTTGGCTACTCCGGCAGCCACTGTGCCGACGCCTAACTCGGAAACGAGCTTCACGCCGATAGCCGCCTTCGGATTGACGCGGCGAAGATCATGAATGAGCTGCGCCAGATCCTCGATGGAGTAGATGTCATGGTGCGGAGGAGGGCTGATGAGCTGAATGCCGGGCTGCGCATGACGCAGGCGCGCGATCAACTCGGTAACTTTGTGGCCGGGAAGTTGTCCGCCTTCGCCTGGCTTGGAGCCTTGTGCGATTTTGATCTCGATCTCTTCGGCGTTCATCAGGTATTCAGCCGTGACGCCAAAGCGCGCTGAGGCTACCTGCTTGACTTTGTTGTTAAGCAGATGCGCAGGGACTTCAACTCCGTTGAGCGGCAGCTTGCCGTGAGGATCGTAGACGGCGCGGTCTTCTCCGCCCTCACCCGTGTTGGAGCGACCGCCGAGCATATTCATGGCGGCGGTTATGGTCTGGTGCGCCTCAGGGCTGAGCGAGCCGAGCGACATGGCGCTGGCGATGAAGCGCTTGTAGTAGTTTTCCGGCGGTTCTACCTGTTCGACGGCAAGTGGAGCGCCAGCGGGACGGAACTCCAGCAGGTCGCGCAGAACGGCCGGTTCTTTTTCGACCGCAATGGATGCAAAGGCCGTCCACGCCTGGCCGGGTTCGGCAACAGCGGAGGCGCTGCGTGCTGTGCCAACGACGGTCTGGAGCAGGCGCACAGTTTGAGGCTGCCAGCCATGCGGCTCCGCTTTGTCAGCCTTGCGGAAGCGCACCCATCCATAATCGGGCAGGTCTTTCACGGCAGTGGTAGTGCTTACCGGAGCGTCCCCGGAGGCAGCGTCATCGCCGTAGCTCGCAAGCCACTGGTCGCGGACGGGCTTTTCCAACTCGGCAAAGCCGACGCCGCCGAGCGGAGCAGGCGTTCCAAAGAAGCACTTCTCGATGACTTCAGCATTCAGGCCAATGGAATCGAAGAGGTGCGCGCCGCGATAGCTGTCCACCACCGAAATGCCCATCTTGGACATGATCTTGGCGAGGCCGGCATCGAAGGCGTGCAGCAGATTCTCTTCGCCTTTTTCAGCGTTCTGCGAGCGGGCTGTTTCGAGCGCCAGCCAGGGACAGACAGCGCCTGCGCCCATGCCGAGCAGCACGGCTCCATGGTGAAGATCGCGGCAATCACCTGCTTCCACTGCAAGGCCGACGCGAGTGCGCTCGCCTGCGCGGATCAGCGCGTGATGCACGGCGCCCGTGGCCAGAGCCATCGGAATCGGAATCGACTGCTGATTGCAGTTCCGATCGGTAAGCAAGAGAATGGCTGCGCCGCCGCGCACAAGATCTATAGCTTTCGCGCAAAGATCGTCAATCGCGGTAAGCAGGCTGCCCGCCGGATTGAAGACGCAATCGAGCACGGCCAGCGGCAGTTCGTCGGTCAGTCCATGCTGGCGCGTGCGCAGAGCTTCGACCTGTCCAAGCGACAGAAACGGCGAGGACAACGACAGTCCGGGAAGATGCGCCTTCTTGTTCAGCAGGCTGGGCCACGGGCCGAGGCGCGTGTGGAGCTGAATGACGATGGCTTCGCGCAGCGAATCAATAGGCGGATTGGTGACCTGAGCAAAGCGCTGCCTGAAATACGCGTACACCGGACGCGGCGTGCGCGCCAGCGGGGCCAGCGGCGTATCGTCGCCCATCGACCAGACAGCATCCTTGCCGTCAGCAGCCATCGGCTGCAGGATCATGCGAACATCTTCACGCGTATATCCGAAGCCGAGTTGCAGGCGCAGCAGATCGCCCGAATCCATCGGCGCAACAGGCGTGTGCGGATCGAGCGTGGTCTCTTCCAGAAGATTTTCGTACTGAGGAGCAGCATCATCGAAGATCTGCAACAGCTCATCGTTCTCGTAAAGCTTGTGCTTCTGAATATCGGCGACGAGCATTTCGCCGGGGCCGAGCCGCCCGCTGTGGATGATTTTTTCCGGGTCAAGATCAACGAGTCCGGCTTCGGACCCGACTACAACGAGGTCATCTTCCGTCACGAAGAATCGACAAGGACGAAGGCCATTGCGGTCAAGCGCAGCGCCGACGAAACGGCCATCCGTAAAGGAAAGCGCAGCAGGGCCGTCCCAGGGCTCTAAGCAGTCTTCGTTATAAGCGAAGAAAGCTGAGTTGCCCTTTTCCTGCGCCGGTGGAAGCAGCAGGCGAACAGATTCAGCGATGGTGCGGCCATTATGGGCCAGCAATTCGAGCACTTCGTCGAGGCTGGTCGAATCAGAGCCGTCGGGCGAGAAGATGGGCTTCAGTTCATCGGCGAGTGTCGCGGCGCGGGCGTCCATGCGCGCACGATTGCCCCATACCGTATTGATCTCCCCATTGTGCGCCAGCATGCGGAAAGGCTGTGCGCGGTCCCATGATGGAGCAACATTGGTAGCGTAGCGCTGATGGAAGACAGCAAAAGGCGTGACAAAAGCGGGGTCGGCCAGATCAGGATAGAACTCAGGCAGCAGGCGTCCGGCGCACATGCTCTTGTAGATCATGGTCGTCGAAGAAAGCGAACAGATATATCCAGGCGCGCCGCTGCGCTCAAATTCTTTACGCGCGAGATACAGACGCCGGTTCAGATGGTCCGCATCTTTCGATGTGATGAGCACATGACGAATGACCGGCATAGTCGACAGCGCGATCTCGCCCAAGACCTCAGGCCGCGTGGGCACATCTCGCCAGGCCAGCGTTTCGCAGCCCTGATGAGCAAGCACGTTTTCAATCTCAGTGTGGGATTCAGCGACATCCGGCGGAAAGAAGATCACACCAACAGCAAACGGAGCTTCAGACGCAAGTGTCAGCCCGGCAGAAGCAAGCAGGAAATCACGCGGAATGGCCGTACAGATGCCAACGCCGTCGCTCGATTTGCCATCAGCAGCCACTGCGCCCCGATGAGCAAGACGAGCGAGCGCGGTAAGCGCTTTCCTAAGAATGTCATGCGAAGCCTGATTGGCAAGCGTCGCAACGAATCCTACTCCGCACGAATCATGATCGAAACGCGGATCAATGAGAGACGGTTGGGCTGGGGCGGAAGAGACACCTTTGCGCCCCGGTGGCACCGGCGAATCAAAAAATGTTATGTAGCCCATAGGTAACTATACGACCCTTTCCCCTGACAAGCAGTAAGAAAAATGAGTTGATGCTTCTGAAAGTGCAGGCTCCGCATGTTTTGTTTATGCGCGCTAGAAAAATCTTTTATCGGGAGTATTGACAGAGACCGCTTGCATATTTATACAATGGAATTGTATTTTTATGCAAAGCGAGGCGCGGCGCATGGGCCGCGTTTTTTCAGTTTGAGCAAAACAGAAAGACACAATGCGATTCGGGAACTCGTGGCAAACGCCGCCATCTCCAATCAGGAGGAGCTGCGGCGCAAGCTGATTCGCCGCGGCTTTGACGTGACCCAGGCCACCGTCTCGCGCGATATTCACGAGATGCGCCTCTATAAAGGCCCAAACGGCTATGCCCTGCCGAATGGCAACGGAAACGGCAATGGCCGGGTGGAAGAAGAAGCAGCCCTGCCCTCAGTCCATGAGGTTCTGGGCAGCTTCGGCCTGAAAGTGAAGCAGGCGCAGAACCAGCTTGTGCTGATTACGACGGCAGGCAGCGCGCAGGCGGTGGCGCTGGGCATCGATCACGAGGATTGGCCCGAGGTGGTCGGCACGCTGGCCGGTGATGACACGATTCTGATCATTTGCCCTGACCAGAAGCGGGCATCGCAACTGAGAACGCGTCTGGAAAAGATAATCGGTTGAACAGGAAGAGATGAAGAAGACTTTACAAACCGCGGTCATGGGCGTAACCGGCTATGCAGGCATGGAGCTGGCGCGGCTGCTGCTGAACCACCCTGCGCTCAAGGGCACCCCGCCGCTGTTTCTCGGACGCCCCGAAACAACAGGACATGCCGTTCCGCTGACAGATCTGCATCCGCATCTGCTCGACAACAACGGTTCCCGCTCGCTGAAAGTCGAGCCGTTTTCCTGGGAGCTGCTCAAAGAACGCGGTGTAGAAGTCCTGTTTCTGGCGACGCCCCATGAGCAGTCGCGCGAGATGGCTCCCAAGGCGCTGGAGCATAGCATTCGCGTCATCGATCTGAGCGGAGCATGGCGGCTCACTGAGGCCCAGAACCGCACGGTCTACAAATTTGAAGATGAAGGCTCCGAGACAGCCGTCTCGGTACAGGCAAAAAGCGTGTACGGGATGCCGGAGCTGCACCGCTCCGAAATCAAAAACGCGGAGCTGGTGGCGAATCCGGGCTGCTATTCCACCTCAATCATTCTTGCGCTCAAGCCGTTGCTGGCCGCCGGATGGGTGGATCTCAGCCGCGGCATTGTCAGCGACTCCAAATCCGGTGTTTCCGGCGCGGGTAAAGCGCCAACCGCGAAAACACACTTCATGTATGCGGCCGACAATCTTTCCGCATACGGCGTCTTTGGCCATCGCCATACCGGCGAAATGCTGGAGCAGCTTGAACTCGAGCCGGAGCAGATCATCTTCACACCGCATCTGCTGCCGATTCCGCGCGGCATTCTCTCGACCATCTATATCTCGTTCAAAGAGTCAAAGCATGCATCCGAAGTCGAGGCATGTTATCGCGAATTTTATAAGGACAGCCCGATGGTCAGGCTCTTCCCTGCCGGACAGCTTCCGCAGATTCAATATTCGGTGCGCACCAATTACTGCGACATCGGATTCCATCTCGCCGCCGATGGGCGACGATGCGTCATCGTGTCCTGCCTGGACAATCTGCTGAAGGGCGCTGCCGGACAGGCAGTGCAGAACCTGAATGTGATGTGCGGATGGAATGAATCGGAGGGCCTGGCATGAGATTCGTTGTGAAACTGGGCGGAGCAGCGCTGGAGAATCCCGAGCTGCGTGAGAGTTGCGCCACAGCCGTTGCCGAGCTGGCCAGGGATGGCCATCAGGTCGCGCTGGTACATGGCGGCGGCGTGCAGTTGACCAAAACCTTGAAGCAACTGGGCAAGCAGAGCGAGTTTATCTCCGGTCTGCGCGTAACGGATGCGGAGACCCGCGATGCGGCCCTCATGGTTCTGAGTGGGCGCGTGAACAAATCACTGGTAGCTGCGCTGGGCGCGCACGGGCAGTCTGCGGTCGGTCTCTGCGGCGGCGATGGACTTATTTTCCGCGCGCGCAAGAAGAGAACCGCCCCTGACCTCGGCTTTGTTGGCGAGATCGTCGCGTCCGACACGCGCTGGCTGGAGGCCATCTGGAAGATGGGCGCTGTGCCCGTGCTTTCGAGCCTCGCGCTCGGTTTCGACGGCGAGTACTACAACATCAATGCCGACGAAATGGCTGCTGCCTGCGCTACGGCCTGCAAAGCCGACGCGCTTGTCTTTCTCACCGATGTGCCCGGAGTGCGCGGTGCCGACGGCGAGGTAATGCGCTGGCTGAGTGTGGACAAAATCGCCGCACTGGCCAAGGACGCCGTCATCAGCGGAGGCATGCTGCCGAAACTCAGCGCCTGCCGCGAAGCTCTGCTGCAGGGCGTCAAGCGCGTTCGTATTCTGCCGGCGGAAGCTGCCAATGTGCTGCCTGATCTGTGCAGCACACGGGTAGCGCACGGCACAGAAGTGATGGTCGCATAGGAGAATCCCGGATGAATCTTGAAGCAGTTAAGGCAGCAGAGGCAAAACTGTTGCTCACAACTTATGAGCGGAACCCGATTCTCTTCGTGCGTGGAGAAGGCGTTCACCTCATCGATGAAAACGGCTGCCGCTATCTCGATCTTCTGAGCGGCATTGGCGTCAATGCGCTTGGTTATGGCCATCCGGCGATTGTGGATACCATCGCCGAGCAGAGCAAAAAGCTCATCCACATCTCGAACCTTTTCTTCCATGAAGGACAGGCCGAGCTGGCGCTGCGCCTTACCCAAGCCGGCGGAATGGATCGCGCTTTCTTCTGCAACAGCGGTACTGAAGCAATTGAAGCCGCCCTGAAACTGGCACGCGCGCATGCCGGCAAAAAGCGCAGCGAAGGCAACCCGCTGGGCACAAAGATTCTGGCGCTCGAACACAGCTTCCACGGACGCACGATGGGATCGGTTGCCGCGACACATAAAGAGAAATACCGTGAGCCGTTCGCGCCGGTGATGCCGGACGTAGTGTTTGTCCGCTTCAACGATGTTTCCGATCTGAAAGCAAAATTCTCTACGGATGTCTGCGCGGTGCTGCTCGAAGCCATTCAGGGCGAGGGCGGCATTCGTCCCGTATCACAGGAGTTCATTCAGGCCGCGCGCGATCTTACGCAATCAACCGGCGCGCTGCTGATTGCCGACGAAATTCAGGCAGGTCTCGGCCGCACCGGCAAATGGTTTGCATATCAGCACTACGATATTCAGCCGGACGTTACGACGCTGGCCAAGCCTATTGCCGGCGGATTGCCGCTGGGCGTTTTGCTCTGCACGGATGAAGCAGCGCAGGCGATTCATCCCGGCATGCACGGAACAACTTTCGGCGGCGGACCGCTGGCTTGTGCCGTAGGCGTTGCTGTCTTTGACGCGATTGAAAAGGAGCACCTGCTCGATCACGTCAACGAAGTCGGTGATTACTTCCGCGGCAAGCTCGAAGACCTGAAGCAGAAGCACGCAGCCATTACAGAAGTGCGTGGTCTCGGCCTGATGCTGGCCGCGGAGCTCGACTCCGCGGATCTGGCGAAAACGGTTCTGGCACAGATGCTGAAGCACCGCATTCTGATCAACCGTACCAGCGAGACGGTGCTGCGCTTCCTGCCTCCCTACATTCTTGGCAAGGAGCATGTCGACGAAGCCATCGCTGCCCTTGACGCAATTTTCACCGAGCACAGCCCGGCAACAGCCGGCGAGCACGCTCATACCAAAGGAGGAACACACATTGGCTAGCAAAGCACTTGCAGTTCTGGAACAGGAAGCTGGCCTGGGCGCATCGCTCGCAGGACGCGACCTCTGCTCAATTGCCGATCTCTCGCCTGCGGAAACCGCCGCCATTCTTGAACTCGGCCACGACGTAAAAGCGAACCCGGAAAACTACCGCCATGCGCTCGACGCAAAGCAGATGGTAATGTTTTTCGAGAAGTCATCGCTGCGCACACGTCTGACCTTCGAGACCGCCATCAACACGATGGGCGGCAACGCCATCTTTGTCGACCAGACACAGTCACCGCTCGGCGAGCGTGAATCACTGGCCGACATGGCGCGCAATCTGGAGCGCTGGGTTTCCATTATCGTGCTGCGCACCTACGCGCACGAGACCATCACTGAAATGGCGCAGTATGCCGGCGTGCCGGTCATCAATGCGCTCAGTGATCTTGAGCACCCCTGCCAGGCATTGGCAGATTTCATGACGCTCGAAGAACGCTTCGGCACCCTCAAGGGGCTGAAGTTCGCCTACGTTGGCGACGGCAACAACGTCTGCCACTCGCTGCTGCTGACTGCGGCGCAAACAGGCGCGCACTGCACCATCGGCACACCCAAGAACTATGCTCCCAAAGCTGACATCGTGGCACAGGCGCGGGCCATTGCCAACGTCACCGGCAGCCACATCACCGTGATCAACGATCCTGTGGCTGCGGTCACCGGCGCTGACGCCGTTTACACCGATGTCTGTACCAGCATGGGCTTTGAGCATGAGGCAACAAAGCGCGCGCCGATCTTCAAGCCGTATCAGGTAAATGAAACCCTGATGGCGCACGCTGCGCCGCATGCCGTCTTTATGCATTGCCTGCCCGCGCACCGCAATGCCGAAGTAACTGACGCCGTGCTCGATGGACCGCAGTCCGTAGTCTTCGATCAGGCAGAAAACCGCATGCACGCGCAAAAAGCGCTGCTGCTTCTGCTGCTCGGCGACGTGAATGGTGGAAAGAAGCCGCCAAGAAAGTGATCTGCTCTCCGATTGGGGCAAAGCCGGAGAAGTAAGCGCCTCCTGGCCCTGCTCTTATTTGATTTGAAGGGGCACGGCTTCAGCCGTGCCGTAAGTCAGCAGACAATCAGCGGGCTTTAGCCCCTGAGGGAATTTGTAAAAATTCAAGCTGATCCGCTACCAACCGAAGAAACCCGAGGTCGTTGCACGAAATGTCTGTCATTCTTGAAAGTCTGCCGGTTGGGCAGAAAGTCGGTATCGCGTTTTCCGGCGGCCTTGATACCAGCGCCGCGCTTCACTGGATGAAGCAGAAAGGCGCGGTGCCCTACGCCTACACCGCCAATCTCGGCCAGCCGGACGAAACCGATTACGACGCCATCCCGCGCAAGGCCCTTGAGTACGGCGCGGAGAATGCGCGGCTCATCGATTGCCGCGGGCCGCTCGTCCGCGAAGGCATTGCCGCATTGCAGTCCGGCGCCTTCCACATCTCGACCGCAGGTGTCACCTATTTCAACACCACGCCTCTTGGCCGCGCTGTGACCGGCACCATGCTGGTCACAGCCATGAAAGAAGATGGCGTCAACATCTGGGGCGACGGCTCGACCTTCAAAGGCAATGACATCGAGCGCTTCTATCGCTATGGGCTGCTCGTCAATCCCGATCTGCAGGTCTATAAGCCGTGGCTCGACCCGCTCTTCATCGATGAGCTTGGCGGCCGCGCCGAGATGTCCGCCTTCCTGCAGAAGTCCGGCTTCGGCTACAAGATGTCCGCCGAGAAGGCCTATTCGACCGACTCCAACCTTCTCGGCGCCACGCACGAAGCCAAGGACCTCGAACAGCTTTCGAGCAGCATCCGCATTGTCGAGCCCATCATGGGAACGGCCTTCTGGCGCGACGATGTGGATGTCAGGCGCGAAGAAGTGACGGTCCGCTTCGAACAGGGCTTCCCTGTCGCGCTGAACGGCAACACATTCTCGAATCCGGTCGAGCTGCTGCTCGAAGCCAATCGCCTCGGCGGACGTCACGGCCTGGGCATGAGCGACCAGATTGAGAACCGCATTATCGAGGCCAAGAGCCGCGGTATTTATGAAGCTCCGGGCATGGCCCTGCTCTTCATCGCCTACGAGCGCCTCATCACCGGCATTCACAACGAGGACACCATCGAACAGTACCGCGAGAACGGCCGCAAGCTGGGCCGCCTGCTCTACCAGGGACGCTGGTTCGATCCCCAGGCCATTATGCTCCGCGAGTCCGCGCAGCGTTGGGTGGCGAGCGCCGTCACCGGAGAGGTCACGCTTGAGCTTCGCCGCGGCAACGACTATTCGATTCTGAATACCGAGTCCCCCAACCTCACCTTTGCACCCGAACGCCTCAGCATGGAGAAGACCGAGTCGGCCTTTTCTCCGCGCGACCGCATCGGCCAGCTCACCATGCGCAATCTGGATATCACCGACACCCGCGCCAAGCTGCTGACCTACGCGCAGACCGGCCTCATCACTCTGAGCCACGGCTCGGAGATGCCGCAACTGAGCGGTAGTACGAAAAACGGGGGGACAAAAAACGGGAGCACAACGAAAGGCGAAGAGAACCGATGAGCGATCAGCACGCCAAGATGTGGTCTGGCCGCTTCCGCGAGCCGCTCAATGCGGCGTTTGAAGCATGGCAGCGCTCATTTCCTTTTGACTGGCGGCTTCTCCCTCAGGAGATTGCCGCAAGCAAGGCACATGCGCGCATGATTGCCGCAGCCGGTATTCTCACCCCGGTTGAATTGGGAACTATGCTGCACGGGCTGGATGCGTTGCTTCCGCTGCTTCAGTCCCCGGAAACAATTGCTTCCTCACAAGCCGAGGATATTCACCACTTCGTCGAGCTGGAGCTGACCCGGCAAATCGGCGATCTCGCGCTCAAGCTGCACACAGGCCGCAGCCGCAACGAGCAGATTGCGACCGATATGCGGCTCTTTGTTCGCGACGCCATCGATGCAACGCTCACCAGGCTTCGTGCATGGATGGAAGCGCTGCTCGATCAGGCAAAAAAAGCGGGCGATGCGATCATGCCCAGCTACACGCACCTGCAGCGGGCAGAACCGGTGCTTGTCGCTCACTGGCTGCTGGCTTATGTCAGCATGATCGAGCGCGACTACTCGCGCTTTGTCGATGTCCGCAAGCGACTCAACCTGTGCCCGCTCGGCTCGGGAGCAGTGGCCGGCGCTACGCTCGCGCTCGACCGCAGCATTGCTGCGAAAGCGCTTAACTTCGACGGCCCGACACCGAACAGCATGGACGCAACCAGCGACCGCGATTTCGCTCTGGAATTTACTCAGGCCGCCTCGATATTGGGCATCCACATCTCGCGTTTTGCCGAAGAACTGACCCTGTATTCGACTGCGGAGTTTGGTTTTCTTGATCTGCCGGAGACGTTCTCCACCGGATCAAGCGCTATGCCGCAGAAAAAAAATCCCGACCTCACCGAACTGATTCGCGGCAAGAGCGGACGCCTGGTGGGCTCCGCCGTTACCCTTTCCATGCTCATCAAGGGACTGCCGCTCGCGTACAACAAAGATCTCCAGGAAGGCCAGGAGCCGGTCTTCGACGCCGCCGATACGCTGGAAGGCATTCTGCAGATACTTCCCGATTTCACCCGCGCCCTGAAATTCCGTTTTGACCGCATGCAGGCCGCCGCAGAATCAGGCTTCCTGAACGCAATGGCAGCCGCCACTTATCTCGTCCATAAAGGAGTTCCCTTCCGCAAGGCCCACGAAAAGATCGGCAACGCCGTCCGCTACTGCCTCGACAAAGGCTGCGAGCTGAACAATCTCACCCTGGACGAGCTGAAACAATTCGGCCCCGAGTTCGAACAGGACTTCTTCGCCGCCATTACTCTCGAAGCCACACTCGACTGCCACGATGTGATCGGCGGCACCTCCCGGCACCGCGTGCGTGAAGCGCTGAAAGACGCCGAGGCCCGCCTGCAGAAGCTCGTCGATACCTACGGCGCAGTCGATCTCGGAACACAGGAGGCAGCACATGCAGGTGCGTAAGGCGCGCCTCCAGGACGCAACCAACATCTACGAGCTGGTCAACAGCCTCTCGCACGACGGCACGCTGCTGCGCCGCGCCTTCGCCGAAATCTGCGAGAATGTCCGCGACTTCACCGTAGCCGAGAGCGACTCCGGCGTCTTCCTCGGCTGCGGCGCTTTACATCTCTACGGACCGCACCTTGCCGAAGTCCGCTCCATCGTCGTGCGTCCCGAAGCCAAAGGCCAGGGCGCAGGCGCCAACCTGCTCAGCGCGCTGCTCGAAGAAGCTGAAGACCACGGCGTGGGCTGCGTCTGCCTCTTCACTCGCATCCCCGACTTCTTCTTCCGCTACGGCTTCCGCGTCGTAGAAGACCGCGCCGCCCTGCCCGACAAAATCTTCAAAGACTGCCAGAACTGCCCCCGCCTCTACCGCTGCGACGAAGTCGCCATGGCCCGCGGTCAGATTCCAAAGGTATCCATCCTCGGCCCTCGCATCGAAGCCGAGCAGCTCGTACGTCTCACCGGCTAAAAATCAGTCATTGCGATAGACTGCAATTGACTCGCGTCATGCACTGGAAGCTTGCACTTGCGATTGGCTCCTGCGCGCTGCTCGGCCTGCGGCACGGATTCGACTATGACCACCTCGCCGCCATCTCAGACATCACAGCCGTCCAGCGATCAGGCCGGCAAGGCGTCCGCCTCGGCATCACCTACGCCCTCGGACATGCCTGCACCGTCGTAGTGCTGGGGGTCCTCGTTATTCTGCTGCACATCTCCCTGCCCTCGCGTCTCGATGCCTGGGCCGAGCGGCTGATCGGCGTTACGCTGATCGTGCTCGGCGTTCTGGTTGTCGCAAATCTCCTGCGCGGATCACGCAGGCATTCTCACTCCCATCACGCAATGCAAAGCCGCTGGGCCCTTCTGATCAACGGCTCGCGTCATCTGGTCTGGCGTCTCCGCCGCATCGGACGCGCCGATCTTCCAAAGCCCGAGCCCTTTGCCTGGAACTACAACGGAGGCTCTGTCTTCGGCATCGGCGTACTACACGGGCTGGGAGCCGAAACCCCGACCCAGCTCATGCTGTTTCTCCTCGCCGCCAGCCTGGGAGGAACGCTGCTCGGCTTCCTCGGCCTCCTGGCATTTGCCGTCGGCCTGGTCGTGATGAACACCGCCATGACCGCAGCCCTGAGCGGACTCTACGGCAGCAGCGCCCGCCGTCCCTGGATCTACCCCTTCCTCTCCGTTGCCGGAGCAGTCTACAGCCTCGTCGTAGGCTTCATCTTTCTGCTCGGCGCGTCCGACACCCTTCCCCCGCTCAGCTAGAAAAAAAAAGCCCCGCACAGAATCTGTGCGAGGCCTTTGCAATCGAATATACCGTCTTTCTGATGACCCAAACCGGGCCCCCATCACGTGCGGGTTTTCACGTGACGGGGTGGTGAAGGGAGGAAGAATCTTGAACCAGCTTGATTGGGAATTCTTCGCCTGTCTGCCTCGACACGCAAAAATCGCGTGTCGGGAACCCGAAATGCCCTAGCTGGCGTGCTTCGGCGACGCCTTGTTCAAAATACCCAATAACCCAGCTGCGGCAGCCGGAGCTTTCACCTTGCCTTCGCGCACAATCTCCTTGGCGCTCAGCTCCTGCCCATAAAGATTCTTATTAGCATCCCCGTCCGAGCGCATCGTGGAACCCGCCAGCGAAATGCCCGCAAAAACGCCGCGCGAGCGCGACCAGGACAGAATCTGCGCCTTCATCACCGCATCCGTTTCCGCGCTGGTATTGCGGCCTACCGGACCGGCGGCAATCGAAGCATCCGCGCCCAGCTTCACTTTGCTCGACATCACCGAGTTCGCGCCGCCCTCATTCATCACCAGCAGAACAAAGTCGGTTGCCTGTCCGCCGATCTGGAACCCGAAGCTCGCGCCCTCCAGAGCAAACATCGCCGGAGCGCTCCACGGGCCGGTAAAGTGCTCGCCGGACCGGCAGGTAATAATCCCCCGCCCATAGCTTCCGCCCACCACAAACGCCGCCTTTTTCACCGACGGATAGACCACGACACATTCCGCCTTATCAAGCAGGTCCTTGGGAATCCCCTTGTCCGGGGTGGCTAGAATCTCCCGGAGCACCTGCGCTGACTCCTTGATGCGCTGCTGTTCTTTTTCCTGCGCAACGAGCGGCAAAGCAAGACACGCGCCCACTGCAACGGCCAAAACTCGTTTCATATTTCCCCTCCTGCGAGTTGATTCTACGGTTTGTACAACCTACTGAGATGCGGGTAGGGCCTGTTTACAGGTCCAGAGGATGATGAAAAACTCACGAATCGGCAAAGTTTCGTAAGGGCACGGCTTCAGCCGTGCCGCGTGCAATACAGAATGAGTGCGGCTTTAGCCGCCGAGGTAATGAATCTTCGCTCGTGCGACTTTCAGCAGCCTCGCACAACTGACCGAGTAGA
>DATGMQ010000065.1:0-2601 GCA_035293545.1 Alloacidobacterium sp. | reverse complement strand
TAATACAAGCTGTTTCAGTCAGCCTGCAGCGTTTACCTTTGGAGACGGTCCCGCAACAGAGCCCAATGTGCGTACAGATAGTGTCAGAAATATCGATTTTTCGTTGTTCAAGGAGTTTCCATTTAGAGAACACATAACGGCACAATTTCGCGCGGAAGCTTTTAACTTTTTCAACACGCCGCGCTTTTCGGGTCCCGGGACTGTGCTAGGCAATGCCGATTTTGGCGTTGTCTCCAGCCAGGCGAACAGTCCGCGTCAGATTCAGCTCGCTTTGCGAGTATTTTTCTAGGAGATAGGCCTATTTTTCAGCCATGAGTAACAACAAATCTATCGGCAAGCCAGACCGGCGGCAATTTTTGCGGCTCACTTCCGTGACCGCTTTAGCACCTAGCATGGTGCATGCAATGGGCGGCCGCGAGATTCAGCCCCAGGCGGCTTCTGGCCGACCCAACATCCTCATCATCATGTCGGACCAGCATCACGCTGGATTGACGAAAGGCTCGGGATTCCCTCTTGATACCATGCCTACACTTGACCGCCTTGCGCAGCGGGGAGTACGGATGGAGCGCGCCTATACCTGCGCGCCCCTCTGTGTACCCAGCCGGATCAGTATGTTAACAGGGCGGTGGCCGCATGCCCACCGTGTCCGTCAAAACAGCGCAGCAGCATATGCGATCTTTGAGAAAGACCTGTTCGGCGTGGTCAAGGACCTGGGTTATCGGACCGGACTCGCCGGTAAGAATCATAGTTATCTTAAGCCGGGTGACTTAGATTTCTGGCGAGGTTATTCTCATTTAAATGGCTGGAAGCCACCGAATGCTCCCAAGGAAGTTGTGGCATTTGATGAATGGTTAGTGAAGGAAGGTTTCGCCAACGAATATCAGCCTGCACCGTTTCCTGTTGAGGCGCAGCATCCTTATCGCATTGTCTCAGACGCGATAGAGTTTATTCAGGCAAATGGCAGTCAGCCCTTTGCGCTCTGGGTAAGTTTTCCTGAGCCGCACAATCCTTATCAGGTATCGGAACCATATTTCAGCATGTTTCCGCCCGAGGCAATACCTCAGCGCGCCGTTGGGCCTGAAGCTTTGAAGAAAAAAGGATTCAAATGGCACTGGCTGCGCGGCCTGGAAGAAAGCACCTACCCGGGTTATGACTCACACTGGCGGCGCATTCGGGCAACTTATCTGGGCATGCTCCGGCTGATCGACGATCAGATCAAACGTCTGATGGATTTCCTAGACCAAAACCGGCTTATGGAAAAGACCGTGATTGTGTATCTCTCCGACCATGGTGATTATTTCTGCGATTACGGCTTAATGCGGAAGGGCGTGGGCATGCCTGAAGATCTGGTGCGAATACCCATGATCTGGTGTGGGCCTGGCATCGAGCCGCAGGGCAATATCCGGGACGTATTCGTCTCTGCCGCGGACGTGATGCCTACTCTTTGTGAGGCGCTTGGCGTTGCGATCCCGCACGGCGCGCAGGGTCGCAGCTTATGGCCTTTGCTGCGCAAGCAGGAATATCCAAAGGAAGAATTTCAAAGCGTTTATAGCGAAGTTGGATTTGGAGGTATGTATTATGACAGCAGTGATCATATTCCGTATTCAATTGCGGCGACACATCCTGCGCCGGGCTCACATTTAGGTTTCGACGAACTGGATCCCGTGACGCAATGCGGAAATTTGAAGATGGTACGGATGGGCGACTGGAAACTGCTGTTTGACATGATGGGCAACGGGGAACTTTACAACTTAGCGGAAGATCCGTACGAGCTGAGGAATCTTTTCGAAAGCCCAGACGTTGCGGAGATCCGAGAGCGTTTGCTACGAGAGCTCCTGGCTTGGACCATCCGCACGCAAGACGACCTGCCCATTGCTCAATACAAGACAAAGTGGCCGAAGCGGAATTGGTACGCGCTGTATCGCAAGGGTGGGCCTCCCGCATAGAGAAGTTCGAGCTGACTAGGAGAACATGCGGGGAGGTCTGCGCAAGCCCGGCTGCTTAAAAGCTCTACTGGTAAGTTAGGGCCATGTCCGGAGAGTGGCGGGGATGCTAACACGTCGCAGGTTTCTACGGTCGGCACAAGGCCTGGCGTCCAGCGTTGCCGTCGCACAAGCGAGCAAAGGCACAACGAGTGAGGCGCCCGGTAGTGTACAGCGGCCCAATTTTCTGATTTTTATGCCCGATCAGCATCAGGGGCAGGCCGTGCTGGGAGATCACCCGGCGATCATGCCCCATCTGCGGCGGCTTGCCTCAGAAGGGATTGCATTTACGCGCGCCTTCTGCACTGCCCCGCATTGTTGTCCCTCTCGCGCGAGTTTTCAGACGGGCCTGTACCCGAGCGAGCACGGCGTCTTCAATAACGTCAATACGACGACCGCAATCCACGCAAACCCTTATCCTGGGGTTCCCTTTTTCAGTCAAATCTTGAAGGAAGCTGGGTATGAGCTCGCCTACTCTGGCAAGTGGCACGTAGCGCGAGATCGATTCCCGCAGGATTTTGGATGGAATAATCTCAACCCCTCGGGCAAGGACTGGGGAGCGGGAGAATATGTTCCTGCTCAAACGCGGTGGTCGAGCGCCTGGCAGAGCGCGCGGTGG
>DATGMQ010000064.1:0-11768 GCA_035293545.1 Alloacidobacterium sp. | reverse complement strand
CCTTCGGCTTTGCCCTCCAGCTCGGAGATGATATTTTTGGCGAGCACTTTGCCCAGTTCCACACCCCATTGATCGAAGGAGTCGATCTGCCAGACGGCTCCCTGGGTGAAGACGCTGTGCTCGTAGAGCGCGACCAGCTTGCCGAGTGCTTCCGGCGTCAGCTTTTCGAGCAGGATAGTGTTCGATGGCCGGTTGCCTTCAAAGACCCGGTGGGGAACGAGCCAGTCCGGGGTGCCTTCAGACTTGACCTGTTCCGGAGTTTTGCCGAAAGCCAGCGCTTCGCCCTGGGCAAAGACATTGGCCATCAGAAGGTCGTGGTGGTTGCCCAGCGGGTTAAGCGTTTTGGCGAAGCCGATGAAGTCGCACGGGATGAGCCTGGTCCCCTGATGAATGAGCTGATAGAAGGAGTGCTGGCCATTGGTCCCCGGCTCGCCCCAGAAGACAGGGCCGGTTTCATAATTAACGTGCTCGCCGGTAAGGGTGACGTGCTTGCCGTTGCTCTCCATGGTGAGTTGCTGGAGGTAGGCGGGAAAGCGCTTCAGGTACTGATCGTAGGGGAGGACGGCGACGGTCTGCGCGCCGAAGAAGTCGGAGTACCAGAGACAGAGCAGCCCCATCAGCACGGGCAGGTTCTTCTCGAACGGAGCGGTGCGGAAATGCTCATCCATTTCGTGAAAGCCCGCGAGCATGGCGCGGAAGTTTTCCGGTCCGATGGCGATCATGGTGGAGAGACCGATGGCCGAGTCCATGGAGTAGCGACCGCCAACCCAATCCCAGAAGCCGAACATATTGGCAGTATCGATGCCGAATTTCGAGACTTCTGCCGCGTTGGTAGAGACGGCGACGAAGTGTTTGGCCACGGCCTTCTCATTGCCGAGCTTTTTGAGGCTCCATTCGCGCGCGGTGTGCGCATTGGTCATGGTCTCAAGGGTGGTGAAGGTCTTGGAGGAGATGATGAAGAGCGTTTCTTCGGGATCGAGATCGACGGTCGCTTCGGCAAAGTCGGTTCCGTCCACATTGGAGACGAAGCGGAAGATCATGTCGCGCTTGCTGTAATGGCGGAGCGCTTCGTAGGCCATGACGGGGCCGAGGTCTGATCCGCCAATACCGATGTTGATGACATTTTTAATGCGTTTGCCGGTGTGGCCGGTCCATGCGCCGCTGCGGATGCGCTCGGCGAAGTCTGCCATGCGATCCAGAACTTCATGGACTTCGGGAACCACGTCCTTGCCGTCGAGGAGAATCTTTTCGGTCTTTGGGGCACGCAGAGCGACGTGGAGCACAGCGCGGTTTTCGGTGATGTTGATTTTTTCGCCGCTGAACATGGCATCGATGCGCCCGCGCAGATTGCTTTCTTCGGCGAGTTTCAGCAGCAGGCTCAGCGTCTGATCAGTGATGCGGTTTTTGGAGTAGTCGAGGTAGATGCCCACTGCATCTGTGGTGAGACGTTCGCCGCGTTTGGGATCATCGGTAAAGAGCTTCCGCAGGTGAACGTCCTTGATCTGCTGATAGTGGGCTTCGAGAGCCTTCCAGGCGGAAAGCTGCGTAAGGGGGGCTGATTGCGCTGTCGAGGTAGCCATGACGCTCCTTTTGTTCTTAAAAAAGCTCTGAATAATAAGTATCTCTCAGCGGTTCATGCTTGCATTGCGATGCTTGCGGCACTTCAGCAATATCTCATGCTGTGATTGAACAAGGTGCGGAAATCTTATTACCTCAGGGGCTAAAGTCTAACTGTATTATGAGCGACTTTGTTGGATGAATTTAACCACTCACCACATCAAGTGCTGCTTAATTCAGGCTGTTCATAGCAAATTCACGGGCGGCGTCGAGGAGCTTGTTTACTGATTCCTTCGAGCAGGATTCTGAATAAATGCGCAGCAGCGGCTCTGTTCCTGAGGCTCGCAGGAGCAGCCATGTTTCTGCTGCTTTCGGCTTATTTGCTGCTTCGGGATTTTTCAGGAAGAACTTGATGCCGTCCAGCGTTTCCACACGTTCGACGGACATTCCGGCAAATTCTTTTACGCCCGCTCGCGCTTTTGCGATGGTGGCATTTTTCAGATCGTCGTTGATATGCAGGTCGATGCGTCCATAGTGGTGCTCGCCGTATTCTTCCTGCAGGCGCGCTACGAGTTGCCCCAATGTTCGGCCTTCTTCGGCCATGATGTTGGCGATCAGCAGCGCATTCAGCAGGCCGTCGCGCTCGGGCAGGTGGCGTTTGATTCCGATGCCGCCTGATTCTTCGCCGCCGATAAGGATGTCTTTTTCCAGCATGAGATCGCAGACAAATTTGAATCCGATGCCGTGTTCGTGCAGCGTGCGGCCATAGCGTTGGCAGATGCGGTCAATCATCTTGGTTGTGTTGAAGGCGCGCGTTACGTCGCCGGACCACTGCCTGCGCTCCAGTAACCATTGCAGCAGGATTGAAAAAATCTTGTGTGGATCGACGAAATTGCCATGCTCATCGACTGCTCCGATGCGATCTGCGTCGCCATCGGTAACGAGGCCGGCGTGGCATTTCTCGGAGACCACCATCTGCTGCAGAGCGCGGATGTGCGGCTCAATCGGCTCAGGGTTGACGCCGCCGAAGAGCGGATCGAGGTTGGCGCGAATCTCGACGAAGTCCACACCGATTTTGGAGAAGATTCCGGCGAGGACTCCGCGTCCGGCGCCATACATGCAGTCGACGCCGAATTTCAGTCCGGATTTGCTGATGAGGTCGAGATCGGCGAAGCGGGAGATTGCCTCGATGTAAGGAGTCTGAAAATCTGTCTCCTCGATTTTTGCCGGAGTGGATGCTTTGGGAAGCGGCTTTTCCAGATAGCTTTCAATCTCTGACATGATGGAGGGCTTGCCGGAGCCGCCATACCATGCCTTGTACTTCACCCCATTCCACTGCGGAGGATTGTGGCTGGAGGTGATCATGACGCCGCCGGCGGCATTGTGCGCACGCACGCCGTAAGACAGAGCAGGCGTGGGCGTGATGCGGTCCGCAATCTTTACCGGAAGGCCGGCGGAGGACAGGACCTCTGCGACGGCACGCGCAAAAGCCTGCGAGCCAAAGCGCGTGTCATAGCCGATGCAGACGCCTTCGCCGGGGTCTTTTTTCGCCAGCACATATGTGCCGATTGCTGCGGCGGCGATGCGGACATTTTCGAATGTGTAATCGTCGGCGATGACGGCACGCCATCCATCGGTGCCAAATTTAATTGTGGTTTTATTTGCCATGCGTCGGCTTGATTCTGCTCCTGAAATTTTCAGATCAATTCTTCGCGGCCATTCGCGGCAAGCTGCTTCACGATTTTGCCCACGTCCTGTGAATGATGCCGCGTGGTAATGAGAATGGCGTCATCGGTCTCAACCACTACCAGGTCCTTCACTCCGACGAGCGCGACGAATTTTTTCGGGCTGTATACATAATTGCCGCGCGCGTCGAGCGGCAGGCTGCCTGCGCTCTCTGTGACGTTCTCATGCTTGTCTGTAAGCTTCGCCTGTTCCAGTTGATGCTCGTAGAGCGCAGCCCATGAGCCGAGATCATTCCATCCAAAATTTGCCGGCAGGCAATACAGATTGGAGTGATGCTCGCCCTTCGCGGAACGCGGTTCTAATACAGCGTAGTCGAGGCTGATGTTTTCGCATTGGGGATAGAGTTTTTCAAAGATGCGCTCAAATTCCGGAGTGCCGTAGGCTGCGGCAATCTCTTCCAGAATGGGGGCAGTCTCGGAGAGATGCTCGCGAATGGCATTGGCCAGAGTGCGCGCAGTCCAGACGAAGATACCGCCGTTCCAGTGGTAGTTCCCTGCTGCAATGAATTCTTCAGCCCGCTCCTGGTTCGGTTTCTCGGTGAATCGACGCACGCGCAGAGAGCCATCATCGAGCGCATCGCCGGTTTCGATGTATCCGTAGCCGGTTTCCGCGCGCTTGGGCCGGATGCCGAGGACCACCATGTTCTCTCCGGCGGAAGCGATTTTGATCGCGTGTTCCAGAACAGCCAGAAAGGCTGCTTCATCGGCTATCGCGTGATCGGCGGGAAAGATGCCGATCACTGCATTGGGATTGCTCTTTTCGATGAGGAACGCAGCGAGTCCGGCAGCCGGAGCGGTGTTACGCGCGGCAGGCTCGCATACGATCTGGTCCTCAGGAACTACGTCGAGCTGACCGCAGATCGTGGGCGAGAGCAGATCGTTGGTGATGACCCAGAAATCATCGCGTTTTGCGAGCGGCATCAGCCTGTCGACTGTGCGCTGGATCATCGTGCGCTCGCCATCCAATGCGAGGACCTGCTTGGCGCGCGCCTTGCGGCTGCGCGGCCAGAAACGAGTCCCACTGCCTCCGGCCAGGATTACCGGCCGAAAATCAATTGCGTCAGACATGCTCCTCCGTAATTGAAAAAATCAGGCGGATTGAGGAAGAATACGAATCACGTCTACGGGTGCTTCGGAGGTGATCTTCCAATCGCGAGCGCCAGCTGGAATGACAGCAAGCCGGCATCGATCCAGAAGAAACGGCTCGAATCCGTTGCCTTCGATCTTCAGCTTTCCATCCGCTACAAAAATAAGCTGGACCACATCTTCAGATGCGTTTTTTGGGGACGGCAGCGTAGTGTTCCAGCGCTCGACGCGAAAATATTTCCGATCAATTAATACGGAATGCCCATTAACGCTCTTAGGCGTTATTTTTCCGGAGCCGGTGGCGAGGCGCATCGCTTCGAAGGATTTTTCCAGATGCAACTCGCGCGGGCGGCCATAGTCATACATTCTGTAGGTCAGATCGCTGGTCTGCTGCGTTTCAAGAAGCACGGCGCCGGGGCCGATGGCGTGCACTGTGCCTGCATCGACGAAGATCATGTCGCCTTTATGGACAGGAACAGATATGAGCAGTTCTTCGAGCCGCGATTCCCGGATCGCTTTTTTTACTGCTTCGGTTGGAATACCCGGCTTGATGCCCAATGCGACTTCGGCTCCCGGCTGCGCGTCGAGCGCGTACCAGCACTCGGTTTTGCCGCGCGGCTCGCCGTATTTCTGCGCCATTGTGTCGTCAGGGTGCACCTGGACGCTGAGTTTTTCCTTTGGGAAAAGCACTTTTACGAGAAGCGGAAATTCTTCTCCGGCGCGTCCTTTGCCGAGAAGCGCCTCGCCGTTGGCTGACGTGATGTCCTTGAGTGAGTGACCTGTCAGGGGGCCTGTTTCCGCCGCGCACATCTCGCCGGTGAGCCAAACTTCGCCGATTGGCTCGCCGTCAGTTTTGTAGTTGTACCAGGGTGAAAGATCGTTGAACCCCCATACGCGGGTTCGAAAATAAGGAGCCAGCCTGAATGGCGCAATCTCTTGCATGCACTTTTAGTATGCCTCATTTTGCGTGACGGACACAGTTTGCGGCCCGAAGCCGGTCATGGGACTAGGGCATATACGGCTCAAGCAGATAACATAGAAGATACATGGCACGTTATTTAGTAACCGGCTGCGCCGGATTTCTGGGCTCCTGGATTGCACAGGCGCTTGTAGAACGCGGGGAGACTGTCCGCGGCTTCGATAATTTTGAGACTGGACGAAGGCAGAACCTGGCGGAGATTCTCGACCGCATGGAATTTGTTCAGGGTGATCTGCGGAATGCGGATGCAATTGCTCGCGCCTGCGAGGGCGTTGAGTACATTGTGCATCAGGCGGCGCTGCCGTCGGTGCCGCGCTCGGTGAAAGATCCGCGCACCAGCCATACTGCGAATATCGACGGCACATTCAATCTGCTGGAAGGCGCGCGCGCGGCGGGCGTGAAGCGCATCGTTTATGCCGCGTCGTCGTCGGCTTATGGGAACCAGCCGGGTTTTCCGCGCAGGGAGACGATGGTCCCCATGCCTATCGCGCCGTATCCGGTACAGAAGATGGCAGGCGAGCTGTACATGCGCAGCTATTGGCAGGTCTACGGAATGGAAACGGTATGCCTGCGATACTTCAATATCTTTGGTCCGCGGCAGGTCCCGGATTCACCGTACAGCGGCGTAATGGCGAAGTTCACGCTGCAGATGCTGCAAGGCGAGCAGCCGACGATCTTTGGCAATGGCGAGCAGGGCCGTGACTTTACTTATGTTGAGAATGCGGTTTCGGCGAATCTGCTGGCGCTGCATGCGCCGGCGGAGAAGGTGGCGGGCAAGGTATTCAATGTGGCCTGCGGCGAGCGCCACACGCTGAACAAGACGTATGAGATTCTGGCGGAGCTGACTGGATTTACTAAGCCGCCTATCTATGGGCCGCCGCGCACCGGCGATATTCAGGATTCTCTGGCTGACATCAGCGCAGCGCGCGAGGCGTTTGGGTACGAGCCGCTGGTCAGCTTTGAAGAAGGCCTGCGGCGGACTGTGCAATGGTACAAGCTGCAGATGAAAGAGGCTGCTCCGCAGAACAGCCTCGCGTAGTTATTGCGTGGCTTCCACCAGCTTCTGGAGCTGATCGAGGAAGGTGAATCGCACTAATCCCTGCGGCTTTTTCGCAGCTTCAATGGTTGCCAGGCTGCTCTGCTTCCAGTCTGCGGAAGCGGCGCTGCTGCCGGACAAGCTCGCGAGCGCTTGCGTGCCGATGGCTGCAAGCTTAGCGAATTGCTGTGCGCGTTCGCTGGCATCAGCTGCAAGTATCGGAGAGGCTGCGACCTGCTGCTGGATTTTCGGAGCTGCGGCTGTCCAGACGGCGAATATGTCGGCGAGTCGCTGCTTTTCTGCTGCATGCTGTGAGGGGTTTTCGAGGTATGCGCGGACGAGGACTTCCATCTCGTGACGTAATGGAGGATCGGGGCGGACCGCATCCACGAGGCGGTCGAGCGGAGTGAGTTGCGAAGTGTGCTGGCCTTCATAACGTTCTCCGAAGCTCACTGGTTGAAGGGCTGAGGCAAAGACGCGCATGGCGTCGATGTCCATCGATCCGGTCAGGGCGCGCAGGGCGACGTCTTCGTGTGTCAGATGCGTGAGGCCGAAGGCTTCCAGCCGGACAGACATCACATCGAGCCGACGGTACATGTCGTCCACGTCGCGAACATTTTCCGGCGACCAGAAGCGCTCTGCGATGGCGGCTGTGCGCGGCCAGATACGCGAATCGATGGTGCCTTCGTAAAGCTGCTCGCCCCACATGCAGACTTCGCCGCCAAGAATCAGCGAGCGCTGCCCAGAGGTGAGATCGGAATTGGCCGGCAGGGGATCGGCAAGGTAGTGCTGCTCGGCGGACTTCATGGCATCGAGGTAATAAGGAGCGGACAGGATGCCCTGATAGCCCTGCTTCGCGCCAGCGGCGAGCGAATCAATGCCGCGCCATGACTGCACTACGACGTCCTTCGGCAATCCCGGATTCAACACTTCGTCCCAGCCGACCATGTGCTTGTGGTGCTTTTCGACGATCTTCAGAAGGCGTTGATTGAAATATGTCTGCAGCGCAGCCGTGTCTTTCATGTTGTGTGTCTGCATGAACTCCACGATGCGCGGGTTTCCTTTCCATTGCACACCGTTGGTTTCATCGCCGCCGACATGCAGGTATGGATCAGGGAAGATCGTCGTCATCTCGCCGATGAAGCCGTCGAGGAATTTGTAGGTGCTGTCGCGTGTCGGGTCCATGGCGTAGTCAGAGATACCGAATTCGCGGCGAATCTCATACGGACCTGCTCCGCTGGAAATTTCCGGATAACCGACGAACCAGCTTGTGGTGTGCCCGGGCATGTCAAACTCCGGCACGACACGGATGCCGCGCGCACGCGCATAGGCGACGACTTCCTTCGCCTGATCCTGCGTGTAGTACAGACCGTCAGAACCCATGCCTGTGAGCCTGGGATACAGCTTGCTCTCGATTCGGAAGCCCTGGTCATCGGACAGATGCCAGTGGAAAACATTCAGCTTGACTGCCGCCATTCCGTCGAGCGTCCGCTCGATGACGCTGACCGGCTCAAAGTGACGCCCCACGTCGATCAGCAATCCGCGCCAGCGAAAGCGAGGCGAGTCTTCGATGCCGACAACGGGCAGAACATACGAAGAATGATCCGGCTGCACAAGCTGCAGCAGCGTTTCCATCCCGCGCAATGCGCCGACGACGGTGTTCGCTTCGAGCTTCGCTCCGTTTGCCGTTACATTCAGCGAATAGGACTCGTCTTCGTCGACAGACTGCACGGCTTCGCCTGCGCCTTTCACGTCGATCACCAGCGACGCGCCATTGGCATCTTTACCTATGTTCTTCGCAATAGGCACACCGGTTTGATATTCCAGGCGGTGCAGCATGCGCAGAATTCCAGAATCGAGCCTCTCATCACGAAACTGCGGAGCGGCAACCGTAAATGACGAGCTTACGACGAGATCGCCTTGTCCCGGCGTCAGCTTCGCCGGTTGCGGCATCAGCGTGTTGGTAAATGAGGCTTGAGATGTTTGCGCGCTCATGGAAAGAGAGGAAAACAAGAGCAGGCCAGACAAAAAGGTCGAACAGATGGCAAAACGCAATGCATCGCTCCGGAGTGGATTTATTCTGACGCATTAGAATAACAATCGAAATGCGAAACGTGCTTTCTGCTTTCCTTTTTCTTTTGTTTTCTATCGTTCTTCATGCGCAAACACTCCCGCCGCTTCATTATGCAAATCTCGGCGACCTGAAGCTTGAAAACGGCTCAGTGATTCACGACTGCAGGATTGGCTATCGCACGCTCGGCGTACTGAACGCCGATAAATCAAACGCCATCCTCTTTCCCAGCTGGTTCACCGGCAAAAGCGGCGAGATCGTCGCCAACATCGGGCCGGGCGCTTATGTGGATACCTCAAAATATTTCGTGATCGCGGTGGATGCGCTGGGCAATGGCGTTTCTTCTTCGCCGTCGAACAGCACAATACAACACGGCACGGACTTTCCGCAGTTCTCGATCCGAGACATGGTTAATTCTGAGTATCGCCTGGTGACGGAGACGCTTCATATTCAGCACCTGCATGCCGTAATAGGCATATCCATGGGAGGAATGCAGACATTTCAGTGGCTGGTAAGCTATCCGGAATTTATGGATCTCGCTGTCCCCATCGTGGGCACGCCGCAGCTGAATTCCTATGACATGCTGTTGTGGAACGCCGAGGTAAAGGCGCTGGAATCAGACCCCGCTTATAAAGACGGCAAATACGTTCAGACTCCGCCGCTCTCGATGGTCGCATTGCTTCACACGATGCATCTCTCGACGCCGGAATTTATCGCAAACCACACTACGCGAGAAGGCTTTCAGCAGTACTTTGAGGGGATTATTACAAACGGCGAAGGCTTTATGGACGCGAACGACTATCTGCGCCAGTTGCAGGCGATGCTCACGCAGGACATTACCCACGGCGGCTCATTTTACGATGCTGCCGGGAAGGTGAAGGCAAAAGTGCTCATTGTCAGCGCCACGCAGGACCACATGGTGAACCCGCTACCGGCTTTGGGATTTGCAAAGCTCATCCATGCGCAGACTTTGCTGCTTGAGTCAGACTGTGGGCACATGGCCCCCGGATGTGAGAGCGCAAAGATGGACCCGGTGGTAAAGCAGTTTCTCAGCCAGCCGTGAAGAATGATCTCAGGTCGATTTCCTATTTGGGGATAGAATCCCAGGAACTGGCGTCTCTTGAGATTCATCTATATGAAAATTTCTAAACGAAATTTCCGCTGTCGCCTTCGACGTGCGTTGGGTGCTCTTTTCGGCGGAAGGTTTCGAGTCCGGCGCGCAGGCCATTCAGCACGCCTGAAACCTGTTTCAGCGGCGTGGCGATTCCATGTTGTACTGCCGCCGTTGCCTGCGTGATTCCGTCGAGAACGGCGGTTGCCATCTCATCGACGCGCGCTGCCTGGTTCTGAGCGACGCCTGCCACCTGGCTTACGGTTTTGTTGATGTTCTCGGCCTGCGACCGAAGAATGTTGCTCGCTTCCACCAGGTTTGACGTGGCAACCTTCACCTTGGGCGAGAGATCTTCGACCAGATTGCGCGTGGTTGCAAGTGTGGGAACGAGATGTTGCTTCAGCTCGTCGGAAAGCTCGTGCGCTTTTGTGACTGATTTTTTCAGGGCAAGGAAAATGCCCAGCAGGACGAAGGCCTGGATGAGAACGCCAATCGAGGTAACGATAGTGAAGACCGTGATGACCACTTGCGATGTCTGCATGTTCTAACTCGCCCGATTCGACTGGCGCTCCTTAAATTATTTTATGAGTTTGCCGGCCCGTCCGCGGGTGCTGTTTCGCCGGCAGTAGTAGAGCGATATGCCTGCTTCCCTGCTTCGACGGCGGCCGAGACCCGCCCGGTCTGCTCGTTGATGACCTGCTTGCCCTGGTTCATCCAGTCGTTGAGCTGTGATTTACCGCGATCGACGTACTCCTTACCGCGATCGACGTATTCGCCCACCTGGGCTTTGCCGCGGTCTACGTAAACGCTCACCTGATCGGCGGCCTCGCGTGACCGCTGTTTCAGATATTCGGTGCCTTCGCGCGCGCTGCTGGCGAGGTCTTCACGGGTTTCCCGGCCCGACTTTGGGGCGTAGAGAACGCCCAGCAAGGCCCCGAGTCCAAGACCGGCCAGAAACCAACTGAATCCGCTTGACTGCTTTTCATCTGACATAGATTTTCTCCTTCGCTCGGAAACCAGGTAGTAACAGAAACATTAGAGCCTTTCAGTTTCCTGTCTCGTCAATACTATGAGTAGATGCCGGGACAATCAATCGCGCTACCTTACGCAACAGATAATTATTCCCGCGTGTTTTCACTGAGAGAGATAATGGTGGTACTTATGAGCACGATTCATACAAGAAACCGGGTAATGCAGACAGCGCTGCTCGCGAGCGCATTGTTGTTTGCCGCGGGCTGCAAACAGCAACAGGCGGCGGCCCCGCCTGCGCGCACTGACCAGCAGATTGCCAGCGACGTTCAGGCAAAAATCGCCGGCGAGAGTGCTCTGAATGGGCAGAACATCCAGGTTGCGGTCAACAACGGCGTGGCCACGCTTTCCGGCGCGGCGAACGATGATGCTTCGCGCGCGCTGGCGGGAAATGACGCCGGCAGCGTGGATGGCGTGAAGACCGTCGTGAACAACCTGACAGTGCAGCCGCCGCGACAGGCCGCCGCCCCACCCCCTGCCGCTCCTGCTCCTGCTCGGGAAGAGAGGAAGCGGAAGCATCGCGAGGAGAAGCAGGTAGCGGAAGCTGCTCCCCCGCCGCCTCCTCCGGCTTCTACTCCGGCTCCGGCGCCGATTGACCGGCAGCCCACGCCTGCTCCGCCACCTCCGCCTCCGCAGCCGGTGGCGAAGACGGTCACGATTCCGGCGGGCACGATTGTCCCGGTGCGCATTACCGAGGGCCTCAGCAGCCAGAATGCGCAGCCGAACCAGGTATTTCACGGCTCGCTTGCCGGCGACCTGGTGGCCGACGGCATGGTCGCCGTTCCGCACGGGGCCACGGTTACGGGCCGCGTGGTGGACGCGAAGGATGCGGCGCACTTCTCCGGCAGCTCGCTGCTCTCGATTGAGCTGACCCAGATCAGCGCGCGCAACCGTCAGATTCCCGTGGTCACCGAAGCCTACTCGAAGCAGGGCGCGGGGCGCGGCAAAAATACGGCCATCAAGACCGGCGGCGGCGCGGCGCTGGGCGCGATCATCGGTGCTCTGGCCGGAGGCGGCAAGGGCGCGGCAATTGGCGCGGCTGCCGGGGGCGCTACCGGAGCCGGCGTGAACGCGGTCACACGCGGCCAGCAGGTGACGATCCAGCCGGAGACGCTGATCAATTTCAAGCTGCAGTCGCCGATTACGGTGACGAC
>DATGMQ010000063.1:0-128349 GCA_035293545.1 Alloacidobacterium sp. | reverse complement strand
TTTCCCGCCCGGCATGAATGCCGGCATCCGTAAAATTCCAGAATTACAAGAGCAAGGAGTTTCTTTTTATGGCGATTCCCGCCACACAAATGCGTCCGGGCATGATTATCAAGCACAATAACGAGCTGCATGCCGTTTTTTCCGTGGAGCACCGCACGCCCGGCAACCTGCGCGCCTTTATCCAGGCCAAGCTGCGGAACCTGCGCTCGGGCGCAATGTTTGAGCACCGCTTCCGCTCGGCTGACGCGATTGATCGCGTGGTGGTGGATGAGATTCCGATGGAGTTTCTCTACAACGACGGCGATGACTACTACTTTATGAATACGGAGAACTACGAGCAGACCCACCTGAAGCATGACACGCTGGGCGACGCGGTTGAGTATCTGACGCCGAATCTGCAGATTACTGTGTCGTTCTTTGACGGCGTGCCTGTGGGAATTGAGCTGCCGCAGACGGTGGAGCTGACGATTGTGGAGACTGAGCCGGGGTTGAAGTCGGCTACGGCCTCTTCGGTGACCAAGCCAGCCAAGACAGAGACGGGGCTGATCGTGCAGGTGCCTCCGTTTATTAATGAAGGCGAGAAGATTCGCGTGGATACGGCGGAGGGGGCTTACCTGAGCCGGGCTTAGAGCTTTGTAGATTGGGTGACTGACGGTGCTGCCTGGCGGCGCCGTATTTTTTTGCTTAGGTTTGCTTAGATTTTGTCAAAGTGCCAACGCCACAGAAAAAGCAGGTCCTTCGACTCCGTTCCCTTCTGTTACTTCGCTCAGGATGACACATTTTAGAATGCAGGCCGCGCAGAGCCGGCAGTCTTATTTGACGATCGTCAGTACCACGTTATCGCTCCAATACAAATACGTTTCGACGTGAAATGCACTAAAATTAAGGAGGAGAGGTCTATCCTGCCACCAGGATGGCGGATGGTCTCATGCCGAGGGAAATGATGGCTTCCGAATTGCGGATCAGCCCGCGTGAGCGGCTGGTACTGACCACAATTATCGAGACTTACATCTCTACGGGTGAGCCTGTAGCGTCGCAGGCCGTTGCGCGCAGATTTGCCGATAAGGACGGCATGAGCTCGGCAACGATACGGAATGTAATGGCTTCGCTGAGCGAGGCCGGGCTTCTCGATCAGCCGCATACTTCGGCGGGAAGGATTCCGACGGCCAAGGCTTTTCGTTTCTATGTGGAGCAATTGAGCGGCGGGTCGCGGCAGCTTCCACTGACGCAGGAGCGGCGCGAACAGATTGATGACAGCTTTGCGGGGATAAGCAGCAGCCAGCAATTTCTGGAGCGCACTTCGCATGTGCTGGCGCTGATTTCAAGTGGGGTAGGCGTGGCGCTGGCTTCGACAGCGGAGGTGCATGCGCTGGAGCATATCCACTTTACGCGGCTCACGGTGGGGCGCGTTCTCGCCGTCGTGGTGACGAAAGCCGGCTTTGTGATGGACCGGATGCTGATGCTGGACCGGGACCTGACGCATGTGGAATTGGAGGCGTCGGCGCGGTTCCTGAATGAGAATTTTCATGGCTGGTCGATTGATCGCATTCGTACTGAACTGACGCGGAGGATGGAGCAGGAGCGGAGCGAGTACGACCGGCTGATGCAATCGGTGAATGAGCTTTGCCGCAAGGGCGCGCTGGATGCCGATGGCGGGTTGCAGACGATTTTTGTTGAAGGTGTTGCGAACCTGCTGGCCAGCGAACTGGACCGTAAGCGGTTGCGCCAGATGCTGGCTGCACTGGAAGCGAAACAGCGTATGGTGGAGTTACTCAATGCCTATGTGGATGCGCGGCAGCATACGGTGCGCGTGGTAGTTGGGCTGGAAGATGCGATTCCGGAGATGCAGGACCTGGTGCTGATCGGATCGCCTGCGCGACTGGGGGAGGAGAATTTCGCCACGGTTGCGGTCATTGGCACGACGCGTATGCAGTATCAGGAGACGATTAATGCCGTCTCCTATATCGCGCAGCTCTCGGACAGAATTTTCCAGCCTCCTCAGTAGGGCATCAAAACAAGACACAGATCATGGACGGCGCGCTGGTTGAGTGCGCACCTCAAAGGTTGAGCTGATTATGAGCGGAAAAACATTGGAAGAGAACAAAGTGAACGAAGAACAGAATCGAGAAGCTGCCGCCGCGGTAGCTGACGAACCCCAGAATGAAGCGATTGTGCCGGTGGAAACATCTAATCTGTCGGAAGAACTGGAGAAGGTGAAGGCGGAACGTGATGCTCTGGTGGACCGCGTTGCACGATTGCAGGCAGAGTTTGAAAATGCCCGGAAGCGCGAAGTCCGGGAGCGGAATGAGTTTCGCGAGTTTGCCGTTGCAGGGGCGGTCGAGCAGTTTTTGCCGGTGCTGGACAATTTCCAGCTGGCGCTGAAATCGACGGGATCCGCCGATCAGCTCCGCACGGGCGTGGAGCTGATTGTAAAGCAGATGGAAGAGGCGTTGCGGTCGCTGAATGTGCAGCCAGTGGAAGCGGTGGGCACAACTTTCGATCCGCGAGTGCACGAAGCGCTCGAAATGGTCGAGCGGCCTGATTTACCGGACCATCAGGTGTTTGAGGAGGTCCGCCGCGGCTACAAGATCAAAGAGCGGCTTTTGCGGCCCGCGCTTGTCCGCGTTGTGAACAACCCGCAGCAGAAAGAAGCATGAGCCGAACAGCCAACGTGACCAAAGCCGATTACTACGAAGTGTTAAGCGTGTCGCGGAATGCCTCCGATCAGGAGTTGAAGACCGCGTACCGCAAGCTGGCAATGCAATATCATCCGGACCGTAATCCGGGCAACGCTGAGGCCGAAGAGAAGTTCAAGGAATGCAGCGAGGCCTACCAGGTGCTGAGCGATCCGCAGAAACGCGCGGCGTATGACCGCTATGGTCATGCGGGCGTGAGCGGCGTGGGCAGCAACGGTGATCCGTTTGCCGGCATGGGTGACCTGGGGGACATCTTCGGCGATTTCTTCGGCGAGATGTTCAACATGGGCGGCGGCGGATCGAGAGGCCGCGCTTCACGAGCACAGCGCGGGCGCGATCTTCGCTATGACCACGTGATCGAGTTTGAAGACGCGATCTTCGGCAAAGAAGTACAGGTCACGATTCGCCGCGCCGAGGCCTGCACGACCTGCCACGGCTCGGGAACGGCGAGCGGCCGCGGTCCTTCCATCTGCGCGCAATGCCAGGGGCGTGGACAGGTGCGTTATCAGCAGGGGTTCTTCTCTATCGCGCGCACGTGCAACGCCTGCGGCGGCACGGGTAGTGTAATTACCGATCCATGCCCGACCTGTCGTGGCGATGGACGCCAGGAAAAGCAGCACACCCTGCAGGTGAAAATTCCTGCGGGCGTAGAAGAAGGGACGCGCATTCGCTACCAGGGCGAAGGCGATGCCGGACGTTTTGGCGGGCCTTCGGGCGACCTGTACATTGTGCTTTCGGTCAGGCCGCATGAATTCTTTGAGCGCGATGGGAATGATCTGCATTGCGTGATTCCGATTTCGTTCACGCAGGCGGCATTGGGCGATGAGATTACAATTCCTACGCTTGAAGGCGATACGAAGCTGAAGATTCCCGAAGGGACGCAGAGCGGCAAGGAGATTCGTCTGCGTGGAAAAGGCGTTCCTTATCTGAACGAACACGGGCGCGGTGATTTGGTTATAACGGTGGCGGTGCAAACGCCGAAGAAGTTGTCGAAGATGCAAAAGGAATTGCTGCGGCAGCTCGGCGATTCGCTCACGGTGGAAAATACTCCGACTTCGCGAAGCTTGTTTTCCAAGGTGAAGGAGATGTTTAACTGAGTTCCGTTTTCCACTCTCCCTCAGGATGGGGGGCACCCAGTTTTCTGCGGATCGAGGCGAAAAAGCAGGTCCTTCGCTGCGCTCAGGATGACAATTTAGATTGTGCTTCAATTATTCCAGCAACGCGGCTACCACTGCTGTTGCTGTGATGGCCGCGGTTTCTGCGCGAAGGATGCGCGGACCTAAGCTTACCGACTTCCAGCCCTCTGCGTCGAAGAGAGCTTCTTCTTCCGCTGTCCATCCTCCTTCAGGGCCGACTGCCATTCGGATGGAGGGCATTTCTTCTCCCGCATCTCTGATTGCTTCTTCGACTGCATTTCGGAGAGTAGTGGAGCGCTCCTGCTCAGCGAGAAAAAGCCGTGTTGTTCTATCGCTGGTTTGACGGGCGGCGGTTTTCAGCGGGAGCACGTCTTCGATTACCGGAATATCTGACCGGCGCGATTGCTTGGCGGATTCGCGGGCGATGCGGCGCCACCGCTCAACACGATTCTGCGCTGACTGCGCCAGGTGCTTTTCGCTGCGGCGGGCGATGATAGGCACAATGCGTTCGACTCCCAGCTCCGTTCCCTTCTCGATGGACCATTCGAGACGGTCAAATTTAAAGATAGAAAGCAGCAGAGTGATGGGAAGCGCGGGATCGGCCTCAACTTCGGCGATGAGGCTGAAGCGGACGGCGTCGCCGGAGATGCCGGCGATGACGCCGTGCCAGACACGGTCACCGGCAACGATGTCGTACTCGGCGCCGGGTTGCGCGCGCAACACACGAATGAGATGCGAGGCCTGCTCTCCGGTGAGCGATGCGATGCCTTCGCCCCAGCTATCAGCGATCCATCTGCGTCTGGTCATCAGAGTTTTATTGTCGCAGAAACACTGAGGGGGACGCTGTTTGCGTCCCCCTCAGTGTTGCCTTGTTGCTTGCTTACTTCTTCTTTGCAGCTTTCTTTGCTGCCTTCTTCGCTGGCTTCTTTGCTGCTTTCTTGGTTGCCATTTTTCTATTCTCCCTATTCGTGTACTGCAACGACAAATGCTGCAGTTAACGAATGTATAGAGTTCCGCAAAAAGAGTGTCAAGAAAAAAATGAAGAACTTTCTAATCTTCTTTTCCATTTATGACCGCGATGATGACGAAAGTGATGGCGGAAACTTAAAACAAGCGCGCGTGTTTGAGGAACATGAGAGCGATTCCGGAGAAGATATCGTGCCATGCGTGCGCCATCATTCCCGGACGCAGACTGTCGCGCTTGATGGCGAGCACGCAGAAAAGCGCGCCATATATGGTGATCGCGATGATCCCCGCGACGCCTTCATACCCATGTGATACGCCGAAGAGTAGTGATGAAGCGAGCACTCCAATGCTGATACTGCGACCCGTGCGTGAAAACTGCTGCAGCAGATAGCCGCGAAAGGTAAGTTCTTCGCAGATGCCGGCGGAGATGCTGAGTATCACCCATAGCAACAGCTCAAACCCATTTTGCGGCGCGAGCTGCGCAAGAGTTTTTTGCGGCGTGGAAAGATGGACGAGCCGGAACAGAATTCCAATAACGGCGAGGATGAGGATAGCTACGATCCAGAAGGCCGCGGCGAAGAGGATATCGTCTCGCCAATCGCTCAGCCTGGGACGCCGCCTTCCAAGAAGCTGGCGCAGAGGAACTCTGCGCATCCGAATGCCCCAGAGGACGAGCGCGGCGAGAATCCACTCCCAGGCAAGCGTTACCAGATATTGAGCGATGTGATGCTGACTGAGCGCATGATTCGTGGGCCTAAAGCTGCCGAGAATGGAGAATGCGAGAAGGGGAACGATGAGCAGAACGGTATGCCACCACGGCGCGATGAGAACTGCAGATCCCTCCGCTTCGTGCTCCGCGCTTCGGTCGAGATGACAAATCCTTTGAGTCTCTTCCTGCCTGCCTGCCGTATATACATCGTGTTCTGTCGGATTCTGATCGCGCATTGCTTATGAGCCTTCATTGATTGTTACATTGCAGCCTGATATCTTCGTCTGTTTGCGTCTAACCATACATGGAGTTCTATATGGAAGAGGTTGTTATCGTTTCGGGCGTGCGTACGCCGGTGGGCAGGTTTCAAGGCGCGTTATCTGATCTTTCCGCGACTCAACTGGGCGCCGTTGCAGTGCGAGAAGCGGTGCGCCGCACGGGCATCGATCCCGCCAGGGTCGATGAATGCATCATGGGCAATGTGGTTTCGGCTGGACTAGGCCAGAACCCCGCTCGCCAGGCTGCGCTCAATGGCGGGCTTCTGCCTTCTGTCGGCGCGATGACCATCAACAAGGTCTGCGGGTCAGGGTTGAAAGCTGTAGCACTGGCGGCGCAGGCAATTCAGACGGGAAATTCGGAAATTGTTGTCGCGGGCGGAATGGAGTCCATGACCAATGCGCCCTATCTGCTGCCAAATGCGCGCAGCGGCTTCCGCATGGGAAATGCCGTTGCCGTGGATTCGATGGTGAACGACGGACTGTGGGACGCATTCAACAATTACCACATGGGACAAACGGCGGAGAACGTTGCCGAGAAGTACAAGATCACACGCGAAGAGCAGGATGAATACGCGCTGAACTCGCATCGCAAGGCAGCCGAAGCCTGGAAGGAGTGCCGCTTCAAATCGCAGGTGGTTGCGGTGGAGATTCCGGCGAAGAAGAAGGGACAGGCGCCCACACTGTTTGAGCGCGATGAGTCGATTCGCGAAGACGCCAGCATCGAAGCGCTGCGCGCTCTCAAACCTGCTTTCAAAAAAGATGGCACGGTGACGGCGGGGAATGCTCCGGGCGTAAACGATGCGGCGGCGGCATTGGTTGTAATGTCGGCAGCGAAGGCAAAGTCTCTTGGCCTGGAACCAATGGCGCGCATTCGGGCACAGGCGACCAGCGGCGTTGATCCTGCGTGGGTAATGATGGCTCCAGTAAGCGGCGTGCAGAAAGTTCTGCAGAAGGCCGGCTGGACGGCAGACAGCGTTGATCTGTTTGAGCTGAACGAAGCTTTTTCCGTGCAGGCGATTGCGGTAACACGCGAGCTTGGAATTCCGTTTGAAAAAGTAAATGTGAATGGCGGCGCGGTGGCAATCGGGCATCCGATTGGCGCAAGCGGCGCGCGCGTGCTGGTCACTTTAATTTACGAGATGATCCGACGGAATGCGCATCGTGGCGTGGCAGCGCTGTGCCTGGGCGGCGGGAATTCTGTAGCAATGGCGGTGGAACGCTGAATTCTGCCGAGCGCTTCACCGGGCGAGTGGAGAGCTATCGACAGTTCCGTCCGCGGTATCCGGATGCTGTGGCTGCACTGCTGGAAACCGAACGCGCGCTGAATCAGTCATCTTTGATTGCTGATGTTGCGGCCGGAACCGGACTGCTGGCTGAAATTTTTCTTGCTCGCGGTTATGAAGTGACAGCAATTGAGCCGAATGCTGAGATGCGCGCTGCCTGCGCCGCTCTGGCTAAGCAATATCCGCGGCTTCGTTGTGTGGATGGCACTGCGGAATCGACGGGATTGCCTTCTCATTCTTTCGATCTGATTACTGTTGGACAGGCGCTGCACTGGTTTGATCTTTCCCGCACGCGGGCTGAGTTTGTGAGGATTCTGCGACGCGGCGGGTGGTGTGCTGTTGTGTATAACGAACGTCGCCTGGGTGGCGATGGCTTTCACGATGGATATGAAAAGCTGCTGCGCGAGTTCGGGATCGATTATGCAACTGTGCAGCGGCAGCATCTCACTCCGGAGCGGATTCCCGGCTTTTTTGCTCCTTCTGAGATGCGGCGTATCGCGCTTTCGAATGCGCAGTTGCTGACGCTCGAAGGGCTGGAGGGGCGCATCGTTTCTTCTTCGTATATGCCGCAACCGGAACCCTCTTCCCACCGTTCCTCTTCGGCTCAGGATGGAGCACGCGCGTATGTCAGGTATGCGGCAATGCGGGCTGCGATTGCTGATTTGTTTGAGGAATTTCAGCAGAATGGACGTGTGCGGCTGGAATATGAGTGCGTTGTTTACTATGGGCAGCTTGAATAATTCCATTCCTCCCGGTTCTTGCCATTGCGAAGAAAAAGCAGGTCCTTCCACTTTCCTTCGCAAGGCTGTCAGGATGACAAACTTTGCGGGCGCAGCCTATCTAACATTCAATGACATTGAGGGCGAGGCCGGCCAATGATGTCTCTTTGTAGCGCGACTGCATGTCGAGGCCAGTGAGGTACATGGTTTTGATGACCTGATCGAGAGAGACTTTATGGCCTTCTGATTCGTTGAGAGCAATGCGGCAGGCATGCACGGCTTTCACTGCGCCCATGGCGTTACGCTCAATGCAGGGAATCTGCACGAGGCCGCCAATAGGGTCGCAGGTCATGCCGAGGTTGTGTTCCATGCCGATTTCAGCGGCGTGCTCGATCTGGCCATTGGTGCCGTTCATCGCAGCTACGAGACCGCCGGCAGCCATGGAGCAGGCAACACCGACTTCTCCCTGGCAGCCTACTTCCGCTCCACTGATGGAGGCGTTTTCTTTGTAGAGAATGCCGATGGCTGCTGAGGCAAGAAAGTAGCGCAGGATGCCTTCTTCGTCTGCTCCGGGGATGAAGTCGCGGTAGTAACGCGCGACCGCGGGGACTACGCCTGCTGCTCCGTTGGTGGGCGCAGTGACGACGCGACCTCCGGCGGCGTTCTCTTCGTTTACAGCCATGGCATAGACAGTGACCCAGTCAAGCGGCGCCAGCGGGTCTGTCGATCCTTTTTCGCGAAGACGCGCAGCAAGACGCGGGGCACGGCGACGAACATTGAGCCCACCAGGAAGGATACCTTCAGTACGCATGCCACGGTCGATGCAGCTTTGCATTGTTGCCCAGATATGTTGAATGCCGGAGCGCACTTCTTCCTGCGAGCGCAAGGCAGATTCGTTTTCAAGCATCAGGTCCCAGATGGTGAGGTGCTTCTCTGCAGCCATCTCAAGCAGCTCGGCTGCGCTCTTGAACGGATGCGGGAGCTGCGCGGTGATCATGATGTTGGGACCGGCTGCGCCTTCAGCATCGGAAACGATGAAGCCGCCACCGATGGAGAAGAAGATTTTGCCGGCCAGTTTTGTGCCGGAGTTATCGAAGGCGGAGAAGCGTAGTCCGTTAGGGTGATGCGTCTTTGCGTCTTCGGGGAACATGCGATCGCGATGGAAAAGCAGATCGGCGGCTTCGCGAAATGAGATGGTTTGGCAGCCAGCCAGCGTCAGTTGATGCGAACTGCGAATCTGCTGCAGCTTTGATTCGATGCTTTCAGGATCGATGGTAGAGGGTTCTTCGCCGGAAAGGCCGAGGAGCACGGCGCGATCCGTTCCGTGCCCGAGTCCGGTGAGCGCGAGTGAACCATACAGATCAGCCTGCACACGGGCTGTGCGGTCCAGCAAGCCGGCGTTTTCTAGAGAAAGGACAAAACGCCGTGCGGCGCGCATAGGACCCATCGTATGCGAACTGGATGGACCAATCCCGATTTTGAAAAGATCGAAAAGGCTCGTCTTCACGAGATTCAATTTTAGTCCTTTGGCGATAGAGCCGGCTTTCGCGTGAAGGCAAGTGCCTAAAGTTTGCCCCGCGGGGATGAAAGCGCGTCTTTTGAGCATTTAAGCAGCTGGCGCGATGCTATACTCCAGCCACTTAGCTGAAAAAATATGCTCTTTAAGGCCCTCAGCGCTGCTGTGTACGGCATCGATGCGAACATCATTGATGTTGAAGTTGATTTTTCCGGAATTAAAACGACTGAAGACCACTTCCATACAGTGGGACTGCCCGATGCCGCTGTGCGCGAGAGTCGAGACCGCGTGCGCGCGGCCATAAAAAATTCCGGCTTCGACGTGCCGTCCACGCACATCACGATCAATCTTGCTCCGGCAGACATTAAAAAAGAGGGCTCGGGATTTGATCTGCCGATGGCCATTGGCATTCTTGGTGCTTACGGAGCGCTGCAGCTTCGCGACTTGAGTCAGTTTCTGCTGGTGGGCGAGCTTGGGCTGGATGGCGGGCTGCGGGCCGTTTCCGGAATGCTGCCGGTAGCAGTTGCAGCACGTCAACGCGGCATCAGGAACCTGATTATTCCAAAGGCAAACGCGCGCGAAGCAGCCGTTGTGGAAGGCGTGAATGTCTATCCGGTCGAGACCCTGAACCAGGTACGCGAGCTGCTGAATGCTGCCGGCAATGGCGGTATTCATACGGAGCCGTTTCGTATCCAGACCTCGGAGATGCTGGGCGAGCTGCAACACTTCCATGTGGACTTTGCTGATGTGCGCGGACAACAGACGGCGAAGCGCGCGCTGGAAGTTGCGGCAGCAGGCGGGCACAACATTCTGATGATCGGGCCGCCGGGGTCGGGCAAAACGATGCTGGCCAAGCGGCTGCCATCAATTCTTGCTCCGCTGAGTTTTGAAGAGGCGCTGGAGACGACGAAGATTCACTCAGTTGCCGGAGTGCTGGATGCGGATGCGGGGCTTGTGACGCAGCGTCCTTTTCGCGCGCCTCATCACACGATTTCCGACGCAGGGCTGATTGGCGGTGGCGCGGTGCCGCGTCCGGGCGAGGTATCACTGGCGCACAACGGTGTTCTGTTTCTGGATGAGCTGCCGGAGTTTCCACGCAACGTATTGGAAGTGATGCGGCAACCGCTTGAAGACCGCAATGTGGTGATTGCGCGCGCTTCGATGTCGCTGACGTTCCCTTCAGCCTTTATGTTGGCCGCTGCGATGAATCCATGTCCGTGTGGATACTTCAATGACAAGTCGCGGGAGTGCTCGTGCACGCCGCCGATGATTCAGCGGTATGTGTCAAAGGTGTCAGGGCCGTTGCTGGACCGCATCGATATTCATATCGAAGTGCCCGCGGTACAGTATCGCGAGCTGCGCGCGGGGGCGGCGAGTGAGAGCTCTGCTGCAATTCGCAGACGGGTGCTGGCCGCGCGAGAAATTCAGAAGGAACGCTTTACAAAGGCGTCAGAGAAGATTTACTCGAACGCGCAGATGAGCACGCGGCAGATTCGGGCTTTCTGCGAGCTGGGGCCGGATGCGGAGCGTCTGCTGGAACGGGCGATGCAGCAGCAAGGGCTGACGGCGCGCGCGCATGATCGGATTTTGAAGGTCGCGCGGACGATTGCGGATCTCGAGGGAGCTGCGTCGATTACGCTGCCTCACATTGCTGAGGCGATTCAGTACCGGACGCTGGATCGGAGTTACTGGAGTTGATGTGGACTTGCCACTCCCACCCTTTTGCAAAGAACACGAAAGAATGGAGCACCCATTTCGTGCTCTGGGTTAGAAAAAGCAGGTCCTTCGCTGCGCTCAGATGACAGCGTAGGAGGCATAAGAAGGGAAAGTTCTTAATCGTAGCGCTCGAAGATGATCTGCTTCCGTTGCCAGCCTAGTTGTTTCAAGTTGTCTCGATTAGCGGAGACCATGTTGTTCAGGCCGCAGATGTAGGCGTGGATATCGAAGCCGCCCGGCTCGGCTGCGGTAACGACAGGCTCTGAATGGTTTCGAGTGTGTTCCCTGACGATTTCCGCTACGTGATTCTGAACATAGCCGCGCAATCCCTCCCATCCCTCATGCGGGCGACTTAATGTTGGGAGGTAATGAAAATTGCTGTGCTCGGCAGCGATCTTCTCAAAATATTTCCGGTAGTAAATTTCGGTTTCATGACGGGTGCCATAGACGAGCCAGATAGGACGGCCTTGGCTGCGCTCTTCTCCTGACTCAGGGAAAAGCCATTCTATGAATCCTCGGATGGGCGCAATTCCGGTTCCCGTTGCGATAAAGATGGAGTCGGTCAGCGGTTGGCGTAAGGTGAACAGGCCGTGAGGGCCGTGAAATTTGACGGTTTGATCTGGTTGGAGATCGCAGAGAAGATTCGAAAAAAAGCCGTTTTCGACGCGATTTACGCACAGATCGAGCTGGTTTGCGCGTGGGGCAGAGGCGATGGAGTATGCGCGGGTCTGCATCTTTCCTTTGTCGTCTTCGGCGACGCAGGAGATGAACTGACCGGGAACGAAGTCAAAATCAGAAAGCTCGTCGATAGAAAATTCAAGGTGATAACACTGTGCGGCATCCGAGAGCAGTAGTTTCTGCTGCAGCCGTGCAGTAAAGAACGGTCTATCCAACGTTTCTCCTCTTTTAAATTATCGCCTGCGTCCGGTTCCAGCAGCAATCTCGGCATTGGCGCAGCAGATATACTGTCTGAAAACAACCTATTTATGAGCACACAGCCGCAAAAGTACACCCGGAACAATCCATACATGTCGCGCATGCTGGTCAACGTGCTGGTAACAGGCCCCGGCTCGGAAAAAGAGACGCGTCATATTGAGCTGGAGCTTGAGCCGGGCATGGAGTATACACCGGGAGATGCGGTTGGCATTGTGCCTGAGAACCGGCCTTCGGAAGTCGCCGAGGTGCTGGAGAAGCTTCACTTCAAAGGCGATGAGCGCGTCCTGGATCACTACAAGGTGGAGATCAGCCTGGAAGAAGCGCTGCGCACGCGCCTCGCTATCGGCAAACTCACCCGCAGCGCCGTGAATGCCTATGCAAAAATCGCTCCCGAATCTGTGCCCGGTTTTGCTGCTTTGAAATCACTGACGCAGCCTGAGAACCGCGCTTCAGCAGAGGAATATATCTGGGGGCGTGAGTTTATTGACCTGATTACGGAATATCCCGGCGGAATCACGGAGCCGCAGCAGCTGTTTACCGTGCTGGCGCGACTGACCCCGCGCATGTATTCGATTGCCTCCTCGCAGGCCTGGGTGAAGGATGCCGTGCATACCATTGTGCGTGTGGTCCGCTATACAAGTTATAACCGTGACCGTCAGGGGCTGTGTTCCGGACATCTGGGCGAGCGCGCCCCCGAAGGCTGCACGATGCCGATTTTCCTACATTCCAACAACAATTTTCGTCTTCCCGAAAATCCGGACACCCCGGTTATTATGGTCGGTCCGGGCACGGGAATCGCGCCATTTCGCGCCTTTTTGCAGCATCGCAAAGTGCATGGCCACAAGGGCGAAAACTGGCTCTTCTTCGGGGAACAGCGTCGCGCGTCCGATTTTCTTTATCGTGAAGACCTTGAAGGCATGTTCCGTGACGGCATCCTGACGCGATTCGATACTGCTTTTTCGCGCGACCAGGCGCATAAAATTTATGTGCAGGACCGTATGCGGGAGAACGATGCGGAGCTGTATCGCTGGCTGGAGCGCGGAGCGCACGTATACGTATGCGGCGACGCGAATCGAATGGCGAAGGACGTAGAAACGGCTCTGCTGGAAGCTATTGCGAAAGGCCTGAACGGCACACCGGAGACTGCGCAGGAATATCTTGCCGGCATGAAGAAGGCCAAACGGTATCAGACGGATGTCTATTAACAATGATTATTCCACTGTGACCGACTTTGCCAGATTCCGGGGCTGGTCCACGTCGCATCCGCGGCGCACGGCTATGTGATAAGCGAGTAATTGCAGGGGGATCACGTCCAGCACCGGCAACAGCAGCTCAGAAGTATTCGGCACATAAAGGACGTGGTTGACAAGCTGCCTGATTTCTTCATCACCTTCGACGGCGACAGCTATGACCTGCCCAGAGCGGGCAGTGACTTCCTGAATATTGGAAAGTGTCTTTTCGTAGCGCAGTTTGGAATCGCGGTTGGTTCTGTCCTGTGTGGCCAGAACGACAACCGGAAGTGACTCGTCGATGAGCGCATTGGGGCCATGCTTCATCTCTCCTGCGGGATAGCCTTCGGCATGAATGTAGGAGATTTCCTTGAGCTTGAGCGCGCCTTCGAGTGCTATCGGGTAATGGATGCCCCGTCCGAGGAAGAGAAAATCTCTGGCGCTCGAATAGATACGCGCGAGCTTTTCACATTCACTCTCGGCGGTGCGAAGGATTTCTTCGACTTTGCCGGGAAGCAGCGTCAGTTCTTCCAGTAGCGTGCGGTCTTCCTGCTCGGAGATGGTCCGGCGCGCCTGCGCCAGATGCACTGCAAAGAGAAAGAGCGCGACAAGCTGCGCTGTGAAGGCTTTTGTTGAGGCAACGCCGATTTCCGGGCCTGCGTGGGTGTAAATGGTTCCGTGGGCTTCGCGGGCGATCATGGCGCCTACGACGTTGCAGATGGCGACGGTCTTCGAACCCTTGGCGATCATCTCGCGCTGCGCGGCGAGCGTGTCGGCGGTTTCTCCGGACTGCGTGATGAGCAGGCCCAGCGCTGTGGGATCAGGAATAGGGTCGCGGTAGCGGTATTCGCTGGCGTAATCGACCTCGACAGGCACGCGCGCGAGGCGCTCGATCATGAACTTGCCTGCCGTTGCGGCATGCCAGCTTGTTCCGCAGGCGGCGATGTTGATCTTGGTGGCGCGGCGGAAATCCTCTTCCGTAAGCTTCATCTCGGCGAGGAAGACTTTGCCGGTATCGAGCGAGATGCGGCCCAGCGTAGTGTCGCGGATGGCGCGCGGCTGCTCAAAGATTTCCTTGAGCATGAAATGCTTGTAGCCGCCCTTTTCCGCCTGGATCGGGTCCCACTGAATGCGCTGCACCGGGCGCTCGATGGGATTGCCTTCGAAGTCAGTGAGATGAACGCCGGATGGAGTAAGCACGGCCATGTCGCCGTCAGCAAGAAAATAAAGATTGCGTGTGTGATGCAGGATTCCGGGGACGTCGGATGCGACGAAGTATTCTCCTTCTCCGAGACCGATTACGGCAGGAGGCCCCAGGCGCGCCGCAACGATCTTGTCCGGCTCGTCGGCGGAAATGACGACGACGGCGAAGGCCCCGGTGAGGCGATTCACGGATCGACGCACGGCTTCTTCGAGCAGCATATTCTTGCCGGATTGCGCGGCGGAGGCCATTTCCTGCTCAATGAGATGCGCAATGATTTCGGTATCTGTCTCCGTTACGAATTGATGGCCTTCAGCAATGAGCTCGTGTTTGAGGGCGAGGTAGTTTTCGACGATGCCGTTATGGACGACGACAATGCGGCCTGTGCAGTCGCGATGCGGGTGAGCATTTTCTTCCGTAGGGCGTCCGTGAGTGGCCCAGCGCGTATGGCCTATGCCGTAAGTTCCGTGAATGGGGCGCTCACTGAGGACTTCTTCGAGTTTGCGCAGCTTGCCGGGAGCGCGGCGCAGCTCGAGACCATTGCCGCTTCCGCCCACGGCGATACCGGCGGAGTCGTAGCCGCGGTATTCGAGACGGCGCAGGCCTTCGATGATGACGGGGACAACTTCTTTATTGCCAACGTAACCGACAATGCCGCACATAGTCAGATTGTACGGTATGGATAAAACCGATCGCTGCAGCTATTCCAGCTTATAAGTAAACTCTTCGATGACGGGATTGGTGAGCACGTCTTTAGCAATACGCTCGACTTCTGCTTTGGCGGCTGCGGCGTCGAGAGCGCCATCGAGGTCAAGGACGAAATACTTTCCCTGGCGCACGTCCGTTACGCCTTTGTACTGCATCTTTTTGAGTGCGTTCTGAATGGTCTGGCCCTGCGGGTCGAGCACTGTTTTCTTAAGCGTTACGTAGACATGAGCCTTCATTATCGTCGATTATAACGATACTCTGATGCCTTCACAGAGCAGATTTCGTACACTGGAGTTCGCATGGTGAATTATCTGGAACTACCGATTGGCGATAAAGTGCCCGAGGTGATCAACGCCGTCATCGAGATTCCGTTTGAGGGCATTAACAAGTACGAATATGACAAGCAGCTGCACATCTTCCGGCTGGACCGCAATCTGTATTCGCCGGTACATTATCCCGGCGATTATGGGTTCATTCCATCGACTCTGAGCGATGACGGCGACCCGCTGGATGTGCTGGTGTTGGTGGATGCGCCGAGCTTTCCGGGGTGCGTGATGCAGGTGCGCCCTATCGGGCTGATGGAAATGCTGGACCAGGGTGTTCTGGATGAGAAGGTACTGGCTGTAGGCAAGAATAATCCGCGCTATACCGATGTGTGGAATTATTCAGAGATTTACCCGCACATGCTGAAAGAGATTACGCATTTCTTCTCAATTTATAAGGATTTAGAAGGAAAGCGGGTCGAGGTCCGCGGCTGGCATGATGCCGCGTATGCTCGGGACCGGGTTCTGCGGGCGGCGAAAAACTTTGTCGATAATAAAGAAAAGAAGACTGCTGAGGCCGGAGGAAAGAAATAGCTTTCTCAATCGAAGGACGCCGAAAATGAATGGCTATGTTCGGCGCTCACCTTTAGAGCATTTTCGTTTCGATGTAAACCGCCGATGGCTTGCCATCCTGAGCGAAGGACTTGCTTCGGATTGTGAACCCAGATCTTCTGCTTTCCACGCCTGGTACGTTTTTCGTTTTTAGGCATAGAGCAAGCACATAGTCGTCATTCTGAGCCGCATCCGGGGTCCCCGATACGCGATTTTTGCGTGTTGGGGTGGGCGGCGAGAATCTCCAGCCAACCTGGCTTGAGATTCTTCCTTCCTTCGGTCGTCAGAATGACGGTTTATTATGGTGTGCGTTGGCTTGTTTTGGCGACGCGCGCTGATTCCTCATTTTCAGTGACCGTCAGATTTGAGCTTCGGTCGAACGAAATGGTGCCGGCGACAGCCTGCTTTACCGGCCCTCTGGTTACCCGCGATTGGCTGATGGTGAATATCTGGTTCTTTATAGTCCCGTCGGCGGTCCAGTGATCGAAGCGTGTGAGGGCTGCAGGGACGAGTGTCAGAGTGCCCTGCGTCCAGTCCCAATGAAAGGTGCCTTGCGCTGACTTGGCCAGATCGCTTTTCGAATATCCAGACAATTCCAGATGCGTGCTGACGGTTACGGTCCCGGAAAGCGACGGCTCATGCCAGAGAGCGGAAATGGCCGCTGCATTGGCGTGGAGCAGCTGGGCATCAAAGCTGTAATGCGGTGAACTGCTGCTCGCATCCATACTGCCGCTTGCCTCAAGGATGCCGTTCAGCGTGTGCGCTTCGATAGACGTAAATTGAATCTTTCGCCCTTCGATATGCAGATTGCTGCTTGCGTCGTGAAGAGCAAGGTTCCCGAGCGTGAAGGTAGCGGCCCGGACGGTTCCATTGAGCATCGGCCACTGGACCTTGTTGCGGTCAAGAGTGGAAAGAATCTGCTGCAGAAACTCCCCGCGTTCGCCTGCGCCCATGATGGCAGATTGCAGCGAGGCGGCATCCAGTTGAGGCGTAAAGAGCGAGAATTCGCGGACACAATCCGTGGCTGTACAGGCAATGGGCATCCGGACCGAAAGCGTTGCCGGGATCCTGTGAAAGACGACGGAAACAGGGTTCCAGATGATCTGGTCTGGTGCAATGGCGGCCTGCGCTGAAACGATTTCTACCGGCTCGGGAAGAAACCCGGCCTGATATTTCGCGTCTTTAAGGCGAAGAGAACCTTCTGTCATAGCGCTCTGGGCCTGATTATCCACTGTATTGGCAGAAGGCAGCCAGGGGCCGTGAACAGTCAGATCGAGTGCTGCGCTTCCCTGGGATGAGAGCGCGGAAGCGGCGTTGTGCAGAAATCCAAGATTCGCAATCATGGGCCGCAGCCGCTCCAGGGAGGCATCACCAGAGAAATGGAGAGAGAAGCTTTGCCGGGTGAAATCACCTGATACGGCAAGCGGCGCATCTCCACCTAATAGAATGCTCGCAGAGGCGAGATGCAAAGATATCGGAGCATTTGCTGGAGTCGTTTTTCTTATGATTTGCCGTACTACTGGCTGTGCCATGCCACTGCTGAATTGCAAGGCCGGTACGATGAGAGGCGGGTCCATTCCGGGGATACGTATCGTAAGCGCTGAAACTGCGGCATCGCCTGTGAGGCTTTCTGTTGGGAGCTGCGAATATTTCAGGCTGCCTTGTATAGTGCCCGAAACCTGGACGGAAGACGCGAAGCCGTTGCGAAAGAGGCGCAAAGCGGAGAGGCCAAAGGCTGCAGGAACGTTCTGAATCTGGAGATTAAGACTCGGTTTTGGATGCTCGATGTTGAGGACGGTTCCGGTCAGCAGCAGATGACCGTCTTCAATGGGCCAGAGGCAGGTAAGGTCTTCGAAGGCCCGTGAATCGTGATGATATGCGCCTTGGCACGTAGCATCGATAGTAAAAGGTTCAAGTGGCGTAAATTCCTGGCGGTGCATTCCGGCAACACGGATGCGCGTCTTGAATTGCGGATTAAAGATGTCACCCCTAACCGAACCGGTTACATCGAGATTGCCGCGCCAGCCAGTGTCCTGACCAATAAGGAGGCGGGCAATCTGACCGAGAGGAGCGCTCGACCATTCAGTTTGCAAATCAATAGGCATCTCGCCGATGGCGGAGGCGCGATGCAGAGAGCCTTCGACACGGAGGAGGCCGGTGTCAGACAAATCCAGATCGAGATCGGTGCGGACAGGCTGCGCCTCGAGGCGAAGTCGCCATTCATCGGGATCAGCGAGCCACATGGCAAAATCGGCATTGAAGAGCGAGAAGGGCTTTTTCTCGTTGCCGATTTTGAAATTGACGCGGGCGTTGCTGGCTTCAATGTAGGGGAAACGGGGCGAACTCCCGGCTCGGCGCTGCGCTGTGGGCGCGTTGGGAATATGCGCGGCCTGAAGCAGCACGGTCCCGATGTTCCAGCGGCCCTCAGCGTTGCGGACGAGATTCAGGCTGGGCTGATCGAAGCTGATACGGCCAATTTCAAGGCGGCCCCGCCACAGTGATGTAAGGCGAATGGAAGCGTCGACGCTCTGTGCCCGGAGGGTCGGCTCGGCTCCAAAAGCGGGATCTTCGTCGACGATGAAATTGCTTAGTTCAAGACCAGGGCGCGGCAGCAGGCGAAGCGTAACAGAGGAAAGATGGACTGGGCGTCCGAGGCTTCGGCTGATGGCATCAGCAATGCGCCGCTGATAACGGTTCATGTTGATGAGCGGCGGGAGAATAAGGGCCCCGGCCAGCAGGAGAAGGACGGCAAAAAGTATCCAGTATTTTCTGGAATTACGCGGATTTTCGCTGCTTGATTGCACTCAAATTGAACATATCACCACTTCATGAGGGCTACTTCACCAGATGCAGGGTGCGGCTCCAGCGGGTCTGGTCGAAGAAATGAATGATGATGTGGACGATAAAGCCGACGCGGTCGCCAATCGAGGTTTTGTTGATCTGGTCTTCCGGAGTGACGAACGACCAATAGACGAAGAGCGGGCGGCCTACGATGTTTTCGCGGGGCACGAAGCCCCAGTAACGGCTGTCGAGGCTCACGGGGCGATTATCGCCCATGGCAAAGTATTTGCCCGGCGGGACGACCAGATCGTCCCCCTGAATGTGATTCGGCAGGTCTACGGCCCATTCGGCGGTTACATCGCCGCCTTCTGAGGGCGGAACTGATGGGAAATCATCGCGATAAGGGAAATAAAAGGAGCCATTTTCGCCAATTTTGGCCGTTTGAGGCTCGTTTTGCGGCTGTCCGTTGAGGTAAACGACGCCATTGCGGAGGTGGATGTGATCTCCAGGGACACCAATGACGCGTTTTACGAGGAAAATGTGGTCCCCATTGGGCTCCGCTACAGGCTTGAAGAAGACGATGATGTCGCCGCGTTTGACATTCCGGTAATGCTCCCAGAAGGCCCATTTTGCCGGCGGCGCAAGCGTCATACGGTCAACCAGGACATGGTCGCCGATGAGCAGGGTCTTTTCCATGGACGCGGAGGGGATTTCAAAGTTCTGGAAGATGAATGTCAGCGCGAAGAGGCCCAGCACGAGCACGCTGCAGATGGAGGCGATGAACTCGAGAGGAGTTTCTTCGTGATGGGCATTTTTCTTTTTTTCTGACTGCTGCTTTTCCAGAATTTGTTCCATTTCCTGCCGGAGTTCTCCGGGGCTAAAGCCCCCTTGTTATTGTGTTTATCTCACTGCTTGCTTTTCCCACCCTTCGCCTTGTGCTCAGGATGGGGCAACTTTTTTTAGACCCTATGCACAGTCATTACCAGACGATGCGGAACATACGGTCCCAGCGGGCGAAATCGACGACGCTGTTCACAGGGTCCTTATCGTGTCCGAGTCTATCACCTGGAAGGTCGGGAACGTCTGTGGTAGAGGGCTTGCGCAAAGAGAAATAAATGATAAATGGGCGTCCTACAATGTTTTCTCCCGGCACAAAGCCCCAATAACGGCTGTCGCGGCTGTGATTACGGTTATCACCGAGCACAAAATAGTGCTTCGGCGGCACGATCAGATCGCCATTTTGCACATCGTGATGCATCTCCATCCACCAGCCGGTGTCCACTCCGGGATCGGTATAGAGATTGGTTGGAAACTGGTCGCGGAAATTGTCCGCATAGGAAGCTTCGTAGACGGCGTAAGGCTCCGTGAGCGGCTGGCCGTTGAGAAAGACCTGCCCATCATGCAGGTGGACGCGGTCGCCGGGAACAGCGATGACGCGCTTGACGACATGGTCCGTGGGATCGAGCGGGAAATGGAAGACGACGATGTCGCCGCGCTGAATCTGGCGATACGGAAGAATCCACTTCCAGATGCCGGGCGGAGCATAGATCGTCTTGTTGACGAGAAGGAAATCGCCGACAAGCAGGGTGCGCTCCATCGATTCTGAAGGAATGCGAAAGGGCTGCACGATAAAGGTCAAGACAAAGAGCGCGATAACGATGACTGAGAGCAGAGAACGGGCTGTATCCAGGACTGTAGGGTAAACGATGTGATGCCTGTGAGGCTGCGCTGTAGGAGAAGATAATGGCTGACTCTTGACCCCGGAGACAAAGTCAGTCTGATGCTGAGATTCCCGCTCTTCCACCCTTTCGGCAGAAGCAGGCCGAAAGGATGGGGCACCCAGGGCCTGCGGCTCACTCACCGGCGGTCTCCCTGGCCGTCGCATCCGCGTGCCTATGACTGGCGCCAGCAGACAACTTTTCGAGCGCGCGGCGAGCGGCCTCCTGTTCGGCTTTTTTCTTGGTGGTTCCGGTGCCGCGGGCGAGAGCTTTGCCGTGAGCGCCTTTCTCGGGAAGGCGAACCTCGACCGTGAAGCGCTTGCGGTGATCGGGACCGCTTTCTCCTTTCACAACATAAACCGGCTGACTTCCCTTCTGCGCCTGGAGATACTCCTGTAGAGCTGACTTATGGTCGCCGATGCTGCGGCCTTCAAGTAATTCGGTTTTCAGCTCCATGACCGAGGGCGTGATGATTTCCCGCTCGACAAAAGTGCGGGTCGCTGCAAGGCCAGCGTCGAGATAAAGAGCGGCAATGACGGCTTCTATGCAATTGGCCAGCAGAGCTGATTTCTTGCGGCCACCGCTGCGCTCTTCTCCTTTACCGAGGCGAAGGTATTTGCCCAGCTTGAGGCGTGCACCTACCTGTCCGAGGTATTTGCGGCTGACCAGCGCTGCTCGGAGGCGGGTCAACTCGCCTTCGCTAAGCTCAGGAAAGCGCTTAAAAAGGAATTCAGCCACAAGTAGCCCGATGACGGCATCGCCGAGGAACTCCATCTGTTCATTGTCTTCGGGAGGCGTCTGGCCGGGTTCACCCGCTTCGGCAAGCTGAAATTCATGCGCGAGAGAGCTGTGGGTTAGGGCCTGGACAAGAAGGTGCTCCTGCGCGAACTTGTGTCCGAGCGCGCGTTCAAGGGTTTGTAAAGCCGGTTGCCCCATTCCCGATGCAGCCCTCTTTTAACTGTAGACGATTTGTTAGACGCTGTTCAAAGTGGAGACGGGTATAGCGTATCCAGAAAGTGCTGGCGCTGCACGACCGGGCAGGAGGATGATTCATCGGTATGAACAGTGATGGAACATACTGATGCGAAGACGTCTGGTTTACCGCATTGCTGCAATCGCCGGACTGTTGAGCATCATTCTGGTTGCAGGCACAATCGGCTTTGTGCTGATTGAAGGCTATTCATGGTTTGACGCCTTCTACATGACCCTGACTACCATTACAACGGTCGGCTACCAGGAAATACAGCATCTCAGCCGGGCAGGGCGGGTCTTCAATTCATTTTTGATTCTGTTTGGCGTGAGCGCGATGTTCCTCGCTGTCGGCGCCATGACGCAGACGATTATCGAGCTCGAATTGCAGGACCGATACGGCAAGCGCAGGAAAAAACGTATGATCGAACACTTATCTGACCACTTTATCGTTTGCGGCTTTGGCCGAGTAGGCCGCAATGCCTCCTACGAATTCCAGCGCACGGGAGTCCGCTTCCTCGTCATTGACCGGAACGAGCAGCGCGTAGCAAAGGCGGAGAACGCAGGGATGCTGGCGATAGTCGCCGATGCGACGCACGATGATTGCCTTCGCGAAGCGGGCGTGCTCAGGGCAAAGGGGTTGATTGCGGCCTTGCCATCAGATGCCGAAAACCTGTTTATCATCCTGTCGGCGAAGACGCTGAATCCGCAATTGACTGTTGTTACGCGGGCTTCCGAGGAAGAAGCCGGAGAAAAATTGAGGCGGGCAGGAGCCGACACGGTCTTTACACCATATTCTATGGCCGGGCGGCAGCTTGCCGATGCGCTGGTGCGGCCTCACGTGGTGGAATTTCTGGATTTCACCGGGAGCAATATAGGACCGAAGGTCACAATGGAACAGGTTTGTGTGACGGCAAGGGCCGAATTCAACAGGAAGACCTTCGGCCAGCTGTTGGAACTGCGAAAATACGGCGTAATCGTCCTGGCGGTTCGCAAACAAAACGGCGAAACGATGTTTAATCCTCCGGCGGAACTTGAGATCTCGGTCGGGGATTTTCTGATCGTTATGGGCGAAAGGTCGAACCTGCAGAAAATTGAACAGATCCTTACCTGTTGAAGGATGATGGTTATCTTGTCTGGAAACAGTCCCGAATAGGGCGGCGAACGCTTTTATAATCCGCGATACGCCCCACCATCCACGAGCAGCGTCTGTCCGGTAATCGAAGCCGCTTGTTCAGAAGCCAGCCAGACAATTGCAGCGGCAACCTCCTCCGGAGTGGCCATGCGCCGGACGGGAATCTCCTGTACCAGGTCATGTTCCGCCTGCTCGACCGAGATGCCTTTGGCAGCTGCGCGCTTTTCCAGTAGCTCCACTGCGCGTCCTGTCGAAGTAAACCCTGGGCCAACGTTGTTGATCGTAATCCCGTCCGGTCCGAACTGTCCGGCCAGTGAACGCACCAGCCCCATTACTCCGGCCCGGACCGAGTTCGAAAGCACCAGTTCCGGAACCGGCTGCTTAACCGTATAAGACGTAAGCGTAACGATGCGTCCCCATTTTTGCTGTTGCATGTAAGGCAGGACCGCCTGCGCGAATGAAACAATGCTGCGCAGATTCAGCTGCCACGCCCGCTCCCACTCGTCCATAGTTGTGGCAAGAAACGGTTTCGCCGGAGGGCCTCCTGCATTGGTGACGCAGACATCGATGCGTCCGAATTTCTCATGAGCGGACTTAACAAAGTTGCGAACTGCGCCGTCATCGCTGACGTCGAAGGCAGCCGTGAAAGTCTGCACGCCGAAGCGCTCCGACGCCTCGCATGCCACGGCTTCCAGCGGTCCCTTTTGGCGGGCGCAGAGCGCCAGATGCGCGCCTTCAGCGGCGAAAGTAAGAGCAGCAGCTTTGCCGATTCCCTGGCTGGACGCGGCGACAATGGCAACACGGTTTTTCAGTCCTGTATCCATGACAATGGCTCCATACTACCCGAGGATTGGATAAGATTGGGTCGCTGCCTTTGAATCAGCAAATTAAGTTTGAAAGGGGATTTACCTTGTCAGAGTCCGGATGGAAACACACCCCGCTGTCCAGCATTCCCGTCGAGCATCTCAATCCGCTTATCGAGCGACAGTTTGTACACGGCACGGAGTCAATGCTGGCAAGACTGCTGCTGCGCAAAGGGTGCATTGTCCCGGAGCACAGCCATCCGAATGAGCAGATTACCTACATTCTGGAAGGCGCTCTCCGATTCACGCTCAACGGAAACGAAGTTGTTACCGTCAACGCCGGAGAAACACTGGTCATCCCCTCAAATGTGAAGCACAGCGCTGAGGCCCTCGTGGACACCATCGATCTTGATGTCTTCGCGCCGCCGCGTGCTGACTGGATTCAGGGCACCGATGCTTATTTGAGAAAGTAGATTACCGCCCGCTGGACCCGAAGCCTTTGGCCCCGCGCGCCGTTTCGGCCAGTTCTTCAACAGCTGCAATTTCAAGGTGAGTCATCGACTGGAAAGGGGACATCTGAGCAATCTTGTCTCCTTTGTGGATGATGACATTCACATCCGTGTGTTCAAGTTCGACATTGGTTAGTATCCCCTGCGCATCGCGAGCAACACGCAGGGAATATTTAGGCTGATTGACATTCACCAGGCAGACGAGGATTTCTCCTCGATAGCCCGCATCGATTCGGCCGCCGGCATACGTAACGCCTTTGGACGCCATCGAAGACCGATCACCGAGCACAAAGCCAAAGCCTTCCGGCCCCTCCACTGCAATGCCCGTCCGCACTCTGACGGGCACGCCCGGTTCGAGCACGACATCTTCGATGGAGTAGAGATCAAATCCGAGATCGCTGCCCGCATAGTTCACCGTAGGCACACGGGCATCAGGATGGAGGAGTTGTACTTTGATCATCTTTGCTGGTTACTTGGCGTTATTGGAGTTGGCCTGTTTTTTCTGCTTCGCCCAGCGGCGCTTCTGCGCATCGGCAATCCGTTTACGAGCCTCCGGGCTCAAATTGCGCTTTTTACGGATTCCGGAGAGTCCTCCCAGAATCCTGCTCCCGCCGGAACCCTGCAGCAGGGCGCGCACTTTTTCCAGACGGCTGATTTCTTCATCGATTGCAGCAACAATTGCTTCTCTGGTCATTTGTATTCCTTATTCCTGAAGTTAGTAATTCACTTACACAGATGGGGAACCAACAGCTAACTATTAACAATATCTTAAAATTTCATAAATCTGATCATAGTTTCAAGCGATTTCAGGCAAAAAATCGCAGCAGAATCGGCAACAATTTGTACTTTCTATCTATTTATCTGCTGTTTCTCTGTATTGAACATTTACCAGGAATTCGCAACCTTTTCTCAAACCTGTAAAGCTGCTTTATTGCGTTCGTATCATGATGATGACGTGTTGACCCAACTACGCGCTATTACGCCGGGTAAGCCAGCCGTTCAGGTTCCGCCGCCGACAGGAATCTTTGATCTTCCTGCGGATATTTCTGCAGGAATTCCCACCTCACCTGTGTCTATCGAACTAGGGAAATACCATGCCCGCCTGGCTGCTTCTGAAGCAGAACGCGAGGCTGCGTGCAGGCTTCGTTTTAAAGTCTTTAATCTTGAATTAGGAGAGGGACTCGTATCTTCTTACTCCACCGGTCTGGATAAAGATCGATTCGATTATGTATGCGATCACCTCGTTGTCGAAGACCGCTCATCGGGTGAAATCGTCGGGACGTATCGGATGCAGTCCGGTAACGAAGCGAAACGCCACTGGGGCTTTTACAGCGCACAGGAATTTAATTTCGCTCCGTACGAATTTGTCCAGACGCAGGTGCTTGAGCTGGGTCGCGCTTCCATTGATCGCGAGCATCGCTCGAGCGAAGTACTGACACTGCTTTGGCGTGGAATTGCACGGTATGCGAAGCTGTATGGCCTGCGCTATCTGATTGGCTGCTCCTCACTCAATTCGCAGGATCCGGCAGAGGGCTGGGCGATTTACGACCAGCTTAAGCTTTATCTTGCTCCCCTGGAATTTCGCACCAAACCGACTACCGCATACGTTCTGCCGGAGGATAAAAAACAGCCACAAAATACTCCCAGGATTCCGAGACTGCTGAAGACGTATATTGGAGTGGGAGCTCGAATCTGTGGCGAGCCGGCCTGGGACCGGGAATTTGGCACAATCGACTTTCTCACCCTGCTGGATCTGCAACAGCTGACGCCCGCTGCGAGGAACCGATTTCTACCGGACGAGGATCATTCAAAAGTTTTTGCCGCGCCAGACTGCGCCTGATTGTTCTCGTATTGACGCTGCTTCAACTGCTTGCGCGCTTCACATGGCTGCGCCTGCGGTTCCGCCGTCTTACGCTTGCAGACCGCGCGGCGTGGATGCAGGCCTCGTGCGCCCTGGTTCTCCGCCGCCTTAAGATTTCGCTCGCCATAGAAGGCCCTCTTCCTCAGCCCGGCCTGATTGTTTCTAATCATCTGAGTTATCTGGATATCCTGCTGCACGGGGCAGCCGGTCCTCGCATTTTTGTCTCGAAAACTGAGGTCGGCTCGTGGCCGCTCTTTGGATGGCTGGCGCGCTGCGGCGGCACAATCTTCATCGTGCGCGGCAACCGGTCCGCTGCAACCGAAGCCGCCATAGGAGTCGAGTACGCTCTGCGTTCGGGAGTAACGGTAGTTCTCTTCCCTGAAGGAACAAGCACAGACGGAACAACCCTGCTTCCGTTTCATTCTTTTTTGTTTGAGCCTGCCATTGAAGCCGAAGCCCTTGTCACCGCCGCCGCGCTCAGCTACGAAGCCGACAATGCCGAGGAACGCGACCTCTGCTATTACGGCGACATTCACTTTAAGGCCAGCCTGCTGGAAATGCTCGGACGTGATGGTGTGCGTTCTCGAATCCGCTTTGATAGTAAGCCCCGCATATATACCAACCGCAAACACGCCGCGAGTGACACCTGGGAGCGCGTGGCACGTCTGCGCCTTCGCGCCAGTATCGATTCCCCTCAGGATTTCCGGCGGCATACAACGATGGCAGGTGGCGCCTGGTGAGCAGAGAAATGGTTGACTGAATCCAGTAAATGTTTTCTGATGCTCTGACAAGCTGTTTCCAAGATCCCTGCACATTTCCGAGGAATACATGCAACGACGCGAATTCCTGAAGACCAGCGCTCTGGTGGGTTCCGGTTACTTATTGTTCCGTACACGCGCTTTGGCCGCTACTGCCGATGCCCATATCGAGGTCCTGATCAACGAACCCATAGCAACCATCGAGCCTGAAATATACGGCCACTTTACCGAACACCTCGGTGGCGTGATTTACGACGGTGTATGGGTCGGAGAAAAATCGAGCATTCCCAATGTTCACGGAATTCGCAAGGAGCTAGTCGAGAAGCTGAAAGCTATCAAAGCGCCGGTGATTCGCTGGCCGGGCGGATGTTTTGCCGACAGCTATGACTGGAAAGATGGAATCGGTCCGCGCGACAAGCGCCCGCGCCGCACAAATTTCTGGGTCGATGATCCGCAGGCGCAAAAGCTGCCCAACACCTCTGTCCAGAAGTACGAGCCCAATACCTTCGGCACAGATGAATTTGTACAGTTTTGCAAACTCAGCAATGCGCAGCCCTATATTGCCGCCAATGTGCGCGCCCTGCCGCCTTTGTCTTTCGATCAATGGGTGGAATACTGCAATTCTCCGGCGCACAGCACAACCTACGCAGATATACGCGCGGCCGCAGGCAATCCCGAGCCTTACAACGTGCGCTACTGGGGCATTGGAAATGAAAGCTGGGGCTGTGGCGGAAACTTCACGCCGGAAGAATATTCCAACGAATACCGGCGCTTCACGGCATGGGTCCCCGACTATGGCGTCGATCCCCGTTTCGTCGCCTCAGGCCCAAACCAGGATGACGTGGATTGGACGACACAGTTCTTCGAAGATATTCTGCATCGCCGGCCCATTCGTCCGCCATTTGGATGGTCAGTGCATAACTACACCAATGCGCTTGAGGCCCTGAAGTTCAATGATCAGGACGCGTATTCGCTGTTCTACCAGGGAACGTCCACCGAATCGATTATTCAGAATATGTGGACGGCGATGGGCGTCTTTGACCGCGAGCATCAGACGCGCATCGTAGTCGACGAATACGGTCCCTGGTACGGCCCCGGAACAGAAGTCGATCCGACACATATTTTTGGCCAGCAGATCACGATGCGCGATGCAATCGTAACAGCATTCACTCTCGATATCTTCAACCGTCATGCTGATAAAGTCTGCATGGCAAACTGCGCGCAGCTGATCAATTGCATCGATTCCCTCTTTCTTGCGCATGAAGACAAGTTCATCGTGACGCCGAACTTCAACGTGTTTGAGATGTATGCAGCGCACCAGGGAGCGAAGGCCGTACGCGCGGAGTTCTCCGCTCCTTCTATCCACTTCACGGATGTACCGAAACCGGACCGCTGGGGGCCGCCACGCGGCGGAGAGCGCTCCGTGCAACGCAGCCTGAATGGATTGATGGGCTCGGCCTCTGTGAACGGAAAGCAGCTGACACTCACAGTAGTAAATCCACATCTGACCGATGCGCTCGATACGCAAATCGCAGTACGCGGTGGCAGCGCTGCTTCAGCCACTGCTACCGTCCTTGCCGCACCGGATATCCACGCTCACAATACTTTCGAACAGCCAAATGCTGTCGCCACCAAAACTGCGCAGGCAGCGGTAAATGGATCGACGGTAAGTCTTACTGTTTCGCCCATGTCAGTAACCAGACTTGATATCACTCTGAGCTAATTAATCGAAGCGTGCCGTTCTCTGTTATGAAGATGGTGCGGCATTCTCAGGGTTCCGACACGTCTAAAAATGGGCCATGTAGCCATGTTAGGCTCGTAACAATATTTGGGTTATGACTACGATTCTCATCCGTGCTGCGACTCACAACGATGTTCCTGAACTGCGCGCACTGATCGAATCTTCTGTTAGAGAATTACAGGCGGCCTGGTATACGCCGGAACAGATTGAAGCTGCGGTGCATTCCGTCTTCGGTGTAGATCAACAGCTTATCGAGGACGGCACCTATTATGTCGCCGAAATCGGCGGGCAGATTGCAGGATGTGGCGGCTGGAGCAAACGGAGCACGCTCTATGGAGCCAGCCACTATGATCACTCCCGCAACGATCAACTGCTTGATCCCGAGCGCGATCCGGCGCGGATTCGTGCGTTCTTTACACATCCCAGATATGCCCGTAGAGGCATCGGACGCGCTTTACTCGAGCGTTGTGAGGAGGAAGCGCGAAAGGCCGGTTTTCACCGTATAGAGATGGCGGCTACATTACCGGGCGTTCCGTTATACGCCGCGCACGGATATGAGGAGTTTGAAACATTTCATGTGCCGCTGCCCGGCGGTCAATCCATTCAGGTGCGGCGCATGGCAAAACAAATCGTCTAGGGCCTGTTAACACTCTTAGGACGGCAGCGAGAGGAGCGAATTTTTTCGAGTGCGAGAAGCGAGGAGCGACGAATACCGGGTGTATTTTAGCGACGAGGGACGAAGCAATCGGGAAAATCCGCCCTCTCCCTCCGGGTTGCGCCAAAATGCGGCCATACTTCGTTGTCGTCCTTGGCTGTGGGACCACCACAGCCTTTGGACTCCGTCTCGTCTGACCGGATTTTGGCTCGCAACGCTGTCCGCCCTAAGAGTATTAACAGGCCCTGGTTACCGCGGATAGTTGCCACACCATTGGATTCGTGAGAAAGTACGAGCAAGTCCGACTCGTTATATCCCTGACAGGAGTTCTCTCTATGGCTCAAATCTCCTGCCCCTGGTGTTCTGAATCCACCTCTATCCGGCGGTCGCGTACTCGCTGGCAGGACCTGCCGCGCTATGTACTTGGCAAACGGCCATATCGATGCCGAATTTGCGGGAATCGGTTCTATGAGCGGGCAAATTCAAAGCTTGTCACCGCAGCCAAACACCGCTAGCCGCCGATGTGCACCATGCTGCGCGAAGGCTTCAGGAAATCAGGCTCGCCGATGTGGTGACGAGCTTCCTTTCGTTCCACGGTAGCGCGAATGAAGGAAGCAATGTCCTTGTCATTTGCGCCACGACGCATGCGCCCGTAAAGATCGTGATCGAATTGTGAGAACAGGCAGGTACGGATCTTTCCGTCTGAGGTGAGACGAATGCGGCTGCAATGTCCGCAGAATGCCTGCGAGACCGGGGCAATGATTCCTATTTCTCCAATCCCGTCATCGAAGGTGTAGCGCTGCGCCGTTTCGCTCAGAGCATTGGCTTTAAGTGGAACAACGGGACGAAATTCGTTGAGCCGATCCAGCAGTTCCCTGACCGGAATGACGGAAGCCGGTGTCCAGAGACGATCTTCTTCGAGTGGCATGAACTCAATAAAACGGACAATCACGCCTTCTTCGCGCGCGAATTTCGCAAAAGGAACAATCTGATCTTCATTGAAGCCGCGCAAAAGAACGCAATTCACCTTTACCGGACCCAACCCGGCGCGCTGTGCAGCACGAATTCCATCGCGGACTTTATGGAAGCTTCCGGGAACGCGCGTAATGCGGGTAAATATCTCGGGATCGACGGCATCCATGCTGACGGTGACACGGGTGAGGCCGGCATCTTTCAAGGATTGCGCCATGTCGGCGAGCAAGTGACCATTTGTCGTAAGGGCCAGATCAAGCGGTTTCCGGTCTGCAATTGTTCTCAGCTTGGCCAGCTCGCGTATGAGGTCCGGCAGGCCCTTTCGCAGAAGAGGCTCTCCGCCGGTAAGCCTTATTTTTTCAATGCCGAGATCAACGAAGATGCGGGCAATGCGCAGGTAATCTGCAAGCGGCAGTTCCGAATATTGGGCGCCGTCATTTCCGGTGCGACAGTAAACGCATTTGTAGTTGCAGCGGTCGGTCACAGATATGCGGAGATCCGTAATAGCGCGGCCATATTTGTCGATGAGACGCGAAGCGCGAGCGGTTTCCCCGATCCCGGGATTGGTCAGTGAGGCTGCCATCAGGGCTGTAATCTACTCTATTCGATGCAAGGACAGGAAGATAGATACAGACTACTTCACCGCCTGAATGGGGCTTAAAGTATTCTTGTTTTCCGGGGAACGGGGGTCTACGCCAAAATCCCATACATCCAGGTTCACCTCCTGGGGAGAAAGCACTTCCATCAGAGCATATTCGCCAAAGCTCAAAGGATCTTTCGGCACAACCTTCATCCAGTGGCCGCCGGGCATTATCTGCGTTGTCGTCTCGACAATGTTCTCGGAGTGCGAAACCTTGCCCAGCATGCTGATATTCATGGCAGCAACCACCCGCAGGTTGCGGCGTTGCTGCACGCGCACGACCACGTAATGGCTGGTTGGAGAACTGTAGTTATTTTTATCTTTCGTTGAGCTTGCGCCGTGCGTATCAATTTTCAGAGCGTCATCCGGAGCGGTGTCGTCATCGCCCGCATCGAGGCTTACGTACAGTTCAGGCTCGCTCACATGCAACTGAATTTTGGCGCGCGCGCCATCGATCTGAATCAGTTGTTTTGACCCGCCCATTGGATTAATCGCCGCCTTAAGCACGTTATGCCCGAGGTTCTTGTTCAGGTCGCCGTTCGCTTGTTCCAGCTTCACTAATTCAGGCGTGCCATGAAATGTGTCCAGCGCCCAGACGCCGCTTTCATCCGGCAGGCGCAGTCCGGGGGAAACAACCGGCATGCGGGCCTTCTCTGCTGCACGCTCGGTCGCTTCTTCTTTGTCCACTTCGGCAGCATCGCTCTGTTCCTGTTTTTCTATCGCAGCTTCGGCAGCGGCCATCGTGGCGGGATCATGCTCCTTGTTCCACTTGTCCGTTGCCGGCCAATCGATCAGGCTTTTCGGAACTTCTTCCCATTCCCCACCCCGCTCAGCGCTTTTGTAGCGGACGCGGTCACCTACCACCTGATACTGAGAAACGACCTGATAGGAGCCATCCTTGAGAATCAGACGTTTGTTTGCATTCTGGGCGTGACCCGGCAAAACTCCAAGCATCAGCACAGCGATCAGGATGGGGAACAGGCGTTTCATGGGCCGTCTTTTAGACGAAGATGTGAGCAGTCGGGTCACGTGTTCTCTTTTTATACCCCTAAATATCTCCCACTCCATTCTGCCTCTATCTTTCTCCTCAGATTCCGGGTAAAATCAATTGTGCCTACCTGGTACGCCAATCACTACAACAGAGAAAAGGTGAAGCAGCGATGTCCGCAAAGTACATCTTTGTGACCGGCGGAGTTGTATCCAGTTTGGGAAAGGGCTTGGCCGCGGCGTCGATCGGCTGCCTGCTGGAAGCACGAGGGTTGAAGGTCAACCTGATGAAGTTTGACCCTTACCTCAATGTCGATCCGGGGACGATGTCGCCCTTTCAGCACGGCGAAGTCTTCGTCACCGACGACGGGGCCGAAACCGATCTTGACCTCGGCCACTATGAACGCTTCACCCACGCCAAACTCACCCGCGACAACAATCTCACCACCGGCCGCATTTACGAGCAGATCATTACGAAGGAACGGCGCGGCGATTATCTCGGCAAAACCGTCCAGGTTATTCCTCATGTCACTAATGAGATCAAGAACGCGATGCGCAAGGTCGCGGCGGACTGCGATGTTGCTATTGTCGAGATTGGCGGAACCGTTGGTGACATCGAATCGCTGCCTTTCTTAGAAGCTATCCGGCAGATGCGGCAGGAATTGGGCCGTGAGAATACAGTTTTCGTCCATGTCACGCTGGTTCCCTGGATCAGCGCTGCGCAGGAGCTGAAAACCAAGCCGACGCAGCACTCCGTTAAGGAAATGCTGTCCATCGGAATCCAGCCCGATATCCTGCTATGCCGCAGCGACCGCTTTCTTTCGCACGAAATCAAAGGCAAGATCGCGCTCTTCTGCAATCTTGAAGAGAAAGCTGTCATTACGGCGAAAGACGTGGATTCCATCTATGAAGTGCCGCTGTGCTTTGCGCAGGAGGGCGTTGACACGCTGGCACTGAAGTATCTGCACCTCGAAACACGGGAAGCTGACCTCAGCCGCTGGCAGGACCTCGTCCGTCGCTGCTACAACCCGCAGGATGAAGTCTCCATCGGCATTGTCGGCAAGTATGTTGAATACGAGGACAGCTACAAATCACTGAAGGAAGCGCTGGTGCACGGCGCACTGGGTCATAATCTGAAGCTGCGCGTTACCTGGATTGAGGCCGAAGGACTCGAAGCGCCGAATTACGAGGATCAACTCAGAGGGTTCGATGGGATCCTGGTTCCCGGCGGCTTCGGCAAGCGCGGTATTGAGGGCATGCTCAATGCGATCCGCTATGCGCGCGAGAACAAAGTGCCGTATTTCGGCATTTGTCTCGGCATGCAAACCGCCTGCATCGAATTTGCCCGCAACGTCTGCGGTCTAAATGGTGCGAATTCCAGCGAATTCGACCCGGCAACACCGCATCGCGTGATCTATAAGCTGCGTGAATTGACCGGCGTAGAAGAAATGGGCGGGACCATGCGCCTGGGCGCATGGACCTGCATCCTGCAGCCGGATTCGCTGGCTTCAAAGGCTTATGGAGCAACCGAGATCAGCGAACGCCATCGCCACCGCTATGAGTTCAACCGCGAGTACGAAGCACTGTTAACTGGCGGCGGTTTACGGATCACGGGCACAACTCCCGATGCAACGTATGTCGAGATTATCGAGATTCCGGACCATCCTTACTTTCTCGGCTGCCAGTTTCATCCTGAGTTCAAATCGAAGCCACTGGAGCCGCATCCGCTGTTCGACGCGTTCATTAAGGCCAGCTATAAAAACCGGCTCAGCCAGAATGAATCGGCTCAACTAGGCGAGAGACTCCTGCAATCTCAGTGACTTACAAATAATGTGCTCGATTGGGCACTTAGATGCCGGACCTGTCATCTAAGTGGCCATGAGTATTGTTCCAATTCTTGACCCGGTAGAGACCCGGCGGCGAACCAGTGTGGCAGGCATAGTCCTGGCCCTCATTCTCGGCCTGCTCGCCGGCGCTGCGGCTCTGGTCTGGTTTGTTCGCCATGCAACCCAGGGCTTCTGGAACGAGATCGCCGCCAAAGTTACGGGGCGAAGTCTCACGCTCGACTCTTCACTGCCCACGATTGTTCAGAAAATCCAGCAGCTACAACGGCTGGAAACCGTGGTCTACACCATGGACAAAGTCGAAGAAGGCGCGCGCGAAAATGCCTACCTGCCGAATTTCCTGGCCGGAGACAAGCTGCTTCTCGTAGTGCATGGCCAGACCGTTGCCGGGATTGATCTGAGCAAGGTCAAATCCAGCGACATCCATATTGACGGACGCGCAGTGCGCATTCAGCTGCCGCAACCCGAGGTTTTTTCCACAACCATTGATAACGCTAAGACACGTGTCTATTCGCGCGATACCGGCCTGTTGGTCGGAGCGGACCCCAACCTCGAAAGCGAGGTCAGATCCAAAGCCCAGCAGGACCTGCAGCAGGCTGCCCTGGATGACGGCATCCTCGATAATGCGCGCAAAAATGCGGCCGCGACTGTTACGACCATGCTGCTTGGCCTGGGGTTTGAGACGGTGCAGATCGAGTAGCTCAAACTGGCTGATAAACTTAAAGAGCAGCTATGTTTGAAAACCTCTCAGAAAAATTACAGCGCGCATTCAAGAACCTGCGCGGACAGGGCACCATCTCCGAAGAAAATATCGGCGAGGCCCTGCGCGAGATTCGCGTCGCGCTGCTTGAAGCTGACGTCAACCTCAACGTTGTCAAAGACCTGATCGAGCACATCCGGGCCAAAGCTCTGGGACAGGAAGTAATGACGGCTCTGTCGCCCACTGAGCAGGTCATCAAGATCGTGCGCGATGAGCTGATCGCGCTGCTCGGCAAGGATACGGCCCGTTTTCAATTCGCCTCCAAGCCCCCGACAGTCATCCTGATGGCCGGCCTTCAGGGTTCCGGTAAAACGACGACCTCCGGCAAGCTGGCTGCCTGGCTGCAGAAGGGCGGCCATCGTCCTATGCTCGTCTCCGTGGACGTCTATCGCCCGGCGGCGCGTGAGCAGTTGAAGATCGTCGCCAAATCCATCAAGGCAAATCTTTACGAAGGCGACATCAAAGGCGAGCCCGCTGGGACTGCGCTGGTCGAGCGGTTGGCAAAAGAGGCGCGGCGCGAGGCCGTCATCTCCGGCTGCGACACTCTGATCGTCGATACCGCAGGCCGCCTGCACATCGACGAAGACCTGATGGGTGAAATGGAGTCGCTCAAGAAGCTGCTTTCGCCTCAGGAAATTCTCTTCGTCGCTGACTCCATGACCGGACAGGACGCCGTCAAGTCTGCCGATGAGTTTCACAAACGTCTGGCGCTGACCGGCATCATCCTCACTAAAATGGATGGCGATGCTCGCGGCGGCGCAGCGCTCTCAATCCGCCAGGTTACCGGGCAGCCGGTAAAGTTCATCGGCACCGGCGAAAAGCCGGACGCCTTCGAGCCGTTCCACCCCGACCGTATTGTGAGCCGCATCCTCGGCATGGGCGACATCATGACGCTCATCGAAAAGGCGGAGGAAAAGCTGGATCGCAAGAAGTCAGAGGAGTTCGCGCGCAAAGCGCTCTCCGGCGACGGCTTCTCCCTCGAAGACTTCCGCGATCAGTTGCGCCAGATTCGCAAGCTTGGCTCACTGCAGAGCATTATGAAGATGCTTCCTTCGGTCGGTCCCTTAGCCGGCATGCAGCAGATGGCCGATCAGGTTGACGAAAAGCAGTTTGTCCGCGTCGAAGCCATCATCAATTCAATGACGCAAAAGGAACGGAACAATCACGAGATTATCTCCGGCAGCCGCCGCAAGCGCATTGCGGCTGGCTCCGGCACAACGGTGCAGGAAGTGAATCAGTTGCTACGGCAGTACGCGCAGATGCGCAAGATGTTTAAGAATGTTGGCAAAGGTGGATTGTTACAGAGGCGCGCGATGGGCATGCTGAGCGGCATGCGCGGCCGGTAGAATCAGACATTTGAATTTTTGCTATGTAAATTGTGCGTAGCAGTGCATTCATCGTTGAGATTCTTCCTCCCTCCGGTCGTCAGAATGACGACATAATTGATTTTCATTACTTATGATTGACCTCGATCACCGCCTGCAGGACCAGCTGGACGAAATCACTGCAAACACGCGCAACCTGGTCCAACCCGAGCGACTGGCTATCAGCGAACAGGCAGTAACTGATCTTTTTTCGAGCGGCATTGAGGAGCAGATTCTTCCCATCAGCGCAAAAGCTCCGGAGTTCGCGCTGCCTGATGCCTCAGGACGAATCGTTCGATCTTCTGATCTGCTTGCCTTAGGTCCGCTGGTGATCAATTTCTTTCGCGGACGCTGGTGCCCCTATTGCATGACCGAGCTCGAAGCCTGGCGCGATCTCTATCCAGTAATTCGCGAACGAGGAGCTTTGCTGATTGGCATCTCACCCCAGACAGCACGCCAGAGCGACTTCACCGCCGGTCAGCATGGAATTCCCTTCCCGCTGCTGTACGACTCGCACTGCGATGTCGCGCAACACTTCGGAATTGCCTATAAAGTTCCGCCTTTCCACCAGAAATACTTCCGCAGCATCCTGGTCAACATTCCATTTATGAACGGCGATGAGAGCTGGCTGCTCCCTCTGCCGGCCACCTATGTGCTGTCCCAGGATGGAACAGTCCTCTATGCAGAAGCGCATGCTGATTTCCGCGTCCGTCCGGAACCTGGCGAGGTCCTGAAGCATCTGCCGAAACGTTAATCACCCAAAACTCCCCTAAATGCGAAACGCCAGTGAACAGTTTGTCCACTGGCGTCTGCAATTCAGTAGCCCTCCCCCAAGTGCTACTCAATGACTAAACTTTACTGCCGCGCGGCTTCGTCAGCTATCCCTATTTGGTTCTATCTGAGCAACATTTCGTAATCGGGCAACAAATTACTGTCGATACTTGCAAATTCTTCTTATCCCGGATAAGGTTGGCCCTTTGCCAGCACTGCTTCCAGGGCCTTGTCATATCCATATATGTCATGAAAGAAATGCACGCTGCCGTCCTCCTCAACAACGGCGGTCACATAGAGAATCAGGACCGGGACCGGCGTAGTGAGATTCACCTGCTGGTTATCAGGGCCGGACTGCATCGCCTGCTGCACTTTTTCAAGTGTCCACGGCGGCTGGTTGCGCAGCAGATAAGCAGCCAGTTCTGCCGGCTTTGATACGCGCACACAGCCGTGACTGAAGTCGCGTCGCGACTGCGAGAAGAGCTGCGGCGCTGGCGTGCTGTGCAGATAGACGTTGTGTTCATTCGGGAACAGGAACTTTACCAGTCCCAGCGAATTGCTCGGGCCGGGTTTCTGGCGGACAGTCACCTTTCCCGCGCGCAGCTGCGCCAGCACATCATCGCTGATGGGCCCATCAGTTATGACTTTGCCGCTGAATTCCGTTACTTCAAAATTTTTCTTGCTGACGTAGTTCCGGTCGCGGGCAATTCCAGGAATAATTTCGCTTCGCAGGATCGAAGTCGGGACATTCCAGTAGGGGCGAAAGACAATGTACTTCATGTCTTTCGCGAAGACCGGGGTCTGCGTGCGCATCGCACGGCCGACAACCACATTCATCTCCAGAGCGACTTTCTGATTCGGCCCAAAGGCGCGCAGGATGAATTCCGGAATGTTAGCTACCACCGGAGGCTGTGGAAACTGCGGCGGCAGCCAGCGCCAGCGCTCCAGCGCATCCTGCAGTTGAACGACACGCGCGGCGATAGGCGTGTTCAGCAGGCGGACGGTGTCCTTATCGAGTTTGCCGGTTACGGCGATCCCGTGACGCGACTGGAACGTCTTGACTCCATCGATGACCGGTCCGGTGTAAGTGGCCGAATTGACATCGACTGGCGTATCTGCGCGGAGATCACCAAAGAGCCGCAGGCGCTGTATAAGCGGACCTATTCCGGCATATGCGTCACCGGGAACTACTGTTTTCGTGACGTCCGGCACGAGAGGCCCGTCGCCCTGTAAAGCAAGCTGCTGATAGTGGCGCAGGGCGTCTTCTGTCCGGCGATAGCCGTCATAGGGCGGCTCTACACCATCAAGAACCCTCTGCACATTCTCTGCATGAATCACTTTCGTAGTGACGAACTGCGGCAGGTCATACTTCTTCTGTTCGATATCAATGCCGAAATCAAAATGCTTCGGATTGACGCGACCGATGTGCAGATCGGAAATGTACCGCATCACACCCACGGTCAACGCCGCATCGAAGCGCGCGAGCGTGTCCGCTGTAGGCGAGCCATCGAGAGCTTGCAGGCGATCCTTCCAGCGCGATGCATCATAGTCATCCGGATTCAGGCCTTTCTGCTGGCTGGTTTCGAGCGCCTGGATAACAGCAAGTGCCTGCGTCGTAGGCTTGCCATTGCTATTGAGCCAGACAGGAACGAAGTTCGATGCGCCATAGATGTGCTCGAAATGAAGCCGATAGTCTGTGAAATTGGGCCAATGCAGGTCAGAAAGGTTTCCGCTGGCATCAATTTCATGCAGACGCGCGGAAATTGCTGCGAGATCGATGCTGCTTGTGCTCTGCGTTTGCAACGGGTTTGGAGTCTGGGAACGGCATCCACTCGCAGCAAAACAGAAAGCAAGAATCAGGATGCTGAGAACATTTCGACGCGCTGAAATGAGCATGGCCTATTAAATCATTGACGGCAAGAGGGAGGCGCTTGTTGAGTTCCGAATCAGGCGATCGTCGCAGGTCATTGATAAAGCAGCACGACCTCGCGACATTTCTTTGTATGGAAGAAGAGATATTCGGTATGGCTCTTTAGCGCTCCGGTCAGGTCTGGCATTGGTGCGTTTCTTATGCTCGCGTAGATATCATGATAGGAGCATGAATTCTGCAAATGGCAGCCCGCATCCTTCTCCCGAAGACACATATTATGCAGCAGTGGATATGCTTGCGAATGGTAATCTGCGCGGCGCGGTGACTGCGTTCCGCCAGTGTCTTGCTGATGATTCCACCATGCTTGACGCTATGCATGGGCTGATTCGCGCTTTGAAGGATCTCGGAGAAATCGATGCAGCCATTGACGCAGCATTACGCCTGGCAGAGATTGATCCGGATGATGCTCTCGCCCACACCAGCTTATCCATTCTGTATCAGGCCAAAGGAATGATTGCGGAAGCTGAGGCAGAAGCTACAAAGGCGAAGCTGCTGGGATGGAAGATGGAACTAGGGCGGCAACGCGAAGATAGGGGCGGTAGAAGATGAAATCAGCGGCTGCATTGCTGCGAAGCATGCACGCAGAGCTGTTCCAGATTTATGGCCCTCAGGGCTGGTGGCCTGCCGAGAGCCCGCTGGAAGTAATTGTTGGCGCATATTTGACACAAAGCACGGCCTGGAGAGCTGTCGAGAAATCAATTGATAACCTGCGCGCGCGCGCCGTCCTCAGCGTAGAGGGTTTGCGTGAAATCCCGGAAGAGGAGCTGAGAGAGCTGATTAAGCCCTCGGGTTTTATGCGGCGGAAAGCTGCTTCCATCAAGGCGTTTATTCATTTTCTCGATCGAGAGTATGCAGGATCGCTGGCGCGGCTTGCTGCGCAAAATGCAACACAGGCTCGGGAGCAGTTGTTAAGTCTACCAGGAGTAGGGCAGGAAACAGCAGACGCGATTCTGCTTTACGCGCTTGGTCAACCCATCATGGTGGTAGATGAATATCTGAGACGACTGGTTACGCGGCATGGGCTGATGCATGAGAGAGCCAGCTATTCGGAAATGCAGAAGCTTGCGCACGATGCATTTGTCGATGACGATGCTGCCTCTTGCGCGCAGCACTTCAATGAGTTTCATGCTCTGGTAGTTGAACTGGGCAAACAACACTGCAGGCGGCAAGCTCAGTGCGACGGATGCCCGTTATCGAAAGCGGCTTTTCATCCTCCGTTACCTTCTACTGAAACGATGCAGGAGAAACAGGAAGCCAGAAAGTGAATACAGCTCCGCGTCCGGGCCCGCTCTTTACTTCGATTCCTCCAGCATGCGCCGTAAGAATCGCCTTTGCAATGGCCAAACCCATACCGCTTCCTTCCACGCGATCACGCTGCTTACTGCCGCGGAAAAACTTATCAAAAACAAATGGCTGCTCTGATGCTTCGATCCCCATGCCGTGATCTGCGATATGCACAAGCAATCGTTTATCCACTAACTCGGCTGTAATTTCGATCGGGGATTTCGCGGGTGAATACTTCACGGCGTTCTCAATCAGATGACGCAATACGCGCCGCACCAATTCCCGGTCCATGGGGACCGGGGGAAGTTCTTCAGAAATTCGCACATCGACAACGCGTCCGCGAAGACGCGGCTTTTCTTCCTGCAAAACAGCATCGACTAATTCACGCACATTTTCCGGCTGCGGACGCACGTGAAGACCGGCGGAATCCAGCTGGGCCATTTCGACAGCTTCGCCAATCAATCGATCGAGCCGCAGACTTTCTTCGTCCACCACTGCGTACATCTCTTTTCGTTCTGCTTCCGGCAACGCGGGATGCGCTATCAATGTAGTCGCAGCAGCGCGTATAGCAGTTAGCGGCGTTCGCAGCTCATGCGTGACTGAATCTAGTAATGCGCTGCGGAGACGCTCGCCTTCGCGCGCTGCTTCCATGTGGCTTGTGCGCTCCAAAGCTTCGGCGCGTTCCAGTGCAATGGCCACAAGTCCGCCGATTGCTTCATACATCTCCGACGCATAGGTGCCGCTCCCAAAGGCGAGGGCCCCGGCGGAATGCATCCCGAGGACAAGGGGAACGACATACATCTCATCCATCCGGCGCATCCCCGACTCGGCATGCTGCGCTGCTATTTTCAATTCCATCATCGGAAGGAGCTGGTTTTCAGGATCGGAATAGTACGCCGTGTCATGTCCTGCGACATACAGGGCAACGGCCCGCAGATTGAAGACCTTTGCAGCAATGGAAGGCGCAGCACGGGCGAGACCGCGCAGGTCTTCATGCAGCAGGAGCTGCTGGCTGAACTCGTACAAACGTTCCACTTCGCTGCGCTTCTTCTCAGAAAGCTCCCGCTGCTTGCGTTCGCTCTCCGAAAGATGGCTGACAAGCACGCCGGTTCCAAGAAACACGGAAAGAGTTACCCAGTTTTGAGGGTCCGCAATCGTGAATGTCCCTATGGGGGGGAGAAAAAAAAAGTTATACAGCAGAGTGCAAATAATCGAAAGATAAACGGAATGAGCCAGGCGCCATCGCGTTGCCGCAAGAAGCACCAGCACAAGAAAACTGAGAGCAACAGTAGTGATATTTACGTGAATTACCAGCCGGAACAACGCTACCAGCGCACAGGCCAACAGAGTGGATACTGTGTAGCGCAGCGCGGTATGGCCATTGTGCTTTTGCATCTTAAGCGCGATGATACTGTAACGAAGTATGGCTGAACGAGTCCTGGTTGTTGATGACGAGATACAGATCACGCGCGTTCTGCGCGCCGCGCTTTCCGCTCAGGGATATGATGTGCGTACGGCAAATGAGCCGGAAGAAGCGCTTCATCTGGTGCAGGACTGGATGCCTGACCTCATCATCACCGACCTGATGATGCCGGGCATGACCGGCGTTGAGCTTTCCCGCACTGTTCGCGCCAGAAGCGGAGTGCCCATACTGGTGCTTTCCGTTCGCGACCAGGAGCGCACAAAAGTTGAAGCGCTGGATGCAGGCGCGGATGATTACGTGACCAAACCCTTCAGCACGCAGGAACTGCTTGCGCGGGTCCGCGCCCACTTGCGGCGCGCTCCGGAACGCTCGACAGATACCACGATTGAAGTGGGCGATTTTGTCGTTGATACCGCAGCGCATAGCGTGACGGTGAATGGCAAATCTATTCATCTTACCCCGAAGGAATTTGATCTGCTTCTGCATTTCGCTCGAAATGCGGGCAGAGTCCTTACACACCGCGCGCTGCTTACTTCCGTATGGGGAGCGCAATCTGCGCAGCAGCCAGAATACCTGCGCGTTTTCGTTGGGCAATTAAGAAAAAAACTGCAGGGCGATTCGGTTAAGGAATACATCCAGACAGAACCGTGGGTAGGCTACAGATTTCTCCCTGACGGTACCGAGCGAATAGACACCCTTACGACTTCCTTATAAATCCCTTACACCCGATTTAGCGTGCGACGCATTTACTTAGACAAGAGCCGCTGCAACAGGCTCGATATGCGCGCGTGAAAGGGGTTTTGATGTGGGACTTTCTGATGCTGTTCTTCACTCTGCTGTTCTTTGCCGTTGCATTTCTCTATGTGCGCGGATGTGAGCGCTTAAGGTAATCGATCATGAGCCTGCTTACATTAATCGCGCTTGCCGTCACGGTGGTGATGATGGCTTATCTTGTCGTAACACTGCTCTATCCGGAGAAATTCTAAAAATGACAGCCAATGGGTGGCTCCAGTTCTCCATTTTCTTTGCGTTGCTGCTGGCGCTGATGCGCCCGCTCGGTATTTATATCGCGCGTGTGCTTGAAGGCGAGCGCACGTTTTTAGATCCTGTTCTGCGTCCAATTGAGAGAGCCATCTACAAACTCTGCGGCATACAGCCGGACGAAGAGATGACGTGGCGCGAGTATTCTGTCGCGCTGCTTCTCTTCAGCCTTGTCTCCATGCTGTTGACATATGTAATTGAGCGGATGCAGCATTTTCTCCCCTGGAATCCCCAGCATCTTGCCGGCGTTGCGCCTGATCTCGCATGGAACACTGCGGCATCGTTCACCACGAATACAAACTGGCAAGCCTACACGCCTGAGACGACCATGAGTTATTTCACTCAAATGGCCGGTCTCGCGTATCACAACTTTCTGAGCGCCGCCGTAGGCATTGCCGTTGCCATTACGCTGGTGCGTGGCATCGCGCGCAAGGAATCCAGGACGATCGGCAACTTCTGGAAAGATACGACTCGAGCGGTTCTGTATCTTTTGCTTCCTATTTGCCTCATCTATGCCGGCGCTCTGATTGAACAGGGTGTTGTGCAGAACCTGAAGTCGTATACGACCGCAACTACCGTTGAGCAACCCAATCAGACACAGACAATTGCACAAGGTCCGGTTGCATCGCAGGAAGCGATCAAGATGCTGGGAACAAATGGGGGCGGCTTTTTTAATGCAAACAGCGCGCATCCATTTGAAAACCCGACCCCATTTACGAATTTTCTGGAGATGTTTTCCATCTTCATCATTCCGGCGGCATTGACTGTCACGCTCGGAAAAATGACGGGGTCGCCGGGTCATGGATGGGCTGTTTTCGCCTGCATGGCTGTGTTGTTCACTGCTGGATTTGCTGTTGCTTATTGGGCTGAAGCGCAGCCTCATCCACTGCTGCATGGCGCCGATCAACGCGCAGGCGCGCTTCAATCCGGTGGAAACATGGAAGGCAAAGAAGTGCGCTTCGGCATCTCGCAATCAGCACTGTTTGCCACCGTTACGACTGACGCCAGCTGCGGCGCTGTTAACTCCATGCACGATTCGTTTACGGCTCTCGGCGGAATGATTCCGATGGCGAACATTATGCTGGGCGAGATTGTCTTCGGCGGAGTCGGCGCGGGACTTTACGGCATGCTGATTTATGTCGTGCTGTCTGTCTTCATCGCCGGGCTGATGGTAGGTCGCACGCCGGAATACCTGGGCAAGAAGATTGAATCGTACGACGTGAAGATGGCCATGCTTTATCTGCTCATCTTCCCTCTCATCATCCTTGTACTTGCCGCGGCCTCGGTGCTCATGCCGAAAATGGGACTGAGCAGCTTAAACAACAATGGCCCGCATGGCTTGAGTGAAATTCTGTATGCTTTCACGTCCGGAGCGGGAAACAACGGCTCTGCATTTGCCGGTCTGAGTACCAATACGCATTGGTACAACCTGAGTCTCGGCTTCACCATGCTCGTTGGCAGATTTCTAATGATGATTCCGATGGTTGCGCTGGCAGGCAATCTGGCGAAGAAGAAGAGCGTTCCGCCTTCGCCTGGAACATTCCCTGTGAACACAGGCTTATTTACGGTGCTCCTTACGGGCGTGGTTCTCATTGTTGGCGCTCTTACCTTCTTCCCGGCATTGAGCCTCGGGCCGATTCTCGAACACCTGCTGCTGCACGCAGGACAGCTTTTCTAGAGCAGCGGAGAAAGCAATGGCAGAAAAAAAGAGCCTCTGGAATCCAATAATTTTGCGCCAGGCAATCATTGGCGCATTTGCGAAACTCGATCCACGCATCATGGTAAAGAATCCTGTCATGTTCGTGGTGGAGATAGGCAGCGTGCTGACCACGGCATTGCTGATTCAGGATTTGATTCGGCATCAGCCGGGATTCTCATTCGATCTACAGATCACGCTGTGGCTGTGGTTTACCGTGCTCTTCGCCAATTTCGCCGAAGCTATGGCAGAAGGCCGCGGCAAGGCCCAGGCCGATACATTGCGCAAAGCAAAAGGCGAAACCATGGCCTATCGCTATCGCAAAGATGGAAGCTTCGAAGCAGTTTCCAGCTCCCAGCTTCGCGCCGGCGACATTATTAAGGTTGAGGCAGGACAGTTCATCGCGGGCGATGGTGAAGTCATTGACGGAGTCGCATCGGTGGATGAATCCGCGATTACAGGTGAATCGGCCCCGGTAATCCGCGAGGCCGGCGGCGACCGTTCGGCTGTCACAGGAGGAACGCGCGTCCTCTCCGACTGGATCAAGATTCGCATTACTTCAAATCCAGGTGAAACGTTCCTTGATCGCATGATTGCGCTGGTCGAAGGAGCAGAGCGGCAAAAAACACCGAACGAGATCGCGCTAAGCATTCTCCTTTCCGGACTGACGATTGTCTTCTTGCTCGCAGTAGCAACGCTGCAGCCCTTTGCTGTTTACTCACATGCGCCACAAACAATTTTCGTTCTGGTTTCGCTGCTTGTCTGCCTGATTCCCACTACGATTGGAGGCCTGCTCTCAGCCATTGGAATCGCAGGAATGGATCGTCTGGTGCAATACAACGTGCTGGCCATGTCAGGCCGCGCGGTAGAGGCTGCGGGCGATGTGAATACGTTGCTGCTGGACAAGACAGGAACCATCACGCTCGGCAACAGGCAGGCAACGGAATTCGTGCCCGCACCGGGCATCAGCACGGAGCGCCTGGCAGACGCAGCCCAGCTGGCATCATTCTCTGATGAGACGCCGGAGGGGCGTTCCATCGTCGTGCTGGCGAAAGAGAAATACAATTTGCGCGGACGCGATCTGACCGGCATGCAGGCAGAATTTGTTCCATTCAGCGCGCAGACACGCATGTCCGGCGTGGACCTGCCGGGAATCATGATTCGCAAGGGATCTGCCGACGCCATTGCGCGTTTTCTTGAACAACAGGGATCAAGCCTGCCCCGCAAAGTAACAGACAAGGTTGAGGAAATTGCACGGCTTGGCGGAACGCCTCTGGTGGTGGCAGAAAACAGCACTGCACTCGGTGTTGTTTATCTCAAAGACATCGTCAAAGGCGGGCTGAAGGACCGCCTGGCGCGGCTACGCGCAATGGGCATTCGCACCATTATGATTACCGGCGACAATCCGTTGACAGCTGCGGTGATTGCTCGCGAAGCAGGGGTTGATGATTTTCTCGCTGAGGCAAAACCGAAAGACAAAATGGACCTCATCAAGCGCGAGCAGGGCAAGGGAAAGCTCGTCGCTATGACCGGCGATGGCACCAATGACGCGCCTGCGCTCGCTCAGGCCGATGTGGGCGTCGCCATGAACTCCGGCACGCAGGCCGCCAAAGAAGCCGGGAACATGGTTGACCTCGATTCAAACCCAACCAAGCTGATTGAGATTGTAGAAATCGGCAAACAGCTGCTGATGACGCGCGGAGCACTCACAACGTTTTCCATCGCGAATGATGTCGCCAAGTATTTCGCGATCATCCCTGCGATGTTTGCTGGGGTCTTCCCGGTGCTGAATGCATTGAATGTGATGCATTTGAAAACGCCTCATTCTGCGATTCTGTCGGCAGTTATATTCAACGCAATCATTATCATCGCGCTCGTGCCGCTTGCTTTGCGCGGGGTGAAATATGAGCCGAAATCTGCTCAGGCATTGCTCCAGCGAAACCTGCTTATCTACGGTGTAGGCGGCGTGATTGTGCCCTTTATCGGTATTAAGCTCATCGACATTGTCCTGAACGGGCTGCGTCTGGTCTGAGGTAAATATGAAGCCATTGATAATTTCGATTCGCTATACGTTGATCACGACGCTTCTGCTGGGAATCGCGTATCCGCTGGTTGTCACCGGCTTTGCGCGTCTTGTTTTCCGGGACAAAGCAGATGGACAGCTTATTTCGCGGAATGGCCAGATCATTGGCTCCAGAATTATTGGCCAGAACTTCAGTAGCGACAGATATTTTCACAGCCGTCCGTCAGCCGCGGGCAGCGGTTACGATGCTACATCCTCTGGCGGCTCGAATCTCGCGCAGTCAAATCAGAAGCTTGTCTCGCGCATTCAGGACGACGTGGCGAAATATCAGCAATATGGAAACAGCCAGCCTGTTCCAATTGATCTGGTAACTGCATCCGGCTCCGGGCTTGATCCGGATATCTCACCAGCAGCGGCATTGTTTCAGGTCAGACGCGTGGCTGAAATTCGTGGGATTTCGGAGGATTCTCTTCGCAATTTAGTCCAGGCGCATATCGAACCGCGACAGTTTGGCGTGCTCGGAGAGCCCCGGGTGAATGTGCTTGAGCTGAATCTGGCATTAGACCAGTTGCAGAAGCAGCCTTAGGTACGAGCCTGCTCCAGCACTTCACCAACAACCGACGCAGCTGTTTGAAGCTCCTCATCTCGCGTCAGACAATCCGGACAAAGACGCAGCCATTGCCCGCGAGCATCTGTGATGACCCCATGCCCAGCGAGCTTCGCAGAAATGGCAGACGCATTGTCGAGGCGTACTGTCAGGAATGCGCCGTGACCTGCGTCGCCTCCGATGGCCTCTATTCCGGCATCCCTCAGATAATTTTTGAGCTTTGTTAATTGTTGAAGGCTATAGCTGCGCAATCGATCCACGCCCATAGCCAGCATAAATTGCTGGCCGCTTCGCGCCTGATAATAAGTCAGCACCGGCGGAGTAGATTCGAGAAACGCATCTCCGCCTGCGCGCAATACCGGCGGGTCTGGCCGCTCATAGCCAAAAGTATTCTCTCGCGCAAACCATCCTGTATCGAGCGGTCGCAATCCGCTCGCTAAGACGTCCGGCGAGATGTATAGATAACAGGCTCCTGGGCCACCGCGCAGATATTTGTAACTCCCTCCGAGGGCAAAATCAGCCTGCATTCCCGCTAGATCCACAGGGATAACGCCGACTGCGTGGTACACATCTACAAGCAATCTCGCGCCTGCGGCATGGCATGTCTCGGCAAGCAGTTTAAGATCATGGACAATCTGTCCGGTCATAAACATGACCTGCGAAATAACGACCAGATCGATTCCAGGCTTCAGGTGCTCAATCATGCGAGCCACAGTGAAATGACCTTCTTCATCCGGCTCAATCCATTTCATCTCGATGCGGTTGAGCGCGGCATATTGCTTCAGGATGAGGTCAATGGAATCGAATTCGCCGCGTGTGCTCAGGACGTTTGGTTTCCCTGGAAGAGCATTAAGGACGGTGCGAAGTCCCTGCCCGGCAGAGGTTTTCGGCACAATACAATCCGCACGCGGAGCACCGATCAGGTTTGCAATTCTGCCGCGAAATGCTTCCTGCTCGGCAAGCCATGCATCCCAGGCATCGCCCAGCTTGTTTTCCCATAATGCGATTCCTTCCTGAACGTCTTCCGCCATGCGATCAAGCGGCCTGCCGAGAGAGTGGTTTGCCAGATAAATGTGCTCGCTTGCAAGCGTTCGGGAGAAAAGCGAAGCAATGTGCTGCTGCACAGCTGTTTCCGTCAATGGGCCGGAAGAAAGCTGCGCTACTACGTACTGAATCGATTGATTCATTTCTGCTTCAGTCCGGTGCGTACGGCGAACAGTTCGGGAAAGAATGTCAGATTGAGCGCCTGCTTCAGAAATCCCACGCCGGAAGAACCCCCTGTTCCGGGGCGGAAGCCGATGATGCGCTCTACTGTCTTCATGTGGCGGAAACGCCAGAGCTGAAAGTACTCTTCTACATCCACAAGCTTTTCGCACATTTCGTATGCATCCCAGTGTTCTCGTGGATGCTCATAAATCTGGCGCAGCACATCTACCAGCTCTTCACTTTTTTCGTAAGGCTCAGACCAGTCACGCTCAACGCATGCATGCGGTATGGCGAGTCCGCGGCGCCTCAGATGACGGAGAAATTCGTCATAAAGGCTTGGGGCTTCCAGAGCCGCCTGCAAATCTTTATGTATCTCCGGAAAATCGGCAAAGACCTTCAACGCTTCCCTGTTCTTATTGCCAAGCAGAAATTCCAGCTTGCGGTATTGGTAAGACTGGAATCCGGAAGCATGTCCAAGCACACTGCGAAATTCCATATATTCTGACGGCGTCAGCGTCTCCAGCACAGCCCATTGATCGAAGAGCTGCATCTGGATGAGCTTGGCGCGGGACAATATTTTGAAACAGGGATCGAGCTGGTCCTGCTGCACATGACGAATCGCTGCGCTCAGTTCATGAATAAGTTGCTTGATCCAGAGCTCAGATACCTGATGCTGAATGATAAAAAGCATCTCGTCATGGTGGGGTGGATCAGAGAGCGGGCGTTGCTGCGAGAGCAAGCCATCCAGGCACAAATAACCTGCATAGCTCATCCGGTCACGGAAGTCGGTAAAAATGCCGGATTCAAGCGGTCTCAGGTTTTTTTCAGGCGCAGACATAACCTGAAATTATAGAAGTCCAGGCAGGAGCCGCGTCTGGAGACAAAAAGAAAGCCTGACAGAACCATGTCTGCCAGGCCAGGGAGGCATACAACCAAAACAAAACGGACCAGAATGCATTCCGGACAGAGGTTTTGTCAACCTTTCTGTTACAAAATTTGCCAACATTCGGGAAGAAAACTGCGGTATGGGAACCGAATTGTCTTTGCAATTATGAAATTTTTGGCCGAATCTTCTGCATATCTGGGTATAATCAGCCAGCCAAATACTCGCTCCCTCCCCGTGGCTGTTCTTGTCCGGACATAAAAAATGCCCCTGGTTCCACCCACTCCATATGAATTGTTCGATGGCTCACGCCGGACAACCGGACTCATCGATCGCTCACCTTTTGTAGTGGGCCGGCTGCCGGACCGCGACCTGGTTCTTGAAGACGTGCATGTCTCGCGCAAGCATGCCGAAATTGTGTACGAAGACGGGGCCTTTCACGTTATCGATGCCGGCAGCCGACATGGGACTTATGTGAATGGAATTCGCGTACAACGTCAGCGACTCTCGCCGAAGGACCTTGTGCATTTCGGATCGATGGAGGGGCCGCAAATGCGTTTCGGCGGCGAACAGGCCACCTCAACTTCGACGATTCGCGATCTTCTGATACAACTTCCCTCCGCCTCCAGCAGCAGCACTGGCCTGGAAAAGCTTCGCTGGTTTCTGGAAGCTGCCCGGCGGCTCAATGCCGTCGGAGCGGTCGATCAGATTCTGACCTGTCTGGTGGAAACCACGCTCGATCTTACTCAGGTTGAGCGCGGATACTTCTTCCTTCGAGACGAAACCGGAAAACTGAAGCTGGCTGCGGGCCGCAATAAAAAAGGCGAGCCGCTGATGGATGATTCGACCGTTTCACGAAGCGCGATTCAGCAAGCCATGACGTCAGCCAGTGAATTTATCGTTACCGACACGCTGAAGGCTGAAACAGCCGTGCGCTCGGAAAGCATGATCCTGCAGAATATCCGCTCGATCATCTGTATTCCTTTACGCAGCCGGCGCCGGCAGACCGCTTCAGCAGCTCGGAACGAGTTGCTTGGTGTTCTTTACCTCGACAGCCGCATTCAGGCCGGCAGCCTGACCCAGGTGGACGGCGAAATGCTGCACACCATCGCTTCAGAAGCCGCATCGTTGATCGACAATGCTCAGCTTGTCATCGCCGAAGAAGAGGCGCGCCGCTATCGCGAAGAGCTCGATATCGCAGCCAGCATTCAGCAGGGGCTGATGGCCGTGCAGATACCGGAACTTCCATATGCCAGAGTTTCGGCGCGCTCGGTTCCCTGCAAAGAAATTGGCGGAGACTTCTATGACGTGATCGTGGATGGCGATCATCTCTACCTGGTAATTGCCGATGTCTCCGGCAAGGGCGTATCTGCGGCGCTCCTGGCCTCAACGCTGCAGGGGCTGATTTATTCGCAGCTGAAAGCCCATCATTCTCTCGACACAGTGGCCGCGCTTGCGAACCAGTACATTTGCGCGAAGAACGTAGGCAAATATGCGACACTATGCATCCTCGGCCTTGATCCGACAGGCAAACTGGAGTACATTAACTGCGGCCATCCCGCGCCGTTGCTCTGCCATAGTCAGAAGGTAGAGCAGCTTCCAGGATCAAATCTCCCTGTTGGTTTGATTGACCGGGCGGAATTCTGCGCAAACACGACCACACTTCAGTCTGGAACGCGTGTCTTTCTCGTGACCGATGGAGTAACGGAAGCAGAAAATGCGAGCGGCGAGTTCTTCGGCGATGTGCGTTTGCAACATGCATTCGGCTCGAATTGCGATCTGGATGGAGTTGTTCAGGCGCTCCAATCCTTCTGTGGGTCCACACCCGCCAATGATGACTGCACGATGCTGGAGCTGCTCTTCCGCTGAAATGTTATTTTGGTGCTCATGCATAAATCAGCCTGTCTTTTTCTTTTCTGCACGGCTTTTTGGGTCATGTCCGGAATGGCTCAGACCCAGCCTGCTCCTTCGGGGAAAAATGATCCTGCGGCCCAAGCGGTCCTAAGTCTTGAACGTTGGCGCGAGACTCGCATTTCCGTTTTCATGAACGACTTTGGCGAGCTGAGCCGATATAGGGAAGCCAATGCACAGCTGAAGCCTGTTGCTCCGGGTGAAAATCGCATCATCTTTTTCGGAGATTCCATCACTGATGGATGGAAGCTCGACACGTATTTTCCGGAGAAGGGATACATCAACCGCGGTATCGGCGGCCAGACAACGCCGCAGATGCTGGTCCGCTTTCGTCAGGATGTGATTGATCTTTCACCCAAAGTCGTCGTGATCCTTGCCGGGACCAACGATATTGCCGGCAATACCGGCCCTATGACGGTGGAACAAACCGAAGCCAATTTTGCTTCTATGGCGGAGCTGGCGCGCGCCCATTCGATTCGCGTCGTATTCTCATCCGTTACGCCGATTCATAACTACATTCCGCAGAAATTGAATTTCTTTTATCAGCGCTCGCCGGAAGAGATTGTTCGGCTGAATCAATGGCTGCGCGATTATTGCGAGCAGAATCATCTCGTTTATCTTGATTACTACAGCGCGTTGGCGGACAGTCACGGCATGATGAAAAAAGATCTCGCCGATGACGGCCTTCATCCAAACGCTGCCGGATATCGTGTGATGGCCCCGCTGGCCGAGGCTGCCATTGAAAAGGCACTCGCACAATGAGGTTAAGAGCAGCAACAGCAGAGGACATTCCGTTCATTTTTGAAACTGAGCACTTACCGCAATTCCGGGAATACATCGGCCAGTGGACCCGCGACGAGCATGAAGCAGCCATGCGCGACTCGGATACGCGCTACTACATAGCCATCGGCGATTCTGGGGATTCGCTTGGATACGCTATTCTTTGCGGTCTTCAATCCGAGCATCGGAATGTCGAGTTAAAGCGAATCGTGATACGCACTCCTGGGCTCGGATTTGGTAGACAAACCCTGCAGCTCTTATTAGTCAAGGTCTTTGGAGAATTTGGGGCGCACCGGTTATGGCTCGATGTTTTCGAATCAAACCTTCGCGCCCAGCATGTATATCGCAGTCTGGGCTTTCAGCAGGATGGAATCTTCCGCGAAGCTGTTTATCGCGACGGTAGATATCATTCGCTTCTGTTGATGTCTTTGCTGGATCGCGAATACAAGCTTTCTTAAATTATTCGGTATGCGTACCGCCGCTTGCATACAGCGTCTCTTCCGCAGATGTACTGGTCTGAGGAGGAGAAAGCTGCTGTTCTCCTGCTCCAGCGATATAACCTGATTCGAACGTGTGCGCGGGATCGAAAACTGGCGCGTTCTTGTCGGGATGAAAGCGTCCATCGCCCAGATATACGACAGCCAGTCCTCCTGCAACAAATGGATGCAGAGCAGCGATCGGCACCAGATATTTTTTCGATTTCACGAGCGATTCGACAACTCCGTCAACTGGATCGCTGTGGTGAATGGTTCCCTGCACCTGAGGAATTACAAAGGTTCTGAACTCAAGATCCTGATGATGCTTGCTATAACGAACCAGGCTCTTGGCAGCCTGCTTCGGCGTCATTAATCCCGCGTCTGAGATGTAATTGCGCCGAACAGCATGCGGATAGTAGAAATTGAGAATTGCCTGCGCAAAGTTTGCGCAATTGTTAAAGAAAAGGTTGAAATGGCTTTTATTAGTCCCTTCATTCAACATTTCGATTAAGGCCTTATCCTGCTGTTCGGTGGTCTCAATCTGATAGCCGTAAATTTTACGGTCATAGGATGCGCCGATAAGCTGAATCCATTCTCCTTCTGGAATCTCGCGTTTTGGATCATCGGGCACCAGATCAAGCAAATGCTCTCTCCGATACGCGTCACGAAGACGCATTTCCTGTTTCGCATCGATAAACGCAGGAACATCGCCCGGATCATCGACGGCATAGAGATACGGAATGAGAGGGACTGCCAGCCAGTCATATCCGCCGATGTGATGGTAGCGGCTGATGACTACGCCCATTTCACCAGGCAGACAGAGCCGTAATTCAGTAGGAGATGCGGCACAGATGTGATTAAGATAGATGGCCGCGTGTCCGGTAGGATTTATATCTCCGAACTGACCAAACGGCTCTTCCAGCAGCAATGCCGCATCCGCGTGGGCCTGCCTGTATGCGCAAAATAAAAGCGTCGCTGCACAGATCCATTTCCAGATTCTGTTACTGCAAACTCTAATAAAGATTCGCCGCATTATATGCGGCCTTCTGCATCAAGTTTTTTGCTCAAAAATATCTCTCCGTACAAGTCACATGTTCTTAGATGCGGTTTCTAACGGCTCTCGTATTCAGACCCGGAATCTGAGGAAAAGATGGCCGATTTCCACAGGTATTTGCATGTTTTATATTGAATTTTCTTTATCCACCATAGAGCACAGTCGCTCGCTGTATTTGGGGTGAATTCGTTTGCTAACCTTGAAATATGCTGAATTCTCTGCCCAGATTTGCTGCCGGACAGACGCTTTTGTTTGATGCCGACGATACATTATGGGAAAACAACATCTACTTTGAGCGCGCTATTGCTGCCTTTATCTCCTATCTGAATCACCATGCTTACAGTCGTGAGGAGGTGCGCGCCTTTCTGAATGATGTTGAGCGCGAGACCATTCGGGAGCGTGGATATGGACTGGCTAGTTTCCAATATTCACTGGTCAAATGTTTTGAACGATTAAGCACGGAGCCGGTGACTGCGGACAAGCATGAACAGATTGTGGAGTTCTCCCGATGCATCAGCGAACACGAGATCGAACTGCTGCCCGGCGTGGCCGAGTTGTTGCCGTCGCTGGCCTCGAGGCATCGCCTTATTCTTGTGACGAAGGGCAATGAGGTTGAGCAGAGAGACAAACTGGCACGCTCAGGCCTGGCTCATCATTTCATGTCGGTCGAAGTCCCCCGAGAGAAGGACCCTGATGCGTACCGTGCTGTCTGCCAAAAGTTCCAACTCGAATCGCGCACGACATGGATGATCGGCAACAGTCCGAAATCGGATATCAATCCGGCACTGACCGCGGGCCTGCATGCGGTTTTCATCCGTCACCCTCATACTTGGGTGCTGGAGCATGAAACAGTGGATGCAGCGCGAAACGGACAGCATCTGCTGGAGTTAACTACATTCAGCGAGCTTGGCCTGCATTTCTGATCAGATTTTTGCAGTTTATAGTTGTGCTCAATCTACATGCTCAAGATTTACCCTGGATAGCACGCTCGTAAACTGTCTATTAGCGATTGAATTCTCATATACCCGCGTGGGCAAAGTTCGATTCCTAATCTTATTCACATTCATGCGGATATTGATGAGCACGTTTTTAAGACGTAGTTACCTACTCCGGTTCTCGGGATTTGCAAAAGTGCAAAGATCAATATGTTCGTCCACGCTCTCTCGTCATCAGGTAATAGACCACCGGTGTCACAATCAGGCTCAGAACCATCGAGATGCAAAGACCGCCAATGACTGCGATGGCCAGCGGCTGCAGCATCTGTGATCCTGAGCCGAGAGCAAACGCCAGCGGCAGCATCCCGCAGACAGCGGCAATGGCGGTCATCAGAATGGGCCGCAGCCGGCGCTGGGCCGCGTGAACCATCGCTTCGCGTGGGCTGGCTCCTTCCGCGCGGAACTTTTCGTCCGCGTCGAGCAGGAGAATACCGTTCTTTGCCACAATGCCGATGACCATAATCAGCCCCATGAAAGACGCGACGCTGAAGGTCGTTCCGGTAATGAGCAGAGCAAAAACAACGCCGGCAATGGAAAGAACCGAAGAGGTGAGAATAGCGACAGGGGCCGAGAAGTTACGAAATTCGGCCAGCAGGACTCCGAAGACAAGCGCAAGCGCAAGCAACAGCACACGCATAAGATCATGGAAGGATTTCTGCTGCTCCTCATATGTTCCGCCGTATTCCACGCGAATATTTTTGGGCAGATGAAGGTCTTCCACCGCGCGGCGCACCTGCGCCATGGCGCTGCCCAGATCGGAACCTTCCAGCCGTCCCGTGACGACAATATCGCGCTGTAGATTCTCCCTCCGAATCTCATTCTGCGGCGGTAGCTGTTCGATATCGGCAAGCGAGCCGAGCGTGGCCGTATGCCCCGTGCTGCTGTTGAAGACAGTATTTCGAATTGCTTCGAGAGAGGAGCGCGTTTCATCGCCCAGCCGAACGCGAATCGTATACGGACGACCGTTGGCGATGAGAGGATCGGTCGGAGCAACACCGTCAAGAATGCTGGTGGCATCTTCAGCCACTTCCGTCGGCGTGAATCCGAGGCGGCCCGCAACTACAGGGTCGACTTTGAAGTTGGTGGCGGGACCGCTGATGGTGTTCTCGATGCCGTCCTGAATATCGACCACACCTTTGATTTTGCCGATGGCATCGGCAACACGCGGCCCAAGCTGATTTAAAAGCGACTGGTCGTTGGCAAAAATCTTGATCTGGATCGGCTCCGGAGCATTGGAAAGGTCGCCGATCATGTCCTGCAGCACCTGAGTGAATTCGACATCCAGCTCCGGCTCAGTCTTCTTGATCTGCTCGCGAACGTCGGCCATCACTTCATCGATGTCGCGGTCGCGCTTATTTTTGAGCTTCACCGTGATGTCACCGGTATTAGCCTCCGTCACTGCCGCGAGGCCCATCTGCAGGCCGGTGCGTCGTGATGTGCTCTCCACTTCCGGAGTAGCGCGCAGAATGCGCTCAACATGTTCAAGCACGCGGTTCGTCTCTGTCAGCGAGCTGCCCGCGGGCATGATGTAGTCGAGAACGAAACCGCCTTCATCCATCTCCGGGAGAAGATCGGAGCCGAGGCTTCGATATGCGAAAAATGTTCCGATAACGAGAACGGCGCACCCGGCAGCCAGAATCAACGGATTCGTCAGTGACCACTCTAATGCCCGGTTGTGCCACCCAAGAATACGGCGAAGAATGCGCCCCGGTTCTGCATGCTGTGGTCGCTCGACCGCGCCCGGACGCTCGCGCAGCAGGACCATGCTGAGTCCCGGCGTCCAGGTCAGCGCCAAAAAGAGAGAGGTCAGCAGCGCAGCCGTCATCGTAACGGCCAGCGCGCGGAAAAAGCTTCCGGTGACTCCGGAAGTAGAAATAAGAGGAAGAAAGACAACAACCGGAGTAATGGTCGACCCAATAAGCGGAGCAGTGATCTCGCGCAGTGCTTTGCGCACTGCGTCGACACGCGACTCTCCGGAATCGCGATGCAGAACAATATTTTCGACCACGACAATGGCGTCATCAATGACCAGACCAATCGCGGCAGCCAGTCCTCCGAGAGTCATCAGGTTGAAGCTCTCGCCAATCACCCAGAGAAACAGAATCGTAACCGCAACGGTTACAGGAATCACCAGCCCGGCAACAACCGACGATCTCCAGTCACGCAGGAAAAGAAAAAGAATAATGCACGCAAGTATGAGGCCAATGAGAATCGCGTCGCGCACGCTGGAGATGCTCTCGCGCACCAGCTCCGATTGATCGTAATAGGGCTCCAGCTTCACGCCGGGCGGCAAAGTCTTCCGCAGCTGCTGGACTTCATCGGCCACGGCATTTGCTACGGCCACAGTGTTGCTCACCGGCTGGCGCGTGATATTCAGCAGCACCGCAGGCTTGCCGTTCGCAGTAACAACCGTGTAGACCGGCATCGTCGCAGGCTTCACCTCGGCAACATCAGCCACGCGCACCGGCGCGCCGCCGGGCGTGGTCTTAACGACAAGCTGTTCCAGGCCCGCCGCATCATGTACCTGCGCGCCAACCAGGCCGAGAATCAGCTGATGATTCTCTTCATAGAGGCCAGGCGAATCGATGATGTTCGAAGCCTGAATCGCATTCACCAGATCGGTGATGGTAACGCCGGAAGCCTGCAGGCGGGCCAGGTCGGGAACGACGTGGTACTCCGGCACCTTGCCGCCCTGGACCGTCACCATGCTTACTCCGGCGACACGATTCAGCGGCGGCTTCAGCTCATAGGTTGCCAGCTCCCAGAGCTGCGTTTGCGATAAGGTATCCGATCTAAGGCTGTAGCCGAGAATCGGGAAAGTCGCGAAGGTCAGCCGGTTTGTAGTAATGCGCGCCGTTGCAGGCAGCGTTTGCTCCACTTTTGCTAACGCGGCATCGGTAAGTTGCAGCGTCTGGAACATGTCTACGTTCCAGTCAAAGAAAAGGCTGATCTCAGCGGACCCGCGGCTCGTGGTGGAACGCACAGTCACCAGACCGGGCACGCTGTTGATTGCGTCTTCGATCGGCTTGGTGATCGTAACCTGCATCTGCTCGACCGGCATTACGCCATTGTCAACACCGATGACTATGCGCGGAAAATTGGTTTCCGGAAAGACCGAGATCGGCACCTTCGTGGCCAGATAGATGCCCGCAATGGTAAGGACCACGACAAAGAAAAAGATGGTTCGAATCCCACGCTTCAGCCAGAAACCCTCTGCGGTTTCAGGGGGCGGAATGGAGGTGCGCGTGATCACTGATCGTCTCCGCTCTTGCCCGCAGCGGGCTTATCGTCATTGGGCGCTGTCGCCAGCCTTACCTTTGTGCCGTCATCCAGTCCATAATTCCCCTGATTGATGACAAGATCAGAAGGCCCGAGGCCGCTGGTGATCTGCACCTCCCCGGCGTCCTGAACACCGGTCTCAACTGGTTTCTTGTGAGCAACGCCATCCGCCCCAACGACCATGACAGACTTGCTGCCGTCCTGCGCCGTGAGGATGGCATTCACCGGAACCTTCAGCGCATTCTGAATGGTTTTGCCGGCAATATTTGCATGAACAGGTGTGCCTACTTTGAGCAATCCATTCTTGTTCTCGATCCGCAGCCAGACTTCAATCGTCGTGCTGCCGGGATCGAGCGCCGGACTGATAAGCGAAACCTTTGCCGGAACAGGATCATCGAGTCCCGGGACTGTGATGCTCGCTGTATCTCCTGTCTGCAGGCTCTGCGCCAGCAATTGCGAGATGTGGACTTTCGCCAGCAAAGCCGATGTGTCCATGACAGTAATCAACGCCGCGCCCGCTGCGGCGGTCTCTCCGGCAAAGAGCGGGCGGTCAGTAACGACGCCGTTGATGGGGCTGCGAATCTCGGAGTAACTGACCTGCGCTTCGGCTCCCTTGTACTTGCCTTCAGCGGATGTCAGCGTGCCCTGCGCTTCTTTGAGCAAGGCCTCGTGGCTGACGCTCTTCATCGATTCAAGATGCTTCTTTGCCGCGTCGTATGCTGCCTGCGCCTGAACCAGGGCAGCAACAGCGGTATCGAGATCGCGGCCGGGAATCGCGCCTTCAGCAAAGAGCTGCTTGCGGCTGTTCACGATGCTCTGGTTCAGGTCGAGGTTCGCTTTTGCCTGGGCGAAGTCCAGCTCGGCTTTCTGGTAATCCTCTGGAACCTGCGCGCGTGTAGACGCTTCGTAAGCCGCCTTCGCAGCAGTGTAGCTCCCCTCGTTATCGAGAGCGGCAGCGGTCAGATCGCGGTTCTCAAGGACAGCCAGCAACTCCCCGGCTTTTACATGCGAACCGCGTTGCACGTAAAACTTCCTGACCGGCGCGCTGATCTTTGGGGCGATGGCGGATTGCGCCAATGGAGCAAGGACAGCATCCGCAGTAATGTGGGATGTAATCGGCCCTTGCGTAGGCCGCGCGGCTTGCACGTCTACCTGGACATCGGGAGCGGCTTCTTTCTTTGAGCATCCGATTGCCAGAAATAGTACGGCAATGGCTGGCGCAACTCGATACTGTCTCATAATGTACCCGTCAACGTCTGGAGATTGGCGAGCGCCGTTTCATAGCGGACCATGCCGTCCTCGCGCGCATTTTCAGCCAGCGTAAGAGAATTCTGCGCGTCTACGACTTCAAGCACCGTGGCATCGCCTCCGGTGTAACGCAGCTTCGTGAGGCGCAGGCTCTCTGTGGCAGTCTGTACGCTCTGATCGAGCGATGCCAACTGATCGTGTGCTGTCGTGACCTCTTTGTAAGCTTCTTCAAGATTTGCGATGAGCCTTCGTTGGGCAGCGGTAAGCGCGACACGAACGGCATCGCGCCGAATTTCACTCTGTTTCACCTTGTGCTGCGTGGAAAGCCAGTCCCAGACGGGAATATCCAGAGTAATGCTGGCAGAATAGCCGAGGTTTCGCACGCCGTCCGGACCATTCACCGCGAACTGCGGCGCGTCGATACCGTAAGTGAAATTCAGGCCCAGGTCGGGCAGATATGCGGCCCGCGCTGCCAGCACCTCGGCATCGCTCTGCTTCAGCGCGGCAAATGCGCTCCTCAGATCGGGATTGTTGTTGGCCGCCGCAGTCTCCACTGCAGCGCGAGCCGGAACTTCGGCCATACCGGATGGAATCTGCAAGGTGTACGGAGTGCGCGGGTCAGGAAAAAGCAGAACACCAAGCTCCAGTTTTGCTCTTTCCGCAGCAATCGTTGCATCGGAGACATCGCGCTGTCTCTGCTGCTGCTCCAGTTGGGCTTTGATAACGTCAGCGTGCGCGGCTTCACGGGCTGTTTCTCGTTTTTGCGTGAGATCGGTAAACGCATCAGCTTCCGCCAGCGCGCGTCTGGCAACGTCCAGCTTCCGGTCTGCCGCCTCTGAGCCGTAGTAAAGAATCACAACGGTCTCAACCAGCCCTCGACGCGCAACTTCGAGCTGCGCCTGAGCAAAAGCCGCTGCTGCGTCGGTTCGTTTGATCTCGGCCATCTGCGCCAATCCGACGGTCTCGTTTACTACGCCCTGGCTGGCGTATTCGCGTACCGCATTGTTGGCAATAAAGCGTGGCGAGGGCTGCGACCCAACACCCTGGCCGGCCTGGTTTTGTTCGCCATTCGCCTGTGTATACAGAATCTGATTGTGGTATAAGACGCTGGGAAGCATGGCAGCCTTCGCTATAGAGCGATCCAGCGCCGCTGCCTTGCTCTCGGCGGCACTAGCGGCGAATGCCGGCTCATTTGCCTGCGCCCGGTGGATAGCTTCATCAAGCGTGATGACAACTGGGCCTTGAGTTCCCGCCTGCTGGGCCCAGCCAGTGGCTATAGCTGCTGTCATCAAGAAAAACAGACCAGCTTTTGTCCTTCCGGTTCGAGAGAACATTACGAGATCAGAGTACGGGCAAAACCTTAATTTCGTCTTAAAAAACCAGCAGGCGAATGAACGCTGCTCCTTGCACTCAGTAGACGTAAACCAGATGAACTCTTCCACAGCCTCATTCAGTTTGGCTCCGCCAATAAGAAAAACTTGCCAACAGTCGTCGAAATGAATAACTTGGCTTGCCTGGGAGGTTTTTGTTGCCTGGGACCCTTGGAACTCTGCGAGAAACCTATCCTCACGAACGTCGCGTAGCGCTCGTTCCTCGCCAATGCGAGACGCTGAAAAAAGCGGGCCTCGAGGTCATTGTTGAACAATCCGCCGGCATTGCCGCCGGCTTTCCCGATGAGATGTACGTAGCGCGAGGCGCGCGCATCGGCAGCCGCGAAGATGTCCTCCGCGCGGCGGACATTCTCGCGCAGGTGCGATGTCTGGGCGCAAACCCTGAAGCTGGACAAGCCGACATCCCGTTGCTGCGGCCTGGTCAAATACTCATTGGCTTTGGCGAGCCGCTGACTGCGTTGCAGGAGTGCTCGCAGCTCGCAACAGCCGGTGTGTCACTTCTGGCGCTTGAACTCATCCCCCGCATTACCCGTGCGCAGAGCATGGACGCACTGTCGTCCATGGCGACCATCGCTGGCTATCGCGCTGTACTGATGGGCGCGAGCCAATTGCCCAAGATGTTTCCGCTGTTGATGACAGCGGCAGGCACACTCACACCTGCGAAGGTGTTTGTGCTGGGAGCCGGAGTCGCCGGCCTGCAGGCAATCGCAACCGCGCGGCGGCTCGGCGCTGTTGTCTGCGCTTATGATGTGCGTCCGGCGGTCAAGGAGCAGGTGGAGAGCGTCGGCGCAAAGTTTGTCATGCTCGATGTAGACGCGAAAGCATCCGAAGACAAGGGCGGTTACGCCAAGGCCATGGACGAGGAGTTCTATCGCCGTCAGCGCGAACTGCTGACCGAGGTCCTGCGCGAGCAGGACGTGGTCATCACCACCGCCGCAGTGCCGGGGCGCAAGTCTCCGATTCTGATTACGGCTGAGATGGTTTCGGCAATGCCGCCGGGATCTGTCATTGTCGATATTGCTGCAGAGCGCGGCGGCAACTGCGAACTCACTAAACCCGGTGAGACAGTGGTCCGGAACGAAGTGACAATTCTCGGACCTGTCAATCTGCCGTCGATGGTCCCTCACCATGCGAGCCAGATGCTTTCGGCAAACATTGCCGCCGTTGTGAAACTGCTGCTCAAAGATGGAAAAATTGCCGTGAATCTTGAAGATGAGATTATTCGCGAATCTCTGGTCACTCACAATGGCAAGATTATCCATCCACGCGTTGCCGAGTTGGCGGGGTCTACGGCGCATGCGTAGGTAAGTCAGATAGTTGTACAGAACTTCAGGAGAAAAGAATGCCTGCGGACTTTATTTCAAACCTGTATGTGTTCATCCTGGCGGGGTTTGTCGGGTTTGAGCTCATCAAGCGGGTATCGCCCCTTTTGCATACGCCTTTGATGTCGCTGACCAACGCCCTCGATGCCATTGTGGTGGTCGCGGCAATCATCATCACGGGGCGCCATGAGACGCCGCTGAGCACGACGCTGGGAGCGATTGCGGTGGCTGCTTCCTTCAGCAATATGGTAGGCGGATTTTTCATCACCGACCGCATGATCCGTATGTTCAAATCCGGCAGGGCCAAAAAATCATGAACGCAGGGGCCATTCAGCAGTATCTCGATTTTGCTTACATCGTTGCGGTAGTCCTGTTCATCCTGGCGCTCAAGTGGCTGGGCTCCCCTGTGAGCGCGCGGAGAGGCGTGCTGGCCGGCGAGATTGCGGCTGCTCTGGCGGTCATAGCAACGCTTAACAACCCGGAGTTGGTCGCTTACAAGTGGATCGTCATCGCTCTCATTATCGGCGCGGGAATCGGCATCCCGCTTGGCATGGTGAAGATCACGGCGGTCCCGCAACGGACTGCTTTGAGTCACGCGTTCGGCGCTCTGTCGGCGGCCATGATCGGCATTGCGGAATATTATGTCGGGCTTTCCCATTTAAACCGGTTTGAGATGGGCGAGATTGCGATGGAAGTCATCATCGGCTCGCTTACGTTCACCGGCAGCCTGATTGCCGCAGGCAAGCTGCAGGAGCTCCTGCCGCAGCGCCCGATTGTTTATAAGGGACAAAATATCGTCAGCCTTTCAGTACTTGGCGCAGCCGTTCTATTGGCCGTTGCCCTTGTGATCCATCCGCAGCACGCGGTGCTGTTTCCAATCATGGTGATTGTGGCGCTGATATTCGGCGTGATGCTGGTGACGCCGATTGGCGGCGCAGATATGCCCACCGTAATCTCGCTGTTGAACTCTTATGCTGGGTTTTCTGCAGCACTGCTGGGATTTGTGCTGAACAGCAAAGTGCTGATCGTAGCGGGCGCCCTCGACGGCTCCTCAGGATTCATCCTCTCGGTCATCATGTGCAAGGCCATGAACCGGTCTTTTACCAATGTGCTCTTCGGCGCGTTCGGCACGGTACAGACCAGCGTGAAACAGGCCACGGCGCGTCCGGTGCGCTCGGCTTCGCCTGAGGAAGCGGCGGAGATTCTCGACGCGGCCCGCAAGGTGGTCATCGTTCCCGGATACGGTATGGCTGTTGCGCAGGCGCAGCACAAGCTGCGCGAGTTGCACGATATTCTCGCCAAGCGGGGCGTAGATGTCAGCTTCGCCATTCATCCGGTTGCGGGACGCATGCCGGGACACATGAATGTTCTTCTGGCTGAAGCAGACGTCCCCTACGACCGCCTGATCGAGATGGACGACATCAATCCTGAATTTCCCAGAACGGATGTGGCTCTCGTCATCGGGGCCAACGACGTAGTCAACCCGGCGGCGCGCTTCGAGAAAGACAGTCCGATTGCCGGGATGCCGATTTTGAACGTCTATGAAGCACAGACCATTATGGTCATCAAACGCAGTATGAATCCTGGGTTCGCGGGCATAGACAACGATCTCTACTATCTCGACAAAACCCTGATGCTCTTTGGTGACGCTAAGAGTTTTGTCTCGGGAATTGTTAAGGAACTGAATGCGGTCGCCGCTGGTTCGTAATCGTGCGCTGCCCGAACTGGTAATCCTGCCTGATAGGCGAAACTGGAGCGGTTGACCGTCGCTCTATACCCGCCCAGGATTGTAGGGAAATATGACTGATCTTCATCAGGACATTGCTGCCGTTATCGAGGCGACGATCCTCGTCGTCGGCGCACTCTTTCCTATCGTGAATCCGCTGGGCAGCGCGGCCATTTTCATCAACATGGTCGGCCCGGTAGAAAAAAGCCTGCACGTCGCTCTTTCCAAAAAAATTGCAGTCTATAGTTTCTTCCTTCTCATCTGCTCGCTTCTGTGGGGTGTCAAGATTCTCGCCTTCTTCGGCATTTCCATCTATGCCGTGCAAATTGGCGGAGGTTTAGTTGTAGCGGCAACCGGCTGGGCGCTGCTCGCGCAGGGCACAAGCGGCGTCAATACAAAAACCATCAGCGACGAAAACATTCTCGAACACGCGTTCTATCCCTACACTTTGCCGATCACGGTAGGACCCGGCTCGATTTCGGTTGCCATTACGCTCGGCGCGCATCTGCCTGCGGAGCTGCGCACAAGCTCGATCTTCTCTCCCAAAGTTCTCATTGCCGGGTTGGTTGGCATCGCGGTCGTCTGTTGTATTGTTTACATTTGCTATCGTTACGGGACAGCGGCTGAGCGTCTGCTGGGAACGGCCGGGACATCTGTCGTGATGCGACTGTCATCGTTCATCCTGATGTGCATCGGCGTACAGATCGTCGCTACAGGCATCAAGGCATATCTCGAAACGATCCATCACTTCTGACTTCTTAGATTCTCCATGTTTTTGTAAAGTCGTCAGAATACGTGTTTTGCAGAACGACTTAGAGCGGCATGGCTCCCACCCTTTTGCAAAACTGCGCGAAAGAATGGGCACCCACATTTGCCTGGCCCTCTACAGAAATAAAAAAGGAAACGGAGCGATCCGTTTCCTTTTTTCGAGCGGCTTGATACGCCTTAACTACTTTTTCGGCGGAGCGATAACGTCCTTCGCAGCCTTGGCTACGCGGAACTTCACGACGGTCTTGGCCTTGATCTTGATCTGTTCGCCGGTCTGCGGGTTGCGGCCGATGCGCGCTTTGCGCTCTGCCTTTACCAGACGTCCGAGTCCGGGAATTACAAAAAGTCCGTTCTTCTTCGTCTCCTTGATCGCTGTTTCGGCAAGCAGATCAAGGAATCCGGCTGCCTGCTTGTTGGTGATTTCGAGCTTCTCCGCCATGTGGCGAACAAGAGCTGTCTTGGTCATTCCAGTTGCCATTTTCTTATGAATCCTCCTGGTTCTTATTCGCTTCCCAGAACCTTGTGCTGGTACTGCGTATTGCGGGCTTCTTCATTCCGCTGCTTCGGATTTCCATGCGTCAAAGCGTTGAAAACCCTGTATTCATGCGGTGTTTGAAAAAGCCTACCGCCGTCTACCTTGCGTCTTTTCGAGAGCTTTGTCAACGGCAAAAGCCGTGTTTCCACAGCTTTTTTGCTGTTTTTTTCGTTTTTTATGCCATTTTTCTGGAAATTGGACGATTTTGGACAGCTTCGGGTTGTTGAAAACCCTTGAAAGACGCGGCCCGCGCGCATCTTTCATCGCATCGGATGTTGGCTAGTCTATCCCCCTTTTCGGCCTGTCGTCTATACAAGCTTAAAGATAAATTGCCGCTTTTTTCTTTCCACATCCTGCACAAAGGGACGGTTCAGGAAGTTCACGATCGGCGCCGCCAGCCGGAAGCGCGTCACAATTTCATTCACTAAATTCTTGTCGAGCGCTGCTTCGCCCGGCAACCTCGCGAGCACACCCCATTGCTGCTGTCTGATGAGGTCAATTCCCGGGTGATCGGCAGAGAAACCTTTCGGCGGGCGCGTCAGCGCTGCTCTGTCCAGATCAATATCCATCAGCTTGCGCAGTTTTTTGTCGTTCAGCAGACGCCGGAACTCCGCATGCTCCTCAAGAAGCTGGAGACGAATCGCCAGAAGCTGCTCGCGAGCCGGCATATAGATTCCCGCTGCAATCACTACCTCAGCGGGCGAGAAATGAAAGTAATATCCGCCGCCTGAGGTCTTTTCCAGGCCCGCATGGGTCCACCAGGCAGAGACGTGCGTTTTATATGGAGTTTTATCGGCGGAAAAGCGCGTATCGCGATAGATGCGCATCATCGATCTCTGCGCGGGACGCACATGCGCGGGCGCGAATTCCGTCATGGCATCGGTGACGCGCTCGATGACGGCCAGCATCGGCTTCTTCAGCTCGCGCTCAAAGATGGCGCGTCGCGCCTCAAACCACTCGCGATTGTTGTTGCGCTTCAATCCGCGCAGAAACTTCACCGCCTCCGGACTGAAATAAGGCTGAATGGAAGATGATGCGGCAGGTTCTGATCTGGTCTTCGGCATAGCCATATTTTATGGAAGATATTTCGCAGAAAATCGGGGGTTTACCTGTGGGTGTTCTCACCGTGGTACATGCCCTGAATCCTTGTATAGACAGGCCATCAGGCGAAAGGTTATAGTTTCGCAAATAAAAAGGCAGCGGTATTTGATTCGCATCCACGGTCGCATCTTTCGCACAATTCATTGCGGAGAGCGGTACGTGGTCACCGCACCCAAAGGTGATTTTGAGGAGGTCCTGAAATGAAACTGCTTGCAGCGAAGCGTGTATTCTGCGCTCTGCTCGTCTCTCTCGCCTGTTTTCCGTCCATTGTTTCCGCACAAAATGTCACCGGATCCATCAGTGGAATCGTCAAAGACACCAGCGGAGCCGTAATTCCTGACGCTCCCGTTGCTTTCACAAATACGGATCGCAATGCTCTCATCCGCACGGTCAAGACCGACAGCAACGGCTTCTATACTGCGCCGCAGATGCCGCTTGGCAACTACGCCATTACCGTCGAGCAGCCCGGCTTTCAGAAGGTGACAAATAATGTCACGCTGCACGTGAACGACGCGCTGACCGTCAACTTCACGCTGACGGTCGGCAGCCTGTCGCAATCGATTACAGTAAGCGCGTCGGCCATTCAGGTGAATACGCAGAATGCCGGCTCATCCACGCTCATCAGCAGCGAGCATGTCGTCTCTCTGCCGCTGAATAACCGAAACTATGAGCAGCTTGTCGCCCTGCAGCCCGGAGTCACCTACGGCGGCGGCGACCAGCTCTACATCGGCACTTCAAACCCCTCGGGGCAGACCAATGCAGTCGCGTTTTCCATTAACGGCCAGCGCAGCAGCCAGAACTACTGGACAGTGGACGGGGCCGACAATGTGGACGGGGGATCGAACCTGACGCTGCTCATCTATCCGAGCGTTGACTCCATTGCTGAATTCAAGACGCTCCGGAACACCTATTCTGCTGAGTACGGCAAAAGCGCCAGCGGCCAGATCAATGTGGTCACAAAATCAGGCACGAACCAGTTTCACGGCGACGCCTACGAGTTTCTGCGTAACGACGCTTTCGCGGCGAACAGCGTTTCGAATCACATTGCCAATACTCCCCGGCCACCGCTTCGCTACAACGACTTTGGCTATACCATTGGCGGCCCGGTCTGGAAAGACAAAACCTTCTTCTTCTTCTCACAGGAATTCCGCCGCGTCATTACCTATGGAAGCAACCAGCTCACCGGTGATCCGACAGCCGATATGCGCAAAGGCATCTTTCCCCAGGATGTGTGTGTGCAACAGGATTCGTCCGGCAATTGCACCCAGGTCGTGAAGGCCGGCAATCCGGTCACGATCGATCCAACGGCGCAGGCTTACCTGACTGATATTTTTAACAAAGTACCGCTGCCAAATCTCGACACCTCTCTTGATTCCACCGGCACGGGATTGATCGCAAACCTCCGCAATATTTATAACGAGACGCAGGAAATTGCGCGCGTCGACCAGGTTTTTTCGCAGAAGCTGCAAGGGTATTTCCGCTTTGTCAACGATTCGATTCCCACTGTTGAGCCGAACGGCCTCTTCACCGGCGCTGTCGGCTTTCCTGGAGTAAACACGACCGAAACAAATTCTCCAGGCCGCAACTACATGGGACACGTAACCTGGAACATCACCCCGAATTACCTGCTCGATGGCGGCTATGTCTATTCCACAGGCGCAATCATCAGCGACCCCACCGGCCTGATGGCGACGAAGAACTCGCCCGACATCAAGCCTGACCTGCCGTTTACCTCCACGCTGCCCCGCGTTCCCGCTGTCACGTTCACTGGCGGTACCAGCCTCACTACCTTTGGTCCCTATCGCGACTACAACCGCGACCACAGCGCGTTTGCGAATATTTCCCGGATACTGGGCCAGCATTCTCTGCGCTTCGGCGGCGTGTACCACCATTACCAAAAAACAGAGAACGCGGGCGGATCCAATGCAGGAAGTTATGGCTTTACGAATACTGCGGCTCCGACGGGCACGAAGAGCTTCTATCAATCGTTCGCCTATTTCCTTACCGGCAATTATGCGTCTTTCTCGCAGGCTTCTGAGGACATTACTCCCAACATTACCTACAACCAGTTAGAGGCTTATGCCCAGGATGACTGGAAGCTGACTCCAAGGCTGACGCTGAATCTGGGCGTTCGCTACTCATGGTTCCAGCAGCCGGTCGATCAGAACAAAGAACTGACAACTTTCAACCCCAATACTTACGTAGCTGCCAATGCGCCGACTATCGACAACAAGGGAAATATCTGCACCACGGCCCCATGTTCTGGCGGAGCAGTTCCCAATCCTGACTACGATCCGCTGAACGGAATTGTGATTGGCGGGAAGAATTCCAAATATGGCGAGCAGGTGGCGCCTACTGATAATTTCAATTTCGCCCCTCGCGTCGGCTTCGCCTTTGATGTCTTCGGCAACGGCAAAGCGTCGCTGCGCGGCGGCTACGGCATTGCTTATGACACATCGCTTGTGGGCACTCTGGAGCAGAACATCTTTGCCAATCCTCCATTTGTGAACAGCGTGAGCATCAACAGCGCTAGCCTGGGCAATCCCCTCTCCGGAACAGTGAACGTCAGCTCGTTGCCCAAAGCGCTGCATGCAACGCAGTATCAATCCAGCGTTCCTTACACGCAGCAGTTCTCGCTGGACCTGCAGCAACAGATTGCCCCGGACCTGATCTTCGATCTCGGTTACGTCGGCGCTCTGGGTCGCCATCTGTTGGGCGAAGTCGATCTGGACCAGCCGCAGCCCGGCGCTTATCTTTCCAGCGGCCTGTTTCCGGGCGGAGTTGTTACACGCACGAATACAGCGCTGTTGAACGGGATTCGCCCCTACAAGGGCTACAGCGCCATCAATGCTATTGAGCCGTGGTTTACCAGCAATTACCACTCGCTGCAGGCCGCGCTGCAGAAGCGCTTCTCTGACGGTTCGTTGATTGACCTCAACTACACTTTCTCCAAAGCGCTCACTACGAACCAGACGGACCGCAGCACTGCGGTGCAGAACATCTACAACATTCAGGGTGAATACGGCCCGGCGCAGTATGACCGGCGCAATGTATTTACCGCTGACTTTGTCTATAACCTGCCGTTTTATCGTCAGCAGAACGGCTTCACCGGACACCTGCTTGGCGGCTGGGGATTCTCGGGCCTGGTGCTTGCCAATGGAGGATTGCCCTTAACCGTGACAACCTCCGCGGATCCCGGCGGCATCGGCCTGCTGAACAGCGCCAGCGCCGCAGGCGCCCGTCCCAATCAGGTCGGAAACCCGAACGTGGGAGCGCCGCACACTCGCAAACTGTGGTTCAATAAGGCTGCGTTTTCTGACTCTGTTCCCGCCGGAGAGGTAGGAAATGAGCGCCGCGGCGCAGTCCGCGGCCCCGGCTTCCAGCGCTGGGACCTGGCGTTGCTGCGCACCTTCAAGCTCACGGAACGCTTCAACCTGCAGTTCCGCGGCGAAACGTTCAACACCTTCAACCACACCAACTTCGACAGCATCAGCGTCTCCGATACCAGCGGAACCTATGGCCAGGTCACCGGATATCGTGACAAACGCATCATTCAGCTCGGCCTCAAGCTGAACTTCTAACGACCTGATGGACAGGTGGCCCATTCAAGCCCTCCTTTGGCTTGAGTGGGTCCCTGTGGAAAACCTAAGTCAAGCCGGCGATTCGTTAAGTTAATTATTATCAATAACTTAAATGTGCAGGTAATTCGCCGGAAATTTGCTACAATAAAAAAGATAGAAAAGGCATGGCCGCTACGCCATGCCTTTTTTATTGTTATCGTAAGTTATACAAAACAAACGATCTCCGTACAGAGGTAGCGCTCTAAGTGGTTGCAAATAAACAATCTCCGTACAAACAGGGGGAGGGGTACTCCCCGAGATGTGAAACGGAGGGGAGTTGACGATGGTTTCTGTTCCAATACATCTTCCAAGTACAATCCGAGCAACATGATGCGTCCATTTCTGATCGCGGGCTTCTGTCTCGCTGCCACCGTCGCTGCGCAATCACAATCTCCGGCATCGACCGAGCAGATCAAGTCGTTTTATGAATCCGGACTGCATCGCAATGGAATCGTTGGCAGCAGTCTGATGCTCATCCGGAACGGCGAAGTGGTGCTGCACGACAACTACGGCCGCCAGAGCGACGCCGCCCCGGTGGACGACAACACGACGTATCACTGGGCTTCCGTCACCAAGACGTTTACCGGCATCGCCATCATGCAACTGCGCGACCGCGGACTCCTGTCGCTCGACGATCCGCTGGTCAAATACATCCCGGAACTTACCGCGGTACACGATCCTTTCGGGTCTATCTCGGCAATCACTATTCGTGAGGCGATGTCCCATTCGAGCGGCTTTCGCGACGCCACATGGCCGTGGCGGGATGCGGACTGGCAGCCATTCGAGCCGACGCAATGGTCGCAAATTGTCGCCATGCTGCCGTACACGGAAATCAAGTTCGCGCCAGGCACACGGTACAGCTATTCCAATCTTGCCGTCGTCTTTCTGGGAAAAATTATCGAGCGTGTATCCGGAGACCAGTTCGAGGTCTACATGCAGAAAAACGTCTTCGGCCCGCTCGGCATGAACCGCAGCTACTACGACCGCAGTCCCTACACTTTGCTGCGCTATCGCTCGCATAGCTGGGACCTGAAAGACGGCAAGCTGACCGAAGATTCATTCGACTTCAATACCGGCATCACCCGCTCGAATGGCGGATTGAACGCGCCACTTCCGGACATGCTGAAATACATCCGTTTCCTGCTTGGTGATCCCGCGCACCAGTCTGAATATGACGCGATCCTGAAACGCTCTTCGCTCGAAGAGATGTGGAAGCCGGTGCTGCCAGTCATGCCGGACGACGACTTTCCATCACGCTCAGGTGCTCACGATTCCGTGGCGGAGAGCTTCTTCGTGCATACGGACGGCAGCGTGACTCTCATTGGCCACCCGGGCTGGCAGAATGGTTTCCGCAGCCAGATCAACATCGATCCGTCCACGCACAGCGCGTATATCGTCAACTACAACACCGACGCGCAGGATGCGAAACAGAACACGCGCAGCTTCAACATCGAGCTGCGCGATTATCTCATCGATAATTTCTTCAGAACACGTGGAGCAAAAGCAGAATGATGATGATCAACAGAATCAGGCTGATTCCGCCGCCGCCGTAGTAGCCTATCCCCGGCCCCATGCGGTAACCGCCAAACCCAAAAATCAATAGCAGAATGATAAGGATAATCAGCAGCATGTTTTGTCCTTTCCGGTTTGCCTGCTGGCCTTTGTTTCATTCGTAGGATGCGGATTAGGTACTATCTGCGGCGAGTTTTTACAAAATAATTCGATGGCTCTGTAAGAAATATCTTTGGAATAAAGCAAACAAAACTATACGACGAGACGGCGGGCGCGCGCAGCAAATTCTCTCGCACGCTCCAGAAGCAGCTCATGTTCACGTTCATTGCGCGTCATTGCAGCAGCCCGCTCGCACTCAACCTGCGCTTCGTCGAACCGTCCAAGCCTGGCCAGCAGATCGCCGCGCACGCTTGGCAATAGATGATATCCCTTTAGCGACGGCTCAGCTGTCAGCTCATCCACCAGCTTCAGCGCATCGCCGGGGCCGGAAGCCATGCTGACAGCAACGGCTCTGTTCAGCTCTACTATTGGTGAAGGCATCAACTGTGCCAATTCATCATAAAGTTGCACCATACGGGCCCAGTCTGTATCTTCAGCCTTGAACGCGCGGGCATGACACGCGGCAATGGCAGCCTGCAAGGCATACGGGCCACGCTTTCCGCCGAGCGATTCGGCACGCTCCAAAGCCGCAAGCCCGCGTTGAATCAGCAGCCGATCCCATTTCGCGCGGTCCTGATCAAGCAGGAGCACGGGACGTCCTTCCGGTCCGGTCCTCGCCGCGGAACGCGATGCCTGAATTTCCATCAGCGCTACCAGACCATGCACCTCTGCTTCCTGAGGCGCTAATTCGGCCAGGATGCGCCCCAGCCGGAGCGCCTCTTCACAGAGGGCAGGCCGCATCCAGTCATCGCCAGCGGTGGCAGAATAGCCCTCATTAAAAACCAGATAAATTACGCCCAGCACTGATGACAACCGCTGCGGCAGTTCCTTACTACCCGGGACTTCAAACGGAATGTCCTCCTGCGCCAAGGTTCGCTTGGCGCGCACGATGCGCTGCGCAATCGTGGCTTCCGGGACAAGGAAGGCACGGGCGATTTCGTCCGTAGTAAGTCCGCCAAGCAGCCGCAGCGTCAGCGCTACACGCGCTTCCGGCGAGAGCACAGGATGACAGGCAATAAACATCAAGCGCAGCAGATCATCGCCAATGTCGTCATCGAAGGCAGCATCGAAATCCGGCGGCGTCAGCTCGCGCTCGGCCATCTCACGCCCCAGCTCCCCATGCTTGCGATCGAGCATCTGTTTCCGCCGCAGCAGATCGAGTGCGCGATGTTTGGCTGTTGTCATGAGCCACGCGCCGGGATTTTCCGGAACGCCTGCTTTCGGCCACTGCTCAAGAGCGACAACCAGCGCTTCCTGCGCCAGGTCTTCGGCTATTCCTACATCGCGCACCAGGCGTGTGAGACCAGCGATCAGTTTCGCCGATTCCATCCGCCAGACCGCATCAATCGTGTTGTGGATAGCGGTATCCATCCATTACCGATCACATCATCTTTTCCGTGGCTGTGGCAAGCGGATCAAATTCCTATTGCCAAACCATAGAAGAGTGGAGCATGATACCTATGGTTAGCCAATAGGAGAAGCATGGGGGATAAAACCGATGTCTGGCAGGGCACGCTGGCTCTGATGGTGCTGAAGACGCTGGAGACGATGGGGCCAATCCACGGATATGGCATCGCGCGGCGCATTGAACAGACGAGTGGCCATTTGCTGGCGCTGAATTATGGAACGCTCTACCCGGCGCTTCTCAAGCTGGAGCAGGAGGGATACATTGCGTCTGAATGGGGATTGTCGGAAAACAACCGTAAGGCGAAGTTCTACAAGCTGACACGCGCAGGACGAAAGCAGCTGGAGCGCGAAGCGCGGGACTGGGAGCAGGCAACCGCAATTCTTGCGCGTTTTCTTGCACCAGCTAAGGAGTCGTGATGCGAAAGCTCAGAGCGTTGTGGATTCGGCTGCATGGAATATTCGATGGCGCGGGGGCTGAGGAAGATTTTTCTGCAGAGCTGGAGAGCCATCTGCAGATGCACATCGAAGACAATCTGCGCTCTGGTATGACTCCGGAACAGGCGCGCCGCAATGCTCTGATCCAACTTGGAGGTCTGGAGCAGACTAAGCAGTCCTATCGCGAGCAGCAGGGATTGCCGTGGTTTGAAGCCCTGTGGCAGGACATTCGCTTCGGCCTGCGCATGCTGGCGAAGAGTCCAGGGTTCACCGTGATAGCAGTGGTGACACTGGCGCTTGGCATCGGCGCCAATACAGCGCTGTTTTCAGTCGTCAATGGCGTGCTGCTGAACCCGCTGCCCTATCCGCATCCTGAAGAGTTGGTGACGGTGCATGCCGGCAAGCCAAACTTCAGCGAGGGATCGATTTCCTATCCTAATTTTCGCGACTGGCAACGTGATAACAAAACGCTGGCCGCGCTTGCCGTCTCGCGCGGCACGGGCTACAACCTGACCGGCCTGGGAGATGCCGAGGAAATACGCGCAGAGCTGGTTTCGTCAGACTTCTTTCCACTCCTTGGAGTAAAACCGGTGATGGGCAGGCTCTTTGCTCCGCACGAAGATGAAATCGGGCGCGAGCCGCTGGTGATCATCAGCGAAGGTTTTTGGCAGCGTAAGCTCGGAGCGCGGCCTGATGTGCTTGGCAAGGTGCTGACGCTGGATGGTCGGAACTATACGATCATCGGCGTGCTGCCGGCGAATTTCAATCTGCTGGTCAGCAATTTTCGCGCAGCCGATCTTTATGTACCGATAGGGCAATTCCAAAACCCTGCATTGACCGCGCGCGCTGCGGGACTTGGCATTCACGGCATTGCTCGGCTCAAGCCTGGAGTTACGCTTGAGCAGGCGCAGGCCGACATGCAGCAGGTTTCTGAGCGGTTGGAGAAGGCGTATCCGGAAGCTGATAAAGGAATTCGCGCAAAACTAATCCCTTTTCAGCTCGCCATGGTACGCGATGTGAAGCCGCTGTTGCTGATTCTGATGGGAGCAGTGGGTTTTGTACTGCTGATTGCCTGCGTGAACATCGCGAATCTGCTGCTGGTGCGTGCGAATGCGCGAGCGCAGGAGTTCGCGGTGCGATCAGCCCTCGGCGCGGGGCGGATGCGATTGCTGCGTCAGCTGCTCACCGAAAGCCTGATGCTTTCATTTGCAGGCGGAGCACTCGGCCTGGCTCTTGCCGCGTGGGGCACACAGGTGCTTCTGCATCTGTTGCCGCAGCAGTTGCCGCGTTCATCTGAAATTCACATGAGCGGGGCTGTGCTGGCCTTTACTCTCCTGATTTCTCTGGCTGCCGGAACCTTGTTCGGGTTAATGCCGGGATTAAAAGTCTTCCGGCAGAACCTGCAGGACACATTGAAAGAAGGCAGCCGTGGATCGAGCAGTTCCCGACAGGGCGCGCAGAATTGGCTGATTGTTTTCCAGATGGCGACAACGCTGGTATTGCTGGTTGGCGCCGGGTTGATGATTCGCAGCCTCGCAAAGCTCTCTGATGTAGATACAGGATTTCAACCGAAAGGTGTGCTTACGTTTGGCCTGCAGGCCCCTTCTTCCATGATTGGGTCCAGCCCGGAAGCCACGCTTGCTTATCTACGCGAAGCCGATGCGAGAATTGCAGCTGTGCCGGGAGTGGAAGCCGTCTCATTTTCATGGGCGGCATTGCCCATGCAGAGCGATGATGAACAGCTCTTCTGGCTGGAAGGAGAGCCGAGGCCGCAAAGCCAGAACGATATGCACTGGGCCATCCGTTACATTGTGGGGCCCGGTTATCTGAAGGCTATGGGGATTCCGCTGTTGAAAGGACGATTCTTCACGCCCAGCGACGATGAGCATGCGCCGCGCACTGTAGTGATCGATGATGTATTTGCGCGGAAGCTCTTTGGAAATGCCGATCCCATCGGAAAGCGAGTCTTTCTTGAACAGTTTGAGAATGATCCGGCCACAGTAATTGGCGTCGTCGGGCATGTGAATCAATGGGGTTTAGACAATGATGCTGTTAATCCGTTGCGCGCAGAGATTTACCAGACCATCATGCAGCTTCCGGAACAGCAGCTTGGATTAGTGTTGATGGGCATGGATGTTGTCATGCGCTCCAGGTATGACGCGGATACGGCGTTTCAGAGCGTTCGCAATGCTCTGGTCCAGATGAATCATGAGCAGGTGGTGTACAACCCGGCAACGATGGAATCGACCATTTCGGGTACGTTAGCCGGGCGGCGCTTCGCAATGATTCTGCTGGCTGCATTTGCGGGGACAGCGCTGCTGCTGGCCAGCATCGGGATGTATGGAGTGATTTCCTATCTCGTCGTGCAGCACACACGCGATATAGGCGTCCGCATGGCCCTAGGCGCGGATCGCAGAGATGTGTTTCGCTGGGTGCTGGCGCGCGGCGGCAGACTGACTGCGTTCGGGGCGATCATTGGGATTGCAGCGGCCCTGGGGCTGGCGGATGTGATGGCCAGCTTTTCGTCTTTACTCTATGGAGTGCATACGTATGATCCGGCGACCATGCTTGTCGTGATTGCGGTGTTGACGACTGTAGCTTTCGCGGCTTGTTACTTTCCGGCACGACGCGCAACGCGGGTCGATCCTATGCGGGTATTGCGCATGGAATAGAAGGATAGATGCTGTCCGAAGCTTTTGGATGCGCCTCCTGCGCATGATTGCTGGCGGGTAAGTGTGGTAGCTGCAAGTTGCTGAGAGTCTATGGCGCGCTGGTTTCATTCCAGAGAAAGGCCAGCTCATCGGCTTCATCATTTACCAGCTGGGCAAGTGACACGCCGGAGCTGTGGCCGCCTTTCAAACTGTAATGCAGCAGAATGGGGCGCTCGCCGCCATTGGCTGACTGCATCCGTGCCGTCATCTTGCGCGCGTGCAGCGGGTCGACGCGTGTGTCGCTGTCGCCGGTAAAGAACATGATCGCCGGATACTTTGTTCCTGGTTTCACATTTTGATAAGGCGAGTATTTGAGCAAATAGGGAAAGTCTTTGGCGTTATCAGCACTGCCGTATTCGGTCGTCCAGAGCCGCCCGAAAAGAAAGTTCTGGTAGCGCAGCATGTCGAGCAGAGGATATCCACACCAGATTGCGCCAAAGAGATCAGGCCGCTGCGTCATGGACGCGCCCATCAGGAGGCCGCCATTTGAGCGTCCGCGAATGGCAAATCGCTCGGGGGTCGTGTAGTGGTTCTGGATCAGGTACTCGGCTGCGGCAAACCAGTCGTCGAAGACGTTCTGCTTCTTTTCGAACATGGCTGCTTTGTGCCAGGGTTCGCCATATTCGTCTCCACCGCGCAGATTCGGAAGGGCAAAGTAGCCGCCCTGCTGCATCCACCAGGCGTACTCACTGTCCCACCCAGGCAACATCGGCAACTGAAAGCCACCGTAACCGGTCATCAGCAGGCGCGCGGTGCCGTCCTGCTTCAATCCTTTCTTGCCGGCGATAAACATAGGAACGCGTGTGCCGTCCTTTGAGTGGTAGAAGACCTGTTTAATCTCGTACTCCGATGAATCAAACGGCAGCTTCGGCTGGAAGAAGACATCTGACTTGCCCGTTTTCGTGTCGTAGCGATAGATCGTGGGCGGCAGAATGAAGGACTGAAAGACGTAAAAGCCGGTGGTCTGCTCTGCTCTGCCCATTACGTCTGTGCCGGAGCCAATGCCGGGATACGTGACCTGCCCGATCTGTTTGCCATTGAGTGAATAGATGGATGTCTCGGTCTTCACATCGTGCAGACGGCGCACAAACAGCTTACCGCCAACGATATTGAAGCCGTCGATTACGTCGTTGCCTTCGGGTACGACTGTCTTCCACTGCTCGGGTGACTCGTCCGGCTTCGCTTCCACAACGCGCTTGTTCGCGGCCTGGTAATCGGTCGAGAGAAAGAAGCGGTCGCCAATGTTGACTGCTGATGTGCGCGCTTCCAATCCATAGACCAGTGGAATGATCTCGCTTTCGGGCTTGCGGAGATCTTTGACAAGGATGTCTTCTCGCGTTGCGGGAACGCCGCGACTGACGCTGATGATGAGATACCGACCATTTTCCGTGACTCTGGCGCTGATGAGCTCCATCTCACCCAGCTTCTGGCCGCGATATTCCTTGCCGAAGATCGTCGGGTCAGATACGAGGGGCGTGCCGAATTTGTGGTAGTGGACTGTTGTTCCCGCGTGCGTGAACCGCGCATAATAAAGCCCCTGCTTGTTTGGGCCGAGACTCACGCCAAAGTAGCGGCCGCTTGGCAGCGAGTCTGCCAGCTCCTGCTTCGTATCAACATTGAGAACATGAACTGATTCTTCATCTGCGCCGCCCTGCCGAATGCCGTAAACCAAAAACTTGCCATCACTCGAAATATCGTTGATGGTTACGGAGGTGTTCTGGTCTGCGCTGAGTTTTGTCGCGTCGACAAGACGCACATCTGCGCCTGTCCAGCCCTCGCGCATGTAGATCGAGGCCTGGTTCTCATTTGCCAGCCGCTTCTCAAAAAACAGCCTGCCGCCGTATTCCAGCGGAACAGAATAATGATCGACGCGCTGCAGCTTCGTCAGCTCATCAACAATCTGTGGCCGTATCTTTACCTGCGAAAGGTACTCGTCGGTATACGTCATCTGCGAGGCAAGCCATGCGCGGGTCGCCGGACTTTTTGCGTCTTCAAGCCAACGGTACGGATCGGCGATTTCCGTGCCGTGGAGATTGTCAACGACCGTATCGGTTGCCGTGGGTGGAGGCGCAGGCAGAGAGATGCCATTACGCCCTTCAATCGTCTTTTCGCTGAATGCATAGGAGGCGCAAACAATACCTGTCAGGCAGAGAATAGAAGTTCTTACCAATCGCATCGTGTTCCTTTGTGGACGAAACAACCAAAGATAAGTTCGACGACACAGGATAATCTACCAATAACGCAAATGGCAGAGACGTTTGACGTAATCGTAATCGGGCTGGGTGGAATCGGCAGCGCTGCCGCGTATCATCTGGCAGCGCGAGGAAAGCGGGTTCTGGGACTGGAGCGATTCACTCCGGCGCATGATCGCGGCTCTTCTCACGGAAGCTCCCGCATCATTCGCCAGGCCTACCATGAGAATCCTGACTATGTGCCTTTGGTGCTGCGCGCTTATGAATTATGGGAACAACTGGAACGTGATTCGCAAACACAACTGCTTACGGCGACCGGAGGTCTGTTTCTCGGAACAGAAAACAGTGACGTTGTGCAGGGAAGTCTTCTCAGCGCGAAGCAACACAATCTTGCTCACGAAGTACTCGATGCAAAAGAGATACAACGGCGGTTTCCAGTTCTCCGTCCGCGTGCTGAGGATTGCGCCGTATTCGAGAAGAAAGCCGGCTTTCTGCGGCCCGAGGTAGCCGTTGCAACGCATCTTGGATTAGCCGCGCAACACGGAGCAACTTTGCACTTTGAAGAGCCAACTGTCGATTGGACTGCAACGGACGGCGGCGCGGTTCGGGTCGTCACCCCGAAGACCGCGTATAAAGCGGCCCGCCTGGTGATCGCACCGGGGCCGTGGGCAAGCAATCTGCTCAAACTGGCGTTGCCTTTGCATATCCGACGGCACGTGATGGCCTGGTTTGATCCGCTAACAGCTATACAAAATTTTGCGCCCGATCGCTTTCCAATCTACATCTGGAGAACCGGTAATGAGACGGTCTTCTATGGATTCCCAGCGACCGATTGCGAAAAATGCGGCGTGAAGGCTGCCATGCATTCCGGCGGCGATATCTGCACGACAGACTCAATTGAGCGAGAGATTCATGATCGCGATATTGAAGAGATTCGAGAGCAACTTGCAACTTTTATCCCGGCATTGAACGGAAAATTGCTGCATGCCGCAACCTGCATGTACACCCTGACTCCGGATGAGCACTTCGTTGTCTCACCGCACCCGAACTACGCACAGGTCACCATAGCCTGCGGCTTCTCAGGGCATGGATTCAAGTTCGCCACTGTTCTGGGAGAAGTGCTGGCGGATCTCGCCATCGACGGCCATACGAAATGGCCGGTAGATTTCTTCTCCGCGGAGCGCTTCGCCAATAAGAGTTGACATCTTCCTTACCGCCGATTATCTTCAACTCAGATGCAGATTCACCGCCATCATCGTCATCACCATCATCATCACGTGACGAGCGTGTCGGCGAATCCTTATGGCCTAGAGTAAAAAGCCAGAATCAAAGGACCGAAAGCCCGCCGATGCGCTAAGCGCAGGCGGGCTTTTTACATCTGCGCGAAAAACGCAGGCTGGCAACAAACTGAAGGATGAGCGATGACTGATATAACAATTGATTTTGCAAAAATGGATGGCCTTGTTCCGGCCATCGTGCAGGACGCCGCAACAGGCCAGGTGCTGATGGTCGGCTTCCAGAATGAAGCCAGCTATCAAAAAACGCTGGAGAGCGGGTTCGTGACTTTCTGGAGCCGCACTCGCCAGAAGCTTTGGATGAAAGGCGAGACCAGCGGCAATCGCCTGAGGGTGATAGAAGCGTCAACCGACTGCGATAAGGACACGGTGCTCTATCGCGTGCAGGTAGAAGGCGACGGCCTTGTCTGCCATGAAGGGACCGTCAGCTGCTTTACTCGCCCTATTGCGATCAATGTCAGTGCGGAGGTGCGCTGATGGCGAACAAGCTGAAACTCGGCATTCCGAAAGGCAGTCTGCAGGACGCGACGATTGCGCTTTTTCAACGCGCGGGCTGGAATATCTACGCCAATGGTCGTTCCTACTTTCCTTCCATTGATGACAGCGAGATCGAATGCACGCTGATTCGCGCACAGGAGATGGCCCGTTATGTCGATCATGGCGCACTCGATGCCGGCCTCACCGGCATTGACTGGGTGGTGGAGAGCGGACGTGAGGTAAAAAGTGTCACCAGTCTCGTATACGCGAAGCAGAGCCGCCAGCGCGTTCGCTGGGTGCTGGCCGTGCCCGAAGACTCGCCATATCAAAAAGCCGAAGACCTGAAAGACAAGATCATCGCCACTGAATTGGTTGAAGTCACGAAACGCTACTTCGCGGAAAAAGGGGTGCCGGTAAAGGTGGAATTCAGCTGGGGCGCAACCGAAGTGAAGCCGCCAACATTAGCTGATGCCATTGTCGAAGTCACAGAAACGGGCAGTTCCTTAAAGGCGAACCGCCTGCGCATTATCGATACCGTCATGGCGAGCGAGACGCACCTGATAGCGAATCCGGCAAGCTATGACGATCCCTGGAAGAAGCAGAAGATCGACAACATCGCGCTGATGCTGCAGGCAGCCATCGCAGCACAGGGACAGGTCGGCCTGATGCTTAACGTACGGAAGTCTGATCTGGCAGCAGTTCTCTCGGTGCTTCCCGCATTGAATTCACCAACGGTTTCTGCATTGAGCGATCCTTCCTGGGTGGCCGTTAACACCATCCTCGAGGAGACAGCAGTTCGCGACGTAATTCCAAAGCTCAAAGCAACAAATGCAACCGGTATCGTCGAATATCCCCTAAGCAAGGTGGTGCTGTAGATGAAAGTTCTGCGTACCACCGGACGCGATGCGAAGCGGGCGCAGGTCGTCATCGCGCAGTTGCAGAGCCGCCGTTCGACGATCGATGAGCGTGCCGTGCCGGTTGCGCGTCGTATCATCAATGCAGTACGCAAAGACGGGGACAAAGCCCTGCGCCGGTATTCCGGTCGTTTCGATGGCATTTCGCAACAAACCCCGTTACGAATTACAGAAGACGAGATGCAGCAGGCATGGCGCAATGCCGCGCCTGCGTTTCGTTCTGCGATTCAACTAGCAGCAAAGAACATCCGCCGCTTCGCCCAAAAGCAAATGCCGAAAAGCTGGGGCTTCGAACAGGTGCCCGGGTTAACCGTTGGCCAGCAGGTTCGTCCTCTGGATGCAGTTGGCTGCTATGTTCCGGGTGGGCGTTATCCACTGCCTTCAACCATGCTCATGACAGTCATTCCGGCGCAGGTCGCGGAAGTTCAGCGCATCGTTGTTGTTTCACCGAGGCCTGCAGCCGAGACGTTGGCTACCGCCGGCTTTCTCGGCATCACTGAGTTCTACCGCATTGGCGGCGCTCAAGCGGTGGCTGCGCTGGCATATGGAACAGAGAACATTGCAAAGGTCGATAAGATTGTTGGTCCCGGTAACGCCTATGTGGTTGCCGCAAAAAAGCTGGTTTCATTCGATTGCTCCATCGATATGCTCGCTGGCCCAACAGAAATAATCGTTACCAGCGAAAAGGGGGATGCGACGCAGATTGCAGCCGACCTTGTTGCGCAGGCAGAGCACGATCCGGATGCTTTTCCCGTCTTTATTACGACCAAAGCTGCACTCGCGGAACGTGTGAGCGCGGAGACGAAGCGGCTGTCATCCAAAAATCCCATTGCGAAGCAGGCGATTCAGAGCAACGGAGTCATATTCGTAACCGAATCCGTTGCAGAAGCACGCAGGCTGACAAATTCGCTTGCTCCCGAACATCTCACCATCGACGACAAAAGTGATCTGGATTGGGTGACGAGCGCTGGTTCTGTCTTTATCGGCAGTTATTCAGCACAGCCGCTGGGTGATTACATTTCCGGCCCGAATCACACGCTGCCAACAGGCGGCTGGGCGAGAGCGCGTGGTGGCCTGAGCGTTTCAGACTTCCTGAAGATCATCACTGTTCAGAAATATGAGCGCGAGGGCCTGAAACAACTTGGCGCGGCTGCAATTGCTCTGGCCGAAGCCGAAGGTCTGCGTGGCCATTCTGAAGCCATTCGTGCGCGAGGTATCCATGACTGAATATCCAAAGCCTCGCGCCGCGGTTCTGCGCACGAAGGAATACCATCCGCCGCTCGGGTCGCGTAATGGCGTGCGCCTCGATTTCAATGAAAATACATCCGCGTGCTCGCCCAAAGTGTTGGAGGCTCTAGGCCGCATCTACCGCGCTGATATCACGAAATATCCGGAACGCGAGCCAGTCGAAGCGCTGGTAGCCGCGCATCTTGGGATAAAGGCAACGGGGGTGTTGCTGACGAATGGAGTAGACGAGGCAATTCACGTTCTCTGTCAGACGTATCTCGATAGCGGCGATGAATTTTTGCTGCCGGTGCCGACCTATTCCATGTACGAGGTCTATGGCTCTTCGACAGATGCGAAGCTCGTCTTTGTCCAGGCAGCAGAAGATTTTGCTTTTCCGCTGGGATGCGTGCTGAAGAAAATCACGCCTGCCACCAAATTGATTGCCATCGCAAATCCAAACAGCCCCACAGGACGCGCGGTTTCACGCGATGCCATCGTGGCAATTTTGGAACGCGCGCCTCACGCTATGGTTCTGGTGGATGAAGCCTATTATCACTTCTATGGTGAGACGGTTCTCGATCTCATGGATCGCACCCCGAATCTGGTGGTCACGCGAACATTTTCGAAAGCATATGGCCTTGCAGGCCTTCGGCTCGGAGTGCTCATCGCGCATGAGTCGCAGATGCGATGGATGCGCAGGATGATTTCTCCATATAGCGTCAATGGTCTTGCATTGGCCTGCTTGCCGGCAGCCATTCAGGATACGGACTACCTGCAGTGGTATGTCGATGAAGTGCTGCGGAGCCGTGAGCTTTTCACAGCAGCGTTGCAGCGGCTCGGCGCTCTATTCTGGCCGTCGGAAGCCAACTTTATCCTGACGAAAATTGGGCCGAAGCACAAAGAGTTTACGGCCGCCATGCGTGCCCGCAATGTGCTGGTGCGCGACCGATCCAATGATCCGGGCTGCGATGGCTGTGTGCGCATCACTGTCGGCACGCTGGAACACACTGCAATAGGAATTAAAGCGCTCGAGGAGTCACTTGCAGAGATTCAATGGAGACCAAATGAAGACCAGCGGTAGTACCCACAAGCGAACAGCATTGATCCACCGCAAAACGGCAGAAACGCAAATTACGCTGCGGCTGGTCATCGAAGGTTCAGGAAAATATAAAGTCGGCACGGGTATCCGCTTTCTGGATCACATGCTGGAGCTGTTCACGCGCCATGGCGCTTTTGATCTTGAACTCTCGTGCAAAGGTGATCTGGATGTGGACCAGCACCACACGGTGGAAGACGTGGGCATTGCACTTGGAGAGGCATTTGATCGCGCGCTCGGCGACAAGAAGGGTATCATGCGAGCCGGATACTTTCTGATGACGATGGATGAAACCCTCGGCATCGCCGCCATCGACCTCAGTGGCCGCGTCTCCTCTGTGATCGACACCAAAGTAAAAACACGGCTCGTTGGTGATCTCCAATCAGAACTTGTGGACGACTTTTTTGAAGGCTTCGCGCGCGGAGCCCGTGCCAATGTTCATCTGAAGACGATGTATGGTCGCTCAAATCATCACAAAGTAGAAGCGCTGTTCAAAGCATTCTCGCGCGCGTTGCGCTTCGCCTGCATGCGCGATAAGCAACTGGGCCAGATGCTCCCCAGCACGAAAGGATTGTTGTGATTGCTGTAATTGATTACAAAGCAGGCAATCTTACGTCGGTCATGAAGGCCCTTCATGCTGTTGGCGCACACGCAGTTTTAACGTCAGATCCGCAACAGGTCATGCGGGCCGAGAAACTGGTTCTGCCCGGTGTGGGTCATTTCTCTGCAACAGCCTTCCTCAAAGAACACGGCCTGAAAAATGCAATTGAAGAGCGAATCAGAACAGGCGTTCCGTTTCTGGGCATTTGCGTTGGTCTGCAATGGCTTTTTGAGGGAAGTACAGAATCGCCGGCCACTCCGGGCCTCAAGGTATTTGCCGGGCTGTGTGAGCGATTCTCGGACAAGCTGAAAGTCCCGCATGTCGGCTGGAATTCGATTCAGGTTAGAGAATCACGTCTGCTTCAGGGAATTTCAAGTGGCGCTTTCGTCTATTTCACACATTCCTATCGCGCCCCGGTGATAAACAGCACCGTGGCAGTTACAGAATACGATCTGCCGTTTACAGCGGCCGCAGAGCGGGACAATGTCATGGGAGTCCAGTTTCATCCTGAGAAATCCGGCCCCGTTGGCTTACGGATTCTCGAAAATTTTGTGAGGCTCGCATGAGCCTGACGAAGCGCATTATCGCCTGCCTCGATGTGAATGCAGGCCGCGTGGTGAAAGGCGTGCAGTTTGTGGATATCGTTGATGCAGGCGATCCAGCCGAGTTGGCTCGCCGCCATGCAGAAGCGGGCACAGACGAAATTGTATTGCTGGACATCACAGCAACACATGAAGGGCGAGGAACGCTGATCGACACAGTGGAACGCACTGCCAGGCAACTTTACATCCCGTTCACGGTCGGCGGCGGTATTCGCGCTATTGAAGATGCAGCAGCTATTTTCGACGCCGGAGCGGATAAAGTCAGTATCAATTCTGCAGCCATTGCTCGGCCGGAACTCATCGATGAGATCGGCAGCAGATTCGGCGCTCAGGCGGTGATTGTTGCGGTTGACGCGCGCCGCGCGAAGACCGATGATCCGGTTGGAGACGCTGAAGTATTCGTGAGCGGAGGCCGAAAGCCCACGGGCCGCAAAGTAATCGATTGGGCAAAAGAGGCCGAATCACGCGGAGCCGGAGAGATATTGCTTACATCCATGGATGCGGATGGAACGCGTGCAGGCTTCGATTGCGAGCTCACTGCGCGAGTGAGCGAAGCCGTGCAGATTCCGGTCATTGCATCAGGTGGCGCAGGTACGGCAGACCATTTCGCCAATGTACTGACACAAGGAAAGGCTGATGCCGCTTTAGCCGCAAGCATCTTCCATTTCGGCATTGCCGATGTTCGCGAGTTAAAAGAGGAAATCGCCAGGCGAGGAGTTCCTGTGAGGCTGCCATGCTGATTCCGTCCATCGATCTCATGGGAGGGCGCATCGTCCAGCTTGTTCGCGGTGAAAAGCTGAAGCTGGCCTTCGATGATTTTGAATACTGGATTGAGCGCTTCAGCTCGTATCCCATGGTCCAGCTCATCGATCTCGATGCGGCAATGCGTCAGGGAGATAATGCCGCTTTGATCGAGAAGATCGCGGGCCGTCTGCCCTGCCAGGTCGGTGGAGGTATCGCAACAGTAGAGAAGGCGCGGCATATCCTGGATTCCGGCGCGCGCCGCGTCATCTTCGGTTCAGCATTGTTTGCGGCAGGCGCGGTGAATATCACGCTTGCTGAAGAAATTCAGAGTCAAATTGGGCGGGAGCAGTTTGTCGCGAGCATCGACACAAAGAATGGGCAGGTTGCCATCAAAGGATGGAAAGAGCAGGCGGGACTCACTCCCGATGCGGCCATGACAGCTCTCGATCCGTTCTGCGGAGCTTTCCTGTATACGCACGTGGATACAGAAGGAACTATGCAGGGATTCCCATTAGAAGTTGCGCATCGCCTTCGCAAGCTGACTACCCGGCAGTTGATTGTGGCTGGAGGAATTCGCGAACAGGCGGAAATTGACGCACTGCATCAGATGGGGGTAGACGCGGTCGCAGGCATGGCAGTCTACACCGGAGCGCTCGCTACCTGACCCCTTCTCTACGGCGGAAGTACAGAGCAACAGCAAAAAACAGAAGAGCTATCACCGCCTGCAGCCATGCTGCCTGCCAGCCGTGGCGGAAAGCAGCTGCAATGGCAACCACCAGCCAAAGGCCGGCTATCAGGAACCATATCGCTGAGCGTCGCATAGCACGCAGCATATCATTTTGCGGCTGTTGCTCAGGAAAGCCTCTCGTTTCAGCCCGGATTCAGATAAGCTGTAGAGTTTGACTCTGCTCTCCGGCAGATTTCCATCAGAGAGGGTTTCTGAGATATGGCTACAAAAAAGGCTCCCCTGCGTCTTGCCAAGCGTCTGGACGAGGTCGGTTTTTCCGACATCGTTCAAATTCGCAATAAGGTGATTGAGCTTCGCAGCGCTGGCCAAATGGTGCATGCGTTCCACGGTGGAGAACCCTTTTTTGAGACACCGGAGCCCATTAAATATGCCATGGTCCGCGCGCTCGTCGAGAACAAAACGAAATATGCGCCGTCATCGGGAATCGTGCCATTACGCGAAGCACTGGTTGAGAAACTCAGAACGCGTAACCATCTCGATGTCACCCTGGATGACGTGCTCATCACGGCAGGAGGCGCGCATGCTCTCTATGCGGCATTTCAGGCTGTGCTCGATCCCGGCGATGACATGCTGCTCTTCTCCCCTTACTGGACGCCGATCCGCGACATGATCACCGGCGCCCAGGCGCGTCCGTTGCTCATTCCTACGGCGAGCGCGCGGCGGAATGGACTCACAAAAACTCTGGAGCAATTTTCTACGCCGCACACCAGGGCCATTTACTACAACACCCCACAGAACCCATCCGGTGCTGTGTTTTCCCGCGCAGAAGCTGAAGAAGTTGCCGCATTTGCCAAAAAACACAACCTGATTGTGATTGCAGATGAAGCCTATGAGGATCTGGTCTACGAAGGCGATCATGTATCGATTGCATCGCTGCCGGGCATGGCAGAACGCACCATTTCTACTTACACCTTTTCCAAAAGCTATGGAATGACTGGATGGCGCGTGGGCTATGCCGTCGCCAAAGAGCCGTTCATCACTGGACTGCGCAAGCTGGTTCTTTATTCAGCGAATGGCGTTTCCACGCCATCACAATGGGCGGCGCTTGAGGCTCTGGCAACTCCGCAGAGCTTTATCAATCAGCGCAGACAAGAGTACCGCGAGAGGCGCGACCTGCTGGTGAATGCCTTAAATGAGCTTGGACTCGAATGTGATACGCCCGAAGGAGCATTCTATGCGTTCCCCCGCATCAGCAAAATCCACAAAGACAGCCGCAGGGCTTCCGCGATTCTCCTTGAGAAGGCGCACGTTGCTACGGTTCCGGGTGTGGTTTTCGGGGCGCAGGGAGAAGGTCACGTGCGATTCGGTTACTCTGTGCCAAAGCCCGCTATTGTAGCGGGAATCGAAGCATTGTCAAAATTTATTAAAGAATCGTAGTCAACAAGCTCGGATTACGCTTTCTTTTTGCACCCGCTGGCCTTCATTTCCCGTCTAAGCAACATGCAACTGCGTAGTTTTCTTTTTGGATGTACGGTTTTTTTATCTTTACTTTGTGCATCGTTGTTTGCGGCGCATGCGCAGTCCATTGCATCTGCTGCCGTCATTCCTGATGCGCCCGATGCAGCGCTTGCCCAACAAACTGCCGGACAAACTCAGCAGATTCCCGAAACCACTTCGACCAGTCTTGAAGGAAAACAGACGAAGCGTATTCTCGGCATCGTGCCGAATTTTCGCTCTGTGTCAGTGGATGAGAAGCTCCCTCCGCAGTCCATGAAGGATAAATTCATGACAACAACGCTGGACAGCTTCGATTATTCAGCGTTCATCTTTGCCGGTGTTATCGCCGGGGTCAGCTTTGCGCAAAACTCCTATCCTGAATTTCACCAGGGGGCAGCGGGATATGGCCGATACTATTGGCATACGCTAGCCGATCAGGCAGTCGAGAACTACAATGTCGAGTTCATCTATCCCACAGTGCTGCGTCAGGATTCACGCTACTACACACTGGGCCATGGCGGACTCATCAAGCGGGCTGGGTATTCCTTCTCTCGCGTGCTGATTACTCGCACAGACTCCGGCAATGAGACATTCAACGCATCGGAGATTATGGGGGCAGGTTCCGCCTCGGCAATTTCGAGCCTTTATTATCCAGGCCGGGAGCGGACCTGGACCAAAATAGGGCAACACTGGCTCACGAATGTCAGCCTGGATGGATTAACATTTATCTTCAAAGAATTCTGGCCGGACATCAATAGCTCTATCTTTCATCAGAAACAATAAATTCGCGGCTTCGTCGGTTAGCATGAAGACAAGACCTCTACGGACAGGAGAGATGCGTTTTCATGGTGAAAGTAGGAGTTCCGCACTGGACAGATGAGTCATTGCTGGCGAAGTTGCCCTCAGATGTTGATGTGCGGGTCCTGCCGAAAATCGCTTCTGATCTCATCGAGATTGATTTCTGGGCCGCCCCGCTCTTTCGCAAAGATGCTGAGCCCGTAGCTCCCTCGCTTCGCGGCGTAAAAGTGGTGCAATCTCTGCAGGCAGGTGTTGACTGGGTGCGCAGCTTTGTGCCGCCCGGAGCGGTTTTGTGTGATGCGCAAGGCGTGCACAATATCGCAACTTCAGAGTGGACCGTCTCGGCCATTCTGGCTATGACGAAATTCCTGCCTTTCTATTTTGATCTGCAACGCGCCGGCCAGTGGGTCTCGCGCGATGCAGCAGAAGAAAACTACCGGTCCATCTACAAGTCGGACCGGCACAGTTATCCGCCTGTGCTGATTGAAGAGCTGGCAGGTAAAACCGTTTTGATCGTGGGTTATGGTTCTATTGGCCGGTCGATTGAAGAACGTCTGATTCCCTTTGGGGTCCATGTCCTTCGCATCGCGCGCACGCCAAAGCCGGGTGTAGAACCTGTGAACAGGCTTGGTGATCTGCTGCCGGCTGCTGATGTCATCGTCCTGATCGTGCCATTCACGCCGGAAACACGCCACCTGATCGATGCAACAGCGATTGCGCACATGAAGCAGGGAGCATTATTGGTGAACGCCGCGCGAGGTCCCGTCGTCGATACAGACGCTCTGGTAAAAGCCCTCTATGAAAAGCGTATCCGCGCCGCGCTCGATGTGACCGATCCCGAGCCACTGCCCCAGGGCCATCCGCTATGGAACGCGCCGAACCTGCTGCTCACGCCTCATGTCGGCGGATCGAGCCCTCTCTATATGTCACGCGCTTTTGATCTCGTGGCTGAACAGGTCAAGCGATTCGCCAAAGGCGAACCGCTTAAGAATGTAGTCGAGGGAGACTACTGATCACCTCGGCAAAATGCAGCGCGCGCCTGTTCGTGTTCTGAGCAATCTGCTCGCGACAGCTGAAGCCGTCAGTTACGAGCAATGTATCCGGAGCGGCACTGCGAACAGCCGGCAGCAAAACGCGCTCTCCGAGTGTCTGGGAAACTTCGTATTTCTCCTTCTCAAAGCCGAAAGGCCCGGCCATGCCGCAGCAGCCTGAATCCAGCATCTCGACCTGCGCGCCCGTTGCGGTGAGAATCGCGAACTCATCGTTCATCTTCATCAGCGATTTGTGATGGCAGTGCCCATGCAGCACTATCTGCTGTCCGGCGAGCGATGGCGGCTTGTAATCGACGACCTTCTGGGCCAGGAATTGACTCAGCAGCAAGGTCTGTTCTTTAAGGCGTCTGGCCCTCGCATCCGTTGGGAAAAAGTTCACCAGTTCATCGCGAAATACGCTGGCGCAACTGGGCTCAAGAAAAACGAAAAAAGTTCCGGCATCAATTTGAGGCGCGAAATCCCGCAGAATCTTTTCCAGATAAGAGCGCGCCTCGTTCAAAAAGCCAAAATCATACAGCGGGCGTCCGCAGCAGACATGCTGTTTCGGGGTATAGGGAGGGAACCCAGCATCCGTAAGTACCTGCCGCGCAGCATCCAGAACATGCGGATGGTAGTAGTTGTTCCAAGTATCCGGCCACAATAAAACCTGCGCCTTCGCTGATTCGCGAGCAGTCAATTGGCTCTGGTAGCTGTGCGGGGCAAATCGCGGAAGCTCGCGTTGCGCCGCGATTCCAAGCATCTGTTTCGCCAGCCCCGATACGCCGGGTATTTGTAGAGGCAGGTTCGCAAGACGCGGAGTAATGCCCGGAACCACAGATGCAAGCCGCGCCCAGCGGTCCATAAAACCAAAGGCATAATCGCGCAGATGATGGCGGTGTTTCTCGTGGTAATGCGCGAGAAATTCAGCTTTATATGTGGCCATGTCAACGTTGACCGGACATTCGCGCTTACATGCCTTGCAGGAAAGGCATAAATCAAGCGCCTCCCGTACCTGTTCATTGCCCCAGTCGTGATCCAATACGTCACGTTCGAGCAGCTCCCACAGCAGATGCGCCCGCCCGCGTGTCGAATGCCTCTCTTCCTGTGTGGCCATGTAGCTTGGGCACATGGTGCCGGCGCCTTTTTTGCGGCAGGCGCCTACGCCCACACAACGCAGCGTGGCTTCGGCAAGCGATCCCTTGTCGTCCGGAAACTGAAAATAGGTATCCATCTTTGCCGATTGATAACCAGCCCCCAGTCGGAGGTTTTCATGCGGCTCGTAGACGTTTACCGGATCAACCAGCTTGCCGGGATTCATTTTGTTCAGCGGGTCCCACAGCGCTTTAAATTCGCGGAAAGCCTGCATCAGCTCCGGCCCAAACATCTTCGGCAAAAGCGCCGCCCGTGCCTGTCCATCGCCGTGCTCTCCGGAAAGCGAGCCCCCGTGGGCAATCACAATCTCTGTAGCCTGATCGAGAAAGGCGCGAAATTTGCGGATGCCGGTTTCGCTTTCGAGATCGAAGTTAATCCGCATATGCACGCAGCCCTGTCCAAAGTGGCCATACATGGGGCTGCGGTAGTCAAACTCATGCATCAGATCGAAAGTTTCCCGCAAAAAGGAGCCGAGCTTTTCCGGAGGAACGGCTGCATCTTCCCATCCCTCCCATCCGTGCGGCTCGCCCGGAACAAAAACCGTCGAGCCCAACGCAGACTCGCGTACATGCCACACTCGTGGCGCTTCGGTATTGCTGTAACTGCGAGCAATGGCGGGCGTCTTCGATATCTCCTGCAGGAAGCGGTGGACCTGCGCATCTGCATCTTCCGGTGACCATCCACCGAACTCGACCAGAAGGTGCCCGCGTCCTTCGGGCAGCAGATCGACATCGTCGACGGCAAGCTCTTTGCGCTTCATAAAATCAACCAGCATGCCGTCAAAACCTTCAAGGCCAATCGGCTTGTATTCCAGCACGAACGGCACATGGTCTGCCGCGATGAACGGATCAGAGAAACCCAGCCCAACCAGCCTCCGGTGCGGCGGGCTTGGCTTCAAATGCAACGTTGCCCCGAGCACGGTTACGCATGTTCCTTCCGTCCCCACCAGGGCGCGCGCCACATGGAAGCCGTTCTCCGGCAAAAGCTCATCGAGGTTGTAACCGGAAACCCGCCGGGGAATGCGCGGAAAGCGCTTGCGAACCAAATCGGAATATTGATCGCGGATACGACGTAACCCGGCGTAAATCTCGCCGCGGCGGCCGCCCGCCGCAATAATCGCATTTAGCTCTTCTTCAGTGGTTGCGCGGACGGTCAGTTGTGTTCCGTCGTATAGCGCGATGTCGAGCGAATGGATATTATCGACAGTCTTGCCGCCCATCAATGCATGGACGCCGCAGGAGTTGTTGCCGATCATACCGCCCAGAGTGCAGCGGCTGTGTGTGGCCGGGTCCGGTGCAAAGGTCAGATGGTGCTCTTCCGCAGCTTCGCGTACGCGGTCCAGCACAATCCCCGGCTGGACATATGCCAGCTTCTTGTCCGCATCCAGCCACTCAATCGAGCGCATGTACTTCGAAAAATCAAGCACGACCGCCACGTTGCAACACTGCCCGGAGAGGCTTGTGCCGCCGCCCCGCGCAAGAATTGGCGCGCCAAATTCCCGACACGCCGCAATTGCCGCCTTTACGTCATCGGCATCGCGTGGAATGACCAGACCAATAGGAACCTGCCGGTAATTTGACGCATCCACGGCATACAAAGCGCGCGAGGCTGGGTCGAATCGGACCTCGCCACGTATAACGGCCCGTAATTTTCTTTCAAGCTCTTGCGAGTCAGAGAATTTCTCGTGCGGATGGTGCGTATTGTTCAGGACCGGAAGTGAAGAGACAGTAGACACGGCAGTATCGTAACAGTTTGCGCCCTCATACTGTCTCCGTCACATAGTCGGCCTCGATCGTTATATCTTTGCCCCGATCACACCCAAGAGCATCAAGCAGCAAAGTTACAACAACTGAGACCAGCAGGTTCGCCAGCAGAGCAGGGATAGCGGCGTACATCATCCACACGTGCCCGCCGATATGCAATGGATAAATAGAGCTTTTCAGGTCCCGCGCTAATGCCATGCCGGTTCCTGTCGCCATACCGACAATCCACCCACAGAGGAGTGCCCGCCCATGCAACCAGCGCGTGAACAGCCCGCAAACAACCGAAGGAAAGAGCTGCGCGATCCAGATGCCTCCCAGCAATTGCAGCTCAATCGCGTACTGAGCGCGAACAAACAACACAAACACCAACGCGCCGATTTTTATAAACAGGGAAACGAGCTTTGCCTGGGTTGCCTCCTGTTTCGGTGTCATCGAGCGGTGAACCAGTTCACCGTACAGGTTTCGAGTGAACAGATTTGCCGATGCGATCGACATAATTGCTGCCGGGACCAGTGCTCCGATTCCGATAGCGGCAAGGCAGAACCCGGAAAACCACTCCGGAAATTCCTGTACAAAGAGCAGCGGCACTGCGCTCGACGTATTGGTCGTATGGATTCCCGCCGCCAGCGCGACAAAGCCGAGCAGGGCAATCAGCGCCAGCAACAGGTTATAAGCGGGCAATAATGCCGCGTTACGCTTGATAACGGCGCCGCTCGACGAGCTAAGCACACCCGTCGCAGTATGCGGATACAAAACAATCGCAATGGCCGAGCCGAAAGCCAATGTCGTGTAACTGAGATATTGTGAAGGCTGCAGAATGATGGAGGCAGGAGGCCTCTTCTGCGCCAGCGAAGCTGCTGCCGTCGAAAAGACATGCCCATATCCGCCCAGCTTGGCCGGAATAATGATGATTGCCGCCAGCACCATGATGTACAGCATGATGTCCTTGACGATGGCGATGACTGCTGGCGCCCGCAGCCCGCTTGAATAGGTATAAGCTGCAAGTATCACGAAAGCCGCAATGAGAGGCCATTCCCCGTTAATTCCCAGAGCCGCGATCACCTCGCGCATGCCGACAAGCTGCAAAGCGATGTAAGGCATCGTCGCCAGAATTCCTGTCAGCGCAATAGCAATCGAAAGCGAGCTGCTGCCGAAACGACCGCGCACAAAATCTGCCAGGGTCACATAACCGTGGCGATGACAAACCTGCCACAGTCGCGGAAGCACCAGCATCATGTAGGGATACAGTAGAATGCAGTACGGTATCGCAAAGAACCCGGGCGCCCCGGTTCCATAAAGAGCCGCCGGGACTGCAATGATGGTGTACGCGGTATAAAAATCACCGCCGATCAGGAACCAGGTCACCAGCGTTCCGAATCGTCGTCCTGCCAGGCCCCATTCCTCCAGGCTGTTCAGGTCACCCCGCTTCCAGCGCACAGCCCAAAACCCTGCCAGCGTAACAAGCAGAAAGCAGACACAAAATATCCCAGTGGCAACTACATGCAGTGAGGATGTCATTTCGAGTGTTTTGATCTTAGTTGATTGCCGCTTGGCCTGCCAGCGCTATGCTCTGCTATCCTCAAGAGTTTTCCATTCCGAGGTTTTCAATGTCCGATACACTGACTGCATCCGCCGCCTTCCCGCTCACGCATTTGAACGAAGACGAACAGCTCTTCTGCTCCACAGTGCGTGAATTCGCGCAGCAAAGCATCGGTCCACTGGTTCGCCAGATGGATGAAGAGCAGCATTTTGCTCCTGATCTGTTGCCGCAGCTCTTCAGCCTTGGCCTGATGGGGATTGAAATTCCCGTTGAATACGGCGGCAGCGGCGGCACGTTCTTTGAAGCTATTCTTGCCGTCGAGGAAATTTCCGCCGTCGATCCTTCCGTCGGCGTACTGGTCGATGTGCAAAACACGCTTTGCGTGAATGCATTCCTGCGCTGGGGCACAGAGGCGCAGAAGAAGACTTATTTATCCCGCATGGCAACAGATACCGTGGGCGCCTACGCGCTTTCCGAAGCCGCGTCTGGTTCCGATGCCTTTGCCTTGCAGGCGCGAGCCGAGTTGCACGGCGACCACTACATCCTGAATGGCCGGAAGCTCTGGATCACCAACGCTAAAGAGGCCGGCGTATTCATCATCTTTGCCACCATTGATCCGGCAACTGGATACAAAGGCATCACCGCCTTCATTGTCGAGAAAGATTTCCCCGGCTTTTCGGTTGGAAAGAAAGAAGACAAGCTGGGCATTCGCGCCTCCTCTACCTGCGAGCTGATCCTGGAAGACTGCCGCGTGCCTGCCGCCAATGTACTTGGTGAACCCGGCAAAGGCTACAAAATTGCCATCGAAACACTGAACGAGGGCCGCATCGGTATCGGCGCGCAGATGCTGGGTCTGGCTCAAGGCGCATGGAACTACGCAGCAAAATACGCACAGGAGCGCAAACAGTTCGGCAAGGCCATTGCGGAATTCCAGGCCGTGCAATTCTCGCTGGCCGAAATGGCGACAGAGATCGAAGCGGCGCGCCTGCTCGTCTACAACACAGCGCGTCTCAAGGATGCAAAGCTCGGCTACATCAAAGAAGCAGCGATGGCGAAATACTTTACCTCTCAGGTCGCCGAACGCGTCGCCAGTCAGGCAGTTGAAATTTACGGGGGATATGGCTTCGTCAAAGATTATCCTGTCGAAAAATTCTACCGTGATGCAAAGATCGGCAAAATCTATGAGGGCACTTCAAACATGCAGCTTGCCACTATCAGCAAGTTGGTGTTGAGCAGCAAATAAATCGGCCACACGTCCCTCATCTAAACTGGTCTTTGGCGGACATAGAAACCATTTCTCCTGAGATCCCGGCCAGCCTGCATCCCAGGCATCCCAGCCTGCTGCCGTTTCTCGGCCTGGCATGCGGCGTCGGAGTCTCGAACATCTACTTCAACCAGCCGCTTTTATTGGACATTGCCCGCAGCCTCCGCGTCGATCATAGCCAGATGGGAACCGTCGCCGTGGCCACGCAGATTGGCTACTCCCTCGGCATCCTGGCCTTCGTTCCTCTCGGCGATGTAATCGAACGCCGCAGCCTGATGGTGCGCCTCTTTGCCGGCGTCGCTCTTTCTGCTTTGCTCACCGCGATTGCTCCCAATCTAGCAACGCTTTTGGCGGCAAGCGTAGCCATCGGCCTCACGGCTGCGGTTACGCATGTGGTCGTTCCCATCGCACCGGAGCTTGCCGACGACGAAGAGCGCGGCCGCGCCGTCGGCACCGTCATGACTGGCCTCCTGCTTGGCGTTTTATTGGCGCGTTCTGTTTCCGGCTGGATCGCTTCTTTCTTCGGATGGCGTGCTGTTTTTATCTTTGCTGCGCTCTGCAATGCGGCCTTCGTCCCGCTGATGTTGCGTAGGCTGCCTAAACTACCTCCGCACACGCCGCTGCCCTACAGTCAGGCCCTGCGTTCGCTGTGGACCCTGGTCCGCACTCAGCCACTGTTGCGAGAATCTGCTGTACTTGGCGGGCTCGTCTTCGCCGCCTTCAGCGCCTTCTGGACGACCCTCGTCTTCCTGCTCGGCTCAAAGCACTACCACCTGGGTGCAGGCACTGCTGGCAGCTTCGGCATCCTCGGCGCCACCGGCGCGCTGATAGCTCCCATCGCCGGACGCGTCGCCGATCGCCGTGGCTCGCGCGCTGTCGTAACCCTCGGCCTGTCTCTTCTTGCGCTCGGCTTCTGCATCCTCTGGCTGCTCGGTTATCACATCCTGGGATTAGTGCTCGGCGTCATCATTCTCGATCTCGGCGCGCAGGCCAACCAGATAGCCAACCAGACCCGCATCTTCGGGATTGAACCCGGCGCGCGTGGCCGCATCAATACCATCTACATGACCATCTTTTTCCTGGGCGGATCGCTCGGATCTCTCTTCTCTACCATGGCCTGGGGGCGCTGGGGATGGGGTGGCGTCTGCGCTTTAGGATTGGGCCTGCTCGGTCTGGCCGCGCTGCGGCACGCTACCGGAGTGCGCACGCAAGAAGCCGCCTCACGCAATTTATAAGAGAGGGTAGAAGCGCCGGCGACTTCAGAGGCTGCGGAAAACTCACGATTTCGGCAAAGTTTCGTAAGGGCACGGCTTTCAGCCGTGCCGCAAGCAGTAAGAGTCGGTCGGCTTCAGCCGCTAAGGTAACGAACTCTTTGCTGACAACTTCTTACACAGCCGGGGCTTTTTCAGCCTAGAAATGCAGATAAACCCCCACCGCCGGCTCATTTGAGATTCGCCATGCATCAGTCTTATAGCGGGCTTCTCCATAGTTGGGCGTCGGATGATACAGGCCGCGATACTGCACGCGAAGCCCGAAATGGGATGTCAGCAACGGAAAATCCGCTCCTAGGCCAAACGTGATTGCAGGCCGCGCCTGTGCGCTGGCGCGCTGACCGCCATTGAGTGTGGGCGAATACAGAAGCGCGCTTACGCCGGCAAGTCCAAAGGGCCGCACTCCCAGCAGTCCCGGAGCGCTCAGCAGGTACGAGCCTTCAAATTCATGCGTATTGTGCTGCACCGCAAATGGATTGCTGGAGTAGCGGTCCGAGAAGCGCGTATAGCCGTATCCGATTTCATACCCCAGCCACGGGTGGTAAACATGGCGGAAAGTCGCCTGTCCGCCCAGGGAATCCATGGGCGTGACCTTGATGCCGTTACTGTCTACAGTAGACGTAAACTGCCCAAAGGCGCTCAGCGCAACTTCGCTGTTCTTCAGATAACCCTGCGCATTTGCCGTTTGAGCAGAGAAGGACGCCGCAAGCAGCGCCGCAAACATCAGGGAAGGCTTCCACCAGCTTTGATACATTTCGAACATCAGGTCTCCCATAGTCATACTAATCAAAGTTGTTAGACGGTGCAGGATTCGGCACATCACTGGTAAAGTCAAACTATGATCAAAGGCATCACCGCAGTCCGCCAGACCAGCACTTCTGCTGTCTTCGACAAGCTGGAGAGCTTCTTTTCCGCGCTCGGCTTTGAGCGCGGCAATGACTGGAATGAGGAGCAGAGCCGCGGCCGCGCCTTTCTCGCCCCGCTCGGCAACGTGGAGTTTGTGGACGGAATGATGCCGTCAAATGCCGATATCTTTATTGAAGTCACCAGCCTCGATTCGCACCGTGCGATAATCCAGAACTGGCTTACAAAGAACCTCAGTGAAACTGACGCGCAGAGCCGCATCACCGCTACCGAAGAGACTGGTTGGAAGTCGCGCATGTTTACGGTTGAGCCGGTTCCCGGAGTTGCTTTCACCTTCTGGGAATGGCTGGAGCCGTTGAAAGGCAGGCCTGTTGCTTTGGAGGGTGATCTTTCAGCGGAAGGCATGCGCTTTGCTGTCGTCGTCGCCCGCTGGAACGCGGTCATTACCGATCGGCTGCTGCAAGGGGCGCTCGACTGCCTCTATCGCAGCGGAGCAAAGAAAGAAGACGTGCAAATCCTCCGCGTTCCCGGCGCGTGGGAGATTCCTTCGGCGGCGCGGAAGGTAGCAGAAACCGGGAAAGTGGACGCAATTGTGACCTTAGGCGTGCTTTTACGCGGTGAAACAGCGCATTATGAGGCCATTTATAACGAGGTTTCGCGCGGAATCGGCCAATCACAGCAGGATACCGGCATTCCGCATGCCTTCGGGGTGCTGACCTGCGAGACGCTGGAACAGGCACTCGACCGTGCCGGCCTAAAGGCAGGCAACAAGGGCTTCGAGGCGGCTTCGGCGGCCATTGAAATGGTCTCTCTGCACCGGAAAGTTGCGGCAACCGTATGAGTGCCCCCGGTAAGCGCCGTAAGTCACGCGAACTTGCCATGCAGATGCTCTTCCAACTCGACCTGGGCAAGAACACACCCGACCAGGTGCGGAACACCTTCTGGAAGGCCCGCAATGAGGACGATGCCGATGTGCGCGGCTTTGCCGAGGACATCTTTCGCGTCGCCGTTGCCCGCGAGCCGGAAGTGACCAGTCTTATTGAGAAACACTCTTCCCATTGGCGCATTGAGCGCATGGCCAGCGTCGACCGCAACGTTCTGCGCATGGCCATTGCGGAGATGCTCGGCTTTCCCGGCACTCCCGCGCCCATCGTCATCAACGAAGCGCTGGAGATTGCGCGTCGCTACTCAGCTCCGGAATCGATCAATTTTCTCAACGGCGTTCTCGACGCCGTGGCTAAGGCACGATTGAATAGCTGATGCTCTTTTCCTTAATGACTACCGAAAAATGAATACCACATGAATTACCAAAGAATCCTGCAAGGGATGCTCCCGCGGCATAGGCCGGGACATGTCACAGCCTCTCTGCGGAAGGCCTGCTTGCGTTGATATCATGCCCGGTTCCGCAAAGAAAACGCGGCAGCCTGGCTGCCGCGCGTGAGGCAAGAATCTGCCGTTTAGAAGTTAAAACGCGCCGCCAGCTGCACCTGCCGTGGGTTATAGACGTAGTTGGAGTTGCCGTTGGTATAGCTTCCAAAGGTCGGCTGAAAACTCAACGTCGCGTCGGAAACCGTCCCGTCAGGATTGACCGTTCCGCCGATAGAGTAGCCGGTTGTGCTTACTCCGGTAATATTCACATGGTTGAGGGCGTTAAAGAGTTCTCCGAAGACTTCAAAGCTGGCCTTCTCACCCAAAGGAATCAGCTTTGACAAACGCACATCGAAGATCTCCGTGCCTGGATAGCGATAGCTGTCGCGCAGACCGGGTAAACGGGCAACGCCAGTTCCCAAAGGACCGGAGAAAGCGCCCAGAGTAGATCCGGTGGTTCCCAGCGTATATGGAAGGCCGGTTTGCGCCTGGAAGATAGGTGATAATGTCCAGCCGTTGGCCAGCAGCCGTTTGGCATAACCCTGGAATTTGAATTCGGGGGAAATAACTGCGTTCATGACAAAGCGGCTGCGCACGTCGTTTGCTGAGGGAGCATAATCAGCGCGGATATCGGCGGGGTCCACATACGTGTTCCCGGGCGACCCGGTGCCGGTGTATTGATTAAAGTCCATAGACTTGGACCAGGTGTAATTGGCGTTGAATTGAATCTGGTTGGTGAAGCGGTGGTTCACCTGCGCCACCAGCCCGTGATAAGAAGAATTGCCGTTGCTGACAACGTCGATGATCTGCCCATAGGCTGCTGCCGGGCGATGAAAGTTCGTGTACAGCTTGGTAGTGATAGTAGACCCATCAGCATACGGGCCGGCAACGCTGCCTTTCACATTTCCTGGAGCCTGACCGGAGATGGTGTAGGTGATGGGGACGACCGTGCTCAGATCAAAGTTCCGGTCAATTCCGGAGATCAACTCGCGTCCCAGGCTGCCGATATAGCTGAGAGAGAAGACAGTGTTCCATCCCATCTGCTGCTCTACCGTCATGTCCATTTCATGGATCTGAGGGGCCTGAAAATTCTTATCAAAATAGGCGAGCGAAGCAGAAACCGCGGAGGTCGGAGCCGACGGCAGGATATTGGGGAAGGCCGGTCCGCTGCCGGGCTTGATGCTGGAATAGGTCAGCTGCCCGGCTGGGTTTCCTGACGCCACGTAGGTCTGCAGGATATTCGAGTTAATAATGCGGCCAAAATACATGCCGTAACCGCCACGCAGAACTGTCTTTGCATTGCCGAAGACGTCCCAGGCAAAGCCGACGCGCGGCCCGATGTTGTTCTTGTCATCGGGAGATTGTGAAGTCAGCTGTTGGATAGTGCGGTTTCCGACTGTCGGAAGCGTAGTCACGTTATCCGTGCTGGGAATCAGTGCGCCGGGAACGCTCTCGTACTCGTAGCGCACGCCAAGATTCAGCGTGAGCCGAGGAGTGATCTTCCAGTCGTCTTCCACAAAAAACGCATAGTCCTTCGTAATCATCTGGAAGGCGGGACGGCCAAACGCCTGACTATAACTGTTGTACTGATACTTATAATTTGCCGGACCTACGCCAAGCACGCCGTGGTAGTAGTCGGAAAGATAGTCGCCGAGGAATGAATAACTGTAGGAGCCATTTTCGGTATAGAGGTTATTGATGTAATCGAGGACATCGTTGTAGTCCACACCGAACTTGAGATTGTGGTTGCCGCGCAGCCAGTTCACAGTATCAGCAATCTGGGTGCGGCGCTCATCGGGGTAAGATCGCCGTTCGAGGAAAGCAGGCTTGCCAATCTGGAATCCGGTCGATCCCCAAATCGTGATCTGCGCCGGACGGCCAAACTGATTATTCGAGAGCGGTTGTTCATACGCTGTAGGGTTCTGGCTGTTCTCGTATTCAAAATCCCGCCCGTACTGAAAGCGAATCTCATTGAGGATGGTCGAGGTGAAGGTCGATTGCAGCTTGGCTACGCCCCAGTCTTCTTTTACAAAGTCGTTGCCAAAACTGGCTCTGCCGTAAGGATTGGAAGCCTGGGTCTGAATGCCTGCAGGCGAATCCCAGCGCAGACGGTTGTATTCAAACGAAGCGTGGTGCTTTGGGGTGACCTGCCAGTCGAGCTTCGGAAAGTTGATGACTTGATCCCCGGTGCGCGGGACTGGACCGAGAGTCCCGGAAGAAAGAGCCGCAGTACCATTAATATCGGCCTGTACGCCGGCGCTGTAATTGCCGCCGTAGAGGTTTGTAGCAAGCTTGCAGGCATCTTTGGTGGGCTGATATTGCAGATTCTTGCTGCCGCCGGGGAAGTTCGACGCGCTGAGGTTTGAGCACGTCACCCCAGAAGGCAAGGTTGCCAGAGGCGCGGCAAAAAATGCCGCTGGAGTGCCGACCCGCGCGGTTCCGGGAAAGTTTCTTCTCGACTGGTCATAGGCGTAGAACCAGAAGAGATGGTCGCGAATAATAGGGCCGCCAATGCCGAAGCCCCACTGTTTGCGCCAGTCTTTCGGCTTATAAACGTTGGTGACGAAGTTGCCGGAGGAGTCCTGGGTAGTAAGGGTGGTATAGCCGTTCTTTGCGCCCCAGTCGTTGTCGCGATCACGGAAGAAGGCTTGTCCGTGGATTTGATTGGTCCCGCTCTTGGTGACAGTGTTGATGACGCCGCCTGCTGCCCGTCCATATTCAGCGGAGTAGTTGGAAGTGTTGACTTGGAATTCCTGCACGGCTTCTTCTGAGGTGGAATACTGCGCCCGTGTTCGGCCACGCTCTTCAGAAAAATAAGCCTGATTATTGTCGGCTCCGTCCACCGTGACGTTATTCAGCAGGGCGCTGACCCCGCGGAAGCTGAGCAGTCCGAATCCGTCGGAGTTGGAAACTACGCCCGGCGTAAGAACAGCGAAATTTGACCAGCGACCGCCATTGATCGGCAGATTGTTGATCTGCTGCTGGTTAATAACCGAATTGACTTCCGGGCTGTTGGTGTTGATGAGCGGCGCAGCGTCAGTCACGGTCACCGTCTGGGAAGAGTTGCCGATAGTCAGATGCGGTTCAAGATTCGTGAAGCTGCCGATGGTTACAACGGTGTGCTCGGCCTTGTACTCCTGAAAACCGGGAACAGTAATGGTAACGGTATAATTGCCAGGCTGCAGATGAATGACGCGGAAAAAACCCTGTGCGTCGGCAGTTGCGGCTGTTTCCGCATTGGTGCCTTCATTACGAACGGAAATGCCGGCATTCGGAACTGCCGCTCCGGTAGCGTCATAAACTGTGCCGCCTATAGCTCCATCCGTGGTGCTCTGAGCAAAAACAGGGAGGGTACAGGCAAAGAGGTAGATAAACGCAGCGATCGTGGCCCACTGAAGTCGTTTCAGCATTCTGGCTCTCCTAAAGGTGGAACATGGTTATTTGGCCCATGCCTGCCGCGCAGGCATAGTTTCCTGCTGTTTCCGGGCGCATTAAAGTCGTGATCGGGGGCGCAAGGGAACCGGAAACCGCCATCATCAGACTCCCATAACTGCTTTAAAGGCTGGTTAAGAGGACCCGTAACAGCTCTTTTTAATTGTTTATTCCATGATAACCGCGTTTGGTATGGTTTTCGCCAGCTAAAAGCGCAGCCGCAGAGCCAACTGAAGCTGGCGCTCGCGATAAAGAGTAGTGCTGTTGGAATTAGTAATAGTACCGAAGCGGGCCTGCCCGTTCGCTCCGCTCAGAAAGGTAAGCCGCGCATTGCCGCCCGGCGTGCCGGCCCCATCGATAATGTAGCCCACCGTATCAATGTTGGTGGCGTTCTGGTGGTTGAGAACATTGAAAATCTCCCCAACTACCTCAAGATCATAGCGTTCCCCAATGTTGGTTTCCTTCGCCAGTCGCGCATCGATGTTATATACACGCGGGTAGCGGAAAGTATTACGCCCCACTGTAGGCAGCCGATTATCACCGCCAGAGCCATTGATCCCACTCCCAATTCCGCTGACCCTCGTAGTCGGACAAATCCCAAGCAGAAACTGCTGATACGAGCATTCCAGCGACGGAACCGACCCTGTGGTCCGCATCGTGTAAGGCAGGCCGGTTCGAAGCTCAATTACCGGCGCAACCAGATAGCCATTCAGCAAATACCCCCAGAACCCATGCACCCGCCACGGAGCATGCGCGACGGCTCCGCCTGTGATACGGTGCCGGATATCGAAATTTGAATTGCCATATTCCAACCTGAAGTTCGTCGGATCAAGCACATCGTTCAGATCGGCAAAAGTGCTTTCGTTCTGGTTGTAATCGACGGCGTGCGCGTACGTGTAGGAGCCGTGCAGATCAAGCGCGCGCGAATGATGACTGAGCCTGACAACTCCAGCCTGATAAGCAGAGTTCGTCTCGCTGAAGATATCCGTAATCTGCTGGTAATTCGGATTGATGCGCTGCGTAAAGAAATTAGTAGTGTAGACGCCGTGCAGCGGGCCTTTTCCCGTGGCGTCATCGATGGTGTACGTAATGGTTTTGAAAGGACGGTCGCCGCTCAAATCAATATTCGTATCGATAAAATTCGGCAGCTCGCGCCCCACGCTGCCCATATAGGTAAAGGTCAGCGTGGTCTTGTAGGGGAGGGCCTGTTCGAGTGACAGCTCAATCTGATGGACCTGCGGGTTCTGAAAACGAGGATCAAAAAAGACCGCATTCGGCGCAATGCTCAACGTCGGTTTTGCAGCAAAGACATACGGAAACGGCGGCGCACCCTTATCCGTGGGCCGATAAAAATAAGTGAGTTGCCCATTCTGCGATCCCGTTGACGAGAGCGCCGTGAAGATCGTTGAGTTAATGATGCGTCCGTAATAAATGCCGTAGCCGCCGCGCAATACCGTATGACCCTTGCTGAAAACATCCCAGGCAAAGCCCAGCCGCGGACCGAAATTGTTAGCATCATGCGGAAGCTTCGCTGTCTGCGGAATATCCGGATTTACCAGGTTCTTGTTCGTATTCGGTAGCTGTTCGTACTCAAAGCGCATGCCAAAAGACAACGTCAGCCCATGCCGCAGCTTCCATTCATCCGAGACGAACCCCGCATAATCCGCCGTCTGGAACTGAAAACGCGTATAACCCACACCCTGCTGAAACCACGCATAGCAGGGCAAGTTGCCGACGCCGCTCGTCGTTCCGGTGCAGTGGTTCGGCGAATAGTAATCCGCCGCAAAGTCCAGCGGACTCGTGTAGTCGTAGGTCCCGTTCTGGTCGTACAGATTGTTGCTGTAGTCCGTTACGTAGTTCAGGTCATAGCCGAATTTGATCGCATGGTTGCCATTGATCCACGTGACCGTATCAACGAACTGCTGCCGCCGCTCATCCGGGTAAGCAGCACGATCCAGAAACGCCGGCTTGCCGAAACGAAACCCGTCACTCGACGACGCAATGTTGATCTGCGGCGCATGCCCGTAAACATTCTTCGACAGACTCTCCTCAAAGGGCGCAGGCGCCGGAGCAAATTCCGACTCGGTATCCCGCCCATACTGATAGCGCGCCTCGTTCAGCATGTTGGCCGTAACGAAGTACTGCCAGCGCGCGATGCCCCAGTCCTCTTTCACGTAGTCATTGCCGAAGCTTGCCATACCATATGTGTCCGACGCAGCAGTCTGCACTCCGTTAAGCGAGTTCCAGCGCATGCGGTTGTACTGCACGATAACGTGATTGCGCTCGTTGACTTGCCAGTCAATCTTCGGAAAGAAAATGTCCTGGCTTGCATGCCGGGGAACATCGCCAAGCAGGCTGTTCAAGCCATTGAGCAGATTGTTGTAGCTCACCAGTGCCTGCGTCGGTGTCTGCTGGATGCGTGCAGCCAGCGTCTGTATCTGCTGCGCCGAAGGCGTCTCGAAGAATTTCTCCGGCGTTCCCGCCCGCGCCACTCCGGGGAAATCGCGGCGGTACTGGTCATAGGCAAAAAACCAGAAGACCCTGTCTTTGCGAATCGGCCCGCCGGCGTTGAAACCCCATTGCAGCCGCTCATCCGTCGGCTTGAACGGCTTCGTGACGAACTGCCCGGTGCTGGTCCGCGAAGTCAGCGTGGTAAAAGGATTCGTCGCTCCCCAATTATTGTCGCGGTCGTAGTAAAAAATCTGCCCGTGAACTTCGTTTCCTCCGCTCTTCGTAACCGTATTGACCACGCCTCCGGCTGCCCGCCCATACTCCGCCGAAAAATTCGACGTGTTCACCTGGAACTCACGCACCGCCGCCTGCGTCGTTGAATACCCGATGCGGGTACGCCCGCGCTCCTCTGAAAAGAAGGCCTGATTATTGTCAGCGCCGTCTATCGTGTTGTTATTCAGCAGCACGCTGATGCCGCGAAAGCTGAGGAGCCCATAACCGTTCTGGTCAGGCGTAACGCCGGGAGCCAGCAAGGCAAAATTCGACCACCGACGGCCGTTGCTCGGCAGCTCGTCTACTTCCATCTGGTTGATGTTCTGCGTTACGGCTGGCGTCGTTGTATCAATCAGCGGAGCCGTGTCATTTACGCTGATGGTCTGCTGTGCCGTGCCTACCGCGAGCCTGGGAGTCAGATGCGTCAGCCGCCCTACTTCCACCGTGATCGATTGTTCCAGCAGAGGCGCAAAGCCATCCGCCCCAATCATGAGGGTATAGGTCCCGGGAGTCAGTTCCTCGAAATAGAACCCGCCGGTCTCGCTCGTTCTGCCATTGCGCTCAAAACCTGTCGCCGCATTGCGAAGAGCTATCTGCGCCCCCGGAATCACACGCCCCTCCGCATCGAGAACCGTGCCCGCAATCGCCCCGCCAGTGGTGGACTGAGCAATGCCGCAGGGAACAAGCAAAAGTGCGCACAGCAGCGCGATCCAGAGCTTCAAAACCATCTCCAAGACAAATAAGAAAAACAGTTCAGCGCAATTCTGGACCCGTGATCGCAGCCGGAGCTTCGTCATTCTGACGACCAACGGGAGGAAGAATCTCAGTGATGATGGCTAACAGGAACGTCAATATTCGCTCGGAATGAACGATTCCAACACCCCACCCATCGCCAAAATTCTTTTGATTCGTCCTCCGAGCTTAGCCGATTCGTTAGACTAAACAATAGAAATGTTTATCGATGAAGCCAGAATCCGCGTAAAAGCCGGTGACGGTGGTAACGGCTGCGTCGCCTTCCGCCGGGAAAAATTTGTGCCGCGCGGAGGCCCCTCCGGAGGCGATGGCGGACACGGCGGCGACGTCATCATGGAATCGAGCGAGCGCCACAACACCCTGGTTCACTTCCGCTTTAACCCTGAGCACAAGGCCGAGCGCGGACGCCACGGCGAAGGCTCCAACTGCACCGGCCGCGACGGCGAAAGCATCATCCTCAAAGTTCCAGTCGGCACCGCCCTCTACAACGAAGACACGGGCGAGCTGGTGCACGACTTCCAGCACCCCGATGAGCGCATCGTCATTGCACGCGGCGGACGCGGCGGTCGCGGCAACCAGCACTTCGCCACGCCCACGCATCAGGCCCCGCGCGAGCACGAGCTGGGCCGCCCCGGCGAAGAGAAGCACTACAGGCTCGAGCTGAAACTGCTCGCCGACGTTGGCCTCGTCGGGTATCCCAACGTCGGCAAGTCGACGCTCATCTCGCGCCTCTCCGCCGCAAAGCCGAAAATCGCCGATTACCCCTTTACGACCCTCGAACCCAACCTCGGCGTCGTCTCCATCGGCGAAGCCCCGCACGAAGAAAGCTACGTCGTCGCCGACATCCCCGGCCTCATCGAAGGCGCGCACCTCGGCGCAGGGCTGGGCGTGCAATTCCTGCGGCACATCGAACGCACGCGCCTGCTCGTGCATCTGGTCGATGTGTCGGATTCCAGTGGTCGTCCCGATCCTGTCGAGGACTTCAAAGTCATCGTGGGCGAGCTGAAGAGCTTCGGCCACGGTCTCGACGAAAAGCCGATGATCGTAGTCGCATCCAAGGCCGACGTAGCCAACCCCGACAAGCTGAAAAAGCTGCAGACGATGGCCAAGCGAAAAAAACTGGCGTTCTATTCGATTTCAGCAGTGACCGGGCTGGGTGTGAATGCGCTGAAGTATGCGATTGGAGATCGGGTGCGGGAGCTGCGGGAATCAGTATTGACCACGAGCTAATGCATTCTCACCCAAGCTCAAACAAAAAATGCTGCCATCCTGAGCGGAGCGCAGACCTGCTTTTCTATCGGCTTCCACGAAAATGGCTGCGGAACACAATTGTATCGTGTCAGGGCATGGCTAAAAGCCATGCCCTTCGCTTGTAGCTTAACTGGGGTGTCAAGACCCCGCGCCTTAGAAGCTATACCGCAACGAGAACTGCATTTTCCTCGGTCTGGACATCGTTGCGGCGTAAACGCCAAGCGCACCGCTGCCGTATGTATTTGTAAAGGAAGTAGTGGTCGTTGCATTCAGATCGTAGCGGACCGAGTTCGTTACGTTAAACACTTCCCAGTCGAACCGCAGATTCTGGCCTTCGGTAATCTTCCAGGTTTTCGCCAGCCCTGAATCGATATCGAAGATGCCGTCACCGCGGAAGGCATTTCGCTCCCCTGCCTCACCCGGATAGGGCAGCCGCACGGCAAGGTTATTCGGATCGGCAAAGACCTGGGGTGATCCATTCGACTCAATGTGCTTATGCGTGATTACCGGCCCGGTCTTCACCACATAGCTCTGCACTTCGTAGTTCGTTCCCCAAGCCGGAGCAATGACTCCAAAGGGAAGTCCGCTTGTCCAGCGATACAGGCCTGACCACTGCCAGCCGCCCAGAAAAACGTCAGCCCATCCATTCATGCCGCCTGCGAAATGCTGGCCACGGCCAACCGGAAGCAGATAGACCCAGTTCGCCGTGATGTTGTTGGCCGTGTCAAAGTCCGAGACAGCTTTGTTCAGCTTTGGGTTATAGCTGTTCAGAATCGTGCTGAAACCCGTGTTGTATACCATGCGCTCCGTGTCCGACCCCATGTCCAACGACTTGGAGAATACATAACTCAGATCCACTTGTAATCCATGCGACATGGCATGCCGCAACATGAACTGCAGCGCGTTGTAGCTGCTGTTGCCGATGCTTGAGAAGGAAAACAGCGACGAGAACTGCGGCTGCCAGAAACGATAGCAGCCAAGGCCGCCGAACTGAGGATCACATGCCCCTGCGCCCCCCACTTCGACAGGAGTATCCAACGCCTGTAACGCCCCGGTTTCGTTTCCGCGATTGAGGGCCCAGAAATTTGTATAGATGTTTTGCGTTGCGCTGACTCCGCCTGTGGCTAAATTGGGGAAGAGATCTTCCCAGTAAGGGATGGCCGGCACCGATGCGTTGGGATCGCCGCCATTGATGTCTACCAGCTTTGAAAGCTGGGTTGCAGCTGTGAAGTAGTTTGTGGCTGACTTCGTATCGACAAAGTTCACCGGCTCGGCAATATCCAATTGCTGCATCAGATGCCGTCCAAAGCGGCCCACATACGCTGTCTCAAACACAAAGCCCTGCCCCAGCTCCTTCTGAATGGAGAAGTCTGCCGCGTAGGAGTAGGGGGTCTTCAGGCGGTCGTCCAGGCCGAACGTAATCGCAAAGCCGGTGAGCGGCGGAGTGTATGGATAGGTGATGGTCGAGGGTTGTCCCAGGCCGGGAGGCAATGGAGGAATGTTGCCAATTCCGGTAAATCGTGGGGAGGTGTCCGCATCGTAGGTGGACGCAGGAGTAGAAACCGCCGTCGTGAGTCCGAATGATCCAAGCTGATCGAACGCGTTCACAATGCCCTGCCCGAAATGGTCATAAAACATTCCAAAGCCGCCGCGAATCGATGTTTTGGAATCAACGGCATAGGCAAAGGAGAAGCGCGGCGCGACGTTATTTTTCTGCATCGGCCAGTAGGCTTGCTTTCCGCGCGCCTGTCCGCTGGGAGCAAACGTTAATGCCGGCTCATAGGCATTTCCCTGGGCCGCATTCGCCGCGCGCTGCTCGAACCATGTATGTGTGCTGACCGTGGGAGCAATCTGCTGTCCGCTGGTTTCATACGGAGTCTGCAACAGGCTGTGCCGTATGCCGAAGGTCAAAGTCAGTTTAGGCGTTACGCGCCACGCATCCTGCACGTAATATTCAAATTCGTTGGCCTTGAACTGGCGCTCGACAAAGGCGCCGTCGGCAAATTGACTTCCTGTTGTCCCGTCCTTTGAGACGCCATAGTTGTACTGCGCGTCTGTTTCCGGGACGAGTCCGGTCATCAGGCCAATGGCGATGTTATAGGAATTCGAGAATCCGCCGGAGGGTCCGCAGCATACGGCCGGATATCCAAAAGCAGCGGGATCAAGGCTCGTTCCAGTGTTCGCGATCGCACCACCATTCACAAGCCAGTACTCATTTGTAGAGGCGGTCGTGAAGGAATTGGTATTTGTATCGTTATTGTTGAAGATCAACCGCCAGTTCACACCCCCGGAAACAGTGTGTTTTCCTTTCGTCCAGGAAATATTGTCAACGACGTTATGGACCGGAACATTTCGCAGAGTGCTGAAGGTCCGAGCCAGCGGCTGGTTCAGGAAGCGGAAGTTGACATAATCGCCGCTTACCTGTCCGCGATTCGAGAATCCCTGCCGCGTATACCCGTAGCGCAGATCATTCACCAGATTCGGCGTGAGCGTCAGCGTATATCCGGCGGCAATGCCTTTTGAATTGTCGTCTATGAACGAGGACGGGGGTTGTCCCGGAAACTGCTCAAATCCGGATGTCGTGTCTTTCTGCAGATTACCGCGCACGAAAAACGCCTGGCGGTCACTGGGACGGTAGTCCAGCTTTACGATACTGGTATTCAGAGATGCCGGGCTGGGAGAGGAAAATGTAAAGGAGCCTGAGTTGATTCCGCCGTCGCCGGCATTTGCGCCGTTCGCTGTCGGATACTGGTTGGCAAATACCGCGAGCGCATTAGGATCGATTCCAGGGCCCCACGGGCAGGTGCCATTCGCGGAACAGTTGGGATCCATCTTTGCAATGTCGGGTGCTGCCAGCGTCTGCATCCCGCCACCTACGGTTTGATACTGAACATAACCCCGCTGGAAGTTCTTCGTAGGCGCAGTCTGGTTGACCTGCGTGTTCTCCGCTGTACGCTGCCCTTCGTAATTCGCAAAAAAGAAGAGCTTGTTTTTGAAAATCGGGCCTCCCACTGCGGCCCCGAAGGTGTTGCGGATCAGCTTGCCGGGAACGTTCGGCTCCCCATTGGCCAGTTGCGCCTGTTTGTTGAACCAGTCGTTGGCCACCGTAAACGTCGGGCGATGGTATTCATACGCGCTGCCGTGAAACTGGTTCGTGCCCGACTTGGTGACCATCGAGATTTGCGCGCCGGAAGAGCGCCCTGAATCAGAATTGGAGTTGCTGGTGGTCACGCGGAATTCTTCCACCGAGTCCAGCGTCTGACGCAGCACGCCTGCAAAGGCATCGCCATTCACCTGGTCATTGTCATCCAGGCCATCAATGGTGACATTGCCTTGATCGGACCGTCCGCCATTCACTGATCCGCTGCGGCTGTCATACCTCTGGTCATTGTCGTGTCCCAGATAGAGCACCCCAGGCTGCAATGCGAGCAGTTCCGGCACATTGCGGCCTTCGCTGGGCAGCGACTGAATGACCACATTGTTAAACGCGTTGCCCAGCGTCGCATCTACGGTATTGATCGTCTGCGCCTCGGCGCTCACGTTCACGACTTCGGAACTGGCCTGCACGGACAAAGCGAAATCCACCGTCGCAGGCTGATTCACGAGCAGCTCGGCAACTTTCGTCTGATCGCCAAAGCCCGGAGCTGAAACCTTGATGGTGTACTTGGCCGGTGGAATCTGGTTGAACTGGTAATCGCCTCCACTGGTCGAGGTCGTCTGCAGCATTTTGCCGGTCGTGTTGTCGATCAGCGAGATCGACGCGCCGGGCACCACTGCTCCGCTGGGATCTTTGATTGTGCCGCGTAAAGACGTATTTGCTGTTTGCGCTATTATGATATGAGTAACTACAAAGAGCAGCAATAACGCAGGGAAAGCGTTTCGTTTCGTCACAATGTCCTCCAAAGAAATGCAGCGGGACTATTTCTCACATGGTCTCGCTTTTATGTAATTGTCTTGAGCCTGATTCAGCTATGGCCTTTTATTCTGGGCCACTTTCTCGGGAATTTCAATAGATTTTTATGAGGAGTAGTTTAGCGCATCCAAAAGCGAGCCTGTTGATTAGAAATAAAAACATGGAAGTGCAATCTTCTCCTCATTGGTCCTGCATGTATTTCCTGAACGGTTACTAATTTATAAATCAATGAGCAATCAATAGCTGATGCCTGATGCGCAAAGAAAAAGCCGCCGGTCCGGCGGGCTGAGATTGCTGAAAAGTTCTGGCAGCAGATATTCCCATTGCCCTCAGGGGCTTAAAGCAAATTAGGAAATAGTGAAGTCGGGGATAAACTGCAGGTCCCTCCACTACGTCATTGCTGCGCAATGACTTCGGTCGGGATGACAACTCATTTTAGGTTCAAATTAAATACGAACTTGCTTTTAAAGCCCGCTGTGTCTGTGCATCAGGGCGCGACTAAAAGTCGTGCCCTGATACAAAACAGAGTTTGTCAGCAGTCTGAGATAGATATAGAGCGGGGGACCTGCAGTTTTATTCTGGAATAACAAAACTACAGATCCCTCCATTACGCGCTGCGCGCTCCAGTCGGGATGACAATTCCATTATCCCAGGGGCCGCAGAGTCTGCCCTGAGCGAAGACGAAGGGCCTTGATTCTGAGAACTGGGATTCAGGAATTCCTCAGAAGTCATACCGGAGCGAGAACTGCATGCGGCGTCCCTGTGACAGCAGTTTGCTGGCAATACCCAGGTTGCCGCTGGTCAGTCCCGATCCAATCGAGTTCGGATCAAATTTCACTGTGTTGGTTACGTTGTAGACCTCCCAGGCGAACTTAATATTCCCGTACTCACCCAGATGCCAGCTCTTTGCCAGACCTGAATCAATATTGAATAATCCGTCACCGCGGAAGTTGTTGCGCTCGCCCGCATCACCCGGATAGGGCAGCCGTATTGGAGTCCCGGTCAGCGTGCCGCTGTTGATCGCATCGGGATCGTCAAAGAACTGCGGGCTCCCATTCGAGTCAAAGTGCCGCCGCATCTTTACCTTTCCGGTGACAACAGCATTGCTCTCCTGCTGCCAGTTGGTGGTCCAGCCAGGCTCAAAAAGAGAGAACGGCAGGCCGCTCGTCCAGCGCTGGATTCCGGAGAATTGCCAGCCGCCAATCAGAGCGTCGACTACTCCATTCGCGCTTCCAAAGAAGTGGTTCCCGCGGCCAAAGGGCAGCAGATAAACCCAATCGACAGTAATCATGTGCCGGGTGTCGAAATCGGATGCTCCGCGGTTCCGGTCCGGCTGCCATGTGTTGTAGATGCTGCTGAAGGATGACCCTGTCACAGCCGGGGAGAACTCGCTGGCCCGCTCCGCGTCGGAACCCATGTCAATCGATTTCGAGAGGGTATAGCTGAAATCCAGTTGGAGCCCGTGACTACTGGGATGGCGAAGTGTGATCTGGCCAGCGTTGTAGTAGCTGGAGCCCATGGAAGACAGCGCATAGAGTGACGAGAACTGGTTTTGCCAGAACCTTGAATTTGGGTTATAGCCATTCGGGCATTGGGAGTCGCTCAGGTAATAACAGTAAAAGTCGAGGTCCGACAATGCGCTCGTAGCGCCCAAATTGGACCGGTACGGAGCCCACTCATTGTTGTAGATAGCCTGCGTTGCACTTTCTCCTGGGTAGTCAAGTCCCGCCATATAGGGAAAGACGTCTTCGAAGTAGCGAATCGCTGGTACGAGGTTGGTTGAGGCAATCGGATCTCCGTTTGCATCCTTGACGAGTCCGTAGTTTCCCCCGTTCTCATCAACAAGACGCGAAAGCTGAGAGCCGGCTGTAAAGTAGTCTCCCCCACCCAATGGATCGGCATAGTTCACTGGTTCAGCAAGGTCGAGTTGCTGAAGCAGGTGCTTGCCCAGGCGTCCTACGTATGCGACTTCGAGAGTGAACCCTCCCGACACCTCGCGCTGAACGGAGAAGTCAACGGCCTCCGAATAGGGCGTTTTGATCTTGCTGTCCAGACCCCAGGTGATCTGGAAGAGTCCTTCCGGAGGCGTATATGGGAATGAGGCGGTTTGATCCGGCGGCCCATTATTAATGGGCGGAAGATTGTGGCGTCCGGTGAAGCGCGGAGCGGTTTCGGCCTTGTAGATTCCAGCAGGATTCGTCAGTGAGCTGCTGACTCCGAAGGCTCCATTCTGGTCAAAGGTGTATACGAGGGACTGGCCATAGTGGTCATAGTAGAGTCCGAATCCACCGCGTACTGAAGTTTTTGTATCCGGTGACCAGGCAAAAGCAAAACGCGGTGCAATATTATCTTTTGACTTTGGCCAGAAGCCGGGTTTGCCATAAAACTTGCCGGTAGGAGCAAAGGTGAGGTCCGGCTCATAGATTTGTCCCTGTGAGGCCGCAAGCTGGCGCTGATAGAACCAGGCGTGCGTATCGATAGTTGGCGCTACCTGCTGACCGCTGGTCTCGTATGGAGTTTGCAGAATGGTGTGGCGAATTCCAAAGGTAAGGGTAAGGTTCGGCCTCACGCGCCACGCATCCTGCAGATAGTATTCAAATTCATTGGCCCTGAAATGCCGGTTGAGAAACGCTCCGTCAGGCAGCAGCGATCCGCTGGTAGGACTGGTGATCTGGTAGTTGTAGTTGTTCGTCAACGAAGGTACGGTGCCTACCAGATTGGCATAGGCAATCAGGTAGGAATTTGTAAAGCCGCCGTCTACAGATGGTGCGCCTATGGTTGAAGGATCAGGAGGATTGCCGCCCAGCCAGTATGGGTTTGTGCTGGCCCCGCTGTAGGATATCTGATCTGACGACCGGTTCTGGTCTACTAATCTCCAGTTTCCGCCCACGGAGATGTTGTGGTTCCCCTTCGCCCAGCTCAGGTTGTCCACAATGTTGTTGACGGGAGTGCTTTGGATCACGGTACGCGTTTGTGCGGTCAGCGAATCCATAAACCTGAAGGTCACATAATCTCCCTGGCCCACGCCTCGGTCGCTGTTGCCCTGGCGGACGTAGCCATAGCGAACGTCATTGACCAGATTGGGCGTGACTGTCCAGGTATCTCCAGCTGTCAGTCCCTTGGAGTTGTCAATGAAAAGCGAAGACGGTCCCTGACCCGGAAATTGCTCAACCTCGCCAAGAGTGTCTTTCTGCAGATTGCCGCGCACAAAAATGCGGTGCTTCTGTCCGGGCTGATAGTCAATCCTGCCAATGGCAGTGTTGAAGGTCTGTGGACGGGGCGAGGAAAATGAAAACGATCCCGTGTTATAGCCGTCGCCCAGCGCTGTTCCGTTGGCGGCTGGATATTGCTGGAAATAGCTCAGCACATTTGGATTCGGCCCTGGTCCCCACGGGCATACGCCATTCGCCTGGCAGGGAGCGTCCAATGTAGCTACCTGGCCAGGGTTAAGCGTCACCAGCGTCGTGTTGCCGTTAGCATCATCTCCTACGTAGGTCAGGTATCCCTGCTGATAAGCCGCAGTAGGCGCTGTCCGCGTCACCTGCTGGTTTTCGGCCTGGCGCGCGCCTTCATAGGTTCCGAAGAAAAAGAGCTTGTCCTTCAGAATCGGGCCGCCCAGCGTTCCACCGAAGATGTTGCGGATCACCTTGCCCGGAACATTCGGCAGTCCGGAATTCAGCTCAGCCTGCTTGTTAAACCAGTCGTTGGCAACAGTAAATGTCGGGCGATGATACTCATACAGCGATCCATGGAATTTATTGGTGCCGGACTTGGTCACCATTGCGACCTGAGCGCCCGATGAACGGCCTGCATCGGCATTGGCGCTGCCGGTGGTAACGCGAAATTCTTCGATTGAATCCTGCGTCTGCCTCAGAACTCCGGTGAAGGCGTAGCCAAAGACCTGGTCGTTATCGTCGACGCCGTCCAGCGTGATGTTGCCCTGGTCAGACCGCCCGCCATTCACTGACCCGCTGCGGCTGTCGTTCACCGAATTAGGTCCGCCGCGAGGGTCCTGGTTCTGGAAATACAGCACGCCCGGCTGGAGTGAAAGCAGATCAGGCACATTGCGCGTCAGGCTGGGCAACGCCTGAATCGTGGTGTTGTTCATCGCATTGCCCAGCGATGCGTCGGTTGTGTTCAGTGTCTGCGCTGCTGCAGTGACATTGATAACCTCAGTGCTCGCCTGCACCGTCATGGCGAAATCAATCGTCGCCGGCTGATTCACCAGCAGCTCAGCGGCCTTGGTCTGGTCGCCAAATCCTCTGGCAGAAACCTTGATCGTGTACTTCGCCGGCGGAATCTGGTTGAACTGGTAATCGCCGTTGGCATTCGATGTGGCCTGCAGCACCGTTCCCGTTGTGCTGTCGGTCAGCGTAACGGACGCGCCCGGCACAACCGCGCCGCTCGGGTCTTTAATCGATCCGCGCAGAGATGTGTTTGCTGTCTGGGCAAATGTAGTTGCAGTCAGGGAAAACAGGAGTAGGAAAACGCTTAACGCGTATCGCTTGGTCACAAATTCCTCCAGGAAAAACGGCCTTGCCTGCCGATTTGCTTGGCAGTTTGGTTATTTGTTTGTTTTCGTTTGCAGCAACGCAGGAAAATTAGGCTTCATTGTGTGCCTGTCTCCCGCGAAATTCAACATTTTTTCGCAGGAAACTTGCACAGCTTCAAAACATCCCATGCATCCAGCGTGTATGCCTAAATTAAACACCATCAAGTATTTGGACCTGAGCAGCATCAAAAACACTTATCCATGAAATAAATGCTATGCATTCAGGGTTCAAACCGGGGCTGTCCAGACCTGGGATACGTTTCGTCAGAACGGTCCATTTCGTCGCCGTCATCATCACAATTCCGTTACCCTCGATGCCGCTGTCTGTTATGGTTTCCTTTGCACCACGCTTCTTTCAAGGACCAAACCATGTCAGCTCGCCGTTTTCTCTGCCCGGGTCTTGCCGCGCTTGTCCTGCTTCTTTCTTTCGCGCAGTCATCCGCCAGAACCCAGAACCAGCCTGCCGAAGTCAAAGTAGACGCGGCGACTCTGAACAAATACGCCGGCCAGTATCGCGTCGACGACGAGCCCGATATCACCCTCTCCTTCTTCAGCGATGGCAAACAGCTGGCACTCGAATCCGCCCGCATCCCTCACACGCCGCTGCGCGCAACATCCACCGATACCTTCGCGCCGAGCAACGGCAATACCCGCTACATGTTCCTGACCGACCCCAGCGGTAAAGTCACCACCGTCAAGCGCACCCAGGGTAAAGAAGAAAACAAAGCTACCCGCATCAGTGATCAGCCGCAGCACAACCACTTCCGCCCCTATGACCGCAAAGAAGTCATGATCCCGATGCGCGACGGCGTGAAGCTGCATGCTGTCATTCTTCGCCCGACGGACACCAACGAGCCGCTGCCCTTCCTGATGCAGCGCACGCCCTACGGCGTTGACGAATCAAATTCCAACTCCATCAACGCCCGTTACACTGAGCTTGCCCAAAGCGGCTACATCTTCGTTATGGAAGACATTCGCGGACGCTACGGTTCCGAAGGGCAGTTCATCATGAACCGCCCCATCGTCGACCACCACGACCCCGGCTCATCCGACCCGAATGGCATCGACGAAACTACGGACGCATACGACACAGTAGCCTGGCTCATCAAGAATGTGCCTAACAACAATGGTCGCGTCGGCGTGATGGGTATTTCGTATCCGGGCTTTCTCGCCATTGAATCCGCCATCGACCCACACCCGGCAGTCAAAGCTGTTTCTCCGCAGGCCCCGATGACCAATCTCTGGATCGGCGATGATTTCTTCCATAACGGAGCCTGGCGTCAGAGCTACGGATACGACTACGCCATTGGGCTCGAAACCAGCAAGGAAAACGCCTTCAGCAAAATCAACGGCGACGCCTACGACTTCTTCCTCTCCGCCGGCTCGCTCGCCGGAGACATCAAGAAAGCCGGCGTTGGCGTTCTGCCTACCTGGCAGGGCTTTATCGACCATCCCGCATACGACCACTACTGGCAGATTCGCGCCGTGGAAGCCCACCTCACCAAAGTTAATGTGCCCACATTAGAAGTAGGCGGCTGGTGGGACCAGGAAGACATGTGGGGACCGCAGGCCGAATATGCCGCGCTTGAACCGCATGACAAGGATCACGAAGTCTTCATCGTCCTTGGCCCCTGGAACCACGGCGAATGGGCACGCACCACGCGCCATCTCGGCGATGTGGACTTTGGAGCGGCCACAACCGATCAGTTCCGCGCGCAGATCGAAGCGCCCTTCTTCGCGCACTACTTAAAAGATGAGGGCAGCTTCGACCTCAAAGATACAGCCAGCTTCCAAACCGGAACCAACCGCTGGATGCGCTACACCCACTGGCCTCCGAAAGAAGTCACAACCAAAAATCTTTATCTGGAACCCAACGGGACCCTCAGCTTCGATAAGCCCACTGGCGACGACGCCACCGCCTTCACCAGCTATACCTCCGACCCGGCAAACCCCGTCCCCTATCGCAAGCGCCCCATTGAAGCTACCTATGCGCCCGGCGGCTCAGGCTGGTACACCTGGCTCGTGCAGGACCAGAGATTCTTAGGCAAGCGCAATGACATTGCCACATGGACAACCCCCGTCCTCGATAACCCAGTCACCATCACCGGCGACATCGTGGCCGACCTCTTCGCCTCCACCACCGGCACTGATTCTGACTGGATCGTGAAGCTGATCGATGTTTATCCCGATGATTCTTCGTTAGGCAAAATGTCCGGAGCGCAACTGATGATCGTCGACGAAATCTTCCGCGGCCGCTATCGCAAGAGCTACGAGCAGCCGGAAGCGATCCCGGCCAACACGCCTGAGGAATTCAAGTGGAGCCTCCACGGAACCGACCACGCCTTCCTCAAGGGCCACCGCATCATGGTGCAGGTGCAGAGCACCTGGTTCCCGCTCTATGACCGCAATCCGCAGACCTTCGTGCCCAACATCATGACCGCGTCCCCGAGCGACTACAAATCCGCGACGCAGCATATCTACGCTTCATCCCACATTATCCTGCCTGTAGCAGCGTCTAATTGAAACTGCGATACCCCATCCTGACCCTGAGCATGCAAAAGGTCAGGGTGGGATAGCAACTTAGCTCTGCGAGGGGTGCTCCATCCTGAACAGAGTGAGCAAATTCAGGATTGTCATCCCGCCCGAAGCAACCCGGGGTCCCCAGCGCACGGTCTTTGCGCGTTGGGGTGGAAAGAGGAGGGACCCGCGGGCTTTTCTTAGGTTCCCATCCTCGAACAGTTTGCGATATAACCTGCCCTGAGCTTGTCTAAGGGGTGGGATGAAAAGCACAGCACCCTTGTGTTAACGAACTGTGTAACCCAAACAATCACATGGCAAGTCATCCCTGAACTTTCACTTAGTCACAAACCTCTTGATTTCATTGAACAGGTATCGATACCACTCAAGTTGACGGCAACTTGTCTAGACAGCTAACGTCAAACCAGACAGATAACTCACGAGGCCACCTTGTTCCAACGCAACGCAAACAACGAAAGGACACATTTCAAATGTGCGCGCAAACATCTTCCCCTATGGGCAGACGGCTCTGTTGTAGCCTGCTGCTTCTCCTCGCATTCTTCTTCACAGTAAATCTCCACGCCCAGACCGTAACCGGCAACATCACCGGAACCGTCACCGACCCCTCGGGCGCAGTCATTTCAGGAGCCACCGTCATTGCCCGTAATCTCGCCACTGGCGTCGAATCGCAATCCACCACGAACGCTGACGGTGTCTACACCATCCGATTCCTGCCCATCGGACAATACCAGGTCAGCATCTCCGCCAACGGATTCGTCACCGCCCAATATCCGGCCTTCCAGCTCGAAATCAATCAGACCGTGAAGATCGACGGCAAGCTTACGGTGGGTGGCGAGGCGCAGACGGTCAATGTTGAAGGCAATGTAGCGCCCATCCTCAACACTACAAACGCGAGCCAGGGTATCGTTCTCTCCACAAATGAAATCCAGAACGTTCCTCTGAATGGCCGCAATTTTTCAAGCGTCACGCTCTTCGTTCCCGGAGCCGTCAATACTGACCCGACCGGCATGACCGGCAATAATGCCATTGAGCGCAATACCTATAACAACGGCATTGCCTCCATCAACGGCAATCGTAATCAGGCGAACAACTACACCCTCGACGGCATCGACATGAACGAGGGCCAGAACAATCTCATCGCCTATAATCCGGCTCCCGATGCCATTGATCAGATTAAGGTCATCTCGGCCAACGCGCCCGCTGAATATGGCAATGTTAATGGCGGCGATGTTGTCAGCGTGCTCAAAAGCGGTTCAGACCACTTCCACGGCTCGGCATACGCCTTCTTCCAGAATGACAAGCTGCAGTCCAATACCTGGAGCAACAAACACCAGCTGCCCATCATCCCAGTCAATCCTTATACGCAGACCATCTTCGGCGGCACTCTCGGCGGTCCCATCCTGCGCCATAAACTCTTTTTCTTTGCTGACTATGAAGGCGTGCGCAAACATACCGGCGGCACCAGCACAGCCAGTGTTCTCACCGGAGCGATGCGCAACGGCGACTTCTCAGCGCTGCTCTCTCAAGGTATCCAGCTTTACGACACACAGAACAACTTCGCGCCCTACGCCAATAATCAGATTCCTGTCGTCAATCCGGTAGCTCAGTTCCTGGCCGCGCATCCTGAGCTCTACCCGCTCCCCAATGCTTCTCCAACAGACGGCCTGCTGCAGAACAATTTTCAAGGCCCGAACCGCAGCTTCGTTGTCAACAATCAGGGCGACTTCAAAATCGAATGGGACCCGCGCGATGCCGATAAGATCACAGCCTTCTACGGCCAGTCCGATGCCTTCGATGGACAGACCGCAGTGCTTGCCATCAGCTTCCCGCCGCAGAACGTCTACCCAACCAAACTCGGCGGCGGCATGTGGGTACACGTCTTCTCGCCTAACGTCGTTAATGCAGCCCGCATCGGCTTCACTCGCGTTCGCTGGGACAACAGCGTTCCCACGGATCCGACCGGCATCTTCGGCCTGAACGGAAACAAAGTCGTAGGCATTCCCTTCGGCACGCAGATTTATCCCGGCTTCTCCGGTCAGAGTCTCAATAACAACGCCAGCTATCTTGGCACACCCGCCAATATTCAGGTCATCCGCGACAACACCTTCAGTTACGGCGACAACCTCACCTGGCAGCATGGCCTTCACTTCTTCAGCATGGGCCTTGAAGCCATCCGCTATCAGCAGAACTATTTCAACGCCGACAACTTCGGGTTCCTCGGCACTTTCAACTACACCGGCAATTTCACTTCGACCCCCGATCCAAATGTCAGTAACGGAGCAGGCTATGGCCCTGCTGACTTTGTGCTCGATCGCGTCAGCGAGGCTTCCATCGCCGGACCCAACGGACTCGTCGGTAATCGCCAGTGGCGCTCGGCCATCTTCTTCCAGGACGACTGGAAGATTACTCCGACCCTTACCCTCAACCTGGGTCTCCGCTACGAGTATGACGAGCCGTGGTACGAGGTGAATGACAAGACCGCCAATGTGCTGCTTGATACCGGCCAGGTCATCTATGCCGGCCCTGTCCCCGCATCTGCTCCTGCCGGATCAGGCCGTTGCGGCAATCGCTCCTGCTATCAGCCCAACTACACGCAGTTCATGCCGCGTCTCGGCTTCGCCTGGCAGCCTGCGCCGCGCTGGGTGATTCGCGCGGGCTACGGCGCGACCAGCTTCTTTGAGGGCAATGCCGGAAACCAGCGCCTGACTTCCAGTCCACCATTTGTCCTTGCTAATGACAAGAAGGCGCTCGCCCCCACGGCTGGTAATGGCGGCACGCCCTATACGGTCGAAGAAGGTTTCAGCTCCAACCCCAATGACATCAACTATGCTGGACAGGGTTACGGCGCATGGCCGCAACATATCCAGCCAGCTTACATTCAGGAATACAGCCTCACCACCGAATACGCGGTCAGCACCGCTACATCTCTTTCCGTCGGTTACGTCGGCGAAACCGGTCAGCACCTCATGGACTATCGCAATGCCAACCAGCTCCCCTTTGCCGGAGCAACGGCGCCTTACGTCAACCTCGTCGGTCAGGGCGGCCCGCTTTTGCTGACCGAATCCAATGCCATGATGAACTACAACGCCGGGCAGGCAACATTACGCCATCGCGCTTCACACGGCTTTGAGTACACCGTGAACTATACCTATGCCCGCGCTATGACCAACAGCGCCGGCAATTACGGTGTGCCGAATGTCAATGGCCAGAATGGAGCATTCCAGAACGGCTACAACGGCCATGCCGATTACGGCCCGGCTGGTCAGGACGTGCGTCATTCCTTATCGGCCATTGGCGTCTATGCCTTGCCCTTTGGTCGCGGGCGCGAATTCGGCTCCAATGTCAACCGTGTCGTGGATGCTTTCGTCGGCGGCTGGTCGCTCTCGGGATCAGTCATTGCCTACTCCGGCTTCCCCGTCACCATCAACGGCCCCGGCGGCCTGAGCAATACCAACAGCTACGGGCAGGAACGCGCCAATCAATACCGCAAACTACATGTTCGCAACCGCAGCATCAATAACTGGTGGGGAACCGACTCGTCCACCTGCCTTGCTCATGGCATCGATGATGGAAGCTGTGCCTACGGCGTCCCTGCCGACAACAGCTTCGGCACCGCCAGTGTCGGCAGCGAGCGCGCTCCCGGTTATGAGCAGATCGACGGCTCAGCTTTCAAGGATTTCCACATTACTGAAAGTCAATCCATCGGCTTCCGAGCCGATTTCTTCAACCTCTTTAACATTGCCAGCTATGCCAACCCGGACAATGGAGTGACCGATTCCAACTTCGGCCAGATCACCAATGTCCGCTCACCGGCGCGGCAGATTCAGCTGTCGCTGCACTATAACTTCTAAACTTGATCAGGGCGTCGGAACAGAAAAGATACGACGCCCTATTTCTTTAACCATCTTTTCTCTCATCAACACCGCTTCTGTCGTGTGCTCGCTCGGAATTTCGATCTTTCTTATGGAGGGTCGATTTTTGATTAGCCCCGTAAGATTGAAGTTTGCAAAACAGGATTCTGAGGCGACGTTCTCGGTAAAGGTCCGAAATCTGGCCTTCGTCAAGGACGTTGCTGTCCATTACACCACCGATCACATCACGTGGAAGAACCAGCCGCTCGCCTGGGTCGCGCCAACCTTCGAGACATACGACCTTTTCAGCGGCACAATCAATGAGCAGATCAGGCAGTTCGTCATCCGTTATGCGGTAAATGGCCGGACGTTCTATGACAATAACAGCGGCCGCAATTACAGCTTTGAAGGAGATTCGGCCACCGTAGGCGGAAACGTGACCCTATACAAAGCCACGGCCGGGCAGGACGCGAAGACCGGGACCCTTTGGCTCGAAGGCAACATCCTTGTCAATAACGTTGATCCGCCCAAAGAAGTCGGCATCGTCATGACCGCCGACGGAGGCGCGACCTGGACCACAACCCAGGCACAGCTTGCCGGCCTTACATCCGATGGAAAATCCGTTGCTCCCGCCGAGGTATGGAGCTTCAAAACCCCAGAATCAGGCCAGAATCCGGCATCTAACCGCTTCGTTTTTGCGGTTTTTTATCGCGATTTGGAGGCAGCAACCGAGTATTGGGACAACAACTTCGGCCAAAACTATCAGATCAGCAAAACGAACGGCGCCCTTCTGTCATGAGATTCAATCCATTCATTGTGTTTGAAGACTGCCCGAATCCAGCAATCGATACAGGGTTGAACGGCTGATTCCCAGCAATTGCGCTGCGCGGAGCTTGTTTCCACCCGTTTTTGCCAGCACATGAGTTACATGGCGGAGAATCATCCGGTCAAGATTCGGATCATCGTCGAGAGCTTCCGTTTGCGCCCTTGCGGCCGCCCTTTCCGGCCCTATCAGCGGCGGAATATCAAGGGGCCGAATCCACTGTCCTGGACAGTCCAGGGCCGCGTTCCGGATTACGGTTTCGAGTTCGCGGACATTTCCCGGCCAGCTGTGAGTCATCAGCCGGGCGAGCGTTCCCGGCCCCAGCCCCCGAATTGGCTTGCCGTGGGCCGCTCCGTGTCGCGTTGCGAACCATTCGGCGAGAACCCCAATGTCGTCGCGTCGTTCGCGCAGCGGCGGAAGCTCGAATCGAATCGCGGTCAATCGATAAGCCAGATCGGCGCGCAATTCACCGTTCGCCGATAACTGGCGCAGCGGCTTGCATGAGCTGACAAAGAGCTGACGCGGAAAGAAGCCCTGCATGTCGTGTCCGCTGCGCTGCTCCCACCATTCCAGAAAATCCACCAGTCGTGACTGCTGCTCTGGACGCAGCTCCTGGATGCGGGTCAGCAATAACGTGCCTCCGCGCGCTTCCTCCAGCAGGGCCTGCGTCTCTGCGGAAATCAGCCGTGAAGCGGCGCAGGCTACAAACGAAGCTCCCGACGCGGGCCCGAGCGCATGCAGCGTCCGCGCCGTGAGCGTCTTCCCCGTTCCCGCCTCGCCCTCAAGGGCAACAATCCGGAGATGCGGCGCCGCCTGCTTCAAACGGGCAAACAGCCGTTCCATGATGAGGCTGCGCGCTACCATGTTTCGCAGACGCGCGGGTTCTCCGCTGCCGGGCTTTGCCGGAATCCATGCCTCCTCTGCCGAATCCTGCTTCCATTGTGCAAAGCTCGCCACACCACTCCCCTGGGAGATAGATATTCAGGCTTTTGTGCTGCGCCTGTGAGGTTTATCGGCAGAAAATGAGAGGAAAACAGCAAAAAGAGCGCTTTTTCAGGCGCTCTTTTTGGCTTATTTATGCTCGAAAATGCTAAGAATCGGCCTCTTCAGAGGGCTTTCTGACGCGCGAAGAGGGATGGTCGGAGAAGATTTTTCCGTCCCGGATCATCACCACGCGATGCGCGTACTCGGCAATGTCCGGCTCGTGAGTGACCAGGACAATCGTATTGCCCTTTGCCTGCAGCTCGTCGAAAAGGGCCATGATTTCATCGCCCGTCTTCGAGTCGAGATTGCCGGTCGGCTCGTCAGCCAGGATGATCGAAGGCCGGTTAATGAGAGCGCGGGCAATGGCGACGCGCTGCCGCTGACCACCCGATAACTCGTTTGGTTTGTGGTGCATGCGCTCGCCCAGTCCCACTGCGCGAAGCGCCGCTTCTGCCCTCTCCAGGCGCTCGGCAGCGGGAGTGCCGTTATAAATCAGCGGTAATTCCACGTTGTGCAGGGCCGTGGCGCGGGCCAGCAGGTTAAATGTCTGAAAAACAAAGCCGATCTCGCGGTTACGGATGCGGGCCAGCTCATCATCGTTCAGATCACTGACCAGATGCCCATTCAGCCAATACTCGCCTTTGCTGGGAGTATCGAGGCAGCCGATCAGGTTCATCAGCGTCGATTTACCCGAGCCGGATGGTCCCATGATGGCGACATACTCGTTCTGCTTGATGCGGAGAGAGACACCCTGCAGGGCATGCACCTGCTGCTCCGACCCCATATCGTAGGTCTTCCACAGATCGTGGACCACGATGATGTCGCCTGCGCCGGGACCGTTCGAGCCGGGAGAACCTGCGCCCGTAATGACTTGCGCTTCTGCTTCGGTAGTTGTCTGGATCGTCATTCTGCCTGCTCCTCCTACGAGGACGAAGAAGAATCGCTTTCGTCTTTGTTGACCGTCATCGGGGTCGTATCGCGTTTGACCAGCGAATTGTCTTTCAAATTGCGCAACACACGATATGTGCCGGTAACGATTTCATCGCCTTCCTTGAGTCCGCCGGTCACCTCAATATCTGTTGTGCCGGTGATGCCGGTCTTGACCGGGACAAAATGCGCGCGCATTTTGCCGCTCTTGTCAGGGCGCATCACAAATACTCCCTGCACTTTATCCGCGTCTGCTCCGCCGGCCGGGGGAACGGTGGCCGACGCATTCTCGAGATGCGGCTTTCCTTTTTGATCGTCAGGAGGACGAAGAGTGAGCGCCTGAATGGGAATCGACAATACATTTTCCCGTTTGGCCGTCGTGATTTTCGCTGTGGCCGAAAGTCCGGGCTTAAGCAAGTCAGACGGCTGATCAATGGTAACGACAACTTTGAAGTCCTTTGCCTCCTCGGTTCCGCTGGTAGACTGGCTCGTCGCCACGCCGGTCGAGCGGAGCAGCGCCTGATCGCCGACTTCTGTGACGTGTCCTTTAAAGACCTTGCCCGGCAGAGCGTCCACGCTTACGTCAGCTTCCTGACCGAGTGATACGTTGACGATGTCAGTCTCATCGACCTTGACTTCCGCCGTGATGATGGACATATCCGCCAGCGTCATCAGGGTGGAGCCTTCGGCGTTCTGAATGCCGACGACGACTGTTTCACCTTCACGCACCGGCAGGTTCGTCACCAGGCCATCAAACGGAGCAATGCTGACCGTTTTATTCAGGGCGTCTTCGTTGTAGCGAAGCGTGGCCATCTGCGTCCCCAGGTGTCCCCGGGCGGATTCGGTCTGGGCTTTGGCCTGCACGAGGGCAGCCTGGGCCTGATTCAGAGTCGCAACATCGGTGTCATACGCGGCTTTTTTGGCGTCAAAATCAGCTTTTGAGACCAGTTTTTCAGCATAAAGCTGGGTATAACGCTGGTAATCGAGTTTTTTCTGTTCCAGGTCAGCCTGAGCGTGCTCGACATTGGCCTCGGCCGTCTTTTCAGCTGCGATATAAGAAGAAATATCAGTTTTGGCTGCAGAAATGGCCGCTTTTTGCGCCTCCACGTTGGCTTCCGGCTGAATGCTCTCAACCGTAGCCAGAATCTGGCCCTTCTTTACGTGGTCGCCCTCTTTTACATAGAGATGGGTGATGCGCCCGAAAGCGGTGGCGCCGACGTTCACGTAGGTTTTTGGCTTGATCTGTCCGGTTCCGCTGACTACGGAAACCAGATTTCCCCGCACAACCTTGCCCGTAAGAACCTTGGTATAACCGGACTGGGCGCGCACAACGGTGAGTGTGACAATCCCCGCCACGGCGAGAATGACAGCAACAATAATGACGATTTTTTTCAAAGCTAGTCTTCCTGTATCTGCGGATCTCTAACGCCTTACCCGGCCACTCGTTCCAGAAATACGCAAATCTGGCGGGCTAGGTTCCGCAAATCATGGCGTTCGGTGCGCCGGATTATCTTCCCGCTCAGGCGCCTCATATGATAACAGGCCTAAATATCGATGTGACAGCACCAAATCGTTCCATTCTCCGTCTAAAACATTGCGGAACTCCGCTTGTATTCCTTCTTCATGAATCCGTAAAATTATGAATGCGGTAGAGGGGTAGCAAAAAAGAGTATGTTGAAGGGCCGTATTCCGATATTTGTCGCGATTTCTGTTGGAGCATTCGCGATTTCTCAGGCGCAATCGACGCAGAATGATCCCAAGTTGCAGACCCGTCCGGCGTCATCGCAGGCTGACGGCCAGAGTAATCCGGCGCAGGATACGGAAGATCCCCTGAAGCGGCAGCTTCCCGATAAGGAACGCTTTAAGCAGCAGAAAGAGCTGAAGCAGGAATTAAAAGGCCCTTATAAGAAGTGGGTCGAGCAGGACGTTCACTGGATCATTACCGATCAGGAACTCAAGGCCTTTAAAAGCCTCAGCAACGATGAGGAGCGCGATGCTTTCATCGAAGCCTTCTGGCAGCGCCGCAATCCCAATCCCGAATCGCCTGAGAACGAGTTCCGCGAAGAGCACTACCGCCGCATTGAGTACGCCAATGAGCACTTTGCCGCCGGCAAACCGGGCTGGAAGACCGATCGCGGCCATATGTATATTGCCTACGGCAAACCGGACAGCATCGACTCGCACCCCAGCGGCGGCACCTATGACCGTCCTATGGATGAGGGCGGCGGCACGACTTCGACCTTCCCATTTGAAGTCTGGCATTACCGCTATATCGAAGGCATCGGCGAGAACATTGACATTGAGTTTGTGGATACCTGCATGTGCGGCGACTACCACATGACCATCGACCGCTCAGAAAAGGACGCGCTGCTGCACGTTCCCGGCGCCGGCCAGACGCTTTACGAACAGATGGGCATGGCCAAGCAGGCGGACCGCTTCCGCGGTGGTCTGGAATCGCTGGGTAATGGGCCAATGGCTGCCATGCAGCAGAGCAAGCAGTTTGATCGCCTGGAGCAGTACGCAAAACTGCAGGCTCCGCCGGTCATCAAGTTTAAGGACCTGCAGCTTGAGTCGTTCATGTCGAACCATAAGCTGATGACCGGCCCTTATTTTCCGTTTGACGTGCGCACGGATTACGTGAAGGTGACGGACGACACGGTGCTGGTGCCGATCACGATACAGATCAAGAACCGCGACATTACCTTCAACAATAAAGATGGCGTGGACGTAGGAGAGGTCCACATTATCGGCCGCGTTTCCACCATCACCGGCAAAATTGTCCAGAGCTTTGAGGACACGGTTGAAGTGGAAGTTCCGGCAGAGCTGCTGACGAAGACTCTCGACAATAAGCGCCTCTACTGGAAGTCGCTGCCTCTGCGTCCGGGGCGCTATCGTGTGGACATCGGCATTAAGGACGTAAATAATCCGGACCATCTTGGCGTGTGGGCACAGGCCGTCAATGTTCCGAAGTATGATGACGACAAGCTGTCGGCCTCATCGCTGATTCTGGCCAATCGCATGGAACTGGTGCCGTCAAAAGAAATCGGCGCGGGAAATTTTGTGATTGGCAACACAAAGCTCTTGCCAGCGGTCACGTCGAATCCTACAATTCCGGCATCATTCCAGCGGTCGCAAAAGCTGAATTTCTGGATGCAGGTCTATAACCTGGGAATTGACGAAAAGAGCAAACAGAATTCCGCCACGATTCAATACCAGATCATTGATCTGGCATCGAATAAAGCGGTGCTGGATATGCAGGAAGACTCGAAGAAACTGAGCGCCAGCTCCGACCAGGTAACACTGGAGCGGAGCGTTCCCCTCGCCAATCTTCAGCCTGGCAAGTATCAGATAAGGATCAAGGTGAATGACAGCATCTCCAACCAGGAGATTGCCGAGTCAGCGCCTTTTACAGTGGAATAGCAGGAAGCAGAGGACACAGCAGCCGAAAGAGCTGCCGGTCCTGAAAAACAACGATTTTGGGGCAAACGGCCAGGAATTTTCGAGGGTCGCTTGACGTTTTCCGAGAGACAGCAAGAGTGCTCGGAACGGTCGGCCGATTCTGGTGGACGAACGAAATCGGTGAGCATGAAAGTTCCTAATCTGCGAATCAAGGTGGGTCCGGCAATTGCATTGCTGATGACCGTGCTTGCGCTGTCCGCCTACGCAGAGGGGCCGAATTCCATTTCCGGCATGGTGCGCGACGCCAAAGGCGCGCCGCAGGTAGGCGCGCTGGTCGAGTTGCTGGGGCCCAATCTCAGCGTGATTGCTACCGCTTTTACAGACGATCACGGCCGCTATGTGCTGCGCGATGTTTCACCGGGCAATTACAACGTCAAGGCTTCCGGATCATTCTTCCTGCCCACACTACGGGAAAATCTTCGCGTCCTTGCCGATTCGAAGCTGGTCGTCAATCTTACGCTGAATACGCTTTACGAGGCGTTCCGGTGGTTGCCGGCAAAGCCCAGGCAGGCTGATGAACCGCAGGATGACTGGACCTGGACACTGCGCCTTTCTGCCAACCGCCCGTTGCTGCGCATGCTGGAGGATGGCCCTCTTGTGGTGGTCTCGGATGGCGACGGCACCGCACCCGCGCTGAAGGCGCGCGTTACGATTCGCGGCGGGGCCAATGAGTTTGGCGATGGTGGTCTGCATCACGATTTCGAACTGCAGCGCTCGAACGGTGACGATCAGCAACTGATTCTTCGCGCCGATCTTGGCCAGGCGCAGAGCGCTTCTCTCAATACCGTTGTTGGTTACGCAAGGCAGCTTGGGCCTGGACGCACGATGCGCACGGTGGCCGCCTTTGAAGACCGGCCCGACATTCAGGGCGGCTTCGATGGTCAGGGCCTGCAGGCCGTTGTTCTGCGCTCATCGGAAACCATAGATCTGATGAACGGCATCTTTGCGGAATTCGGCAATGAAATTGAAGCCATTCATCTGGGCGAAACACAGTTTGCCAATCATCCGTTTGCGGGAGTGAGCGTGCATGCGGGCGAGAACCAGATTGCCTACCATGTAGCCACTTCACCCGGAGCGCAGCACGCAAACGAGATTGATCGCGCGAACACGCTTGCGCCTGCGCTGACAGAGAGAAACGGCAAGCTTCTGCTGGAGCAGGGATTGCACCAGGAAATTTCCTACGAGCGGACGGAAGGAAATGTGCGCCTGCGGATGACGATCTATCAGGACCATATTGATAATCCAGCCGTGAGCGGAGGAGGGACGCTGTCTCTCGCTGACTGGAACAGCGGCAACCTGCTTTACGATCCGAACACAGACCTGTTGAAGGCCACGGGACAGAACTTCTTCAGCAACGGCTTGCTTGCCGAGCTCCGTGACAAAATCAATGACAGCACATCCTTCAGCATTGCGTACGCGATGGGCAACGCGCTGACGATGGATGCTCTGCCGGGAAAAACACCGCTTGAAGAGGCCATCGGCAATATGCATCCGCGCCGCGCAGGAATGGTCTCGGCCAGCATGAGCGGCAAGCTGAAGCAGGCAGGCACACAGTGGCGCGCATCTTATCGCTGGCAACCGATGGATACCGTTACCGCTGTCGATCCGTTTAACGGGGATTTGCCCGATCCGTATCTGAGCTTTTATCTGCGGCAGCCGATCCACTGCCGCATGCTGCCTTATCGCATGGAGGCGTTGGTAGATGTGCGCAATCTGCTGGCGCAGGGCTATCGGCCATTCGTTACGCAGGACGGCAGCACGCTCTACTTCGCGCAGGCAGAACGCAGCATCCAGGGCGGGCTTTCGTTCTCGTTCTGATCTCCGGCGTCACGTCATCCTCCGTGAATTTTTCCTAACGCGCTCTATGTTATATTGATGAAAGAGCGCTCATAAAGGAACGCTTCCCTTCATCAGTCCCACAGTGGACGCGTAGCTCAACTGGCAGAGCATTCGACTCTTAATCGACAGGTTGTAGGTTCGATTCCTACCGCGTCCACCA
>DATGMQ010000062.1:0-39605 GCA_035293545.1 Alloacidobacterium sp. | reverse complement strand
GGTTGTGCCTGCAGACAGCAGGCGCAGAATAACAGACACCATATGGTGTGTTTCATGGAAGGCCTCCTTTAGGTCTATTTCATCCGTATCTCTCCTCGTCTAACATTGGGTGCGCATGACTTAGCCACCAGCTCTTTCTCTTTGCTTGATAGGCTGCTAAATCAGTAAGCCCACGGAGAAATTCTGTTACCTCAGGGGCTAAAGCCCGAAGTATTTTCAGCCATTTACGGCATGGCTAAAAGCCATGCCCTTACGAAACTCAACGCAAGCGGCGAATCCATGCTCTTGTGACCTTTTAGTAGCTGGCCGTGCTTTCAAAAGATCTTTTCAAGAACCTCTGAATCTCCTTATATCCCGTTCTGCCGGGGATAGAAGCGATTGCTGAAAAACCCGCCGCTTCGTAAGGGCACGGCTTCAGCCGTGACGTCAGCAGCCTCTTCAGCCCCTCTTTTGCCATCCCTTCCATATCGAGGACCATTTGTAATCATCGGCAAATTCAGATGGCCGCCCCTCAACGGGGTTCATTTGAATGTATTGCCGAAAATTCAGAAACTCCTCCCGGTTGCGCGCTCTTCGGTCGGTAAATCCTTGTTGCCACACAGGAGCTATTGACTGCAACCGATGCGAGAACCCGCCTTTGATGTACCCGACGGCCCGTTCCAGCGAAATCTTTTGTGGGGTCAGCAGCAGATGCACATGCTCGGGCATCACGACAAATTCATGCAATCGATAATGCCCTTCACGCCGATAGTGCTGGAGAGTCTCAAGAAAAAGCTCGCAATTGGCAGCAACCTGAAAGAGCCGCCTGCGATTGTACGTCACAGTTGTGACGAGGAGTGTTCCGGAATGCACGGGCCGCGGCGGGACGGACATAGGAGGCGATTTTATCGCGTTTCCCTCCTGAGTTGTTGAGAACACTCATAAGGACACGGATGCCAAGACGTTCCGTTACATCGAGACTGACTCGGCTACGAGCGTTTTTTCTTTGCTGGATGCGAGATAGTAAAGAACTGTCCACAATAAAATGGCCAGAGTAGCGTCGCAGAGGATGCTGCTCCAGGCTGCTCCCCGCCACGACCACGCCCGGATGAAGAAGATATTCAAAACGACATTCATGACTCCGACGCCAACCTGCACGAATGTGCGGCTTATCTGATGACCGGCGGCTGTTAATCCATCGGCAAGGAAAATATGGATGCTGCGCAGGAAGGGGATGACGGCGAGCCAGCGCAGTGCTTCGACCGAAGACACGTAGTTTCTGCCCAAAATATGCGGGACCAGCGGAGCGCCCAGAAGCAGGCCTGCGGTAACGATCATCCCGACCGGAGCAGCTCTGCTGATGAGCCTGTACGCGTATCTCCTGGTTGCAGGCGCGCCGCCGACTCCCTGACGGAAGAACTCGGGATAAGCCGCGGAGAGCAAGGCCTGCACGGGCACAAGGCTGACATCGATGATGCGGTAGGCGGCGCCGTAGATTCCGGTTGCTGTGAAGCTGGCCAGCTTGCCCACCATCGTTTTATCGATGTCGTTATAGATGGTGGCCGAGCAGAGATTCACCGCGAAGAGGCTGGACTCGGGCAGGCTGCTCCACGCTTCCCTGGGACGGACCTGAATTCCGCGGGCGGCAATCGTTGTCCTGATAAACGCATAGACAAAGCAGGCTGCCGAGCCGATGGTGTAAGCGATGGTCCATTCCCTTACGTCCGGGTGACGCGTGATGGTAGAGACGGCAACGATGCCCACCAGCCTGCTCAGCGTGGTGTAGACATTGATGCGCGCTGCTTCTCCCATTTGCCCTAGGGCTGCAAAAGCAAACGCCGCCAGATCGGCGACGCGGGTCATCAGGAGGTCGGAGAGGCAAACGAGAATGGTGAGAAAGAAGAAGTCGCGGCCCAGAAAGAACGGGCTGATAGCCAGGACGAGCAACGTGAGCAGCGACCCGGAGATGCCTATGGTCAGCAGGCCGTTCCCCCAGTTCACCGGAAGCACGCTGCGGTCTCGCGAAACATATTTCAGCAGGACCATGGGACTTCCAAAACCCGCAAATGGCGCAGCGATGGCCACAAGCGAAGTCATCGCCACGAATGCGCCATATTCCTTTGGTCCCAGGCTGCGCGCGATGAGGATAAAGTAGACGGCGCGAATGAGGAACCGCAGCCCCTGCCCCATGAAGAGCTTGGCGGTGTTGGCAGCGAGCTCGCTCTGGCGCAGGCGGAGCAATTGAGCTTTAGCGAGCTGAAGAATAGGCATATTGTTCCAGTCCGGAAGGCTGCACGATGGCGCTGACCTCGGTGATGAATCTGGATACGGCAACGTCCCAGTTCAGTTCTGCCTGAAATCGATCAAACGACTGCCAGCACATTGCGCTGTATTTTTCGGGATCATTGAGCAACTGCAAAGCCCGCTCTGCGTAATCATTCGGTCCGGCCTCCAGAGGCAATAAATAGCCGTTGACGCCGTTCTTCACGAGCGTGCTGTTGCCGCCGACATCTGTGCTGAGCGAAGGAAGGCCGTGCGCGCTTGCTTCGGCGAGCGAGACAGCCGCGCACTCGGCCCGGCTCGGCAAGATGAGGAAGTGTGACCGCAGGTAAAGCGCAGACAAAGCAGCCTGTCCTTCCTCAGTTGATTTGTTAATCCTTCCAATTACGGTTACGTATTCGGGAAGGCTGATCTCGGGCGGCGGGATGCAGCCGATCATAGTAAGGCGGGCGTCGATTCCGCGCGCTCTCAACGCAGAGACAGCATCGACGGCAAGCCGGCCGCCTTTGCGCCCCCAATCCAATCCAACGAAGAGCAACTCGCAATCACGCGTGCCTCGCTGTTGCAGCGCTTCGGCAACAGATTCCGCTTTCGGAGGATTGAAGAGGTTCGCGCCATAGGGAATGACTCTGATCTTGCGCTGATCGAAAGAGTAGCTGGCGCACGCCACGTCAGCTGCCCATTGATTGGAGAAGATGGCGAGAGCGCTGGTATTGAGGGCCGCCTGGTCCAGGCGGTGGCAGTCACGAATGCTGCGTTTTGTCAGGTTCTTATAGTACGGATATCGATTGAGCGTTCCGGCAACGGTTGTGTCACCCCAGAATATGGATGGCGCGGAACAGTTTCGAGTGACCATATAAAAAGCGGAGGTGCCGAGCACTGCGTCCACAGAATGCTCTCGGACCTCCGCGTTAATCTGTTCGGGGTAATGGCGGGCGATTCTAGGATCGCGCTCAGGGATGATGTGCCTGCCGATGAGCAGCCGTGTAAGCTTGTTCCTCGCATAGACGAGGCGGGCATTGCGCTTGTCCAGCTTGAGAAAAAAAGATATCTCACATCCCAGCCGCATCAAGGCCCGGGCCATGTAATAAGGTGTGCCGGAATACGACTGAATGCTCTGTGGATCGTCGAGGCCGACGAACCCTAGGCGCATTGTTTTTCATTCCTCGTGAGATTGAATGATCGGCGGCGAAGATGATTCGCTAATGATCTAAGCCTGTGGTTCGCTCCCGGCTTTTTATTCGGAGTATGGCCATTCTGGCGCATCATCCAGATCTGCGGATGCACAAAGGACAAAGGATCTTCAGTGGGGACCGGCATTTCTCGCTCAATAAAGAAATTCAGATGGGCGACGAGAAAGGCGTTCTGCCGATACCAGGCGGGAATCGATTCCACGTTCCAGAAGCGTGGTCTCAGGCAATCCCAAAAATAGTAGTCGTGCTCCCGAAATAGCTTCGCCCAGTAGGCAGGCCACTGCTCATTGACGTGATGGGTTCCACCCTGGCCCGGAATGGCGGCGGAAAACAAGATGACAGGAGCAAGCTTCACCAGCGAAGCTACAAATCCTGAAGCGGATTCCGCAGGCAGGTGCTCAGCGCATTCAAGAGTCAGCGCCAGATCGAATGTGTTGTTGAGGTGGAAAGCGCGGGTGAGATCGAGCGCGCGAAAATGCTCGGGCTCGATCCACAACTCGGAGCGATCCACATACGGGCCGTCTACGCCCAGAATGTTGCTTGCTCCATTTTCCCGGGATGCGTGCAGCCACGTTCCCACGCCGCACCCAATATCCACAACGGCATCATGGTCCACCAATTGAAAAACAAAAGGCAGAATTGCCTGTGCGGCAGCGAGTGAGCCGGCAGAATACCTGTCGTAAAAGCAATGATCGTAGGTCATAAGAGACATATCAGTCACAGTTCTAACGGTTTGGAAAGCTAGAAGGCCCCAAAGCCTTTCAAGACAGCGGGAATTGTCCTCATCAGGATTTGCAGGTCAAGCCAGAATGACCAGCGATCGATGTACTGGAGGTCGAGCTGCATCCACGTTTCGAAGGGGATGGAGCTCCGTCCCGCAATCTGCCAGAGACAGGTCAGGCCGGGGCGAACACTGAAGCGGCGACGCTGCCAGTCCTGGTTGAAGCCCTTATAGTCGCGGACAGGAAGTGGCCTGGGGCCAACCAGGCTCATCTCCCCTTTCAGCACATTGATGAGTTGCGGCAGTTCGTCGAAACTGCTCTGCCGCAGTAATTTTCCCAGAGGAGTAATGCGGGGGTCGTTTTTCAGCTTGAACACAGGCCCGGAGACTTCATTCAGGTGCTCCAATTGACTTATTCGCTGTTCGGCATCCGCTACCATAGTGCGGAACTTATACATTTTGAAGCGCCGCTTACCTAAGCCTACCCGGTCCTGCGTGAAGAACACTGGACCCGGGCTGCTCAATTTAATGAGAATTGCGATCACGAGAAAGAGCGGAGAAAGCAGCAGAAGCAGAATCGAGGAGACTATGATGTCGAAGACCCGCTTGGCGTCCGTGCGCCATCCTTCGGCCATGCTCGTATAGTGGCTGATGAGCAGGCCTCCCAAAATATCATCTGCCCAGGCATTCGCCAGCCTGGGGTCGAAGAAATCAGAGAAGACGCGAATCATAATTCCCTGTAATCCACAGACGGCGGCGACCTGTGCTGCCTCCTCATGCAGCGTATCCATCGGCAGCGCGATCACGACTTCATCTACAACGCTGGTCCTGAGCAGTTCATCCAGACCGTTGAAATCACACAGGATGGAGTAGCCCCGCCGGCAAAGCTCGCGCATGCCGGGCCAAGGCCGGTCGACGAGTCCCAGAATCCGGTAGCCTAACTCGGGCCTGGCCTCGATGAGCTCAACAAATTGACGGGCGCGAGGACCAGTGCCGACCACCACGATGTTCCGCAGGTTGCGTCCGTGTTTCCTTGCTTCCTGCAGGAGGATACGCAGGAACAGCCTGCTGAGAATCGAGGCCGTGCATGCGGCGACACAAAAAATAAACAGAAACCGTGCCGAGAACATGGTCACGTGAAGGGCAAGACCAGCCATGCCCATCAGGACTGTACCCAAAAGGCCCGCTTTAATCAGATCGCGAACATCCGCAAGGTAGTTGAGCATTCGGCGGGAGTTGTACAACCCGAAAGCTTCGTGCGTCATATGCCACATCAGGAGCAACACGGCAAAAGCCACAAAGTTCTCGATTTTGACCCGCATTGACAAGAAAGATTCCAGTGACATGGCCGATTTTCTCGGCAGAGAAATGTATGTTGCCAACAAGAACATAGCCATCGCGAGGAAAAGATCAAACGCCTTTAAGGCGTTCAGCAGAGCCTTGCGCCTGTATGAGGTCATTTCAACTCCATCGATTGAGGGGTGTAATAAAACATGCGGGTAGGCAGCTTGCGATTCATCCGCGACATAACACTGAGTCTGAAAGTACATCCGCTATTTGAAGCGGATGGTGAAATATCGGGGACAATGTTTTTGCTAGTCGGATGCCAGACGATCTGTCTCGGGGCTGTTCCACGCAGCGCAGCCTGAATTTCGACGAGCTAACGAATCCTCATTGAAGATATCCGGATGCACATTTCTCATGGCTGCCAGCTCGATATCGCAGATGGTGCTAAATCTCCTGCGAAGTGTTCGGTGGGTCAGACGCGAATACACCCATTTTCCCCATCCGCTGCTTCTAGGCTGTCCGGCATTCAGCAGGCGAGCAAACGAGATGAGACGTACCCACCGCATAATTGCGCGGTCACTTGCATGGAATGTTGTGGGGCACTGTTCCAAATATCCGGAAAGAAATAATTCTTTTTGTGTTCGCAGCCGAATACGCATTGAGCCCGCAGCAACTCGCCAGAGCGGAAGGCAATCGTAGAAGCAGGAGAACAAGCCGATATCTTCATATGGATATCCCAACCGGCTGTTTCCAAAATCGATGACATAGATGGCGTCGCTGGCAACCATCACGTGGATTGGCGTGAACTCTCCGTGCACGTTGCACAAATTGCGCTGAAACCCGGGATTCAGGTCCAGGCATTTCTTCAGGATGGAGAGCATTTCGTCGTAACTATTCTTCCGGGAATAGAAAAGAAATGCCTCCATCGTTCGCTTGCTGTCGAACTCCTGCAGAAGCCATTCCAAAGGATTGCCGTGGGTACTCTGAAGGGTCAGCCTGTGAAAGCTTCCCAGCCAGCGGCCGGCACATTGCAGCAGCTCAGCGAGATTCCCCGCGCCCAGTGGATTCAAGTCGAACTTAATGTTGAACAAGTGGTGCTTGAGTGATTTTCCCGGCACAAATTCCATGAGCAGAAGGCGTTGCTCAGGGTAATAGGCGATCGGCACAGGAGACCGAAGTGCGGGATTTTCCGCAGTTATCAATGGAGCTACATCGGAAAGAAAATGCAGCTCGCGCTCGAGGTTCTGAGCGCCGCGATAATCAGCTTTCTGGACTTTGGCAAACAAAGAAATCTGAACCAGGCCATCCGTCATGTGAACAACGCCGGCTGGATGAATACCCGGCTGCCTGAGGGCCCTCACATGTACTTTTGATCCCGTCGGCTGAACGGACCTCAGGCCGGCGGCGCCTAAGAGCGCCTCGGGGCCAAGTCGCGAAAGCTCGCGAAATAAATAGGTGTCATTTGCTCTTTGCACGATGAATGTTTTCCGTTAGGCGGCAGCGGGAATGAGCGCTCTTCTACTTCAATCGGTCATGCGCTTCGCAGGGTCCGTTCCATTGGTTTTCGGCATAATCTACGATTGAAGCCTGCATGCAATGATGGACTTTGTCATTCCGCACCATTTTTCGCAAATAATTCTGGCGTCGGGAAAAAGCTGTTCCACTTCAGGCTTACTTAGCAAACTGATCTCTTCCACCATTTCATCTACTTGCGCCGGAGTGGGTTTGATGGTGAGCCCCCACACGGTGAAGTATCGAGCGAGACGCTTTCTATACTTCTTCGGAAGAAAATGGATGAGCGGCGCAAGGAAGTGTGGCTCGATAAAAAACTTTCGGTTTGGTGTTTGCACCCAATAACTGCGCCCTACTCTTCTGATCTCCTCAGCAAAGACCTTTTGTTGCGGCCATTCTCCCAGGTGCTCAATCACTGAATTGCTGATTACGATGTCGAAGCTGCCATTTTCAAACGGAAGAGAGCGGCCATCTCCAATCATTGTTGAGAACCTGGGATCATCGCATTCCAGCCATGAGGCCTTCGGGTTGAGGAGGGTTACTCTGGGCTTTATCGGGCAATACACCCAGAAGGTGTAGTAGCTGCCACCAACGTCCAGGATCCTGGTGCTTTCGGAGACGCCACAAATTTCGCACATGCGCCGCAGGCGCTCGGAGCGAAATTTGTGGAAGAACGGTCTGTAAATCGCGGCGTATATGTGTTTGAGCTTCAAGAGGGCGAACTCCCTTCTACGGCGAAAGTCAGCGTCGTGGGGCGCGGTCCAATGCAGATGCGAGCGCCTGCCACGCCTGCGTTGGATGAAGATCGGAATCGTAGGGCAACGGACGAACTTGCTGACCGTCCGCTCTGGGAGCGTAATTGGCAAGCCAGCTATAGCGTGCGGTCAGGCCCCAGGTAATTACGGCAATTACTGCTTTTTCCTGCAGCACAACTCCGAGATAACGGCCTATCTCCTGCGCGACGGCCTGGTCTCGATCAGCCAGTTTTGTTTCCGGCCCTTTTTCCGTCACATCCAATTCAGAGATAACGATCTTCAGTCCCAAATCGCTGACGCGAGCGAGAAAATCCCGAAGCTTGCTGCTATTGAAAGGCACGCCGCCGGTCCGCAGGTGTGATTGAATTCCCAACGCGCCCACAGGGACCTTATTTGCAATAAGGCCCTTCAATAACTTGAGTACCGTCGCCCGCCTGTACTCATCTTCGGGAAGATCATATTCAAGGTGATTTTCGTTGTAGATCAGGAGTGCTGCGGGATCAGCTTCCGCAGCTGCATGAAAGGATGCGGCGATATAATCCGGGCCAACCAGGCGCAGAAAGGGGGTATCCTTCAAATCCGCGCCAGCGCCGCGAAATGCTGTTGCTTCGTTCACGACAGCCCAGGAGAAAGCCCGGCCACGGTAGTGGCTGACTGTGCGGGTGATACGGTCCAGCATCACTTGTTTGGCATTTTGCTGGGTCAGACTGCTGATCCATTGCGGCTGAGCCAGGTTCCATACGAGCGTGGCTCCGCCAAACTTCATGGAATGCGTGTTGGCGAAGTTCAATATCCAGTCGCCCAAATGAAAATCGAATTTGCCCGGGCTGGTTTCGACATATTTCCAATTCAAGGCATTTTCAGGCACTAGAAGCTCGCATTGGTCTGCTACGAGTTGGGCGAACTGTGGGTCGCTCTGTAGATAGTCCTGAGTTGTCGCACAGCCATAGATCAGTCCCTTTTCGGCAGCGATATCACGCAAGCGCGTCTGCGCTGCGAGTACTGACCTGAGGAAAGGATGCGGCGCATTTGCTGTGATCACAGCCGCAGCGAGTCCTGAAAAGGCAGAGAAGAATTCTCTTCTGCTCGGCATTCCGAAGGCTTGTGTTCGATTGCGAACCATTTTGTGTAAAAGCGCCTTGTCAACGTAGCAGATCTGTGACGAGCAGACAGTTGTAAGCCTACTGATTTGGCGCGGCTTCCAGGCTCAGGTTGCACGAGTCCGTGAGAGGCTGCGCCGGGACAGAAGGCGGAACAAGATAAGGCGGTGAAGTAAAGTTGAAGAACTCAGCCATATTGTCGCTGGCAGCGTCGCGGGCCGTAAGAGGCGGAAGACTAAAGCGCGTCTCTATGAGCTTGAGAATTGCCGTATGGTCGCGAACAACGTGAGAGACGAAATGCGGAATGGTCCACGGTGAAATGACAACGAGAGGCAGCCGCTCCCCGGCCATATTGAACAGACCTGGAGAATCCTGTCCCAGAGTGACGATGGGAGGAATTCCATCCGGCGGCGTCATTGCAGGGGGCGCCACATGATCGTGAAAACCACCGCCCTCATCCCAGGTAAGGATGAATGCAGATGTTTTCCAGGTCGGGCTTTGCATAAGAGCATCTATGAGTGACTTAATGACCGTGGCCCCTTGCTGCACGTTTTCCGTGCGGCCGTTCGTGCCTGGGTTCGGCTCGGGATGTTCATCGTATTCTCCCTCCTCAATAAACACCACGGATGGAAACGTGCTCTCACTCTTCACATCATTAAAGTAGTTAGAAATGGGAACGAACTTTCCGGGGTCCTTCTGATAGATCGACCAGTAGGGAATATGTAGAGGTGTAGCGAATTGATAGTAATACTTCCATGAGATACCCGCCTGATCCAGCAGATCAAAGATCGTGAGATTCGGGAAGCCTCCGGTTGGAGGATGAGGGCTGGCAGCCCATCCCAGAGAAGTGGCCCCATAGGCATACATCCGGTTCGGGTCAGTCGGTCCAAGAAGGGGAGAAAACCACCGATCGCTGGTGGCGAACTGGAATGCCAGGCTGTAATAGTACGGCAGATCTGTCCAGTCAAAGTAACTAATGGCGCGGGTTCCGTTGGGATCATAGGTAGATTGGCCGAGGACATTTCCTGACTTCATGAACAGGTCCATCTTGCCGCCGTCATAGTCATAATGAAGCGGATTCCAGTTTGGCGGCACATTTTCCTGACATCCAGTTTGAGAATGATATGGAGTGACAAGCTGGCCCGATATGTCCGGGAGCCCAATGCTGTTGTCACGCTCATCCACGGCGTTGTCATTGACGCCATTCATTTGCCGATATTCATTCATCCTTCCAAAGTAGTTGTCGAATGAACGATTCTCCTGCAGTTCATAGATGATGTGTTTCATGCCCAGCATTGCAGACGGGGGTGCCGGCGGCACTGCATATTTATAGGCATTTTGAAGTGAAGCGGACTGTGATCCCTGGTTTACTGTTACGCTCACTGTTCCAGCGCTCTGTGCAGGGGCAAAAACCTCGATTGCATTCGCGTTGACTACCTGGATATTTGAGCCAGGCAGATTGCCAAATAGAACTGAGGCCCCTGTCCTGAAACCCGTGCCGTAGATCGTGCGCGTAGTCCCGCCCGCCGGAGCGCCCCAGTTGGGCGACACTGAAGTGATAATCGGAGGGGCAAGGAACATAAAGCCACTGGAGTTGCCGGAGCCTATCTGAAGGAACGCATCATCAAAGCGTCCCACGGTAGCTGCGCCTGTTGCCACTTCCGCATAGAATCTGACAAAGCTTTTGCCTGCAGGAACTGTATAGGAGCCTTGCTCCAGCACCCAAAGAGGCTCATAGGCGCTGTAAGGCGGAGCTGACACATAAGTTGGATTTGCCTTGTTCGCGTCGGTTACTTCAATTCCAAAGCGGACGTTCGACGAACCGGATGCCAGATAAGCATAGCCACCAAAGATAACCGTCTGCGAAGCACTCACAGGAAAGTAAAGCGGTGCTCCCGTAGCGGTAGAGGCAAACTCGACTGGGTGACTTGATCCACCAGTAGAGGCCATCTCCAGATAATGCGTTCCTACGTGCGCATTCGCAGTGACTGCGCCAACTGTTGTGGTTCCTCCCGTGCCTCCGCTTGCCCAATACGACAGGCCGCTTTCAAAAGACTGGTTATGAAGCAGACTGGCGAGTGTCGAACTCTGTCCATCAGGGTTTGTGACAATGACGTCTGCAGAACCGGGGGTGGATGCCGGCGTAACGACGCTGATCTGCGTACTGCTGATTACGGTTGCAGCGGAGGCCGCTATGCCGCCAAATGTTACCTTCGCGCCCGGAACAAAGCCTGAGCCGGAAATCGTGACTGTGTCGCCGCCAGTGCTGGAGCCTTGTGCCGGCGAAACGGATGAGATGACGGGCGGACCACCTGATGGTGCTACAAAGGTGAATCCACCGCCAGGAATAACAATTTGCAGAGAGGCATCGTCAAAGCGATCCACAGCCGCTCCAGATGAGCCCACGATTTCGCAATAGAGGCGCACGAATGCCATACCGCTCGGCACCGTATAGCTGCTCTGGAAATTTAGCCAGGACTGAGTGTTTACGTTGTATGGAGATGCCGATACATACACCGCGTTGGCCTTGTTTGCATCGGACACTTCAATGCCCCATCGCGCCTTTCCATCGCCGGAGACGTGATAGCCCCACCCGCCAAAAATGACGACGTCGCCTGGACTCACGGGGAAATACTGAGGCGTATTGCCTGCAGTTGCCGCGTAAAGAACCGGATGATTTCCGGCAGCCGATGTGCTCAATTCAGCATACTCGGCGCCGCCATGAGCATTCGCGGGATTGTTCACAATCGCTGCTGATCCTCCAGAGCCGCTCAGGACCCAGTTCACCGCGCCTGATTCGAACCCTGGGTTAGACAGAGGGGTGATCGAGCCTGTCAGGGTGGCACTCTGCCCATCCGGATTCGTTACCTTCACATTCGCTACTCCCGCAGCATGCGACGGAGTAACAGCTGTGATGGTCGATGCATTCGTCACAGTCACATTCGTGGCGGCGCTGGCATCGAAGCTGACACTTGCCCCGGAGACGAAATTGCTGCCGCTGATAGTCACGGAAGTCCCGCCCGCTGTGCTGCCGGATTGCGGATTAATGGAGGTCAAAGCAGGCGCCGGGTTTGAGCTCACCACATACGTGAACCCACCGCCTGGCATGCTCCGTTGTAGAAAAGCGTCATCGAAGCGGTCCACTGTGGGACCACTGCTGCCTACAATCTCGCAATAAAACCGGATGAATGCCATGCCGCTCGGCACGGTATAGCTGCCCTGAAAATTGACCCATGACGAAGTTGTTACGTTATACGGAGGAGCAGAGATATAGACCGCATTTGCCTTGTTAGCGTCGGTAACCTGGATGCCCCAGCGCGCTTTACCGTCGCCGGAGACATGATATCCCCATCCGCCGAACGTAATTACATCGCCCGGGTTTACAGGAAAATATTGCGGCGCTTTGTTTGCATCCGCGGCATACAGAACAGGGTGGTCGCCTGCTGCCGGCACGCTCAGCTCGACATATCCATTGCCACTATGAGCATTGGCCGGGGTATTCACAACGTTTGCCGTCCCTCCAACCCCAGCCAGGACCCAACCGGTGCTGCCTGATTCGAATCCGGTGTTAGTCAACGGAGTCAGGACGCCTGTCAACGTGGCACTCTGCCCATCTGGATTTGTGACGGTCACATTTGTCTCGCCGGCAGCATGAGGCGGAGTAACAGCGGTAATGGTTGAATCATTCACCACGTTTACGCTGGTAGCAGAGCCGGTGTCGAAGGTGACGGCTGCGCCGGAGAGGAAGTTACTTCCACTTAGAGTCACCGAGGTTCCGCCTTCCGTGCTGCCGGATTGCGGAGTAATTGAAGTAAGGGTTGGCGCTGGGTTTGCCGGCTGTGTCGGCGCAACATAGGAAAAACTTCCTTTGGCGCTCTGCCCGTCGGGATTCGTTACCGTTAGACTCGCCTGGCCTGCGCTATGAGGCGGCGTAACAACGGTGATGGTCGACGAAGTCACTACGGTCACGTTTGTGGCAGGGCTGCTGTCGAAGTTGACCGTAGCTCCGGTCACAAAATTACTACCGCTGAGAGTCACCGATGCTCCCCCGGCAGTACTGCCGGATTGTGGATTGACTGAATTCAGAGTAGGCGCAGGATTAGACGAAGACGAAGCCCCCGAATCGGGATGAGCGTTAACCACAATTCCGCACCCTATACAACTGATGAGCATGAGCGCCAAAACAGAGTATCGCTGCGTTGCCCGTTTCAGAGTAAGAGCATGGAGTGTGGTTTTTGTTGCTGGTAGTTCTGAGTTAAGAGGTGTTGAGGCGTCACCTGCGCTTACAGAATTCATTGTGGCCATCCTGAATACGGAAGTACATTGCTGTTGTCGGGGGAATTTTTCGGAACGTAAGTAAATGGTTGTTGCTGGTTCAAGAGGATTGAAAGACGCAGCACCTTGCACTACATCGCAAAGGATGAAGCAAAATCGATCTATCCGGATGTGTATGAGGAGCGAAGCTTAGTTTGGGGCATAGATAATACTGGCGTCGGCAATAGATCCTGCACTGATTCGGACGCCCTTTTCGTCGAGATGGCGGGACACCGTCTCAAGGATTTTGTCGCCCAATTCGTGCGCATCGAGTAAATGATGAAACCGGGTAACGTTTGTCACGTCCGGCGCGGGAGCACGCTTCAAGTCAATCCCAGCAAAACGGCGCAACGCGGCGGAATCATATAAGGCCTCTTCAATCCCGGCATCGGACACCTTAAACCATTGCTGCAGAAAGAACACGCGCAACATAACGGAAAGTCCTGCCGGTCGACCCCCGTATGACGATTTTGGATAGTGCGGCTCCACCATGGCTTCCAGTTCTCTCCACGGCACCAACTCGTTCATTGCTTCAAGGAACAACTCACGGCGTGATTTCCTGCCATATTTCTCAAAACACACTGAGGAGCGCGAGGATGGCTGCCGTGTAGACTTAGGACCGTTACTACGGCCCTGCTCAATCAGAGTTAGACCCGATCTATTCATATGACCTCTGAGCGGATAGTCTTTTCGAGGCTATCTCAAGCAGTAGCTTGTAAGTGATGAACCAGGGTTCGACAAGATAACGGGACCAGAGCCGTCGTGGCTCTGCGATAAGCCGGAAAAACCACTCCAGCCCGCATCGACCTGCCCATCGGGGTGGTGTCGAAATTGCTCCGGCGAAATAATCCAGAGCAGCTCCTCCGTTCAGGATGACATTCGCTGATAATTTGCCGACATGATCAACAATCCAATGCTCCTGGCGCGGCATGCCCATGCCGGTAATCAACAGATGAGGACGCCATGCGTCAATTTTTGCAATCACAGCCTGGGCTTCAGCCGAGACTGGATCAGGATCAAAAAAACCATGGGCGGTTTCAATTTGCAGCCCTGGATAACTGTCCTGAAGGACCGCAGCTCCACGTTCTGAAACGCCCGGTCGGCCTCCTAAATAAAAAATCCGCCAACTGTTTTCCGCCGCGGCTTTCGCCAATGGGCCCATCCAATCCACAAACGTGACCCTGTGGTCCCGGCTTAAAGGCATGCCGAGGAGCCGTCCCAGGCCAATCACTCCCATGCCGTCGATGTGGATGCGATCAGCTGAGGCGTAAAACAATCGCATTTTAGGGTCATGGTGGAAAAGGTAAATGCTGTGAAGGTTATGGTTAGCAATGATGATGTGTCTGTCATGGTCGATGGCGTCGGCAATGATTGCATTGAGCTGGGACATGCTCAATGCCTCCACTTGAACGCCCAGGATGGTCATTCGGTCAGTCGCTTGCTGTACTGCTGTCCGTGTTACAACATCAGTGGTCATACACACTCGACGCTCTTTGCATTCCCTGTCAACGTTCTTGCGGAATTGGCTGCGGAGACCACCGAATCTCTTTCCTCCGGCCACAGGACATCACGCCGATCCAGGAACATCTGCGGGTCTTCGCCATTGAAGACAACATCGTTTGGGCGCAGTTCATAAAAGACCCGGCCGGCAAAATAAAGCGGGTGCGCTCTGATGGCCGCCGCCAGGTGCTTGGATCCATCCCAGAAATGGTTCTGACTACAGGAGATGTTGGCACGACGCATTTCTTCGCGACATACAAGCTTCGGCTTGTTCACATACCGCGCCAGACGGTCCCGCGCATACTCATAACTGAGAGGCGGCAGGTCATGTAAATGCGACAGAAGCAAATACTGTACATAAAGCGTATTTACCGTCTGACGCTCAAGATTGGCAGCAGACACGCTCGACAACGTATGCCGGAAATAGGTTACGACTTCCGGGATGTAGTGAATGTCATATCGCAACGCCATACGCCACCAGAGGTCGATGTCCTCAATATGCAGGTCGAAGCGGTAGCCGCCCAAAGCAATTGCCTTACTTACATTCAAAGTCACTGTGGGATGACAGATCGCCAGCAGATATCCATCGTTAGTGATTTGGCGCAACTGAGCGGGCGTAGCTCTTGTAATTCGAAAGCTGCCAACAGTGCGTTCATTCTGGCGGTAGCGGGCGTCGAAATAGAACATTCCCGCATCAGGAAACTGTTCAATTGCTTTCTTCGTAATTCGCACTCGGTCTGGCAGCGCTATATCATCCGCGTCATGGCGCATCAACCATGGCGTGCTTACCTCATGCAGCATGCGATTCAACGTGAATGTTAATCCGCTGTGTATCTGCGTCACGACGTTTAAGCGTGGATCGCGTATCGATTGCAAATACCTCAGGCTTGAATCCGTCGACCCATCATCGATAGCCAGAACAGTGAAATCTTCATCTGTCTGTTTAAGCAGACTTTCTAGGCATTCTTCCAGAAAGGGCATCGCATTAAAGACTGGGAGTCCGATTGTCAGATCTGTCATGGCAAGAGCATCACGAGCGAAATTTCAGGAAGTACGCAGCCGCTCACGCAGAGTACCCGGCACGAACCACATCAACAGGAGAAGAAAAACATCGATGGTTCTTGGGCTGCCGAGTCGAAACATTTCAGCCAAAAGCGGAAGGAATGCTTTCCATTGCTTTTGTCTTGCGGCTTGCGATGAGATGGATGTTGCAATGAAAGCAGCGTAGGCGCGACGAGTAACCAGATCACGCCGCCTGCGAATCCAGGCGAGAGAGCCTTGCCAATCATACTTCCTGCTTACGCTGGTTCGAGAGTACCCCAGGTTCCAGACTGCTAATGGCTCGTTCACGAATTCGATTCCCGTCCCCGGAGCTTTGGTGGCGCGTAGCAACCAATCCCATTCCTGATGTTTTTGCAAACCATCCTCAAAACCAATCTTCAACAGCAGCCTTCGGGTTGTGAGAAGGGTGGATGTCTGCATTAATCCTTCCCCCTGACCCCAGGAGTCACGCGCCAGAAGGTATTCCGACAAAGGCTCGCAAGGCAATTTCCGCGGCCACACAAATTCTCCGGAATGGGTGCGGGCCATTACTTTGCAGGAAACGATCGGGTCAGATGCGTTCGACATCTGAGCCACCGCAATCTGCTTTTGCAGTTTTTCCGGCAACCATTCATCATCGTCATCCAGGAATGCAACCCATTCTCCATTCGCTGCGCGAACTCCTTCGTTTCTGGCGCGCGACCCGCCACATCGTTGCTGCAATCTCAATAATCGAAGCCGCGGCTCCGACATGGATTCGAGAATGTCCAGACCCTGATCATCTCCGTCGATTACGACGATTACCTCAACATTGCCATAGGTCTGCCGCAGCGCTGAATGTACTGCTCTGGCCACAAGAACTGGCCTGCCCGCGGTAGGAATCACAACAGAAATCAATGGATCGGATTGGAGCGGCATTCGAAAACTACTTGACGTATTTAACCTTGCAAAGAAACAGAAAGAGCGCCACTGATAGCGGCAGCAGTCTGGTGGTTCAGTAAAAGTCCATACATCTCTTCAAGCTTTGCCGATTGTTCCCGCAGGTCAAAATATTCACGTGCCCGCCTGGTGGCGGCAATACTGAATCGACGCCACAGCGCTTCGTCGCTCAACAGCTTGACTATGTTGGCGGCCAGGCCTTCCACATCCTGCTCTTTTGCCAACAGACCTGTGACTTCGTGCGCAACCGCTTCCGGGATTCCTCCGGTGGCAAAGCTTGCTACCGGCAGTCCCATTGCCTGCGCTTCCGCAAAGACCAATCCGAAGCCCTCCGAGGTCCCCATAGGAGTAGTAAAGCTGGGAACGCTGAATACTTTTGCGCGATTCATCCAGTGACGCACATCGCTCTGCGGACGCGCGCCTAAAAAGCTGAAGTTGCGGAGGCAGGCTGACGCCATTTGCTCCAATTCGTGCCTGCGTGGCCCATCGCCGATAATAACGAGCCGTGCTTCCGGGACCTTCCGCTGCACCAGCGCCATCGCCCGAATGAGATAATCGCAGCCCTTACTGTCTACAAGCCGTCCGGCAAAGAGCACAACAGGTTTCCGAGGAACCGATGGATCGGGCGCAAATAATTCTGTATCGACGCCTACATAGTGGACACATATCTTTTCAGGGGGGAAGCCTTGCTCGATTAGCTTCCCGCGGACAAATTCCGACACCGCAACGAAAAGAGAAGCTTCTTTTTGAATGATCGGGCGCCAGCGCAGGTAGCGGCGAAAATCGTAGGAAAAAGAGCGCGCATATTCCTCTTTCATGGTGGCATCGTATCCGTGGAAGGTCACCACGAGCGGAACGCCCAATCGACGCGCCAATCGCAGTCCCTGTACGCTGTCCACTCCAAAATGGGTATGAACAAGGACGGGGTCGAGACGCCGCAGTTCGCGCGTCCAATGAGGAGCAAAACCGAATGCCTTGTACATCATTTTTTGTGCTGAGCCCAACGCGCTGTTATTGGCAATGAAGAAGGCCCGCCCTTCGGGCAGCCGCAGCCCATCGACCTGAGTGCAGCCCACAAAGTACGGAGTGAAATGTTCCAAAGCTTCCGGCTGTGAGAGCACAAATGTTTCGGAAAGCGGGAGCAGAGCAGTCCGGTATATCAGAATGGATGGACGCGCGCCGCGCGCCACGACGTAAGGCCGATTTCTCACGATTGCATCACCATTCACATCGCTACGTTGTTCAACTGGTTTGGGCAACATGGATTTGTCCATCGAGACCGCTGCTTCTCGCGCCTATTTGGAGGCCTGCATCCCCGTATTTCCACCTACGCCTCCAAGAGGCGCATATCCCAGGGTTGCAGGCGCTCCAATAGGTTTAATCGGCGCTTGCAGCGGCTCAGGCGCCAATTTTTCTGTTCTGGATATGACAAATACTGAGGTGGCAATGTAGAGCACCCAGAAAATGTTGTCCTGTCGAAGAATGGACCCTTCACTCAGATTGAAGAGAAACATGAAGCTGAGAAAGGCAAGCGGCCACAATCCGATCATTGTTCGATGGCTGCGCGCCCAGGTAAGTCCGCGCTTCATGCTAACGAGGAATCCGGCGAGAAAAACACCGAGACCGACAATCCCAAGTTCTTCTGCTAGGTCGAGAAAGCCGTTGTGCGAATGGGGCACCTGCCAGCGCAGTAAGGACCACACATCCGCGGAAGCCTGACCTCCCATACCCAACCAGAAACTGCCATAGCCATAACCTAACCAGGGATGCGCCATGATTTTCGGCGTGACCGCGGACCATATTTCGAGTCTTCCCGACATGGTGGCATCGCGCCCGACCAACGAAAAAAGGGCGCTGGGATCAGCAAACAACACTAAGGCGCAGGCAATCCCTGTTCCCGCAAAAACCGCCGGCGCAAATATCCGCCAGAAAGGCCGTGACCGTACGAGCGAAAAGAACCAGATCAGCCCCAGAAGAATGGGAATTGCCAACGCGGAGGTGACAGAGTGCGCTGCATAAATAACGCATGCGCAGAGGATCGATAAAGCGCTGTACATGTAACGATGTCTCTTGCTGTCGAACGCCAGAAACAGGAAGACAAAAAAGCCGAGCGCCATAAATCGGGCTAGGGTGTTCTTCTGCACGAAAATGCCCTTCCACCCGTAATCTGTATCCGCAGAGCCGATACCCAGATCGGGACGAGCGAACACGATCAATACACTGCAGACAAGCGCAACCATGACTGCCCAACCGAGTAGCTTCAGCAATCGTCGTTGCGAATAGCGACAGGCAAGATAGAGCCCGAATCCACTGGATGCGGTCATGTTCAGGCATCGCCGAAATGCGAATCCAGGCACTGCTGACCACAGCACTGAGACGAAGGCCAAAGCAACAATCGCCCAAATAATTTTCGTTCCCAGGGCCAACTGCAATGCTTCATGACGATGAACCAATAGCAGAAACGCGACTACGCCATACATACAGATCTGGACTGCCAGCATGGCTGGGTTGGCATTCGTTGGGTCTCGGCTTTCATTGCGCGATTGCATCTGCACTCTGGCGATCACGGAACTTTGAGGACGCTCATCGGGAACTTGCGGGCCTTGGTTCGTTAGCGAGACAAAAGCTCCAGCGCAGAACAAAAGCGCACAAACTGTAAAGAGCATTTCCAGGCGGTTCAGCATAAATATCTTTAAACGAGAGGTAAGGATTTCCGTACAGAGTTCCTTGTTACCAAATTCCGCTGTGGTTCCCGGTGAACATGTAGGAAAGCCGCGCCACTGAGGCAAGCGGCGGCAGAAGACTCAGACGCAGCACGCCATGCACATCGCGATGGCCTGCCATATGGCAGATTTGCCGGCAGTACAACACAGCTGCGCGACGTACAGGGACCCGCAGCCAAATGCCGCGCACAAACACCTCTTCCATTCCAAACTTACTGGCGGCGAGCACCTCCGGCGGCAGCGCATACGCATCTTTCCGAAAAGACCGGACATACTCCGTTACGATTCGCAAATAGGTGGCAACGCCGGGCCAAATGCCGCCGGAGTCTGCCGCCTCTCGAAGCTGAGCAAAATCAAGTGTTCCGGATTCAAGGATGGCGTGGGTATTTACGATATCGCATACGCGAATGTAGAAATGGCGATACATACGTTGAAGAGCAGCAGCGATAATTCGCTCTTCCGGCGCAGGCGTCATGAACGTATACCCGTTGATATGCTGCGGAACGCGCCGCGCACAAAACCTCCGGGCCAATGCGATATGCTCTCCTGTCTGTCCCAGGCGGCCGTGGTGTATCTCCACTGATTTCTGAAGCCCCTGCACCCCGAAATTGCGCTTGTGGGCCAGCCGGTCACCCCAGGTGCGACCTTTTGGCCAGGCTGCGACAGCCTGGCTCATCACGCAGCCGACTTCCTGCTGATCGCTCGATGTGTACAGGTCAAGGTCATTGCCCAGGTCAGGCCAATGGTCAAGCGATTTCATGACCGTGATCTGAATTCCCGCGCTCTCCAGCTTCTGGCAGATATCAGCCAGAAATCTGAGCGCATTCACAATCGCTGCCTGTTCGCATTGCAGCGCGTCATCGCACCATGCGGCTATCTCCATATTTCCCCGGCTCTGCGCGTATTCGCGCAGAGGATTGAGCGCGCGCAGAACCACATGATGGGAATGGGCCAGAGAAAGGAAGCCTGCCCTTGTCTGTGAATCTGCTTTCGTCAAATCGGACAGCAGTGCTTCCAGATCAGAAGAACATTCCAGGCTCAACTTCAGCAGGTGGCTGATATAGGGTCCGCTATTTATTGTTTGAGTCATGTGATGAATCAGGACAATATGAAGGGTTATTTCATCGTGAGCCCAAATACTCTTTGAGCTGGTGGATCACAATGGCTCCAGGCCTGTTAATCCGGAATAGCGCGGACCATTTCGTGAGGCCAGGATAACGAGCACCTTATCAATGATTTCCCCCACAATTTCATCTACAGGTTTGTTGGTGGTGATGATCATCGATTCCGCAGCATTAGAGCCGAACGCCCTGTATGCGTTTAACTGTCGCCTCAATTCTTTCGGACTCAGCTCCTGTTTTCTGCTCAGAATGACCTCTTCTTCGGCATCGAGGATGATGAAGATTGCTTTGCGCGGCGGCATAAGCCGGCTAAGGAATTTCGCGAGCTGCATGGAGCCGGAATAACGGTACCGCCTCGGATCGATGAGAAGGTCGTGGAAATATCGGTCGAAGATGATCGTTTCGGCCCTTGCCAGGGCAGGGTACGCAGACACTGCATATCCGATACTGAAATCCAGTGCAAGCCCTAAAACAAGGATTGTAGAGATGATCCATCCACGCTGCGGTTTCGAATGAGGCATACGATTGGAGGTATCGGGAGCGATCTTTCGAACTATGCCCGGCCTCCAGCGCTGTTTCCTGCAGGAACCCAAAAGGACTTGCAGCTCCATCTGCAAATGTTGAACAGTTGTGCTTTTTCCCACACCATCCGGACCCAGCACCACGAAGAACAAGCCTTCCGGATGGGCCCACGCGCGCGTCTGGCGGAAAAAATCTTTGAATGCCACGCTCGTTGAGCGCAAGAAGCTTCGTTGAGCCGCGGCATGGTTCGCTGTCAAAACAACCCGTATTACGGAGTAGCGACGTTTTCCGTTGTGAATGTCCTCCAGAATGACTCGTGTTTCACCTTTTTTCCCAGTGCGAATAAGCCTGACCTGCTCCAGAGTTCGGCAGGCATGCCGGAACAGGCCGGCGTCATCTGGATGAATGGCTATGCATGATTCTGTTCCGGTGTTCATCGTATGATGGCGTACCCGCTTCAGATCAAGCTGCGCAAGAAAAGCCTGCACGGCTGTTTGAAGTTGCAATTCTTGTTCAGGCAGAACATCGAGAGGCTCCAGCTGCGGTTCGTCAGCCATATCGGAGAACCTTTCAGGCGTAGCGAAGTTTTTTATAAATGGCTTTGGGTATTGGGTACGTGCGTTTATTCAGCACTGCTCCCAGTATGCGGGTATTGGCTGCCATTGCCGCCCTTGCGGCCTTCAGGGCTGTATCGCGGTTGGTGGAGTTCGCTTCCACCACCATGGCTAAACCATCCACCGTGCCCGCAACCAGCAATCCATCGGAAGTTGTGGCCAGAGGCGGTGTATCAAAAAGAACAAAGTCAAAAGCGGCGCGAAGCTCATCCACGCAGCTGCGAAATGCAGAGGACGCAAGCAGGGACGCTGCTCTCAAAGGCATCGATCCGCTGCTAAGCAGATGAAAATGTCTGCTGATCTGGAACACTGATTCCCGGACCGGCTGAGAATCAACCAGCACGTCGGACAGACCATACCTGTTACGCGCATTCAGATATGTATGCAGGGACGGGCTGCGAAGATTGGCGTCCACCACGCATACGGATCCGGAGTCCGCAGCCGCCAGTAAAGCCGCGGTCCGGACCAGCAACCAACTGCAGCCTACGCCGGGCTGGACCCCGGAGAAGGCCACAACTCTCGATCCTCCCGGCCTTAGAAATACTGTGTGTATCAATCTGATGATCTCCTCCCGCGCCGCCGGGTCCATTTCCAGCACGGGTGGAGGCATCAAACTGATTCGCGATTCTCCCCTGTTCGCCGCAACCGGTCCCTGGGCCGGCGACACTCGTCTCTCTGAGGAGTCGCTGATTTCTTCAGGCGTTTCAGGATGGCTTCCGTTTGAGTGGTTCGCCACCTCATTGCCGATACTCTCCAGACCGTCAAATATTCTTTTCACAGGGCTCCTTTATCATCACCACTTATGCCAGGGATGGATTCTCGATTGTTGACATCACTAGGCCGCCACCTGGCGCCGGACTGTTGTTCACCGTCGGAAATCAGGCGCAGCAGTGTGGTCGGCCCGGTCTGACTTGGAATAGAAACAAGCACGGGAATGCCGAGATAAGCTTCAATTTCATGTGGTCTATGAAATGTCCTGTCCATACGCTCCAACGACCAGATGAGGCCGACGCTCGCTGTCAACATTGCGATCAGGGCGAGCGCGGCAAAAAACAATGGCGAATGCGCCGGCAGCGCGGGCACAAACGGATACTCGGCAATGGCAATGTTCAACATCCGGTGCTCATCCAAAGCATCGGAGATTCTGGCTTCCTCGCTCTTTTTCAGGTAGAGAAGATAATTATCTTCAGCAGCTTTCAGGTCACGTTGGAGGCTTGCCTCCTGCAGGCTGCCCGTATCGAGTTGACGAGCACGCGCGGTGTAGTTGTTTACAATTGCTTCTACTTCTCTCTCCCGCGCTTTATAGCCGGCCAATTCTGCTGTTGCCTGTGCAAGGTTCGTGCGGACCATCTCATGGGTCGGGTCTACATCTGTGGTCACATCACTGGTCGGCGAATTCAATTCGTGCTGGATCGCTGCTTGCGTATGGGCAATCTGTTCATTAAGGTCCTGTACAGGCCGATAATTCGGTTGGTATTTGGTGAGCAAGTCCGACCGCTTCAGTTCCAGGTTGAGTAAGGTACTTTTTAATTGTTCGAGCAGTTGTGGGTTATCAGCTTTCCGCATCTGCGTGGTCATGCGGCTGGGGATAGAACGTTCCTGTTCTATCAATTGCTGGATACGCCGAGTTGTTGCGGCAATCTCCGCGCGAGTCTGGTTTAAGGAAAATTGGAATTCAGAGAGCTTCTGCATGGTCAGATCCCTGTCCATTGCAGGAGCTGCTGAGTTGTTCGTGGCGTCGAATGATGCCAGAGCTGCTTGAGCCGCCTCCATTTTCTTGCGATACACGTTCGTCTGCTGCTCGAAAAACGCATATTCTCCGGGCGGGTGGCGCACTGCCGTATGTTTGGCAATGTAAACCTGCAGCAGTTTGTCCAGGACCTGTTTCGCAAGCTGTCGGTCCTTGGATTTATAGACCACATTGATGATGTAACTTCCCCTGGCCGGTTCTATATTGAGATCGCGCGAAAGCTGGTTAACTTTGGCGGCGACCCTTTCGTCGTAACTCTGCTGGCTTCCCGGCTGCCACGGCATCCACTTTGGCCAAAACATGTCTCGCTGACGACCGAGAAAGTCAGCGACAACAGCGCCGGGATGCCCGGTTGTCCGCCTCCACCATGAGGCAACTTTTGAATTGGCGAGACCCATTTCTCTCACCACCTGATTGAGCACTTCAGTCGATTTCATCAGCTCGACTTCGGACCGCAAATCCTCGTCGGTCACGATTGGCTGCGCAGCCAGGTCATAGCTGTTCATCTCTGGAGTTGGGGACAAGACTGGATCCACGCGCGCTCGGTCTACCAGTATTTTTGCTTCGCCGTGGTAGCGCGGAAGAAACAAAGCTGCAAATCCGGCAGCGAATAGGGTGACGCCTATACAAGTAACGACTAAACGCTTGCGGCGAAACACGACCGACAGCCCATCGCGCAATGTAGCCGATTTGAGACTGTAGCGTTGGTTGATCATGATGGGATCCTCGAGCCGCAGATCTGGCTAGAAACTCTGCGGACTGACGTATGTGTTAACGCTTGAGGTGGGGATAAAGCGGGCTATTTTCGATATTGTGTTCTGTGGAACGTAAATCATGTCGCCCGGGTGCAGCACAAAGTCTTCGCTCAGGTCACCTGCCTTCAACATCTTCTTTACATCCATGACCTTTGCTTCAGTCCATTCCGAAGAAACCCGGCGAAAAAGTACGACATGCGAGTGTTTGGATTTGTCTGTGAGTCCTCCAGCCATGGCTAACCCTTCAGTTACCGTTGTTTCGCCATGCAGCGTATATTTGCCCGGCCTGCTCACCTGACCGGTCGCAATGAAGTACGGCTTTTCAAAATCTTTCAGCAGCACTGAAATGGCCGGCTTGTTCAGAATGTTGCCGTAGGAGCTTTGCAATGTTGAGATCAGCTGTGGAATGGTCTCCGAAGCAACATGGACATCTCCAACCCCGCGCAGGCTGATGTATCCATCAGGCTGTATTGTCACCGTCTGGTTGAATTCCGGGCTGAACTCGAAGACAAGGTCCATCGTGTCCCCGGGCAGCAATTGGTAGCGGGGATAGCGCTCCTGGAATCCTGGAGGGGGTACACCCTTGTCTGACTGGCTGACCTTCGCATCTCCAGGCGGATTCGAGGCATTTTGTTGAACGCTTTGACTGAAGAGCAAAGGCATACCAGCTTGCATGGCAAATGCCAGGACAAAATAGAGTAGGAATTTTCTGGGCATTTCCTGCCTCCGATGCGTTGCTTGCAATGGATGAAACGGTCGGCTATGGGCCAGGATGTGGGATACACTCCGCGCAAGAATGGCGGAGGACTATGCTGCCAAAAGGCTGGCGGCATCAACTTCGACGGCCACTGAGCGCATGATCAAGTCGACGGAAATTACGATTCGGCAACCAGATGCGTTTCTCTGAATTATTCCGGTCACGCCCGACAAGGGGCCAGAGGCGATACGGACCCGGTTCCCAGGTGCAAGATAGGGATGCGGGTCAAGCCGATGCCCTGTCTGCATCGCCTTTTGCAAGGACTCGATCTCCTCTGCGGGTATCTCCGCGGGTGATTTGGTCGAGCCGACATAATGCGCTACTCCCGGCACATTCAAGGGGAGATAATCGTGCGCTTTGGTCAGAACAAATACATATCCGGGGAAGAGAGGCAAAAAAACTCTCGCGGTCTTTTGATTCCAGCGATGAATTTCACTATAGAGAGGCAGGAAATAGGAAATGCCTCGTTCTTCGAAATGTCGCGCTACCTTCTTTTCGTGCCGGGCCCAGGTATAAACCGCATACCAGTGAAGATTATGTGGGGAAAGACAATTCTTAGAATGATCCATGCCGGACGCACATATCTGCATTTCGTTATGTTGGGGAACCATTGCCGCTCCTAAAAACAAGGCTTCGCCATCCTCAACGTATGAGGTGTTTTTTATGGAAGGCAGAAAAGGAAGATAGGATTCACGATCGCTGTTACAAAAAATCAATAACGAAGTGTCCTCAAACTAAGCGAACGCCGGTAAGGAAGACAAGTGGTCTTATTTCTCATTTTTCGCAGTCTGTACTGCTGTTCTACAGTTACCGGCCAATCTGGTGCTTAACAAATCGCGGAGCGGCTTCGGTGTTGCCGGGTCTTGTACTGTCTATCACGAGGTGGGTCTATATCTTTTCTTTTGTTTAACCTGCTGAAGTGATCAACTTCGTACTTGTCATAACGACAAAGGTTTTACACCAAACCAAACCAGGCAAAGAAAAATGAATACAAGTGAAACTGAAACTCTCTTAATCCCGCATATGTGAGATAAGTGGACATCTTTCCCGGCGATCCATCAGGATATAGGGCCATTCCTCTCTGCAGATAATCGAATTTCCACCAAATGCCTATCGGTTGGACTTACAAATAAACTTCCTTATAAGAAGGAGTTACAAAACACGTCCCTCAACCATTCGTTCCGTTTCGAGTTGAATCATTGATTGTGTTCATCATGAGTACGGCCAACTCTACTCGGCTGCTGACGCCTACTTTCTCAAATAATCGATATAGATAATTCTTGACTGTATGCTCGCTCAGGTTCAGGCGTCGGGCGATCTGCCGGTTCGTCTGTCCCGTTGCGAGCAGGCGGGCTACCATGAGCTCTCGATCGTTCAGGTGGAAATCTGCGCTCGTCCGGTTGAAGAAAGGGGCGGATTTCGCGAAGGCGTCAAACACGGCGCGCAGTTCGCTCGACCGCGCCCAGATCTGTCCCTGGTGTACCTGACAAATGCATTTGACGAGCTGCTCCATTGGCTCCGCGCGATAGAAAACACCGCGAGCTCGGGCGCGGAACGCATCGATGGCCAGGTATTCATCGCTTTCATCGAGCAACACGATAACGGAACACGTTGGCAGAAGAGACTGAAAGAGGGGCAATACCCGGAAGCCAGCCAATGGGCCATCACTTAATGCAGCGCTGACCAGCGCTACATCCGGCTGATGTGTATGTACAAGTTGCTCTATCTCAGCGCTGCTGGTGGCGCATATCACGCTGTCAATCAAATTGCGACGCCGGCTCAGACCCAGCAGCATAAGTTCGCAGCCCAGTGCAGTTCGATCTGAAATCAGCAGGCGCAGGGGTTTCGTTTCGATCGCATGCTCACCGTTCCCATTTTCCGCAGATGGTTTTCGTCGATGTTCTGTCTGGGGGTTTTTAAAATTTTCAGGTCCCTCGGCTTTTTCCGCCTTCGGTGTTACCCAAATACCGGGGGGAACCTGTGCCTCCAGGTTAGAATGTGTGCGTAATGCAACGGGACGCAGATCAGAAGTTTTAGACTTTGATTCGGCCGCCATATATTTGTCCTTAAAATCAAACGACTGCAAGCATCAAAACTGTGGGGAAACGTAGTTTGGTGGCGCGGATCCACACGAAGCCTTTTACTATTTTCCGCAGTTAATACGAGACCATTCAATTCGAGTTTTAAGGCAGTAACCATTTAAGACAGCAGGTAGACTCATGCGCGGCACGGTAGGAGGGAAGGGCGATCAACAAATTACCCACGTGCGCCTCGGCATGGGAACAACACCCCTGGGAGTCTGAAATGCCGTGGATTAAGATTCCCACATTCCAAAAAGGGTTGTACAGTCCTTACTTACTGTCAATTGTCAAATTATGGAATGCAGAGATTTGCAACAAATTGTTGCTTCTACAGTTGTTTTGATGGCATAGTAGCCGCGCTTACAGCCATAAACCCATGTTGTTTATCGCCCTGTTTGAAAGATAACCGCGATAACGAGGGGATCAGCAGGCAACTACTTCGTTTATTGATTGAAAACAAAGTCCGTAGCTCAGTTGGTAGGAGCATTCTTCTTTCGACTTACTAATTTCCCGTCGGAATGATTCCGACGTTTTCGACCATAAGGATGACGGTCCGCTTTGGGGCGCGGGTGCGGTGCAGGACCCCTTTGGGGACTACGAAGGCCTGTCTGGGCTGAAGAGTGATGGTGCGGTGTTCCAGATCAATCAGCAATTCTCCTTCAACCACGTAGAAGAACTCGTCATCATTGTCGTGCTTATGCCAGTGGTATTCGCCCTCGATTACGCCGAGGCGAACAACCGAGCCGTTCACCTGGCAGAGCGTCTGATTGAACCATTTGTAGGTGCAGGTACTGGAGAGAGCTTTTTCGTCGATCAGCTCCAGTGGCTCATGGAGAATGTTAAGCCGCGTTTCATAGGGAAAGTCCTTAGCGGTAGACACGATGTGCTCCTCCCTTCTCTCTATTCTGCGGTGGCGCAGGATGGAAGGGAAGAGCACAGGACAGGTGCAGAGCTATTTGCTGCTGTAGGTTACGTGCCAGATGGAGCCAGAGCCGTCGTCGGTGACGAAAAGTGATCCGTCGTTGCCGACCGTCACACCAACGGGGCGGCCCCATACGTGGCCATCTGCGGTAGTGAATCCGGTCAAGAAGTCGTCATATTCGCCGGTTGCTTTGTTGCCGTGCATGGGCACGCGAATGACTTCATACCCTACGCGCTTCGACTTGTTCCAGGAGCCGTGCTCAGCGGCGAAGATATCGCCCTTGTACTCGACAGGGAACTGCGAGCCCTCGTAAAAATTCATTTCCAGCGACGCGAAATGAGGCTGCAGCAAAACATCGGGCGTAATGACTTTTGACTTCAGTTCGGGGTGTTTGCCTTCGAGACGCGGGTCCTGGTGCGGGCCCATATACCACCAGGGCCAGCCATAGAATCCATCTTCCTGGATATGGGTGATGTAGTCCGGCACGAGATTGTCGCCCAGCCTGTCGCGCTCATTGGTGGAGCACCACAACTCGCCGGTAACCGGATGAATGGCCTCGCCCACACAGTTGCGAATCCCATAGGCATAGACCTTGATGAATTTGCCTTCTGGTGTGAATTCCAGCACATCGGCCCGATGGAATTCTTCCGGATGCGTATCCGGATCATCGACATTTGAGTGCGAGCCGACGGAGACGAACATCTTTGTTCCGTCTTTTGAGAAGACGATGTCGCGTGTCCAGTGACCACCTCCGCGCAGACGTCCGCCGCCTGGGATGTCGGCGAGTTTTTGAGCGGGGCCGCTGGCCTTCATGTCGCCATTTTTGTAAGGAAAGCGGACAACGGAGTCAGTATTGCCGATGTAGACCCATTTCGGATTCGGACCGGAGGGATAGAAGGCAATCCCGAATGGCTGGCTCAGTCCAGTTGCGAAGGTTTCTACCTGCTTTGGCTTGCCATCTGCGCCGATGCCGCGAAAGACCTTGATTTCATTGCCGGCGCTCATGGCTACGAAAAGATCGCCGTTAGGAGCGGTACGAATGAGCCGCGGTCTGTCCAGTCCGTCCGCGTACAGTGTGACCTTGAATCCATCGGGGGCCTGCGGCCACGCGCCTTCTGGGCGCTTCACCAGGTCGGCGCCATTATCAACGCTTTCTGTTGCGTAAGGCGCAGGCAGATCGGCCACGGTGATTTTGCGGCGGACGCCCGGCTTTTCCTGGGTGTAGTCAGTAAAGGCTGCTTTGCCGGTGATCACGGGGCCCGACGTAGGACCATCGGCGCACAGGGCAGGAACGGACATTGCAATTGCTGTAAACGTTGCGACAGCAACGCCCAGGGAGTATCTCCTCATAACTTCAGTCCTCCAATGATTTCGTATGGTTTCAAGGTTCGGACAGCGGTATGTGGTCTAACCAGTTAGATGCGTTTCGAATATATCGCAATGGCAAAATTATTTGGTGTTGCCGGACTGTAACTTTCCCGGAGGCGTTAACAATTTCTGAAGAAGCTGCGGAGATACGGTGGCGTGCAGCACGGCACGGTCTTTATGGTGCTCAATTTGGATGCTGTCAAGCAGCGGTTTCAACTCTGCATCGGTAATACCGGGAGCGGAGTTTTCAGCATTGCGAGCGAAATTTAACAGCATCTTTACGGAGTCTGCAGAGGACGCGGCTGCTTCCTCGGTTGGAGCAATTTCTTCAATGCGCAGGCGCAGAGAACCGGCCCAGCGGATAGAGGCGATGAAGGTGGAATCGAAATTGATGGGCAGGCGAAAGCCGAAGATGCTGATGTCGCCGCTATCGCCGAAGGGAAGCCCGATCTGTCCGATGCCCCAGGCGAGCGAAAGCAGGGGGACATCTTCGTAGTGATCGGTCAGAAGGCTTGAGCCGGAGAACGGCAGCGCCGCAGTGCGATAGCGGTCAAGCATAGAGTGAATCTGCTCAGCGGTTGGCGTGTTGCTCACCGCGACCATGTCATAGCCGAGAAGAGTGACACGCACGGTGCGCCCATTGCTGGGAATGCTGTAGATGGTGTGCCCGGCGTAGCTTTCCTGCGAGGTGGAGATGCTTTCGAGGTAACGCATCAGCCTGCGGCCATCAAAATGGCCGACAAAGACTTCAGAGAAGGCTACATTACCGTTGGGCCCGGATGGATTGGGCATGCGGTGCAATGCAAATGCGGCTTCGTCGAGGTCATGTTCGAATTGGATTCCAGTGGCGTCAACGAAGCTCTGGTAGTCCGGATCATGGGTTACGGGATGCTGATCGAGACGGGCAAAGGCGCGAATGGGACGCAGGTTGAGATATACGATGCCATCGGACTCCGGCAAGAGCCGGGCAGCTTCCGGCGGGGCCTTCATGCGCAGGTAGACGGCTGCCGCCAGCAGCAGGAGAATGACCGCGACTACTGCGATGGTGATCCTCGTGCGCCGTCGAAATCTCAATCAGGTCTCCTTGTGGGCATTTCCATCATCTCATTCTGCCTGCTTTTATCGCACATGACGTTCGTTTCTCATTGCTGATGATTACAGCTTGCGAGCAGAATAGCTTTACATATATGGCATTTGAAATAGGGCAAAGGGTGGGCGACTACGAGATCGTTCGCGCGCTTGGGGCTGGTGGCCTGGGGCAGGTATATGAAGTTCGTCACAGCATCTCTCAGCGCTGTGAGGCGATGAAGGTCCTTCTTCCCGGGCAGATTCCGACGCCGGAATTGGCGGAGCGCTTTCGCCGGGAGATTCAATTGCTGGGAACGCTGAGTCACCCGCATATCGCCGCGCTGCACAATGCTTTTTATTTCGATGGCCAGCTCATCATGGTAATGGAACTGGTCAGCGGAGAGACGCTGCGGCTGAGAAGCGCTCGGATGCGCATGCCTGTGCCTGAAGTGATGCAATATGCGCGACAGATACTTTCGGCGCTGGATTACGCACATGCACGAGGCGTGGTGCATCGGGACATCAAGCCTTCGAACATCATGATCACAGCTGAGAATGAAGTGAAGCTGGTGGATTTCGGGATTGCCATCAGTGACCACTCGGCGGGACTGACAGCTCCGGGCTTCATGGTCGGATCGGTGAACTACATGTCGCCGGAGCAGATTGCCGGAGATAAGGCGACATTGCGGTCGGATATTTACTCAGTGGGCGTGACACTGTACGAAATTCTGACCGGGGCCTTGCCGGTGAAGGGCAATAACAATCTGGAGATCATGCGCTCGCACCTGAACGACAAGCCGGCTTCGCCAACGCAGTTGAATCCGCGGTTGCCGGAGCAGCTTTCTACGGTTTTGCTGAAAGCATTGGAGAAAATGCCGGATGACAGGTTCGCATCAGCGCAGGAGTTTCTGGCGGCGCTTGAGGCGGTTCCGGCTACCGGAATCAGGGAGATTTTTTCCGTCGAGACGAGATCGCTGCAGATTCCAAGCGGTGAGGGCCAACTGGGGTCCTCAAGAATAAGCGGCAATCAGGCGGTACAGCAGAGGATCGGGAGCAATTCCGCGGCGCAGTTTCCTCTGGATGACATCAGCAAGAAATTGGCGGTGTATATCGGCCCAATTGCCAGCGTTGTGGTGCGGAAACTGGCGACGAAATGCACGAACCTCGATGAACTATACCGGGAAGCGGCAACACATATCTCGGCGGAGAAAGACAAGCAGGCATTTTTGCAGTCAAGGCGGCGCTAAGGCATTTTTCGTTTGGGTGTAAAGCGTCGTCATTCTGCCGACCCGGAGCTACGCGAAAGGGGAGGAAGAATCTCAAGCCAAGCCGGCTGCGGATTCTTCGCCTGCGGCCCAGAATGAGGACTATCTGCTCGGTCCATACCTGAACGAAAAATGCTCCAGCTAGCCAGCCTGCTCGTGGTGATTCGAGCGGTGCAGGATGGTTTCTGCGATCGCCCGAACCCGCTCTAAGGTGATGCCGTTGCGTTGCTCGATGGCGAGTGGATGATTTTCGTTGCTGATGATGAAATGCGGACGGCGTCCCACGATCTGCGTTTGTACGCTCACTTCAAGGTTGATAGTGTTGCCGTAGAGCGGCAATTCGGTATTCAGCCAGCCGGGGAATGATGGTTCTAATTCGCGTCCGGGCGTATTCCAAAGATCATTTGCGCGCAGGAAAGTCTTGGGGCTGATTTCGGCCCAGACACCCCAGACAAATGGCTCATCAATTCCGATAACCGGCACAAGAATGCGTCCGCGCAGGTAGAAATCGCGTCCGTCGATGACGCACTGATCGGGAGTGATGACGACGCGCTTTTCCAGATCATCCAGCGGAATTGCGGTTACTGCCAGCGGCGCTTTGACGCTGTAACACAAAGGCAGAACATCATGATGATTTCCGCACACCCGGCAGTCAAACCCGCTTTGCAACTCACTTCCCATGCTTCCTCCGTAGTTACTCGTTCAGCATCTCCATGGCCTTTTTCAGGCTGGTGTGCATACGGTTGAAGGAAGTCGTGACCTGTGCGATCTCATCTTTCCCCTTCACAGGAAGCTGCGGTTGGTCAATGTCTCCGGTGCTGATGAGATCTGCCGATGTGCTGACGCGGCGCAGTGGGCGGATAACGATGAAATACATGCCCATGTCAATCAGCACAATAGTTGTTAGAAAGATGGAGCCCAGCGTAATCAGCAGGCTACGAAAGCCCTCATTGGCAATTTTGACAGGCACAGACATGGGGGCGGAGACAATTTGCGCGGCGATCACCTCACCCGGCTTCCAGCCGAAGCCATTCTGAGAACCGTAGCGCGCGAGCATGGATTTTGGCGCAGCACTGGGAGTGCTGTGGCACTTCATGCAGCCCTCCTCAGCAACGATAGGATGGGCAAGATTAATCCAGCTCTGGACTGCGCCTTGCCGCTCGCCGACCCATTGTTTCTGGTCAGGATTGTTGCGGAAGTGATTAATGATGTCAGCCTGCCAGTCCACGGCGCGGTCGACAAGATTGGTGGGGTTCAGCGTTGCTTCCTTGTATGTGTAATCCGGAAAGTCTTTGCGAAGGCGGTTGAAGGTAACGGTTGCGGCATAGAACGGAATAGTCTGCGGCAGGAAAACCTTTGCATGCTGCGGCGAATTTTCAAGAAGTGGACTGATTTCTTCTTCGGTGTATTCGCGCGTGGCGCTTGCGCTCGCGGCAATGAGCTCCGCCTGATTCAGAACTTCTTTTTTGGCATCGTCCATCAGGAAACTGCGAGCGCCGATCGCAATGAAAGTAAAGCCTAGGCCAAAGACAACGATGAGCAGCAGATTAAATTTTGCAAGCAACTTCATGCGATGATTCCCTTTGTGCGCATTACAGCATAGATGGATACGCGTCGGGGGAATATTCGCGATCGAAGCCGATAGTTAGACAATAGAAGCCAGAGTCGAGCCCACATTCACTGCGTCCGTAATGATGTCGATGACTTTTGCAATGTTGTTCAGGTGATTCGTGGCGTCCTGAATCTTCTTCTGTTCCGTCTGCATTTCCTGGACCAGGACTACAACCTTCGGGTCGTCATCGTGAAAGACTTTCTGGATACTGTTCCAGTAATTGCGCCGGGCAGTCACGTATTGCGTCATCACCTGGTCGCGCTCGGTTTGTGTGGGGCAGGCAGCCAGGATCATGGAGAGATTCTGTGAGAGCAGCATGTACTGGTCTTCGAGGGCTTGCAGGGATGGTCCCATACGTCATATCTCCTTACAGGATGAATTTGATCCACGTCTGGACCTTATCAAGAGTGATGGGAAAAATGCGGTCGGGCATGTGGCCTTGTGTCGCCAATCCGTGCGTCTGCTTTGAGACTTCTTTCAAGGCGGCGTCCAGCGTATCGGAGGCCTGAGCATGCGCCGCGGCTTCGGCGGCGGTCCTGTTTCTGATCTGTTCCCGCGCATAATCAGCCAGACCCTGTGGAAGCTGCTCGGTTGGAATGCGTGATGATAGATCAAAGGGCCTGAGCGCCGGGGCCATAAGGCTGTTGGGATCAACCTGATTGCGGTTTACGAGGTCAAGCGCAATGCTCTGGGCGAGGCCGATATACGTTTTATCAATGGAGTCGTAGGCAGGCTTTTCCTGAGAGTACATCTGGGAAATGGCGGCGATGAGGGGGTCGATATCTTTTGCCATCTTGCGCTCATCGCGCTCCTGAAGCAGTTGCGTGACGATTTTGCCTGCGTTCTGCAACGCGGTGGGAGTGTAGGAAGAATTGGCTAGCTTCGGAATCGAAGAGAGCGCCGTACCCAGATTTGTCGCCGACGCGGAAACGTCGGAAGGCGCGGTTGAGTTGCTGAATCCAATAAATGCTCCCGCCAGGCCGGCCAGAGCATGCGCCATCTCGGAACGGTTTTGCAGGCTGGCCTGGATGTCCTGGAGCTGGGCTACATCCTGCGGGTCGAGTGGGACACCGAGCGTAGCCTGCTGCAGCCGTTCAAGTTTGGCATGGTTGTCGGCGATCTGAGCGAGGGCTGCATAGTAATCGCAGAGACTATTGGCGGTTGCTGACATTTGCCCGGCCAGGGCACGGGCGTCGTCGGATGTTTTGCAGGAGACAAGCCCAACCAGAACAAGCAATAAGGTCGTTATCGCCAACCGTCTTCGCAATCGCATACTGCCTCACCTCTTCGGACTATCGGAGCAGTTTCCTGCGGATAAAGATAAATACGAGTGTAGTAAAGGACAAATAACGACGGATGAAGCTGCTCGTCAACTATTGGAGCATTCAATGCGTAGGATAGCGATAAAGAATTACAGTTCGCGAATCGCGGTCACGGGGTTCCGGCGCACCGCTCGACGTGCGGGAAAGTAGCATGCTACCAAAGACATTGTTCCCAAGAGCGTGACGACCGAAGCGATGGTGACTGGATCGTTGGCGCCGATCCCGTACAACAGCCGGGCGATGACGCGTGTCAGTCCCAACGCGAACACCAGTCCCAGCGCCAGCCCCATGCCTGTGAGCCACAATCCCTGTAACAGCACCAGTCTCAGCACATCGACGCGGGAAGCGCCCAGAGCCATGCGCACTCCGATCTCGTGAGTTCGCATTTGGGTTCGATAGGCCACCACTCCGTAGATCCCGGTTACCGCAAGAACCAGCCCAATCAGCGCGAACATCCCCGCGAGAGCGCTCTCGATGACAGCAAAGATGCTCGCCATCTGGGTACTCTCGCGCATGGGACGCACATCGAAAACCGGCAGCTGTGGATCGATTTCGTGGATTGTGTTTTCCACCACTGGTGCAAGGTCGGCCGGATTTCCGGCAGTCTCGATCTGGACTGTCGTATCGTCCCCGCCCTCCTGGAAAATACTCCTGTAGATCATAGGCTCCGGTGACTCATTCACGAACATATGGGTTGAATTCCTTGCAACGCCGACTACAGTGAAAAGTGGGCCATCTCCCACGAGCCTGAGCGTCTTTCCCAGCGGATCCTGTCCCGGCCAGTAGCGCCTCGCCGCCGTCTGGTCCACAATGACTGCCATCGGGGCCTTATCTTTATCATCCGGCGTAAACTCGCGTCCTTCCAAAATGGGTATATGGAGCGATTCGAAATAGCGCGGGCCCACATCGGCGTGGTACACCTGCAAAGATTCATGCGGGCGCGGCGCATACCCTTCCGGATAGGCATCGACCGACCTGCGGCGAAGGGTCATCGGAATCCAGTTTGTAAGAGATGCAACCTTCACGCCGGGCAAGGCCGACACGCGATCTAGAATCGTGTGACGGATCGCCATTGTCTCGTCGCGGCTGTAGCCGGCGATACTCAGCCCCACGGAGGCGGTGAGAATGTGGTCCTGCTCAAATCCGGGATTCGCATCGGCGAGATTCCGCAGTGTTCGCAGAAATAGCCCGGAGCACAACAGCAGAGGGAGTGAAAGTGCGATTTGTGCCACCACCAGCGCGCTAAGCAATTTCCGGTTGCGTGAGCCGCCGGAGATGCTTGCAGACTCAGCCTTGAGTACCTCAATGGCCGACGCGTGGGACGAACGCCAGGCGGGGAGCGCGCCACATAGCATGCCTGCCAACAGCGAAAACACCGCAATCCCGATCGCCACCTTATAGTCCATGGTCCCGTTGAGTATAAGGGGGGCCGCATTCGGCGGAAAGAACCATGCGAATGTCTTCGAAGTCCAGGTTGTCAACAACAGCGCTGCGGCTCCTGCGCCGGTGGAAAGTATCGCGCCCTCCATCACCATCTGCCGCACCAGTTGCATGCGATTCGCCCCCAGCGACTGCCGGATCGCAAGCTCGCGCCGCCGCGCTACAAACCGCACCAGCGTGAGCGTAGCCACGTTTGCGCAGGTCAGCAACAGCACCACAGCAGCGAAGGCCAGCAGAATGGGCAGCGTCGCCGCCAGAAATCCGTTGGCGCCAAAAGGTGAGCGCCACATGGGGTCCAACGTGATGCGGTTGTCGCCGAGATGATCGTCTGGATACGCCGCCACAATACGATGCATCAGGGTATTGAGGTCCTGCGCTGCCTGGTCGCGGCTCACGCGGGGCCGCAATTTTCCTATCACGATGAGCGAGGCCCAATCGCGATGGGTCATCCGCCATCCATCATTCCCGAGGGGATCGAGTGTTACCCACAGATCATCACGCAGCCCGGGTGCTGCTCCCACAAACCCCTTCGGCGCAACACCGATCACTGTCAGAGGATGCCGAGAGACCTCAATCGACTTGCCCACAATAGCCGGGTCTGCGGCATAGCGCGTCTTCCAGAGCGAGTAACTCAAAATTACCTCGGGAACGGCGCCTGGACGGGACTCTTCCTCCGGCAGAAAGAAGCGGCCCAGCACCGGCTTGATGCCGAGCACGTCGAAAAAGTTCGCCGACACGTTCGCAATATAAGCGCGCTCAGGCTGCGCTCCTCCCGTCAGCGCGATCCAATCGTTACGATAGGCAAGCATTCCCGCGAAGGTGTGGTTCTGCTCGCGCAGATCGCGATAGTCGAGATATGAGAAGGGCGGAACCGGGGAGAAGCTCCGTTCCCCCCGCTGCAGGCTAACAAGATCACCCGTGTCCCGCGCGCCAGGAATCGGACGCAACATTGTACCGTCGATCCAACTGAACACGGTGCTGTTGGCGCAGATTGCTACTGCCAGCATCGCCGTAGCGGTGATCGAAAAGCCGGGGCTCTTGCGTAGTTGCCGTAACGCGTAACGGACATCCCGGCCTATTTGTTCAAGCCAGGCCTGGCCCCACATGTCGCGCGTCACATCCTGCACCAAAGGGATGTTTCCGAACTCCCGCGCTGCGGCTTGTCGCGCCGTCTCCACCGTCTCGCCTCGCGCAATTCGATCTGCAATCGCCATCTGCAGGTGCGCATCGATCTCTTCCTGCAATTCGCGCTTGCGCCGCTGAAAACCGAAGCTCGGAAACCACTTCATGACTCACTCTCCTCCGGCTTGACGTACATCACCGATCCAATCGCTTCGACAATCCGCTCCCATCGGCCCAGATCCGAGGCCAACTGCTTTTTCCCCCTGGCCGTGATTCGGTAATATCGGGCTTTTTGCTTGCTCTCTGACTGCTTCCACTCAGACTGCACCCAGCCCTGACGCTCCAATCGATGCAGAGCCGGATACAGCGATCCAGTCTCCACCTGAAGCACATCTCCGGATCGCAAACGCAAAGCCTGGACAATGCCATATCCATGCTGCGGTCCCCATTGCAGCGTCTGAAGAATAAGCATGTCGAGTGTTCCCTGCAGCAGCTCGATTCGGTTCTTATACTGGTCTTTCTCGTTCATAGATGTAGGCACTCTACTCCAATGGAGGTAGATTGTCTACTTGGCCTTCGTAGGGCGCTCAAAATTCGAAACCAGCCACGACGGCGGCTGCGGAGGAAAATCTGCAGCTAAACTCAAACCCGCGAGCTCTCACTTATGTGGACTAACCGAAGGGGGCAGCTCACGTGATAGGGAATGAGGCCCGACTGCAGCAAAATACAGTGCCTGATGATTCTTGCCATGTCAAGATTAGTAAAAGAACAATGTTCCGATTTTTGCAGTTGCTCTCAGCATGTGATAACCTTTCAATCTGTACCCCTCTTTCTGCGGGATGCCTTGGTGTCTTTAAGGAGCAGGAGTATGAGGCTGTCCGGGCTGGCGTAGCTCAGCTGGTAGAGCATCTGATTTGTAATCAGACGGTCGGGGGTTCAAGTCCCTTCGCCAGCTCCAGAATCCCAAAGCCTCTTGAGGAAGCAAGTTCGATTGGCGCGAGCCATCCGCAGTCATTCCACCTGACAGCGTCCTGTTGAAGCCGGAGTAGTTTTGAGGCTCCGAAGGATGGATGGTGTCCGGCGGAAGTGGAAAACTCGCTCCAGCAACGGTTTGCACAGGTGGCCGAGTGGTTAATGGCAGCAGACTGTAAATCTGCCGCTCCAAGGAGCTACGGAGGTTCGAATCCTCCCCTGTGCACCAGATTGGTTTTAGCCTGGAAGCGAGTTTTATGCGGATTCGAGGTATGCAGCGCAAGATGGTCGCGCTCCTCGTTCTGTGTGTGCTCGCTGGATTGGCATGGAGCACTATGGATGCCGGCAAGGTTCGCATGCTGGTTTTCGTTCTGCTTGGCGGGTTTGCTCTTCGGATTCTGTTGACTCCAGAGCGGCGGTACGATGGAGAGGGTAGTCCGGAGTAAGGTTTTGGCTGATGTAGCTCAGTTGGTAGAGCACTCCCTTGGTAAGGGAGAGGTCACCGGTTCAATCCCGGTCATCAGCTCCAGAAGTTCAGCTATTAGCTGCTAGCTATTAGCTTTTGGCTTGTGGGTGCGGTCGCCAGATTTTAAGTGCGACCGCCGTCTTGCGTCAGGCGAGACTGGCTGGAAGCTAAAGACTAACAGCTAAAAGCTAGGTGGTTGCGGGAGTAACTCAGTGGTAGAGTCACAGCCTTCCAAGCTGTTGGTCGCGGGTTCGATTCCCGTCTCCCGCTCCAGAGATTGAAGTAAGCGGAGTTCGTGGCGAGCGATGTTTGAGCAGGCGGTTCTTCCGGTCCAGGATGAAAAGACCTTCGCAGAGGTAGAGAAGGCGTTGCAGGAGGCGTTTTCTCCGGCAAATGTGGCGAAGTTTCTTCGTCAGGTGGAAAAGGCAGGACTTCGGGCACGGCAGTTTGAGGCGATTCTGACGCATGGTTTTCTCGGCGCGAAGGCGCCGGCATTGTATGGGGCACTGGGAGATTCGGATCGTGGACAGGTGCGTGAGATGTATCTGCGGTTGATTGAGCAGGTCGCTCCGGAACTGCGGCAGAAGTATTTCAGGGTGTACGCATATTACTGAGGCATTTGCATTTGCGCGGGCTTCCGAGCCGGGCGTTTACGTGGTGATGTGGGAGTTTGAGGTGCGCGAAGGCTGCGAGGCTGCCTTTGTTGAAGCATATGGCTCGGATGGAACGTGGGCCCGGCTCTTCCGGAAGTCTCCGGAGTTTCTGGGCGTGGAATTAGTGCAGAGCGTCAAGCATCCATCGCGGTATTTCACGCTCGATGCGTGGACCTCACGGGCAGCGTTCGAGAGCTTTCGCGTGGAATATTCGGGGAGCTATGAAACGCTGGATGTGAAGTTAGCAGGATTAACGGAGTGGGAGCGCCGGATTGGCGCATTTCCTTCCGAGTAAAGGGGAGAATTCGCAATGGCGAAGGAGAAATTTGACCGGTCGAAGCCGCACGTGAACGTGGGGACGATAGGGCACATTGATCATGGGAAGACGACGTTGACGGCGGCGATCACGAAGGTGTTGTCGAAGCACAACCCGAACATCAAGTTCCGCTCG
>DATGMQ010000061.1:0-144510 GCA_035293545.1 Alloacidobacterium sp. | reverse complement strand
AAAAAAAAGGGCCCCTCGGGGGAGGGGCCAATCTGCCTTGGTTCTCTCGTTGTGTGAGAGCTTGGTTGCGGACCTCTTATCGTTATTGTTGTGGAGCCGCTGGCCGCGACGCAGCACCCTGAGGGGAGGGCTGCGCGGAAGACTGCTGCGTCGCGCCAATCGGTGAACCCGCATTCGAAGATGTCGAGTTCAAGGCCGCTAAACTGTTTTGCATCGTTGACACCCGAACCACACTTCCTGTGGCCGATGTGCCGTCTGCGTTTTCGATTTTGGCATTGCCCATCGCAACCTGATGAATGCGATAGACCGGAATCTGGTGCTCGGTGACGAGGTAACGGACAACAGCGTCAGCCATATGCTGCGAACTTTGAATGCCCGCCTGGCCGCGCGACCGCGAGTACCCTTCCACCTCTACGATGTAGCCCTTCTGCCCTTGCAACTGGGTTGCGATCTGGTCGAGAGCTTCCTTTGCTTTGGCGTTCAGAGCAGTCTGGCCGGGGCGGAAACGAATCTCGGTATCGCTGACTTTCTGATACTGGTCGAGCCCTGCAACGGTCGTATTCAGCTTGCCAGTCTGATCGCTGGCGTTCTGCGCGAGCGACTGCGCCTGCGTTGCCGTAGTATTGGCGCTCTGCGCCGTCTGATTTGCCTGGTCTGCCGTGCTCTGCGCCTGGTGAATACCGGCCTGTGCCCGCGAATCTACGTCTTTGATGTCATTGGCGTTCTTTGCCGTCAGCTGGTCAAGCTCATTCAGACGGTCCTTCACCGGATTCAGCTGCCGGTTTACCCACTTCTTGCGGGCAAACGGGTTCATATGTCCCCAGAAGCCCTCATTCGACTTGGTCGGCAGGGGCTGACCGGTTGCATAGGTGCTGTTATCAGAGGGGTTCATGCCATTGGCAGAAGCCCCGGTCTGCACCTGAGCGTTGGACGGTGGGGGAGGGGGAGGAGCTTGATTGGATTCCTGCGCGACTGCCGGAATTCCGAGGCTGGCCGCAAGAACGAACGCTGCTACTACGCGAAGATCGGGATTTTTTAGTGTCATTTTCTTCATCATCGTCTTGTATTCCTTTGTAACTACTCCGCTAGAACACACTCCGGATGCTGCGCAGCGTCCCTTACGCCAGACATTAGTGCAGGTGGCATGCCAAATCCTTGAAGCGCGTAAAAACCAAAGTAATGATCCTGTAAATTCAATGACTTAGAAGAAATTCGACTGATAAATCAGCCTGAGATGACTGCATAGAGAGTCATTTGGCTGTGTTTTAGAGGGCAGTTTTCGGCTTTTCAGCAGGAAAAAATTGCGCGATAGAAAATTCTTCCCGCGGCTCAGGAAGAATCTTCATCCTCTGCAAAACATTCTTTAGTAAGCAGATAAACGCTACGCCGGAAGAATCAGCTCTAAAAAGGCAGGGCCCTACCTGCCTGTAGTCTGAATCACGCGGACTTCGGGATACTGTCCGTTCCAGTCCTGGGCTACGTGGTCCAGAACCAGGCGGAAGTCGCGCTGGTCGCCAGGCTTGAGGGGGGCGGCTGAAACCGGCTGGGTATCAACATATGGCTCGCGCATACGGATGAGGGCCAGCGGCATGGTTTCTTTCTGTACCAGCTGGTTGCCGTAATCGCGAAATCCTACCTGAACGGTAATGTCAGTGACGGTTTTGCTGCCGTTATTGGCGATATGGCCGTCGATATAAGTCACTTTGCCGCCGGCGAAGTTGCTTGATTCGCTCATTTTCAGATCGGTAATCGGCAGATTGACCGCATATGGATCGGTTGCGGCAAGCCCGGCGCCTCCGGGATTGGCCGGCAGGCTCTTTTTGCCACCGAAAATCACCAGCAGAATCAGACCGGCTACCACCACAGCACCGGCGACGATCCACGGCAGATAAGAGCGCGATTCCTTTTCGGAGGCGTGAGAAGAGAGAAAATCGGGCGCTTTGGGCTGATCGGCTGCCATCAGGTGGATTCTACATCGAATGGTTTGCAGCCGTCAGAGCCGAAAAACGTAACCGAAATGACACTAATCTGACGAAGATTTAACAGAAAACGCATCAATTGGAGGCAAAATGTGTCTAATCGGAAATAAGGGCGATGCATCCAGCCCTGCGAATGAAACGTAACTATGCTGAAAGACACAATACAACGTTGTTGAAAACGATGATTTTGAGGCTGGTATGGAGCAGACCCCCGATGGACGAATCTCTCAAGCAGATGCAAGCACTGGAACAATGCCGCGTAAAAAAGCAGCCGATTATGTCTATCAGGTTGCTACGGTTGCCGCTGCTCTGCTGTTGCTTTTAACTGCCACGGTTTAGGCCGAATTACTCGAATCTCGCCCGCCGCACACTGCGTCGGAAGTCTTTTCCACTCATTTCCACTACTACGCACATTTCTGCCAGCCGGGAGCGCATGCGCTCGCCGATGCGGTCGCCGAGCGTCTCCTCGCGCATGGCCTTGTTTGCAGCGTTGGGACCGCCGGGCGGCTGGTCGGCATAATTTGTCGTAATGATCGTCGTGCGCTTGTCGTTATAGCGGGTGTTGAGGATGTGGGCGACGGTGTCCCAGACCCAATCGGTAGGCTTGGCTGCGCCTAATTCGTCTAATATGAGCACCTCGGCGTCGAAAACGGGCTTGAGGATTTCGAGTTCAGTCGTTGCTACCTGCGGGTTATAGGAGTTCTGGATTTCTTTCAGCAGCTCGCGATAATCGCAGAATAAGCCGTGCACGCCTTTTTCTAAAATAAGCGCCTGCAGTATACCGACGGCAAGATGTGTCTTTCCGACGCCGATGGAACCAGTGAGCAGAAGACCACGTCCGTCTGTATTCAGGGGATAGGCCATGACGAATTTTTCCGCCATCATGCGGGCCGCGCGCAGGGAGTCATGGGTATCTCTGGATAATTCGAAGCTTTCCAGAATGCAGTGCTCATAGCGTTTGGGAATGCCGGCACGCGTCAACAGGCGTGAGACACGCTGCTCGTGCCGGCAGTCGCAAACCTCGGCGGCCTGGGTCCCGTCGGCTCGCCGCTGGATGCGCATTCCCATGCCATCACATTTTGGGCAGACTGCGATCATCTATTGCCTAGTATCGCAGGGGAGGATGTGCATATCCAGACAAGGATGCCGGAATTCACTTTCCTAAATGTGTATCGAAGAAATGCGCCATGATTTCGTCGGCTTCATGCGATTCGGGCAGGTCTACGTCATTCCAAAAGGCATGCGGGAGCGCTTCGAAGACGACTAGCTGCGCATCCACTCCAGCTTTGAGGAAGGCACGATGCAGGATTGTCGTTCCGCTCAGAAGCAGGTCGCGTCCGCTGGTGACGAAGAGCGTTGGGGGCATTCCGCTGAGATCTGCATATAGCGGAGAGAGCACCGGATCTTTCGGGTTTGTCGTCCCGACGTATTCCGGGAGATGGATGCCGCCCGCAACGGGTGGTTGCAGGTAGCCCTGGAGTCCGCGCAGCGAGTACATCGCCTGCGAATCGCCCGCCAGGCTGAAATCTCCCATGCCGGAGAAGATGCCCAGCGCGCCGGGAAGGGGCAGGGCCAATTGCTTTAGCTTGACCGCTGTTTCTGCCGTCAGGATTGCTCCGGCAGAAGTTCCATAGAGCGCGATGTTCTGCGGCTTGTAGGTCTTCAGCAGTTCTTTGTAGACGGCGACCGTATCTTCGACGGCGGCGGGAAATGGATGCTCAGGGGCAAGGCGATAGAGGACGGCGATGACCTTTGTCTGCGTCAGGTTCGCGATGGGGATGGTTTCGGTCAGCGAGCCTGAATCAGAATTGAAGCCGCCGCCATGCACGTTGAGCAGCACTCGGGCGTTTTTGCCATTGCCGATTACCGGCGGAGTGACGATCCGGACTGGAACTCCGGCCATCGTTCCCGAGGTAACTGTCGCCGGGTATGCCTGCCGGTATGCCTCGCCTGCTTTTGCCTGCCATGCGTCGGTTTTGGTACGGCGCTCGGCCAGCGATTCTTCTACCGGTGCATCGGAGGCGGGCTGGGCCAGGCTCTTTTGAGCCTCCGGGCTGACGGTCTTCGGAACGGGCACAATGCGGGAGATGTGGGCTGTTCCCTGCGCGTCAATGTAGCTGGTGTTCTTTTGCGGAGCATCAGCGGATGTAGTCTGGGCTAAGGCGGAGAGCGACATAGCGAGCAGGGCCGCAAAAAGGCTGAAGTTTTTCATGCCTGTCAATAGACCACAGTAAAGGCGGGAAGTCGAGCCGACAATTCACTCGCAATCGAGTGCCATATAAACTCGTTTCAGCGGCATGATTGCCTTTCAGGATGTAATAATTGCAATTTCAGGTTGAGTTTGACCGTGAAGTGGTTGGCCGCCATCGCTGAGATGTAAATCTTCCCGGCGCTCCGGCTTGTGGAATCAACAAAGAGGAAGCGCTGGCCGGGCTCGAGGCAATTGCATTGAGAACGCTCGCCGAGAAACTAGAAAATGAGCGCAAGTCTCTTAAATCGAGTGTTGAGTTTGCCTGCGCTTGAGTATCTGGCCGAGTACCCGCGCAAAACCCTCCTGAAAGCTCTGAAACGGATCGGCTGGAGTGAGGCCGGACAAGTCTGGATCGCATCTGAAACTCTCGCGTCCTGGGTATACAAACTATATCTGGGCATTCCATGACGGTGAAGAGATTGGTCCAAGATGCTGGCTCGCTGAGCGAAACATACGGTTTAGAACCGGACGATCTTTAGCAGCTACCACACAGCTCTAGGATAGACATCACGGATGCGGCGGTCTGAGGTTACGAGCCATGCCAATCCGTTTGCGCGGGCATGTGCTGTGATAAGCCTGTCGAACGGGTCGCGCGTCCATGCTTCATCAAGCGCCGCGTTTGCAATCAGCGGGAAGCTGAAATCACAGAGCCGCACATCGAATTCGCGCTCCAGTTTTCTCTGAATGTCAGCCGCCGGAAGCAGAATTTGCTTGATCTCGTAGAGAAACTGTAATTCCAGAAGCACAACCGGGGAGAGCAGCCTTTCTGTGGCCAATGCTGCCAGATGATTGAGTGCCGGCTGGCTGATCCGGTCGAGCGATTTCTGAGCAAGCCAGACAGCAACACTGGTGTCCAGATAGGTGATCACAGCTCAGCCCAGTCCTCTTCCCACTCCTTAATCATTTCATTTTTCCAGGATGGGTCGTCCAGATCCGGGGCTTTGGGATTAATGATCTGCAAGGGAGTCAGAGCTTCGACGCCAGTCTGGGAAATGCCTTCGGGCACGATACGAAAGCGGCGAGTGCGGTGGGTAATATAGAGCGGCTCTCCCTGCATGGCCTGCTCGACTAAATGGAACAGTTCACGGCGGAATCGACTGATAGTCACTTCCATTTCCATATTGTACATAATTTAAGTACAATATGTACAATCATTGCGAAATCTTCTATTTGAACTTAAAATAAACAGATTGCAGGAAAGGTTTTATAGAGTCATGCCAAAGCAGGGGATTCATCCGAACTATAACGAAATCAGGGTGGTGTGCGCGTGTGGCAACAACTTCACGACCCGCTCGACCCATAAGGGCGACATTCACGTGGAAATCTGCTCCGCCTGTCATCCGTTTTTTACGGGCAAGCAGAAGCTGGTCGATACAGCAGGCCGCGTCGAGCGCTTCCGCCGCAAGTATGCCAAAGCGGAGACGGCTGCCAAGTAATCGGAGCCTTCGTTTTCCAGCAAGCCTCCGCTATGACGGAGGCTTTGCTATGTTAGGCGCAGCATGAAGAAGCACTGGGACAATCCGCTGGAGCACGTTATGCCGGAAGGCGTGCGTGTGCCTGCGTCTGTCCGGATCGGGAATGTGATGGTCGCACCGGCGACGGTACTTGCCCCGATGGCGGGCGTGACCGATACGGTCTTCCGGCGCTTTATCCGCAATGCCAGTGTCTTTTCGTCAAAGGCGGACGCAGGTGTTTCTGTAGACACGGAAATCAGCAATCAGCAGTCAGGCTGCGGGCTTATTATGACGGAGTTCACCTCGGCGGATGGTCTTTCGCGGATGCGCGAATCGAAGCGCAAGCGCTATCTGACCTACTATGAGGACGAGCACCCGATCTCGGCGCAGCTCTTTGGGTCGAACCCGACCACACTGGCTGATGCAGCGCGAATCGTCGAGGACACCGGCTTCGATATGGTGGACCTGAACCTCGGCTGCCCGGCCAAGCGCGTAGTTGCGTGCAATGGCGGCAGTGGGCTTTTGCGCGATCTGCCGCTGATCGGAAAAATATTTGAAACAGTTCGCGCAGCGGTGTCGATTCCCTTCACCGTTAAAATTCGGCTGGGCTGGAATGACAACCACATCATCTGTGTACCGCTTGCAAAGCTGGCGCAGGAGAGCGGTTTACAAGCGGTTGCGGTGCATGCCCGCACGCGCGAGCAGGGCTACTCGGGACAGGCCCGGTGGCACCATATCGCTGAAGTGAAGGACGCAGTGAGCATTCCGGTCATCGGCAACGGTGACGTGCGCACCCCGGAAGACGCCTGCGCTCTGATTGCAAAGACAAATTGCGATGCGGTGATGATTGGCCGCGCTGCGCCTGCGAATCCGTGGATCTTTCGCCAGATCGCGCAGTATACGGCCACTGGACGCTACGATGAGCCGACCGATCTTGACCGCTATCGTATGATCCGCACCTACTTTCAGATGCTGCTGGATGAAGGCAATCCGGAAGCGCATGGCAAGATGAAGCAGTTTGCCTCATGGTTTACGCATGGGGTTCCGGGCGGAGCGGCTTTGCGGAAGTCAATTTATGAAGCGAAGACGGGGGATGCGATTCTGGATGCGGTAGAGCGGTTCTTTGAGCCTCAGCTGGCGGTAGTGGCGTAAATACGATCCCACATCTCGCGAGATGTGGGCATCCATGCATTCGTGTTTCCTAGCTGCTGAAAAAACAGGTTTTTCGCTTCGCGAAGGATGACAAATCTATAAAGCTGTTATCTGAGCAAGCGAAGAATCTGCTTCTCCTCTACGAAAGTGGACCTTCACTTCTCTTGCGAAATATAACTCTTCTTCGTTGACGCCAGTGCTCGTCGAGAGCTATGAGCGTCCAGTCCACTTCGGGCTTTAAAAAACGCAGCACTGTTTCATTCGCCGGATGAATCCGGAGCGCAGGCGCCACCAGCATCAGCAGCGGAGGTGCGTCTGAAAGCTCCACGCCATGAAAATATCCATGCTTCTGCAACTCGCCCGCGGCATGGACTTGTCGCACCCGCAGCCAGTAATCAAGTCCTTGCAACGGAAGATGCAAGTCTTCGTTCGCCTTCAGTTCCAGGACTATTAGACGACCGGAGCGGGTGACGCTCAGCAGATCGATCATGCCGCGGTCACCGCCGGCAAAAGCCGGCACCTGTACATAGACGAACTCTTCGCTGATCGCCGGCTCAAGTTCGGCCAAGCCCTGGCGCAATTCGGATTCAAGCCAGCGCTCCGGCTGCAATCTGTAGAGAGGATTACGCACGTTACCGCCAGCGTGCCGTCCCTCGTAGACACGCTGCATCAAGTCCCGAAACAGGTCTTCGGTATGGTCGGTCAGCGGCGTCTCGTTTGCGCCTGCGCCGAAGGTGACGGTGTCCTGGCGCGCAAATGAACCTGCTGCCATGCCGTGCCGGATACGGGCAAATTCAAGACCATGCAGGCGAAAACTGATTTCCGTCGAGCTGAGTGGTCGAATCTCGGTTTGCGGCTTCATCCTCTCGGGCAGCAGATCCATGAGCCGGTTGATGGCAATTTCGGAGCGCTCCAGCACGCGTTCATGACTGAAGTTATGCACCAGCCGAATGTCGAGATTACCTTCATCGCCGATCTCGGCGGATCCGAGGGTTTCGCAACGCTCGTCCAGTTCATACAGCTCCCATTTGGCAAGCGCAGGATTAAGCCACGCCATGCGGCCTCGCGTCACGGCTGCCGCGCCTGCGGGCACTATTACTTTCAATCCTTCAAATATGCGTCTTCCGCCACTGTGTTCGCGGCAGTATGCAAGCCAGAGGATTCCCAGCGTCAGCGCGCCATCCATCGTTGCCTGCATCTCTTCGGGATTCACAGCAATCACCGCCCAGGCTTTTGGTCCGCGCACGAGGGCACCGCGCGCATAAGCGGGGCCGAAGCTGTGCTCCAGGTCGATTGCGTTGCCGAGGCTGTGGAGAGCGAAGTCAGGAAAAGCGCGCGTCAACACGCGCTCCAGCAGGCGCAGATACTTCTTTCGCGTGGCTTCTCGCGTGGTTGGAGTCCGCGTGTCACGATCAGGCACAAGCTGCAGCGTTTGCGGCTTGCTCTGTCCAAAGCGACGCGTCTCGATGCGAAGCACATCTTTACGCGCGGCTATGTCGGTAACGGTGCGCACCATGTTGCGGTCTTCTGACCACAGGTGCAGCACGCAGCGCCCGTGCTCTGCGGAAAGAGCGTAGCGGGCCGTCTGCATCTCAAAGAGCACCCGACCGTCTTCGAGTACGGCAGCGCGTGGATGCTCAGCCAGAAAAGATTCCAGTGCACAGGCCAGTTCTGCTGCGGATGTTTCCGTTTTTACCGAAGGCATTATGAAAAGCATGCTTGCCCGCTCATGCCGGGAGCAAGCATTTTCGGGCTACCAGCCCATGCGCTTTCGCATTTCGGTAACATGCGCCACATGATGGCGGCTGTGCCATGCGTATATCTGGATCACTTCGGCCAGCTTCTGGCGGCCGTTTTCAGAGTGCACATAACCGCGCTGCCATTGTTCTTCGGTTAATGATTCAAATAGCGCCACCCAGCGGCGATGCAGCGGCTCCAGCAGGTGCAATGAGACTTCGATGGGCAGTGTCTTTGCATCGTACAGCTCTGCCCAGAGTGCTTCATCATAGGCGTTCACAGCAGGCCAGTCTTCTGTAAGAGCGCGCTTTGTGCGCACATACGCATTGATGTGGCTGTCAGCGACATGATGCACCAGCTGGCGCACAGTCCAGCCGTCTTCGCGATACGGCGTGTCCACCTGCTGGTCTGTCAATCCCTGCACCGCAGAACGCAGGTTTTCCGGCAATGCAGCAAGGATGGCTATGGAGGCTTGCCGTTGCTGAGGAGTTTGCTCAACGTGGCCGGGAAATTTGCCGATTGGATAACGCGAATCTTCGCTCATAGGCGAAAAATACCACAAAAGGAATACGGCGGGCTTTGGGAAAGCCCGTCCGTTCTACCGTACCCGGTGGTGATACGTGTGATGGTGATGACGGTGATGATGCGGCTGAGCAAACGCAGAGGCCGAGAACAGCAACGCCAGGGACAGAACAATCAGCTTTTTCATGCCGTGATCGTAGCAAGGGGCTGATCGACACGTATCTGTTGAAATCGTCTCAGGAACCAACACCGTTACCATTCATCTGACGGTTCGGGCAAACACGCCGCCAGAATCGAAAAACATTGCCTTTCATCTAAAATAAAGAAGGTTCTTTGATGACTACCTCCGCTGGCCACAAACGCTATTTCTTTGAAAAATTCGGGCTTTCTGAACGGCTGCTGGAACGCTGCCTGGGCGAGGCTCTTTCCGCGGGCGGCGATTACGCCGACTTGTACTTTGAGTCTGTCTCTGCGACCTCTATCGGCGTCGATGAATCGCTGGTCAAGTCTGCCAGCCAGGGTGTGAGCGCAGGCTGCGGCGTCCGCGTTGTCGCGGGCGAGCGGACCGGCTATGCCTATACGGATAATCTTTCGGCTGAGCGGCTATTACATGCAGCGCGTACCGCTGCTCTGATTGCAAGCGGTCCGGCAAAGCAGCCGGTTGCCGGATTTACTGAGACCCACTCGCCAAATCTGTATCCGATTCCGGCTGCGGAACTCGATTCTGATCTCAGCACCAAACTTGACCTCGTTATGCGAGCAGACCTCGCGGCCCGCGCCTATGACGCGCGCATCAAGCAGGTCCGCGCCAGCTATTCCGATGAGCTGAAGCGCATCCTCATCGCGGCGTCTGATGGAACCTTTGCCAGTGATACACAGCCGCTTGCGCGTTTGAATGTCTTTGTTCTGGCCAATGACGGTAAGCAGACGACGCGCGGCACCGCCGGTGGCGGCGGGCGTGTAGAAATCAGCTACTTCCTCACGGAGAAAACACCGGAGCACTTCGCCAATGAAGCTGGTCGTACAGCTATCTTGCAGCTTGGAGCAGTCGCGGCGCCTGCAGGCGAGATGGAGGTTGTCCTCGGTCCCGGATGGCCAGGAGTATTGCTGCACGAGGCCGTAGGTCACGGCCTTGAAGCTGACTTCAACCGCAAGAAGACTTCGGCATTTGCCGGATTGATCGGCCGGCAGGTCGCGAGCTCCAAAGTTACGGTTGTGGACAACGGCACGATGCCTTCGCGCCGGGGATCGCTCAATGTGGACGATGAAGGCTCGCCGACACAGGAGACGGTGCTGATCGAAAACGGGATACTCAAAGGCTATCTGAGCGACAAGCTCTCGGCTCGCCTGATGAACATGCCGCATACAGGCAACGGACGGCGCGAAAGCTATCAGCAGATTCCCATGCCGCGCATGACCAACACCTACATGCTCTCCGGTGATGATGCTCCGGAGGATATTCTGCGCAGCGTGAAGCGCGGCTTATATGCCGTCAACTTTGGCGGCGGCTCGGTCGACATCACCAGCGGTAAATTTGTCTTCAGCGCGTCAGAGGCATACCTGATCGAAGACGGCAAGATCACGGCGCCTGTGCGCGACGCCACGCTGATCGGCAATGGCCCTGAAGCGTTGAAATATGTCTCCATGGTCGGCAACGATCTGCAGCTTGATGAGGGTGTGGGCACCTGCGGCAAAGATGGCCAGAGTGTGCCTGTCGGCGTGGGCATGCCTACGGTAAAACTGGACCGCATGACTGTCGGCGGCACGGGGAATTAGGTTCATTTGCGATGCCGTAGCAAACTGCAGGTCCTCCGCTCCGGGCTAACACCCTTCGGTCGGAATGACAATTCATGGAATTTATGGATTCATCGAACACAATTATCCAGGCAAGTGTGGCTACTGGTGACCTTCAAGAATTAGCAGCCAACATCATTACAAAAGCATTGAAGGCCGGCGCGACAGACGCCGAAGTCGTCGTTCGCGAAGGTGACGAATTCTCTACTACAGTTCGTCTCGGCGAAGTGGAAACGCTGAAGGAATCGGGCTCACGCGGCATTGGTTTGCGTGTTTTCGTTGGCCAGCGAGTGGCAAGCACCTCATCAAGTGACTTTACGACGGAAGGCATAGACCACCTCATCTCAGGAGCGCTTGCGCTCGCCCGCGTTACCTCTGAGGATCCCTTCGCCGGACTGGCTGACGTCAGCGAATTCGGGAAACTCGATGATGATTTGAATCTTTATCACGAAGACGTCTACTCTTTGCCGACAGCAGCGCGTATTGATTTTGCCCGCCGCTGCGAGGCCGCTGCCATGTCCGCTGATACGCGCATTCAGAACAGCGATGGCGGCAGCTTTGACGCCGCTACCGGCCGCAAAGTGCTTGCAAATTCACGTGGATTCGTCGGCGAATACCAGGTTTCTTACTGTTCTGTTTCTACCAGCCCCATTGCCATGGGTACGAACGGCGAAATGCAACGTGATTACTGGTACTCCGCTGCGCGTACACTAAGCAAGCTCGACACTCCTGAATCCGTTGGCACTGAAGCCGCGCGCCGCACTCTGCGCAGGCTGGATGCCCGACGCGTACCGACCCAGCGTGTACCCATTGTCTTTGCGCCCGAAATCGCGCGCTCGCTTATTGGTGCTATTTTTGATGCGGCCAACGGCGACAGCATCTATCGCGGAGCATCGTTCTTTACCGGCAAACTCGACGAGCAGGTAGCAGCCGAATCCATCAACGTCATCGATGATGGAACCATCGCAGGCGGTTTCGGCTCATCACCGTTTGACGGCGAAGGGTTACCGACGCGGCGCAAGATCATTGTCGAAAACGGCATTCTCAAAACGTATCTGCTTAATACTTACACCGCGCGCAAACTCAAGATGCGGAGCACGGGCAATGCTGTTCGCGGACTCGCAGGCAATCCCGGCATCGGCAGCGGCAATCTCTATCTCGAACCGGGCAAGCTTTCGCCCGAAGAGATTCTCCGCGAGATCAAAAGCGGCTTTTATGTCACAGAGCTGCTAGGTCAGGGCGTGAACATGGTCACAGGCGATTACTCGCGTGGGGCTTCTGGGATCTGGATCGAGAATGGCGAGCTGACGTATCCGGTGCAGGAAGTCACGGTAGCAGGTAATCTGAAAGAAATGTTCCGCAACATCACTGCCATCGGCAATGATCTTGTCTTTCGCAACTCGGTGGCCTCTCCTACGTTACGCATCGACGGCATGACCATTGCCGGCAAATAATAATACGAGTCACATGCTCGTCCATTCCATCGCGTTTGATCCGGCAAATCCCGCAGCAGCACTTGCTCAGATACCTGCGCAGCCCGGTGTCTTTGCTCTCTTTGCCGCGGAGGAACACGCGGAACCTTACCTGAGCCGCACGCCAAATCTTAAACGGCGACTCACGCGCTTTCTCGAAGCGCGCCCATCGCAGACCAAACGTCTGCGGCTTACGGAAAGAATTGCGCGCATCGAATACACTCTCACCGGCTCAGATTTCGAATCTGCGCTGTGCCTTTATTCTGCATCGATGCGGACGTTTGGGGATGCTGCCGCGCGCAAGCGCATGCACCTGCGTCCACCATACTTTCTGCGGATGAGCAGCGAAAACGCGTACCCGCGTATATACGTAACAAACAAGATTACAAAATCGGCATTTAATGATCTCTTCGGCCCGTTTCCATCGCGCGCGTCAGCGGAAAAGTTCAGCGACGAGATGCTCAATCTCTTCGAGCTGCGGCGCTGCCATGAAGACCTGAATCCTGATCCGGCGTTTCCCGGCTGCATCTATTCCGAGATGAAGATGTGCCTGGCGCCTTGTTTCAAAGGCTGCACCGATGAGCGCTATGCGGCGGAGGCAGCCAGAGTTCATGCCTTTCTCGCAACGCGTGGGAAAAGTCTTATCGAGCAGATCAGCGCCGAACGCGACGCAGCATCTTCGGGTCTGGAGTTTGAGAAAGCAGCCCAGGCCCATGCGAAATTGCAGAAAGTCCAGGCAGTTGCTTCTCTCATGCCGGCAGCAGCCCATCAGCTTTCAAAGCTGGTCGCGCTCATATTGCAGCCGTCTGCCGAACCGGAAAGCGTTGCCTGCTTTTTACTTACGCATGGAGTCATTCTGGGCCCTGTTCACTATTCCGTGCAGGGAATGCGACTGCACAATGAACAGTCGGGTTCGAGCTCACTTTATGTTCACCCTACGACAGTAGAAGCCGTTCCACTCGCAGCGGAGGGCACTGCCACGGCAGTACAGACCGTTTCGCGAAATGTTTTGGAAGAGCGTCTGCAAAAGACACTGACCGACCTGGTCTCGCCATCGGCCAAATCCAAAGTAAATACCCAGACCATTTCCGATCACCTTTGTTTTTTCAGCCGCTGGTTTTATCGCACGCAGACGCAGCGCGTTGGCGAAGCCTTCTTTGCAGAAAGTGTAGATGCCCTTCCGATGCGGCAAATCCTGCGCGCTATTTCGCGCGTCTACAGCAGCAATCTTGCATAAAAGGAAAATGGCTGGAGACAAATCTCCGGCCATTTAAAGCAATTCCCAGGTGGGCGGAATGTTCCGTCATTCTGACGAGCGAAGAGAGGAAGAACCCCAAAGATGTGAGCCAGTCAACATCGTTCGAGATTCTTCACTGGCCTTCGGCTCCGCTCAGAATGACGATGTGCTTCTATAAAATTATTTATTCACTTCTACTTTTGTGTTGCCATCCACTCTTTCAGCTTTGGACCTTGCGCCTCGCGCAGTTCAATGCAGTCATTGATCTGGTTTTTGGCGCGAGCCAGGGCGCGTTCTGACGCAGGAACTTTATGCGCGGTGAAGAAGCTGTCCACTTGATCGCGCGCCTCAGCGCTGCAGAAACTGCCAGTGCCACCTACAAGATAAGCACCCATGGAAGTGGTGAGCTGCGCCTGCACCTTGTCCCAGTTCTGCTGAATGTATTGCCATGCCTGATCGCGTGTTTCGCGGCCTTGCAGCATAATCAGCAACTGGATTGCCGCGTCCTGGTTCCGCACCTTGCCGGAAACCGTATAGTCCAGCGCTCGACGCTCCAGCGACTGGTCTTTAAACTCGGCCAATAGACGCAACGCTGCCTCCTGCAGCTGCGGATTGGTTGAGGTCTCGAAGACCTTCTGCAACTGGTCAAAGAAAGCAGCATCGCCATTGACTGCCGCGATTCCCGCGGCTGTCTGCGCGAATGTGCTTTCGACAGAGGATGGATTTGCCAGATATTTCTCGGCAACCTGTTTCGCCTGTGCGATCACGTCGGGATCTTTCCCGAGCGTGCCCAGATAGGCGAACAAAGTTGCACGCAATTCTTTCTTTTCCGGAGAATCGCTGTCGGAAGCTTCTCCCAGGCGCTCATATGCCGGCTTGAAGTTCTTGCGCGTCCATGCTGCCAGAGCTTCGTGCTCGTCGTCGCTATTCGCAATGCGCGTATTAACGGTTTCAACAGCACTTAACGCTGTCCTGATTACCGCTGCGCTCGGATCATCCTTTACCGCGGCGGCAAGAGTCAGATAGTCGCCGACAGCGATTTTGTCCGCTCGCGCCTGCGCCCAAACATCGCCGAGCAGGCTGATGCGCTCTGTCGGCGTCAGCCCGGTTTCAACGTTGTCCACAATTTTTGCGTACACGTCTGTCGGATACGAGCTGCGATAATAGCCCTTGCCTTCGGCATTGGCGAAAAAGAACGAGGCCTGGGGCGCTTTAAGCGACTGCTCCGCTGTTGAAATAACCTCGCAATCGTCTTTGCCGCCATTGGCTTTCATGCACACCGGAACAGTCCACACCTGCGCTTTTTCCGCTTTCGCGCTCGGGCTCAGGAAAAAGCGCTGCTGGCTGACAGCAACGCTGCCGCCCTGAGGCGCATTAAAGCTGAGAATCGGCACACCGGGCTGCGCCACAAAGCTATCCATGATCTTGTCGACCGGTTTATGGCTTTCTGCCGTCTGCGCATTCCAGAAATCTTCGGCAGTGGCATTGCCGTACATATGCGCGGCAAGGTAGTTGTGAACGCCGCGACGGAATGTTTCCTCGCCGAGATAGTTTTCCACCATCAGGAGAACGGCGCCTGCCTTACCATAGCTGATGCCGTCAAACATTTCGTTGATTTCATCCGGCGTGTCCGCCTTTGCGCGAATGGCACGCGTTACACGCTGCGCATCAAGATTAAGCGTGCCGTTCAGACCTTCAGCCACATCCTGCGGTATGTTCCATTCCGGATGCCACGCGGCAACAGGCTTGTTCTCCATCCAGGTGGCGAATCCTTCATTCAGCCAGAGATTGTTCCACCATTGCATCGTCACCATATCGCCGAACCACTGATGCGCCATCTCATGGGCCACTACGGCAGCTACATTCTTCTTTGCGCCGACGGATGCGGTCTTCTCATCGATCAGCAGGTCTGTTTCGCGATACGTGATGGCCCCGAAGTTCTCCATTGCGCCCGCTTCAAAGTCAGGAATCGCGATCATGTCCAGCTTCGGCATTGGATACTTTATGCCGAAATAGTTGTCATAATAATGCAGAACGAATTCCGCAGCCTTTACGGCGTACTTGCCCAACTCAACTTTGTCCGGAGTAGCACAGGCGCGGATCGGTACGCCATCGCTCTCGCCGCTGGTGCACTGAAAATCTCCGACGAGAAACGCAACGAGATAGGTTGACATCTTTGGCGTCGTGGCGAACTTGATGGTGTGCTTATCTCCGCCTGGGCCGGGCTTATCAGAGGCGATATTCGTGTTCGAGATTGCCGTATCGCCCTTGTCCACAATCAATGTCACGTCGTAGGTAGCTTTGAATGCCGGCTCGTCAAAGGAAGGAAAGGCGCGGCGCGCGTCAGTCGGCTCAAATTGTGTGACAGCGTAGTTACGTTTCTCAGTTTTCGAAAGATAGAAGCCGCGCAATTGCCCATTCAGGATACCGGTGTATTCGATCTCCAGCGTAAGTTTGCCGGCAGGTAACTGCTGGTGGAAATTGAACGTTGCCTGTTGTTTGTCTGCGTCTTCTGTAACAGCAGCTTCCAGCGTCTTGCCTTTCAGCGTTGTTTTCACGCTCTGAAACTTGATTTCAGCAGCATTTAATGTGATGGTATCCACCGGCTTTTGAAGCCGTACGTCGATCTTTTCGCTGCCGGTAAAGGTTGCGCTTTTAAGATCCGGCGTCAGGATCAGGCTGTAATGATCCGGACGCACTGTGTCCGGCAAACGTTGCGCTCCGGTACTCTGCACAAAGAATATTCCCAGAGCAAAACACGCTGTTGCACACCAGGCAAGCCTGGATTTAAGACGAATTTGTTGCGGCATAGGCCTTCCTTTGAAGAAAAAGCTGCGCTCTCGGCATGGGAAAATCTCTAAAAGCGCTGTATTTACCATATCGCAGCAAAGTGATAGGACGGTTGTCCAGCCGGAAGTGACAAGATGCGATTTTATGACTCCCGATAGTCGAGCAGCACAATTCCTACCAGGATCAGGCACACAGGCCAGACGTACGAGGCAATCTTCGAATCGCGCTTTTGCGGCAGGCGCAGCTCCAGCCAGCGACTCCATCCGGCAGTTGCGCCCAGCAGCGCAATAGGGGTGTGGCTCATCTCCGCGAGCATCTCCTGCTTGATATTTCCCAGAGCATGCGAATGCGTCAGCAGCAATGCTCCACCGGCAGCGCACATAAGAGGAAAAACATAGGAGGCTGCTCTTGATTTGACTCGGCCCGTCTCCACAGCCCATTCAAAAATGGCGAATGCGGTAATCAGCAGAGCATAAAGACGATGCTGTAGAACATCAGGCGAAGAAAAACTGGCCCAGAAGGGTCGTGGCCCCAGCGGCCAGTTTTCCGGATCGGCACGCAGCAAAATAAATATCGCCAGCCCGATAAAAAGCAGCGGCCAATGCTGCGCCCACCGTATGCGCTGTGAACGCGCCAGCAGCGCAAGCAGTCCGGCAGCCAGCACAATCAATCCAGCCCAATGATGGTTGTATTCGCTCCATGCGCGATCGTTCGCATCATTTTCGCTTCCGCTGTTGAAAAGCGAGTTCTGGATCGCCACCTGGATGGAAGTCGGGGGCACGAGCGCTTTCAGCGGAGGACTTGTCAGCCGCGGCTCAACCCAACGCATGCGCTCTACAATTTCATGCTTCGTGAGGCGGTCCTGCGTCAGATCGACAGCAGGCGGCTGTGAGGTAAGCGATGCCGCGGCAAGAATGGCTGTGAAGCCGAGTCCGATTTCCGCTTCGCTGAAACGTCGCAGCCGCACCAGTAAAGGAGCAGGCGCGCGCTCAATCTGTCGCACCAGAAAGAAATTTCCTGCTCCCATTCCCAGAATCAGAAGCAGCAGGTAAATCTTCGCCAGCATCATGAAGCCGTATGTGGTTCCATACACGCCCTGCCATGAGCCGATATAGAAATACGCCATCCCGATGCCGCCGAGCAGCAGCAATGAGACACTGGCAATGGCCATCGCGGAGAACCGGCGCGCATATTTCCCAGCCGTGATCTGGTCCTTTTCGCGGCGCAAGGCAATCAGCAGAAAGGGCATTGCGCCAATCCATGCAGCCGTGCCTATGTGATGGAGGGTTGTAAGTCCGAGAAGGATCCAGCGATGGTCGAGCCGCGCAGCCGCATGGCTCATGCCCACAGAAGCTCCGAGCACCAGCAGCGCAAAAAACGTGGCTGCCGGTAACGTCTTTTTTGAAGAAGAACACATCAGCCAGAAGAGAGCGAGCGCGCTGATTACCAGAAGACTGCCGAGAAAAAAGAAATCGGCAGTCGCAACATCGCGGAAGCTGAAACCTGACCCGCCGATAAGCGTCGCGGAGCTGACGGAGATCGAAAGGACCTGCACGACAGCAAGCGCCAGCGCGGCCCACCCTGCCGCCACGCGCAGTCGGCGCAAAATTCCCGGAGCGATTTTCGCAGGCAGAGCCGCCAGCAGGAGAAACGCCACGCCGCCAAGAGTCAGCGCCTCCAGCGCCAATGCTGCCGCCCGCAACAGCACCGAGAGCAGGTCGAAGTCTTTGAGTAGCCAGATCAAATTCGATTATTGGACGACAAAGGGAATTTCGCCACGCGTAATATGTCCATCGCTCGCCAGCGCCTGCCAGCGGATCGTGTATCCGCCTGCGCTGACCTTTACACTTTGCGCATCGAGCGTATCGGGAGCATCCTGCGACGCAAGTGTTAACGTCTCTACTTTGCCGCTTGAATTCACCAGATACAATCGCGAATGCTCGCCGTCAATGCGCGAATTGAATTTGAGATGGACGGCAATCTCGGGGCCTTTTACGGTTGCATGAGCCGAGGGCGTCGAGGCCAGCAGAACCGCATGGGCCAGAGCTGCCTTCGGCACAAACAGGATGGCAGAAAAGATTGCGGCCAGCAGTAAATATCTCGGAAAAGAAACTGCAGTTTTCATATGCCTCCTATCACTGACGCGCGGAGACCCAGGGACGATTCAGGAAAACTGCACGGATGCGGCGCGCACTGATTCGCCGCTGATCTCTGCCGCTCTTGCTTCAGCATATGCGGCAGCCCCCATTAATGCAGCGCGGCTCTCCAGGATAATGCGCACCGGCGTATGGATGAGCAGTTCACTGAGGCGACCCTTATCAGTAAATGCTTTCATAAATGCGCCGTCCTTCATCGTCTTCAGAATTTTAGGCGCAATCCCACCACCCAGATACAATCCGCCGACGGATAAAACTTTCAATGCAAGATTGCCTGCTTCTGCTCCATACGCGGACACAAACATCTCCAGCGTCTTCGCGCACAATTCGTTGGAGCCGTCCTCGCCCACTTCGCCGATTACGGCATTCGGATCCTCAGTCTGCATCCGTTCTTTCAACCAGGCAGGCTCATCCATGCCTTTTTCATCACGCAGGAATGAATAAATGTTCTTCAATCCGATGCCGGAAACAACGCGCTCAAAACTGACGCGGCCATTCAACTCACGCTGCAGATAGCGAAGTAATTCAATCTCCAGCTCATTGCGTGGAGCAAAATCGCAATGCCCGCCTTCGGAAGCCATGGGCACATGCATCTTGCCATTCCAGACGAGAATTGCCTCGCCTAAGCCGGTGCCCGCGGAGACGAGCCCGCGATTTCCGACGGCGCTTGCATCGCCTTCACTCAAAACATGAATCTGATCTGAATGCAATTCGGCAATTCCATATCCGTTGGCTTCAAGATCATTAATCAGAAAAAGATGCCGTATTCCGAGACCAATAGACAACTCCATGCTGTCGAGAATCCAGGGGAGATTGGTCAGCTTGAGACGCCCATGCCGCACGGGGCCGGGCACTCCGAAGCATGCGGCGGTGACTTCAGGATTACCGCTTTCTTCAAGGAATCGCTTCGTAACAATATCGAGGCCTGTATATTCCTGCGCTGGAAATTTTTCATCGCGAACGTGCGTCAGCTCGCCGTTTTCAAACCCATAAAGCGCCAAGTGGACTTTGGTTCCGCCCACATCCCCGGCGAGAATCATCGAGTAATCTCCAGTCTTCCCCTGCCGCTCGCATCTGTCGGAGGCAGCAATGCCGCAGCATCCTTATCCAGCAGAAACAGCAGGCGTCCATTCTTCGGCTGAATCAGTTGCGATGGCAGCGTCTCCGGATCATATGGCCCCTGCAATACACGATGCAATGGATCAGCCTTGTCCTTGCCGCCAATCAGGAAAAAGACATCATTCGCCTCTATGATGACAGGCCAGGTCAGAGTGATGCGCCAGGTGTCCTTCTGCGGAACATGATTGGCATCCACAATGCGTCCCAGCTCGTGAATCGCATCCGTGTGCGGAAAAATCGACGCGGTATGTCCGTCGTCGCCCATACCCAGCTGCAGGACATCAAAGCGCGGGACCTCTGCGCCCTCCAGCCGGAACTGATTGCGAATCGTAGACTCATAGCGCGCGGCAGCTTCTTCCGGCGGCAACTCACCTTCGATACGAAATACCTGCTCCGGCTTGAGCGGAACGGTGTCCAGCATCGCCTCGCGCGTCATGCCATAGTTGCTGTCCTTGTCATTGGGAGGCACGGTGCGCTCATCCACCCAGAAGAGTTCCAGCTTGTCCCAAGGCATCGCTTTTAAAAATTTTTCCTGCGGATTTGCCAGCAGCTCAAAAGTGCGCTTCGGCGTGCTTCCGCCAGAAACCGCAATACGAGCCTTTCCTTTTGCAGCTACGCTCTTTTGCGCCTGCTCCAGAAAATGCTCTGCTGCCGCATGCGCCAATGCATTCGGCCCATCGTACACGCGATATTCGATTGCTATTGTTTTAGCCATCTGAGATTCAATCCTGGGTGCCTCCCATCCTGCGCGGCGGGCAAGGATGGGAGATTCAATACCATAAATCAGGGATTATGCCACTTCCGGCCATCGCGCCCTATGAGCCCGTCGGCAGCTTTTGGTCCCCATGTTCCGCTGGTGTAATTCGGAAAATCTCTCGGCTTTGACTTAGCCCAGGCCTGCAGCACCGGCGTATACAGCGCCCATGTGGCTTCTACTCCGTCGCGATGCGCAAACAGCGTCTGGTCGCCCAGCATCGCATCGAGCAGAAGCCGCTCATAGCCATTGGCTGAATTGACTCCGAATGCTGACGCGTACTGGAAGTCCATCACTACCGGGCAGACATTCGTTTCCGGCCCCGGCACTTTTGCGCCGAAGCGCAGTGAAATACCTTCATCCGGCTGAATCCGCATCACCAGCAGGTTCGGCTGAATTTCATTGCACGGGCCGCCAAGGCGGTCAAAAAGTAACAGCGGCGGCTGCCTGAACTGAATCGTGATCTCGGTAACGCGCTTCGCCATGCGCTTGCCCGCGCGCAGATAGATTGGAACACCAGCCCAGCGCCAGTTTTCAATTTCGAGCTTCAGCGCTGCAAACGTCTCTGTGGTTGAATTCGGATCGACGCGGTCTTCTTCGCGATAACCCTGTACCTGCTGGCCGTCCACCGTTCCCAGGGCATACTGACCGCGAACCGTATTGTCGGTCGAGATCGGCTTGATCGCGCGCCACACTTTGACCTTTTCGCCGCGCACGGAACTGGCCTCAAACGAAACCGGAGGCTCCATAGCGACAAAGGAGAGCAGTTCCATCACGTGGTTCTGCACCACGTCGCGCAATGCTCCGGCTTTTTCGTAAAACGGGCCGCGCCCTTCGATACCGATATTCTCTGCTGCCGTGATCTGAATGTGATCAATGTAGTTGCGGTTCCAGATCGGCTCGAAAATTCCATTGGCAAAGCGAAAAACCAGGATGTTCTGTACCGTTTCTTTGCCGAGATAGTGATCGATACGAAAGATCTGCTCTTCGTCGAAAACCTTGTTTACCTCGTCATTCAGCTCTCGCGCCGATTGCAGATCATGACCGAACGGCTTCTCGATAATCACCCGCGCATGGCCCTTTTCCGGATGCGCCATACCGTGCTCACCGAGGCGATGAATAATGTCAGAAAAATATTCGGGAGCGACAGCTAGATAGAAAAGCCGATTGCCTTCTGTTCCCCGCTCCTTATCGATTTTTTCCAGAAGAGCTTTCAGCTCCGTGTAGCCCGCGTCATCGTCAAAGTTCATCGCGTGGTATTCCACTTTATCGATGAACTCCTCAATCCGGCTGTCATTCTCCTGCACGCCGCCATACTTCAGAATCCCGTCTTTCATATCGGCGGCGAAAGTCTTCTTCAGGTCGCGCCGCGCCACGCCGACAATCGCAAACTCCGCCGGCAGCAGCCCTTGCTGCTCCAGGTGAAAGAGCGCAGGCAGAAGCTTGCGTTTGGTCAGATCACCCGATGCGCCGAAGATCACCACCACTCCCGGATCCGGGACCCGTTCGCTGCGCTGTGCCGCTGCCCTTACGCCCTCCGGAGCTACTCTTACTTCCGTCGTTGCCATGATGTCACCCGTTAGTCTTTCTTGACCGCATGACCGCCAAATGCGTTCCGCTGGATCGCGAGCATGCGGTCCGTAAAGTTATTGTCTTCGCGCGAGCGGATACGCCGAATCAGCGACTCGGTAATCACCGGCGCAGAGACGTTCAAATCAATCGCTTCAAACACAGTCCAGCGCCCTTCGCCCGAATCTGCCACATAGGCTTCGAGCCCTTCGAGCGTCGGATTCTTCTTCAGCGCGTCCGCCGTCAGGTCCAGCAGCCATGAACGGACCACGCTGCCGTAACGCCATATTTCGGCAATCTGCGCAAGATCAAGGTTCAGGGCCGTCTTGTGCCCCATGATGGAAAAGCCCTCCGCATACGCCTCCATCATGCCGTACTCGATGCCGTTGTGTACCATCTTGACAAAGTGTCCGGCGCCTGCCGGTCCCACATGTCCCCAGCCCTTGTCCTTTGCCGGAGCCAGCGCTTCAAAAATCGGCGTCAAACGCTGGACAGGCTCTTTATCGCCGCCGATCATCATGCTGTAGCCTTCCTTCAGACCCCAGACACCGCCCGACGTGCCCACATCGACAAAGTTGAAACCCTTCGCTGTCAGCTGCGCGTGCCGCCGCTGCGAATCTTTGTAATTCGAGTTGCCCCCATCGATGAAGGTATCGCCCTTCTGCATCAGCGGCTCGAGTTTGGCAATTGTCTCATCCACCGGATCGCCCGAAGGAACCATAATCCACACAGCACGCGGCGCTGAGAGGTTCTTTACCAGATCTTCGAGAGAGGAAACGCCTGTGGAACCGGCATCTGACAGCCTCTTTACCGCATCGGCGTTGAAGTCAAAACCGACGACCTTATGTCCGGCCTCACGCAGCCGCTCGGCCATATTACCGCCCATCTTTCCAAGCCCGATAATGCCAAGTTCCATACTGTCCTCCAAATCCTTAATCCGAAAAATGAATTACAACCCGGATACCTCTCCTAAGCGAACGCGAAGGATGGATATCTAACTAACCTTCAGATTCGCCTCAGTACCCAACGAAATACCTAACCGCTCCAGTTCAGTCTTCAACGACTCCGCGCCACAATACTGAATTCCATGGATACCCAGAGCATTCGCGGCTTCTACATTGATCGCGCGATCATCTACAAACGCAACCTCTCGCGCATCTTTTTGCAGAACATCCAAAGCCAGCTCGTACATATGCGCATCCGGCTTGCGCAGACCAACATAACAGGAGCTCAGAAAAACATCGAAGTATGCGCGCAACCCGAATTTTTCAATCCGGAAATCATTCAGCTCTCGCGCTTCGTTGTTCAGCATGCCCAGCGTTACAGACTCAGATGCGGCCAGCGGGCCGAGGATTCCGAGCGCGCTGTCTTCCAGCACTTTTGACTCGGCCCTCATCGCCTCAAGAAAATCGGCAGCAGTAAAATTACGCGGTTCATAGAAGACTGTTTTATCGAGGTACTCCTCGACCGTCAGCAATCCTTTTTCCCAGGCGTCATTCGCGTCCGGATGACGTTGCTCGAAGGCATCGCGATCCACGCCGAAATGAGAAAGCACCGCGGCCCGCTCCTTGTGGTCCCAGCCATTCGTCAGCAAGACCCCGCCAACGTCCCACAAAATGGTAGTGATGGTTGCCATTGCAGCTCCTGAGCGTACGCAGTGCTTCGTTGATGTCGGGTTATTTGCTTACTGTATGATTTTCGATCTTTGCCGCTTCCGGCATATTGCGAGCTTCAATTGCCTTCACTTTATTCAGCCGTCGCACAAAGCGCTCTTCCTGTTTCTGAAAACGCGCATTCAGATACGACGACACCAGATCAAATGCCAGTGCTGACCCGATAATCCGAGCGCCAAGCACCAGCACGTTCATGTCGTCATGCTCTACGCCCTGGTGCGCGGAATACGTATCATGGCACATGCTGGCGCGAATACCCGGCATCTTGTTCGCTGCCACGCAAACGCCCACACCGCTGCCGCAGATCAGGATGCCGCGTTCGGCGCGTCCTGCTGCCAGCGCCTTGCCCACGGCTTCGGCAAAATCGGGATAGTCGGACGGCTCGCTGTTATAAGCGCCCAGATCGATCACTTCGTGCCCCAGGCGCTCCAGATATCCGCGGACCTCTTCCTTCAATGGAAAGCCCGCATGGTCGGCTGCAATCACCAGCTTCATCGCCTTACTTCTCCGCCAGCGCAGCTTCTGCTTTCCGCGCATTTTCAACCAGCGCCTTCGCACGGTTGGCAATATTGCTGGCGCTGAAGCCCAGCTTTTCCAGCGCAGTTTTTCCCGGAGCCGATGCGCCAAAGCGCTCCAGCCCGATCACATCGCCGTGCCGGCCAACATACTTCCACCATCCCAGCGGGCTGCCTGCTTCAACGGCCAACTTCGGAAGATGATCGGGGAAGATCGAGGCCTTGTACTCAGCGCTCTGCTCTTCGAAGATTCGCCAGCTTGGCATCGAAACTACACGCGCCGTAATACCTTCCTTTTTCAAGGCAGCTGCCGCATCAAGGGAAGGCCATAACTCTGCTCCAGTCGCAACAATCAGCACATCAGGAGAATCGCTGCCCTGCTCCACAATGTACGCGCCATGCTTCACGCCCTCATAGATGCTGTGCTTCGTTGCATCCAGAACAGGAAGGTCCTGCCGCGACAACGCCATAAATGCCGGCTTCCTGCGTTCGAGAGCCAGCCGCCACACCGCAGCGGTCTCATTTGCATCCGCTGGACGGAAATCCGTAAGCCTCGGCGTCGCACGCAGCATCATCAGATGCTCAACGGGCTGGTGCGTCGGCCCGTCTTCACCCAGAGCAATCGAGTCATGCGTAAAGACGAACAACGAGTGCGTCTGCATAATAGCCGCCATGCGCAGCGCCGAGCGGCAGTAATCAGTAAAGACAAAGAACGTCGAGCCGTACGGAATCAGGCCGCCATGCGCTGCCATCCCGTTCACCATGGCGCACATGCCGAACTCGCGCACGCCGAACCAGATGTTTCTGCCTTTGGGATCGACATGGAAATTGCCGCCGTCCTTCAGAATCGTCTTCGTCGAAGCCGTCAGGTCAGCCGCGCCGCCAATCAACTCCGGAACCTCTTTGGCAAACGCATTCATGATGGTATTGCCGGCGTTGCGTGTCGCAATGGCCTTTTCTGTCGAGAAGGCAGGCAGCGATTTCTCCCAGCCATCCTTTAATTTGCCGGCCTGTGTGCGTTCGTATTCGGCGGCCAATTCAGGAAACTTCTTCCTGTACTCGGCAAAGAGCGCATTCCATTCCGCCTCCGCTTTAGCGCCACGCTCCTTGATCGTGTCCCAGTTCTTCCGCGCCTCGTCCGGCACATAGAAGAATTTATCCTCAGGCCAGCCGAGGTTCCTCTTCGTCTCGGCAGCTTCTTCCGGTTTCAGCGCCTCCCCGTGCACCTTGTTCGTGCCGGCAATCGGGCTGCCATAGCCAATCACTGTCCGCACGGCAATCAGTGACGGCTTGTCCTTGACTGCCTTCGCTGCTTCAACCGCCTTTGAGATCGCGTCCAGATCGTTGCCGTCTGCGACCTTCTGCACATGCCAGTGATAGGCCTCAAAGCGCTTCTCTACATTTTCGGTAAACGAAAGTTCGGTTGGCCCATCGAGCGAAATCAGGTTGTCATCATAGAAAAAGATCAGCTTGCCCAGACCCAGAGTTCCGGCGAGCGATGCGGCTTCATGCGAGATGCCTTCCATCAGGTCGCCATCGCCGCAGATGCCATAGGTATAGTGATCGACAATATCGAATCCCGGCTGGTTGTAAACCGCCGCCAGATGCTTCTCGGCAATCGCCAGGCCCACGGCCATGGCAAAGCCCTGGCCCAGCGGTCCGGTGGTGACTTCCACGCCGTCCGTATCGCCGCGCTCCGGATGACCGGGCGTGTTTGACTCCCATTGCCGGAACTGCTGCAGGTCCTCGATGCTGACGTTGTAACCGGAAAGATGCAGCACACTGTACAGGAGCGCCGAAGCGTGCCCGTTCGAGAGCACAAAGCGGTCACGGTTCGACCAGTGTGAATTCGCCGGATTATGCCGCATGTATTTATGGAAGAGCAGGTACGCAATCGGTGCATCGCCTAAAGGCGCTCCCGGGTGGCCGCTCTTGGCCTTGTCTACGGCATCCACGGCAAGAAAACGAAGTGCATTAATCGAAATCTGGTCGATATCGCTCATAACCTGTTTCACGCTCCAAAAAAATTTCGGCCCGTAGAAGATCGATGCTGGGCTCTGCTGTGCACCTTAACTTCAGGTGCTGATGATTCAGACAACGTCGCGGTTGTCATGCCGACTGGCACGCCCTTCCGGCGTACATAGAGTTTCTCGGGGCTGAAACCGCCTCTCCCTGAGCCACTCAGGAGGCGCTTTCTAACTGCACGTCAAAATTGCGCCCTTCCCACCGATTTTCTTCTATCCAGTACAGAGTAAATGAAACTGCGCCGGTCTGCTGTGGACGGGTCGGAATGTCAGCAAATGACCCCGCATATCCTACTGTCGAGCTTTCCGTCACATGGTTCGTCTTCCATCCATCTGCTGTCCAGGTAACCTTAAATCGATTGTGCGCTGTAATTCGCAGCACTTTGCCCGCTGAAATGGTGCTGATCGGCCTCCTCAGCTTGAAAACTTCAATATTGCTCTGTGCGTTGCCCCGGGCATAGCGGGCTTCGACCACCGGGATACGATCAAATACCTGTTTGTCTGTAACTGAACGCAGCAACTTCAGATATTCGGCATGCGCCCAGACCAGCGGCATCGCCGCGCCTGCCGGACCGCCAAAAACCAGCCCGTTTTTGTCCGGCTCATCCCATATCTGCTCCGGAAGCATTCCGCCAGAGGAGGCAAATTGCTCAATAGTCCTGATAAGCGGTTTGATATCACGGCCCGCAGCCAGCTCATAATGCGCGCGCTCGCCCGTCAGCAGAGGCCACACCCGCCCCTGTCCGTACCCGAGATATGGTCCGCCATCTTTTCTCTGGCCGTAACCATCATGGTTATAGCGCCGCCAGCATGGCCCTTTGGGGGTTTCTCTTTTCAGGACCCGATCCACTACTTTCAATGAATCCACAATCAGAGGATCATCCGCCGCGCGCACTCCATACCGCACCAGTTCCAGAAAACCTGCATCAATCACCTCGCGCGCCTCGAATTCATACTGTTCGCCGGGCCCGCGGTTCGCAATCCGAATCATCTCCGTTCCGCAACCCTCATGCGCATACGGCTCGCCACACTCCGGCGGACGAATCCGCATGTAATGCCGCTTCACCTCCGGATCGAGCACCCCGTTATTCGTTACCGTCCAGTCTTCCAGGTGAGACTCGATCCAGTCGGCATGCTCTTCCAGAAATTGCCCCAGTTCTGGTGAGCTGTGCGCTCGCGCCAGGTCCGCTGCGCAAATCAGCCCCGAAATCACCGCCGCCAGCGTCGAAGGCGAATATCCGGCGCACTCCTCCCACCGCTCCTGCTGTGTTACCGGAGCATAGCGCACCAGAAAGCCCGCTGCCCGCTCGACAAATGGAAAAACATCAAAATTGCCGAGGCCGTCTCGTTTCCAGAGCCGCCACGCCAGCATGATAGGAAACGCCACCTCATCGAGCTGCACTCCTGTCCAGTACGGCGTGCCGTCGATCCAGAAATTCTGGGCGAAGCTTCCATCGGGCCGCTGCGTACAAGCCAGATAGACCAGAGCGCGGCGCGCCGTCTCGACGCGCCCGCAGGCCAGCAGCGCCGTAGCGCTCTGCACCATGTCACGCGTCCAGACGAGATGATACCCACCCAGATCATCGTCGCCTTTGGCATAGCCCCACGGAATCGATGCTGAAGCAATAAACGCTCCGCCGTAAGTCTTGTCTTCATGCGTCAGCACGATATTGTGGCTGATTTGCATCAGCCGGCCACCATCCATCGAGCTTGCTGCCAGTTCCTGAGGACTCGCGGCCCTATGCCACTGTTCAATAAATCTCTTCAGATGCTGATCAAAAGGTTTCGACAAAGCTCCCATTGCTGCTGACAAAGCTGCATGGTGTCCCTCGCCAAACCCCAGCGCGACTGTGAAATCCCGCGTGCGGGGCACCTTGATCTCACCCATGACGGCAATATTGCCATCGAGAGCTGATCCGAACTCCCAGTCCATATGGAAATTGTTATGAAGGTCCTGCCAGCCATCGCTCGATCCAACGTAACCGCAACTCACCCGATCAAATCCGCAATCCGCCGTCAATGCCAGCGACGTGTGATTCTTCCATGCCACTGCCGCGCGCTGCCCCGCCACTTCGATCACGCGGGCATTATTGCCCATGCCGCCGCCCTCAATGTGCGGGGAAAGCAGTACGTACACTCGTAGTCGCTCCAGCAGGTCCTTATCGCCCTCAATCCAGATATGCGTCAGCACTACCGGATAATGTGGGTCATTGATGATGACCTTCGTGATCGTATAGCGCCCGTTGCGATCACGATTGCGGACCTTCACCGCCAGCGAATCCGAATCGACATATTCAAAATCATGATCGAGATCACGCCGCTCTTCATGGAAGAAGGTCTCCCCATCCGTGATCAGCAACTGCATGTCGCGAATCTGTGGACGATCAATCGTCGGATAGTAGACCTCGTTCAGAATCCCGTGTGATACCGTGTACCACGCCCGGCTTGAAGACGAATATGCTGTTCCGACTGCGTCCTTCGCGCTTGAAGTCCACCTCGGCTCCAGCCCCGGCGCTCCAAATGCCATCCCTTGCCCATCAATCCACTTATATTGCGGCGCCAGAACCGTCATCGCGCGGGTCTTCTCCTGTGAAATTCCAGAATAAGAACTCTACTCCACTTTGATAAAAAACGCGGGAAAAAGGTAACAGCGATCTCTTGAACATTCTTCGCGTTGAAGCAAGAAATGAAGCTAGTTCAAATCTCTAACAAGGAAAACCCTGCGGCACGGGCGGCATTGCCCAAACGCTTATCACCGCAAATGAAGGCCCGGCCTGCAGGACGGCTGTTGCACCACATTAGCGCTGCTGCCAACTGCAAACTGTCAGCCGCTCGTAAGGCATACGACGTGACCATGTCGCAGGCGAGATCACGAAGAGAATCGTCAGGAGGAATGTGCCTCCACCCAACACTGAGCTTTTCCAAGCGGATGAGGGCCCCATCTGCCTCACGTGAATCCAGACTCCCTAAGCGCAACAGCCGCGCAACCGCGCTATGCACTTCGACCTTGCTGCCCCACCAGACAACTGGATTGTATTGGCGGAGATAGGCACGCGCTTGCAAGGTCGCTAATTCAGGAATACAGCAGGGAACAAGAGCGCTTGCATCCCAGAAAGCTGCCAATCTGATCACAGACCCTCTTCGCGGTCCGCCAGTAGCGCTTGAATGGCCTTCCGTCCTTTCAGCTTGCCTGCGGGAATTTTCCAAATCTCGTCAATGTCACGATCAGACAAAGGCCTCTCCGGCAGTCGCATCTTTCCCTCAGCCACGAGGCGAAGCTCTTCTTCATTTGCATCTTGCGCAGTGAAGGGAACAAGCCGAGCCACCGGCAGATTCCGGTCACGAATCACGATCTCTTCTCCATTCCGCGCAAACTTCACATATGTGCTGAGTCTGTTCTTCAATTCTGCGATGTTCACGGTTTTCATGCTGAATCTCCCTACATGGCTATTATAGCCATATTCAACCGCATGTCTCTGTACTCTGAAACCGTGAGCGCTGCCGTTACAATACCTGCGAATTCGCTTCAGGATCAGGATGGAACTGCACCTGCCGCATGGCATGCCCCACTTCGCGGTTCTTCATAAATTGCTCCCATACGAAGCCCGTCCGCAGGTTCTCCGCCATCACCACGCTGATGCCCTGATCGATCCCGAGAATGTCCTGCGCGTACCAGTTCGCCTTCGGATTAAAGGCATCGACAAATCCATACCGCGTCCACACCTTATCGCCAAACTTCTGGCGCATCGTAAGCAATACATGCGAGCACTCTGCCGGCAGGAAGGGCAGCGACCCGGCGCATGCGCACGGCACCACCGTCCCATCCAGAGGCCCCATTGCCGGAGGCCCGCCCCACACACGATATCCCTCGCGCGAATCCGAAGCCGAAATTCCCCACAGGTCCTGATCGATCCACGGAAACTTCGCGCCGAGCGTCATGCACCAGAGCTGATGCACGCGCGTTGCGGCAATTGAATTGGTAAAGTAATTCGTATGCAGGTCGCGCTGGTCACGATAATCGCACCACGCATGCGCGTACTGGTGAATGAACAGCGGAGCCAGCCCGCTGATGTAGTCGATGCCGCCAAACTGCACTAACGGCCGCTGCAGCGCATTCCATGTCTCTATCGGAATCGGATGCGTTGGCGAACCCATGGCCAGCAGGTACATCGTCATCAGCTCTGCATAAATGTCCCAGCGATGCTTCAGGAATCCCTGGTCCGGCAGCCAGCCCATGGAAAGCGTCGTGCCGCCGTTCAGCATCCACTCCCAGTCAATGCGGCGGTAAAATGTAGTCGCCAGCGCCTCGATACGCGTATTCCCGGCAAAATACTGTCTGCACGTCAAAATCCCGCAAAGCAGCAGAGCCGTATCAATCGACGACAGCTCGCTCCCAAACATCCGCTGGCCGCTTTCCATATCGATAAAGTGATACAGAAAACCATGCTCATGCGGGCAATCCTCCAGCAAAAACGCCAGCGTTTTTTCCACGCGCTGTTCACACTGCAGCTTCGGTAAATAACTCCGCTTCGCCGCAATGCACATCGCCGTCAGGCCAAAGCCGGTAGCGGCAATCGAAGCCACGCGGCTTAACGACCGTCCGGCTGCCGGGGCGCGGTCCCGCACCAATCCTGTCTTCGGGCTCGCCTCGTTGTAAAAGAAATCGCATCCGCGGCCCTCCAGGTCATCCAGCAGCGCATCGGCCTGCTTCGAAACCTGCGTCAGTGGCCGGTTAATAAAAACGCCCGCGCCGCGCTGATACTGCTGGGCCGCTTCTGCTTCGGTCTGCGGTTGTTGCCCCGGTTTTACCTGAGGCGGCGCAGGCTGATTCTGGAAACCTTCGGCGGCAGCAACTGCAGGCGCACCCAGCGCCAGCACTCCGGAGGCCCCGGCGGTGCGCAAGAGTTGACGTCGGGTTATGCGTGAACGACCCAAATGCAGAAAGTCTCTAGCAATCTCTGATGGCAAGAAGCTTCAGGCCGCTCACCAGTCTTTTCTCAAACAGGACTAAGAACCCAAAATTGTCATCCTGACCCTGAACGGAGTGACGGGGCAGGACCTGCTTTTCTCGGCATCCGCATGTCGTCAAAATTGAACAACGGCTCCAATTCGCAGTGTATCGAAACCGCCGGATGGCTTCTACACCACGTAAAACATCTATCCTGTTTGATGTGCTCACTGTTCGACCTTCATCACTCGAAGATGCAGACACCGTCTGGAAGATTCTCGAACCCACCATCCGCGCCGGAGAAACTTATACCCTCCCGCGCGACTTCACCCGCGAGCAGGCGCTCGAATACTGGTACGCGCCCAATCACGAGACATTCGTTGCCGAAGAAAACGGAGAAATCCTCGGCGCTTATTACCTCCGCGCCAACCAGCAGGGCGGAGGCAGCCATGTTGCCAATTGTGGATACATGACCGCTCCCTGGGCTGCGGGACGTGGCGTTGCCGGCGCCATGTGCTCTCATTCTCTCGATCGAGCTCGAGACCGCGGCTTTCGCGCCATGCAATTCAACATCGTCATCAGCACAAACGAAGTTGCCGTCCGCCTTTGGCAGAAATTCGGCTTTGAAATCGTAGGTCGCCTGCCCGAAGCCTTCCACCACCCGAAACAAGGCTATGTCGACGCCTTTGTCATGCACCGCAAGTTATAAAAATGTCATCCTGCCCCTGAATGCAGTGACTGGGAAGAACATCTCAATCCCGCCCGCTCGATTCAGTCTCTGAATCTTTTGACATCAACTCCCAGCACCCAAACACCAACTCGCAGCATCCCTTATCATGGAGAACGCAGACAAATTAGGGTGCTTCGACACCCGAGACATCCACAAGTAGAAAACAGGAGGAAAGCTTTGGCACACGAAGTCCCACCCCTACCGTATGACTACGCCGCTCTCGAACCACACATCGACGAAGCCACAATGAAGCTGCATCATGACAAGCATCACCAGGCCTACGTCACTAATCTCAACGCGGCTATCGAGAAGCATCCTGATCTCGCCAAGCACACCGCAGAAGACCTGCTCCGCAATCTGAACAATGTTCCTGAGGATGTACGCACTGCCGTCCGCAATAATGGCGGTGGCCATGTGAATCACACCATGTTCTGGACCATCATGAAGCCCAATGGCGGCGGTGAGCCAACAGGCCGCATCGCGGAGCAGATCCGCAAAGACTTCGGCGATTTCGAGTCCTTTAAAAAGCAGTTCAACGAAACTACTGCCAAGCAGTTCGGCTCCGGATGGGGCTGGCTCATCTGGGATGGCGGCAAGCTGAAAATCACCACCACACCCAATCAGGACTCCCCGCTTTCACAAGGCCATTACCCTATCCTCGGCAATGATGTCTGGGAGCACGCCTACTATCTCAAGTATCAGAACAAGCGCCCTGACTATCTCGCTGCATGGTGGAACACCGTCAACTGGGACGAGATCAATAAGCGCTTTGATCAGGCGCAGAAATAAAACTCGATGGATCCAGCAAAACACCCAGCCTACGATGTCCGTATGCTGGGTGTTTGTCTTACCGGCAAAGATGGACCATCAGGGGTTTATTGATATTCGGCACAGAACGATGGCGCGTTGCTGGTGATCTGAGAGCAACCGCGGCGAATCTCGTCAGTAATCATTTTGCAGGTGTTCTGCGCATTGCAGGGGCTGCTGGTTGCTGTTGTGACCTGCTGGCATTGTGAGACCAGCTCGCTTGCGCGCTGTGCTCCTACTGCCTGCGTGCAGGTTGCCATAGCACCGGTCGGTGGAGTGGAGATGCCGAAGGCTGGATTCAGAGTATTCAGGTCATTCTGAACTTTGGCCCACGCTGGCGCTGCAGCAGATTGCGGACCAAGCTTTCTCACAATACTGTCCAGTTGCTGCGCTGTACTGTTGACCGAGCGAAAAGCGTCATCGGCCTTTTGGTTCTTCTTGAAGGCGTTCAGCATGTCTCCGGTCTGATTTTCCAGCTGCCTGGCGAGATTTTTGGCGTCCGTTTCCTGGCTCGTTTTGTGAATAGGACTCTTACTGAGCGCGGAATTGAAGGGCGAGCGGAATGCTTTGACATCATTGTGCAGATTGTTCATGAGCTGCTGGACATCCTTGTCACTCAATCGGGATTGCGCCAGGGCGGGTAAAAAACTGCCGAATAGCAAGGCAGTGATGAGAACAGCAAAGTATTTACGCATAAATGTAGCGGCTTTCATTGTCGTCTCCTTCGGAAGATGAGAATACACAAAGCGGTTGGAGAACAAAAGTCAACGATTTAACGAATTCTGGACGGTCATGCTGTTGCTGAATCTGGCAGCTCTGCATCCATTTTGAAAGGAGATGAATCGCGGATGCGGAAATTCGTCACGATTGAGCCGAAGATTCTGTATTTCGGGACGCCGGTGGCGTTGATCAGTTCCCTGAATGAGGACGGGTGCACAAACATTGCGCCTATGTCGTCTTTCTGGGCATTGGGATGGACGCTGATGCTCGGGCTGCTCGATGAGACGAAGACAGCAGACAACTTTGCCCGGCATGCGGAGTGCGTGATCAATCTGCCGTCACCGGAGATGTGGCCGCAGGTGGAGAAGCTGGCTCCCCTGACGGGGAAAAATCCGGTACCGGATCTCAAAAAGAAGCAGTTTCGCTATGAGCGAGAGAAGTTTGAGGCGTCAGGATTGACGCCTTCGGCGAGTGAAGCGGTAAAGCCCATGCGTGTTGCCGAATGCCCGGTACAAATGGAGGCGCGCGTTGTGAAACTGCACCGCATGCGCGGTGAAAAGCTCGATCAGCTAGGGGGAGGCATAGCTGCCGAGGTCGAAATTTTGCGCGTGCACGTTGACGAGGAATTTGTGATCAGTGGACATTATGTCGACCCGCAGAAATGGTCGCCACTGATTTATAACTTCCGGCATTATTTCCGGCTGGCCGAAACGGAGTTGGGAAAGACGTTTCGGGCGGAGAAATAACTGTTTCGGTTAATTGTTGACGACGAGATCGCTGATTTCGCCGAGCGAGAATGTGTCGGCGGCGAAGGTGAAAGTCCCCTTTTCTATGATTTCGCCCGAAGCCCGAATAAAGGCTGACATCGCAGCGCGGCCTAGGGCGGACCCGAGACTAATACGACGGACTCCCAGGGATGCCAGCTCTGCGACACTCAGATGCGGCGCCCCCTTCAGCGCTGCCAATACATTCACAGGCTTGCCTACAGCGGCACAGACTGCTCTGATGTCTTCAGGACGCGTGAGGCCGGGAGCATAGAGGACTTCGGCTCCGGCTTTTTCAAAGGCCTGCAGGCGACGGATGGTGTCGTCGAGATCAGCGTTGCCGTGGAGATAATTTTCAGCCCTGGCCACGAACATGAAAGGAAACGGCAGAGACCGCGCGGCTTCCGCAGCAGCAGCGACCCGCTCGACGGCGTGGTTAAAGTCGTAGATAGGGTTTGCAGGGTCGGTGGTGGCGTCTTCAATGGAGCCTCCTACGAGACCCGCTTCCGCAGCGAGGCGGATGGTCTCGGCGGCGTCTTCAGGAGAGTGGCCGTATCCGTTTTCCAGATCGGCAGCGACGGGCAGATGAGTGGCCGCTACGATGGCCCTCGCGTTGGCGAGTGCTTCATCGCGGGTGACACTGGCGGTTCCGTCTCGGCGACCGAGAGTGATGGCGAGGCCTCCGCTGGTGGTTGAAAAAGCCTCAAATCCGAGAGAGGTGAGGATGCGCGCGGTGCCGGCGTCCCAGGGATTGGCGACGATGAGGGGCTCAGGGCGATAGTGGAGCGAGCGAAACAGTGCGGCTTTGTCGGCTTGGGTTGGCATACGATCCTCGGCACCAGTTTAGATTGCGCAGGTCCACCCCTGCGATTTTGTAAGGTATTTTGGGGAACTTTGTTTCTCCGCAATAAAAGCGGATGAGGCAAGGCGAAGCTGAGACCGCTCTTTCATCGAGCGGCGAATAATCAGGCATTCAGAATATCCCTGCCTCCCCTTGCACTTCGACATTATAAATGTGTATTGTTGTGTCGAAGCAACAGGGTAAAGGAATCGGGAATGGAAGAACGACTGGAACTCCCACAAGGCACATTGGATTTGCTCATTCTGAAAGCTCTGGCATTGGAGCCAATGCACGGCTGGGCGATTTCCGAACGGCTGCAACAGATCTCCCGCGAGGCCCTGCAGGTGCAGCAGGGGTCGCTCTATCCTGCGTTGCATCGCCTGGAGCGCCGCGGCTGGATTAAAGCCAACTGGGCCATCAGTGAAAATAACCGCCGTGCAAAGTATTACAAGCTGACGCCACGCGGGCAGAAACAACTGGAAGTGGAAACAGCCGCATGGCGCAGGCTGACCTCTGCCATCGATCATGTCTTGGACATGGCATAAGGAGAGCTGGAAAATGCTGCATGACTTGTTCTATCGCCTGCGCGCGCTCTTCTACCGTCGAGCAATGGACGCCGAAGTGGATGACGAGCTCCGTGATCATCTTGAGCGCGAAGCAGAGAAATATCAGCGCGCAGGCTTGGCTCCCAATGAGGCAATGCGCCGCGCGCGTCTGGCTCTGGGCGGCAGTGAACAGGTCAAGCAGCAATGCCGCGAATCACGCGGAACAAAGTTTATCGAAGACCTCTTGCAGGACCTGCGTTATGCGATGCGGTCCTTTGCGAAGACGCCGGGACTCACAGTTCTGATTGTGCTGTCACTGGCGATTGGCATCGGCGCCAACACCGCGATCTTCAGTGTTACCAATACACTCCTGCTCAAGCCCTTGCCCTATCCCCATCCATCCCGGCTCGCCATTCTCTGGCTGCGCTCACCCGGCATTGGTATTCCCCAGGACTGGCCATCGCCCGGACAATATCACGATATCGTTACCCAGAACCACGTATTTGAGGACACGGCACTCGTCCTTGGGAATAGCTTTATACTCACCGAGCGTTCGCGGGCCATCAAGGTAGACGGTCTCGAAGCGACATCGAGCCTACTTCCGATGCTGGGCGCGAAAGCAATGCTCGGTCGCACTTTTCTGCCCGAGGAGGATGAGCCGGGCAAGCCGCAAACCGTGGTGCTGACGCATGGTTTCTGGCAACGAGAATTCGCAAGTGACCCGAATATTGTGGGACGCTCCATCACGCTCGACGGCCATCCACATACGATTGCGGGCGTACTCTCGCCGGATTTTCGCCTGAATCACGAGGTGATTCCCACCATTGCCGGAATCGACAAGCCGGAAATTTTTATGCCGCCAGATGAAAAGGCTAAGAATGTCACCAACTACGGTCCGGAGATCTACAACATCCTGGCGCGGCTCAAGGAAGGCATTACGATGCAGCAGGCGCAGGCAGATATCGATGTAATCGCCGCTCGGCTTCGCCGTGAAAGACATCGGGATCGCTCTTTTACGATCAGCGTGGTTCCACTCACGGAGCAGGTTGTCGGCAACGTACGGACTGCAATGTTAGTTCTCCTCGGGGCAGTCGCCCTGGTTCTGCTGATTGCGTGCACCAATGTGGCCAATCTGTTACTGTCGCGGGCTGTCGTGCGGCAGAGGGAGATAGCGATACGCGCCGCGCTGGGAGCAGGACGCGCGCGGGTGATGCGCCAGCTTTTGACGGAAAGCATTGGATTGAGCCTGATGGGCGGCCTGGCTGGCGTGGCCATCTCGGCTCTTAGCATCTTGATCGCGCGCAGGATGCATCCGGGAAACATTCCGCGGCTTGAGGAGCTAGGCACGGATTTCCGAGTGCTTGTCTTCACGTTTGCGATCTCGATTTTCACAGGAGTCATCTTTGGGCTTGCGCCGGCACTGCGCGCTTCGCGAGTTGATCTCACCACGAGCCTGAAGGCTGGCGGCAAGGGTTTGGCGAGCGGCGGCTTCAGTATCCGTCACGACAAATTACGGGGAGCGCTGGTCATCGCCGAGCTTGCTATATCACTGCCGCTTCTGGTGGCGGCAGGCTTGCTGGTGCGCAGTTTCATTCGTCTTGCGAGTGTGCCGCCTGGATTCAACCCGCAACATGTAGTCTCGATGAATGTCGCTGCTTATGGACAGGAGTTTAAAGATCCGGCCACGCGCGTCCAGTTTTATCAGCAATTGACTGAGCGAATTGGCCATCTGCCCGGCGTTACAGCCACGGGCGCCGTCTCAGCACTTCCGCTGACATCCGCCATTGGCTGGGGAGGCATGCACATTGAAGGATATGTGCCGCCTCCTAACGAGCCTGAATTGCAGGTTGATCAACGATCGGCTACACCACCCTACTTCAACGCGATGGAGATTCCGCTGATTCGCGGACGCACGTTTGCTGAAACCGATACAGACAAGATGCCGCCGGTCGCAATCATTGATCAAAAGATGGCCGATCGCTTCTGGCCGCATGGCAATGCGATCGGTAAGCGTATCCGTCGAAGCGACGACTCGCCCTGGATCACAATCGTAGGCGTGGTTGGCGTCGTAAAGGAGTATGGCCTCGACACCGAGACGCGAATGGTTGTCTATTATCCGCATGCGCAATCGCCAAGTGGAACCATGTACGTTGTTGCGCGCTCAACAACTGACCCAACTGCGACGATCAACGCGATAACTCGCCAGGTGAACGCCCTCAATCCTAATGTGCCGGTATACGACATCGCTACGATGGATCAGCGTGTACAGGATTCCATGGCGCGCCAGCGCTTCGCCATGACCATGCTGGGCGGTTTCGCCGGCTTTGCCATGATTCTTGCCGCCATCGGCATCTATGGCGTGATGTCGTTTCTGGTCACGCAAGGCACAGCCGATATTGCCATCCGCATGGCCCTTGGAGCGCGCCGCGCAAGCATCCTCTCGCTTGTTTTCCAGCAGGGAATGGGTCTGGCTCTGCTGGGTATTATCGCTGGTCTCATTGGCGCGTTTGGGTTGACACGCCTGATGAGCAGCATGCTCTTCGGCGTGAGGCCCACCGATCCCATTACGTTCTTCTCGGTACTGGCGCTGCTGCTGATCGTCGCACTATCGGCCTGTCTTTTACCGGCAGGACGGGCGATACGTATCAACCCCATGGTGGCGCTGCGAACCGAATAGTGAGCCGAAGATCCAACTGTTGACCGCAGACTTTAGCATTATCCAGATTTAACCTACAACTTTAATGTCTTTTATGTTGTTGTGATCATCTGACTACTGCTGCGGTTGGGTCTGCTGCTGGTCCTGCGGAGGCGGCGCCTGCCCATGCGGCGGGGCGGGCGGCTTTGGGCGGCTGTTGAGCTTAAAACCATCCCGAATGACATAGAAGTTCTGCTGTGGAAGATCGGCTTCAAGCAACTGGCCGTCGGGTGAGTAAAAGAGCTCCACTGTGATGGCGTTCTGGCTGCTGACAGCGGCGCTCATGTACTTAACCGGGACGGACTGGCCGTTCCATCGGCCCTGCTGATCAGGCTGTGGAGAGAAGGTAACGGGCACTAGGAAACCGTTCTCTTTCGGGATGAGCGCCCAGGAGTGTGACGGGTTACGCATAGCTATCTGCGCGAGCAGCATATAGCCGGCTGGGTCGAGGTCGGTAAGCAGAGCAGTGTTCTGGTTGCGATCCACCGCGTTGGTCTGCTGGGTCCCGTTGGCAGAGATGTTGAGCTTGAACTGACGGCCTGTGGGGTCCGAGGTCGCGTTGAAGCTGACGGCCTTGCCGCTGACCACTCCGCTGAGCTGGTCGGTGATGAGATTCAGGGATGTATCGAGCTTCTGCGTATTGGAGAAGGCGTAGGTGAACTTATTGTCCGTAACCTTGCCGGTTGAGGTGATGAGATATTTATTCGGCGCGTTCTGGATGGTGTAGCTGGCCGTGCCCAGCTTTTTGCCGCTCTGCTCGATGGTATAGTTGACAGTACCGGGTGTGAGGGTAGTCTGCGCAAAGGTCGCGGATGTAAGTAAGGCAGCAGCGCAGAGAAAGAGCTTCAATCGGTTCATTCCGGGCGTGTTCCTCCCGGTTTGTTCAGACACCGATTTTCGAAAGAAGTGGCGCAGCCAGCGACTCAAATGGGGCAAATTGGCTATCCGACATCCCCATATTTCCTCTGATCCGCTGTCCACTTCCGACACATCATTGTCCGGCGGTGAACGCTCTGCTTGCTTCTCCTCATTCTTCTTGCCCCTGCTGGCGCATTTCTAACTTTAGTTCCAGCAAGGGATTAGCATCCCTGCATACACGGATCCCGGCCTACTGCACCTTCCCCTGAGGTCTTAACCGCCGGAGCTCCTGGGCACAGGCCAATGCATTCGTTGCCGACAGCCTCAGATTGTCAACCGTTGCCCATACCCAGAATCGCCTGGTTGCCATTTCGCCGCCGTCAGCCGTGCGCGCGCGGACAAGAATGTCCTCCTGCCCTGCCGAGCTGAGGTTACTCGGCGGATCGGCGTCGCCCAGCACGACATCGACATGTTCGCCATTCAGCGCGGCTTCGAGATGCTCCAGGCTCACCGGCTCGTCGAGTTCGAGCGCCAGCGAGATGCCATATCCATGAAAGACCGGCGCGTGCAGCAGTTGAATATCAAGCTCCCGCGGGTGACCTGCCGAAAGAATTTCGTAGTGACGGCGAATACGCGCCTCGCTCGCTCCCAAATGGATCTTCGCCGATTCACCCAATGATGGAAGCAGATTGAATGCCGCCTGCGCGTCGTACATCTCCTTCGGCAATGACTGGAAGCTGAGCAGGCTTACGGTCTGCTGGTGCAGCTCATCCATTGCGCCTCGGCCATATTCCGAAGCCGGCTCCAACACAGTAGCAGAAGCTGAGCGTATACCCGCAACACTCTTTGTGCGAAGGAGCAGCAACGCCAGCGCAACTGCTGCAGGATGCGCGGGCACAACGGCCGGCGTCTGCAGGTCAGGGCCGGCTTCAGCAGCTCCGTTCACATCTTCGCGAGCTTCATCCTGTACCCATGGAGCGCGCACCAGAACCTTCGGCTCGCTTTCAAGCGCGTAGCTCATGTCAACCACACTGGCCCCGGCACTGTGCGCGCTCTTCCAGTGCTTGCGCGTCACTTCCTGCGTTCCGGCAAAGAAAGTGAAATCGACGTTCGCGAATGAGCTGGGCTCGATACGCTGGATAAACGTCACCTCATCGCCTACGGATTCCAGCTGGCCGAGGGCGGCCTCATCGTCCATCAGCAGAAAATCAGCTGTGCTGAAAGGCGATTCGCTCAGGGCATCATTCAATTCTTTGCCGCGCAAAGATGCTGCGCCTACGATTGCAATCTTCATTAGTTCGCCGGACTAGTTGAGGGTGGAGGAAGTCTTCGGCCGCGCCGCCACGAGTATGCTACTCGCGCCAGAATACCGGAGAACATGTACATCAGCGCCATCAGAATCAAAACATATTGTGAAAAAAAGACCAGGGCGTAAAGCACCAGCCCAATCAGCACCATCCATTGGAAGGGATGCCGGTTGAAAAGATTGATTTCTTTGCCGCTCCAGAAGCGCCAGGTACTGACCATGAGAAAGCCTATCAGACCGACAAGCGCCATCCAGATGAGCGCAACCCACCAGATAGAGATTGGAATGCCGCGAAAGAAATGAATCACAGCGACAATAACACCTGCTGCCGCTGGAATCGGCATACCAACAAAATACTTCCTTCCCGGACGGCCTGGGTTCTTCGGCACAGGATCGGTGCTGATGTTAAAGCGCGCCAGACGGCTGGCTCCGCAGAGCAAAAAAAGAAAGCAAACAAACGCGCCAAGCTGAACGATCTGGTGTCGATGCGCCGGGTTCACCATAGCCGGCAGCATGCGAAAGCCCCACGTGAAAGCAAGAACGCTGGGGGCCACGCCGAAGGTGATGACGTCGGCGAGCGAGTCCAGCTCCTTGCCAAACTCGCTGGTCGTATTGGTCATGCGGGCGATGCGTCCATCCAGCGCGTCAAACGGAATGGCAAATCCAATAGCCAGCGCCGCCCAGTCGAAATGATGCGGCTCCTGAACCGAACCCTGCAGGCTCTGCGTAATGGCAAAATAACCGGCGGCAATATTGATAGCAGTAAATAGCGACGGCAGGATGTACATGCCGCGCCTGCGCCGCCTTGTGCCTGGATTCAAACCAGCGACTCCACTTCCAGTTCGGCCAGCATCGGCTCGATGACCAGATCAGGAATATGCGCCAGCACGGTCGAGCCGCCCTTCACGATATCCCCCTTCTTGACACGCAGCTCTGCATAAGCAGGCAGCAGAACATCCACGCGCGAGCCGAATTTGATCATGCCGATGCGCTGGCCGCGCTCCAACCTGTCTCCCGGTTTGGGATTGAAAACAATGCGCCGCGCCAGCAAGCCGGCAATTTGCTTGAAAGAAACTTCGTGACCATCCTCACCATCGATAATCGCCAGGTTCTGCTCGTTCTTTTCCGCACATTCGGGATTCAGCGCATTCAGAAATTCACCTTTCTGGTAGCGGACTTCGCGCAGCGTTCCGGCAACCGGAGAGCGGTTTACATGCACATTAAAAACGCTCAGAAAGATGCTGAGTTTCAGGCTTTCGCCGGAAGGAGTCACCACGCGATCGATGGCCGTCAGCTTTCCATCAGCGGGAGAAACAATCAGACCTTCGCCCTGCGGAATCGTGCGCGCCGGATCACGGAAAAACCAGAGAAAAAATGCAGCCAGCAAAATAGGGATCAGCGCCCAGCCCCATCCGCCGGTAAGAAAATACACAACTGCGGCAACAACCAGCAGCGTGATGCCGTAAAGATAACCGTCACGAACCATGAGAGATAATTCTCTCATTATAAATTTATTGCCGCTGATGTTCTGCCTGCGTCGGAAGCGCACACCTTACCTGCTGCCACGAAAGTGGCAGGTAAAAACGCTGGTAACTTCAGGCGACGTGATGAAAAACGCCGTGGCGCAGCGCTTCCATCTGGTCTTTGACTGACAATTTAAGCTTTTTTAATCGGACTTCTTCGAGTTGTTCCTCGGCTGAAAGGTAGGGTTTCTGGAGCAGACTTTCCAGTTTCTCCGAATAGTGCCGGTGCTGCTCTTGCAAGTGATGCATTTCCTCACTATTCGGCGACCCGAACGTTTCCATATCCATGGAACATACCTCCGGCTTTTTATCTATCAGACGACAAAACTAGCATTCCGGAGGCCTGATGGCAATGCGTTTTTCAGGGAAATTTCCCACCGATTTCAGGGACTTGCCCATCAGGACGGCGTCCTCCTCCGGGGCCTGATAGTAGGCTGCTCGCAAGCTCTCCCGGCGAAATCCGCTCCGCTCATAAAATCTTATAGCTCTGACATTTGTAGCGCGGACCTCAAGTTCAAGACGAGCTGCTCCGCCTGCCTGCGCCCAAGCCGCTAAAGCTTGAAGAAGCGCCCGGCCAATACCCTGCCCTTCCGCTTTTGAAATGACAGCTATCGATTCCAGCTCGCCGATCCCTGCAACCAGTTTTCCTATACAAAACCCAAGCAGATTGCCTTTGGCCTCAGCAACAAATCCAGTGCGCTGCAGTGACTCGGAGGAATTCGTAACACAGCGCTCGTAGTCTGAAAGTGTCCAGTGAGGCGCTTCCGGGATTTGCTGTTCAAGCGCTAATACGGCCTTGATGTCGTGGGCAGTCATGCGCCGGACGGCCCACTTCATTTCGCTTTTCCAGCCAGTATGCCTGATTTTACTTCGGCATCTGAACGCCGCAGATAGTTGCCGTCCAGCGGGGCAAGATCATCGAAGTCCTGCGCTTCAAGCCTCGGCAGAGCAACAACGAGCGCGTCTGAGGCGGTAGGAGTTGTTACAAAATGTGCTTCCGGAAATACAGCCGCTGTTTTCTCTTCACAAATTGCTAAATTCTGAGCCGATGCAGTTGCCTGCAATTCGTCCAATGAGAGCAGCTCTTCACGCCTGGAATCATCATCGCGGAAATAGAACTCGCCTCTGCCTGCATCGAGCGCCGCATACCGTCTCTGTGCTTTACGTGCCAGGACCTCAAGCCGGGATACCGCAATAACAGGCGTTGAAAACACCTCCGCCAGCCCTTTTACTGCGCTTACCCCAACGCGAACACCGGTAAAGCTTCCCGGTCCGTTGAGCAAGATGATCGCGTTTATCTGAGGAAGGTTGACATGGTGCGCATTCAGCAACTCTCGCAATCGCGGCGTCAGCATGGCTGAGTAGGTCTTACCCGCCAGTTCAGCCATTTCTAGAACGGAGATCTGCCCACCATCTTTGCGAGCAAGCGCAACAGTTCCCGTACTCCCGCATGTGTCAATGGACAACAGCATCATACGTCCGCAATCGGGTCCTGGCAGATTTCCAGGAGCACGCCTCCGGCGCTTGATGGATGCACAAAGAAATAGAGATGCCCACCGGCACCTACCTGTATTTCATCCGAGATGAGCCGTGCGCCTTTGGCCTTCAACTCTTCCAGCGTCGCGGATATGTCATCCACATGCAGCGCCATATGATGCAGGCCCTCGCCCCGCTTCGTCAGAAATTTTCCCACTGGCGAATCCTCTGCCGTCGGCTCAAGCAGCTCGATGCGGCTCTCATCGACTGGAATCATCGCAACGCGCACCTTCTCATGCTCGACGGTTTCTTCCTGCGTCACTCGCAGGCCCAGAGATTCGTAAAAGCTGCGCGCAGCCGCAATGCTCTTCACCGCGATTCCAAGATGATCAATTTTTGTCATGAATCCTGCCCTGCTTACATTTTGTCATCCTGAGCGGACCACCCATATGTTGTCATCCTGAGCGGAGCGCAGCGGAGTCGAAGGACCTGCTTTGCGGGTTCCGCATTCAAGCCCTCTTTTGGCTTGAGTGGGAGCGCTCTGAATCATTATGAACCCACGGTTCCGGTCTACGCTTTCACCACGCGCGCAACCAACTCCGGCACAAGCTTATATGGGTCTTCCTCTCCGCATGCAACGCGCGCAGCGTGTGAATCCAGCTCCCCATCGCTCAGTCCATGTTCACGCATCTGTCGCATTAACGCATGTCGCATCATCTCTACGATGCGCTCGCGCCAATATTTTTTTCGGCGCGCTTCCAGATGACCATCTGTCCCAAGCCATTCTTTCATCCGCGCAATGGCTTCTACTAGGTCGGTAATCCTCTCCCCGGAAGATGCAATTGTTTTTACAACAGGCGGAACCCAATCACCATGACTGCCGGCCAGCGACTGCATCGCCCGGACTTCTTTCTCCACGCGGTCCGCGCCTTCCCGGTCAGACTTGTTCACAACAAAGATGTCTGCGATCTCCATAATGCCGGCCTTCAGACTCTGCACATCGTCACCCATGCCCGGCACCAGCACGACGATAGTGATATCAGAGAGCCGCACAATGTCGACCTCGTCCTGACCCACGCCAACCGTCTCAACCAGGATCACATCCTTGCCGCTGGCCTCGATCACCGAAGCCACATCAGCAGTTGCGCGCGCTAGCCCGCCGAGCGACCCGCGCGTCGCCATGCTGCGCACATAAAATCCCGGATCGCTCAGGCTCTCCTGCATACGAATGCGGTCACCGAGGATTGCACCGCCTGAGAATGGACTGGTAGGATCAACCGCAATCACGCCGACGGTAATTCCAGCACCGCGATAATGCCGTGCCAGCTTATCCACAATCGTGCTCTTCCCCGCCCCCGGAGCCCCAGTAATGCCAACCCTCACCCCCCGCCCGCTGTGCGGAAAGCAGCCCGACAGGACTTCCGTAGCTGAGGACGCATCGTTTTCCACTAGAGAAACAGCGCGGGCCAGAGCACGGACGTCGCCTGAGCGCAGACGCTCGAGTAATCTGCGAACTTCTTTTTCGCTGGATTTGCCGATTGCGTTCAAGTTAGCGTCCGAACCCTCTTTTAAGAGGGTCGCGCCAGCGTAGTCCCGGGAATCTGGCGAAGTCGCGATTAAAAGAATACAAATCGGCGTTGTGTTCAATCGCAAGTGCGGCCAGGTGAGCGTCCGTTGTCAGGTTCCCGGCGGTGCCACATCGCTGAAGCAGATCGCGCAGGATAAGCAGATGTCGTGGACCAGGTTCTATTAGATACACAGACTGATGTTCGAGCCACATCTGCACAAGATCAAAGGCCTCAGTCACCCTGAGAGGCTGATGAACTAGACCGGGCATGGTGGTGAGCCGCACGAATGCGAGCAAAACAGTCCATGCCAGGCCAATATTCTCTGCTCCTGAAAGTGCAGACTCCCACCAGTTCTTCGCCGCCTTGTGGTGCGAAGCCTGCGAGTTGACTGCATATACCAGAAGATTTACATCGACGAACGTCACTTGTCTTGTGCCATCTTTCTTATCGTTGCTTCGTCCTCAAGAGCAAAGGCCATACTCAACGCCTTGTCCCAATTACTGCCCATTGGGCCCATGCGGAATGTACGTTGCCGAAAGCGCTTCGCTTTTGCAGGCGCCCCCTTCAATCCGATCCGGATTGCATCATTCACCACCTGCTTAAACGTCAGATCGCCTTTTTTTAACGCGCTCTTAAGCAGTTGCTCTACGTCTGGATCAAGAGTAATCGTCGTCCTCATGGAAGCATCATAGCATCATTGATTTGATGCTTTGATGCTCACCCTCGCGAAGGCACAACCTTCAGAATCTCACGCGCAATCACCATGCGCTGAATCTCGCTCGTCCCCTCGCCAATAGTGCAAAGCTTCACATCGCGGTAAAACTTCTCCGCCGGATAATCTTTGATAAACCCATAGCCGCCATGCAGCTGCACCGCCTCATCACAAATGCGAACGGCAACTTCGCTCGCATAGAGCTTGGCCATCGACGATTCGCGTGTCACACGCTCGCCCGCGTCCTTCAGCACTGCCGCCCGCAGCGTGAGTAATCGCGCAGCGTCAAGTTCCGTGGCCATATCGGCAAGTTTCCACTGCACACCCTGGAACTCCGCGATGGCCTTCCCGAATTGCCTGCGCTCTTTCACATACCGCAGGCTCGCTTCCAGCGCCCCGCGCGCGATACCAAGCGACAGCGCTGCAATCGAGATGCGTCCGCCATCGAGCACGCGCATCGAATCGATGAAGCCTTCTCCCAGGTTGCCCAGCAGATTCTCTGCCGGAATCTCGCAGTCTTCGAAAATCAGTTCCGACGTATCGCTCGCCCGTAGCCCTAGCTTGTTTTCCTTCTTGCCCGGACGAAATCCCGGTATGCCCTTCTCGACCACAAACGCCGACAACCCATGCGTCCCCTGTGTCTTGTCCGTCACCGCAATCACGACAGCAACATCCGCATAGTGACCATTGGTGATGAAGGTCTTGTTGCCGTTCAGCACCCACTTGTCGCCTTTGCGGACAGCCGTGGTCCGCGCTCCCGCCGCATCCGATCCCGAATTCGGCTCTGTCAGCCCCCACGCCCCCAGCCACTCGCCGCTCGCAAGTTTATGAATGTACTTCCGCCGCTGCTCTTCATTTCCGGCAAGAAAAATATGGTTCGAGCAAAGCGAGTTATGCGCGGCGACAATGATGCCCACCGACCCATCCACCGCCGACAGCTCTTCAATCGCCGTCATGTAATCGACATAACCCAGCCCGGCCCCACCGTACTCCACGGGGAAGATCATGCCCATCAGCCCCATCTTCCCAAGCTGCTTCACCACATCGGCAGGAAACTCGCTGGCCTCGTCCCACTTCATCACGTTGGGCGCAATCTCGCGCTGCGCAAAATCGCGAATTTCTCTGCGCAGGTGCTCCTGCTCCTCTGTGAGCTTGAATGGATAGGTGGTTACGTCCGGGGCGGCTACTTCAGGGCTCATAACAATCTCCGATGCAAATGAATCAGCGAAAACCGATGATCGTAGCACTTTCGATGGAGGTTTGTCGCTCATTCATTTTCACACCGTCACTGCCCGCTCCCTCGGCAGCGGAACCCGCACTGAAGCCATCCCCGCCGCAGTCGCCCCCTGAATCCCCAACTCCGCATCTTCAAAGACAAGACAATCCTGCGGCGCAACACCCAGCCTCTCCGCAGCCATTAGAAAAATCTCCGGATCGGGCTTGCCCTTCTTATAGTCGCCGGCGCAAACCATCGTCTCGAAGCGATCCAGCAGATTCAGCCTCGTCAGCGAAGCCGTCACCGACTCGCGCGTACTCCCCGAAACCACTGCAAACGGAATCCGGCCATACTGGTCTTCGATATGTTCCAGAACCTCCGGCACAGCGGTCAGCTGCGGCAACAATTCGTAGTACAGGCTCTCCTTGCGATGCTCCACCTCCGCCACCGGCATGTTGAGGCCGCGCTGCTCATTCAGCCTGGAAATGATCTTCGCCACTGACAAGCCGCCCCACGCATAGAACAAGTCTTCATCAAACTCACAGCCCCATTCCCCCAGGGCCTTTTTCCACGCTATGTAGTGCAGCGGCATCGAATCGGCAATGGTGCCGTCGCAGTCGAACAGATATGCCTTGAACTGTCCTTCAGGCAATTTCAATTTCATCTTGATACAGATTCCTCTGCTCCTGATTGTAAGAGTTGTTATCCTGAGGAGCGTAAGCGACGAAGGATCTGTTTTTTCTTCGCAGGCATGGAATACGTCGTTCACCTCGGTTCCTCATTTACACTCATCCCGAACCAGAAAATACATTTTTCCTGAAGGGGAACATGCATAAAAAACTTCTTGCCTTAGTATTTCTAGGGTTCGGGAGCCTCACGACTCTTGCGCAAACACCCAATGCAAATTGGGTTGGCACATGGGCGGCTTCGCCAGTCGGCGAAACGGTGAACGCAGGCCAGCCGGCACCGGGCAATTCGACCTATCGCAATATCGTACACATCAGCATCGGCGGCTCTGCCGTGCGCGTGCAGCTCACCAATGAATTCGGCACCGAACCGCTGACCGTAGGCGCCGCGCACATCGCGGTCAGCGCTGGCGGAGGATCGATCCAGCCCGGCACCGATCACGCGCTTACCTTCAATGGAAAGCCAACCGCCGAAATTCCCGCCGGGGCCTTCATCCTCAGCGATCCCGTTACGATGCAGGCTGCGCCGCTTTCCGATCTGATCGTCAGCGTCTACCTGCCCGAGCAGCGCATCCGCAACACCACTTGCCACTCCTTCGGCGACTCCACAAATTATGTCCTCAAAGGCGACGCCACCGCTGCTCCCACATCCGACAACTCCAGCCCCATCTACGCCTGGTGCTTTGTAAAAGGAATCGACGTGAAGGCCGCGCCGAATGCCGCAGCCATCGTCACCTTCGGCGACTCCATCACCGATGGCGCTCTCTCCACACGCGACGCCAACCGCCGCTGGCCCGACGTGCTTGCTGCGCGTCTCCAGGCCGACAAGAAGACCGCCAATCTCGGCGTGCTGAACCAGGGTATCGGCGGCAATCGGGTTCTGCATGATGGATACGGCCCGAGCGCCCTCGCCCGCTTCGACCGCGACGTGATCGCGCAAAGCGGCGTGAAGTATCTCATCATTCTCGAAGGCATCAACGACATCGGACGCCTGAAGAATCCGCACGAGCAGGGCGACAACATCACCGCCGACGACCTGATCTTCGGCCTCTCACAGCTGGTCACGCGCGCGCACCAGCACGGCATCAAAGTCTTCGGCGCAACGCTTACGCCCTATCTGCCCACAGGCTACTCATCCCCGCAGGGCGAACAGGTCCGCCAGGCCTACAACCAGTGGATCAGGACAAGCGGAATCTTCGACGGAGTGATTGACTTCGACAAGATCACGCAGGACCCGGCGCACCCAGACCAGTTCCTGCCCGACTACGATTCAGGAGATCACCTGCACCCGAAAGACGCCGGATACAAAGCGATGGGCGATGCGGTGGATTTGTCGTTATTTCACTAAACTGGGTAGCCGTCATTCTGAGCGAAGCGAAGAATCTCAAACGATCTCAACGATCCTCTGGATTCTTTCTCCTTTGGTTCTCAGAATGACGGCCTGGGTACATGGGTGGCCCCACATCTCGAAAAGATGTGGGAGGCATCGAAGCAAGCCTCCCCAGCCAATCAGGGGCCCTCATCAACATCCATATCCATGCGCGAAAGCTCATGCTCGCTTTCCCGCCATGGATGCGTAACCTCCACATCTGCTCTTTCAGCGCCGCGGCCCAAAAAGCGAAATCACCTGCGCTCCCTTGCCGCCATTCGTCACCGGACCCGGCGTCTCGCCTCTGGCTTCCCGCAATTGCGGCGAGCTGAAGTTGCCAAAATCCAGCGTCTGCGGTGCTTCCTGCTTGCCTGTAGGAGTCGTCTCTACCCACTGCACCCAGCGTACAAATGGACGCTCTTCGCCGAGCCGGTATTTATCCTGAATCGTTACTGTGATGCGGTAACCTGCCTTCAGCTTGCGTGCCCACTCCGATTCGAGGTCATGATAGCTGCCACCATGCCCGCGAAAGGCCTCCTGCAGACGCTTCGGCGCAAAGGTGTTCATATTTGCGTTCTGCAGACCCATATTTTCAATGCCGCCCGGGGCGCCAAACTGTACGCCAATCATGTGCCCGGCGTGGTCACCCGTTCCGCCGGCAAGGTCTCGCTGCGCCTGCACGTCACGATGCGTGGCCACCTGCCCGGGAACTCCCAATTCTCCCGCAGCTTCCTTAAAGAAATACTCCCCCTGCGTCCAGTTGCGAAAAGTAAATCTGCTGCTGATGTCCGGTAGCGCCATGTAAGAAATCCTAAACCCTGCCCGCCAATCCAACTCGTTCAGGAGTTGTAAAGAATATTGCGCCGCAAAGGCTTTTTCCGTCAAAATTCAATTGTTTGAGGCCTCAGGACCATAATGGATACCGCAACTTTTTCCCCCAGCGGTGTTTCCAATAATCAGGGGTTCCGGAATCTGTGAGTGCTGTTTCCGGAAACCACGTCAGCCGGCTGGATAGAAACGTCTCATCAGTGGTTGACGGGGAGGTTCACATTGCGCATCCTGCGTTCCTTTGCTTTGCTGGCGGCTCTCGTAATTCCCACAGCATTCGCTCATTCTCAGATCTCTGTCGGTATTGGCATCGGGCCCGTTGTCGATTATCCCGCTCCGGTTTATGTTGCCGGACCGCCGGTATGCGCCTGGGGCTACTATCCCTACTATCCTTATGCCTGCGCTCCTTATGGCTATTACGGTCCAGACTGGTTCATCGGCGGCATCTTCATCGGCGCTGGCCCGTGGTATCACGGCTGGTACGGACGCCCGTGGGGTTGGGGCTGGGGTCATCCCTGGGGTGGCTGGGGATGGGGACATCCTTATTACGGCTACCGCGGCGGTTATGGCTATCGCTCCGGCTACAACGCGGGATATAACCACGGCTTCAACTATGGATATCGCAATGGCGGAGCCTATGGCGTCACGCATCCACCTACTACCGGCAGCATAAACGGCTACAACAATTTCCGCAGCGGCGGAGCCTACGGACGCTCACCCCTCAATGGAGGGAGTCGCACCATCGGCATGAGCGGCTACCACGGTTTTAGCGGCAGCAATGGATTCCACGGCGGCTATAACGGCTTCTCCGGCTCTCATGGATTTACCGGCTCGTCAGGCTTCCACGGCTATAGCGGCGGAATGTCAGGCTTCCACGGTGGCGGCGGCTCTGTCCACAGCTTCGGTGGTGGGGGATTCCACAGTGGCGGAGGAGGCTTTGGTGGCGGATTCCACGGCGGCGGTGGCGGATTCCACGGTGGAGGTGGCGGCGGATTCCACGGCGGCGGTCACCGGTAATTCAGATTGAACCAACACAAGGCCCGCGCAACAACAGCGGGCCTTCGTCGTCTCTGCATCTTTGGCGGAGCGGAACGAAGTGAAGCGGAGTCGAAAGACCCGCTTTTATGCTCAGCGAGAGCCGGGTGCCGGGTACCCCATTCAAGCCCGATTTTGGCTTGAGTGGGCTGCAGTTCGTTTTTAGATTTTCAGTTCTTTAATCCGCTATCGCTGAATCATCCTTACAGCCCCTACTCACACCGCAGCGCCACATTCGGATCAACCCGCATCGCGGCCAGCGCCGGAACCAGCGTAGCCAGCAATGCAATCCCGCAGAGCACCACCACCACAACGAAATACGAAGCCGGATCATACGCGCTCACGCTGAACAGTAAACTCCGCAGCAGCCGTGAAACAGCCAGCGCAGCGCCTAAGCCGACAAGGCCGCCAGCCAGCACCAGCACCATTCCGTTTGTCATAATCAGCCGCAGAATATTCGTCCGGGTTGCCCCAAGAGCCATGCGCACGCCAATCTCCTGTGTCCGCTGGGCTACCAGAAACGCCATCATGCCATACAATCCCACCACAGCCAGCAGCAGTCCGGCGGCCGCAAAAAAGCTCACCAGCGCCGTCTCGAACCGCGGCCTGTCCGCCAGCTTGCTCACTGTCTCCGTCAGCGGTTCTATCTCCACTGGAACCGTCGGATCGAGATTATTCACCGCCGCAAGCACCCATTGCGCCACCGTCGTCTCCGGTAACGCTGAAGCGACCACCAGCACCGCGTGCCTGTTCGACCAGTCGCTGGCCACGTCTCTACGCAGGAAGTACATCTCCGGCTGCTCATCGCTCGTCAGCCCGCTGTTCTTTGCCTCCTCCGCTACGCCTGCCACCGTGACCCACTCATCGGAATGCGTGCCATACGGTTGAATCCGCTTCCCAATCGGATCCTTACCCGGAAACAGCTCCGCCGCCGCCAGCCGGCTCAGCACCACCAGCGCCGCATCGCCCCTGCTGTCCTCATCCGTAAAGCCGCGCCCGCGTATCACCGGAACATCCAGTGCGCGAAAGTACTCAGGAGTCACACGCCGCGTCACCAGCATTCCGCCCTCGCCCGGTGCCGGACGCGGCCGGCCTTCTACGGTAATGTCAGAGAAGCGCGTGGCACCGTGCCATCCGCCCGGCGGCACACTGTCACTGAAAGCCACCGCGGTCACGCCCGGCAGCCGCCGAACGGCCTGTTCGACCTTGAGATGAAACTCCATCCACTTTACATCCGAGTTGTAGCGGAAATCCGGCAGCGCCAGCCGCGCCGTCATCACTCCACCAGCGCTGAACCCCAGTCGCTGCTCCTCAATCCGCTCAAAGCTCCGTAGCAGAAGCGCCGCGCCCGCCAGCAGCACCACGCTCGCCGCAATCTGACCTGTCACCAGCATGCTCCGCAGCCGCAAATGCCGGTGCGAGGACCCGCTGCGCGCATTCACCATCAGCCCATCCGGCTGGTGCAACACCGTGGCCAGTCCAAACATCACGCCGCAAATTAGCGCTAATGCCGCCGTTACCGCGGCAATGCGCAAATCCAGATGCGCCTTACCCAGGAAGGGCACTCCCGCTGGAGCCAGTGCCACAAACAGCCGGAGTAATCCCTCTGCCAGCGCCAATCCCACTGCTGCTCCGGCAAGCGCCAGCAAAAGCGCCTCGACTAACCCTTGCCGCGCCAGTCGCCCTCGGCTTGCTCCCAGCGCAGCACGCACCGCCAGCTCCTGCTGCCGTGCCGCTCCCCGCGCCGCCATCAGCCCGGCCACATTCGCGCACGCAATCAGCAGCACCGCAGTCACCGCGCCCAGCAGAATCCACGCCACTCGCCCCGCGTCGCCCACCTCCCGCGCCCTCAGCGGCCTCACGCTTACCCGAATCTCATTCCGGGCACCGGGCGGAAACCATGCCGTCTCTGCCTCGAAGATTGGCTGCATCTCTGCTTGCGCCTCGGCCGCACTCACTCCAGGCTTCAGCCGCGCAAACGTCCGCATCGCGGTTCCAAATCCGCCATTCACGGTATTCTGCACCGCAGCGTTGAATGCCATCGGCTGCACCACATCCGCCGCTTCCAGCGTCGGGAACTGGAAGTCCCGTGGCAGCACGCCCACCACCCGCGCCAGCTTTCCATCAATATTGATCTCTCGCCCGATGATCTGTCGGTCGCCGCCGTAATGTCCCTGCCACAGCCCATACGAGATCATCACCACCGGCGGTCCGTTCGGCATATCTTCTTCCGGCAGAAAGTTCCGCCCCAGGACGGGCGAAATCCCCAGCAGCGGCAGCATCCCTGCCTGAAACGCCACACACTCCAGCTCAGCCGGATGATCCTCCACCAGGTCGCACGTACGCGGTTCCGCATTCTGGCTGGCCATCGTCGCAAACGGCCTCTGATTCGCCAGCCAATCCAGATAAAATTTCCCCGTCAGGAACTCCTCGTGCTCCAGCGAGTGCATGAACCCCACGGAAACCAGTTGTCCGGGGTTCACATACGGCAGTGGTCGAAACAGAATCCGGTCGACCACGCTGAAGACCGCAGTCGTCGCGCCGATCCCAAGCGCCAGAGTCGCCAGCGCCGTAATCGTAAAAATCGGATTCCGCCGAAACCCGCGCAGCGCATACCGGACATCCTGCCGAAGCGTATCGAAAAACCAACCCGGACGCGCCTCGCTGCATGCCTCGCGCGCACCCTCGACCCCGCCAAAAGCAATCAGCGCCTGCCGTCGCGCCTCCTCCGGAGGCATCCCCGCCGCAACATTCGCTTCAATCTGCCGCTCAATGTGAAACTGCAATTCCTCATCCACTTCGCGCATGCTCCTGCGCGACAACAGGAATCGCAACTTCATCCAGAACTCGCGCATCATTGCCGAAGCTGATTTCATGATCCCTCCGATCAGGGAATTTCCCTCCGAATCAAGAACGTCATTCTGAACGGAGCCGGAGTGTAGTGAAGAATCTCAAACAATGCCGGCTTCCGGCTAATCCAAAGCATTTTTTGGACTCGATTGCGCAGTGTAGGCTCATCCAGAAGCGGGTGCCCCACATCTCGAAGAGATGTGGTTGAAAATCCTCTTGGCCCTTACATCTGATTTCAGTACAAACCTGAGTGCCCCATTCAAGCCCGGTTTTGGCTTGAGTGGGTCTTACCGTTGTCCATCCTGCGTCGCAGGCAAAAAAGTGAGAAACACCTCACCCCGCCTGATTCAGCACCAATCCAATCGCCTCCACCATCCGTTCCCACTCACCACGCTCAGCCTCCAGCTGCCTCTCTCCATCCAGAGTCAGCGAATAATACTTAGCCCGCCGGTTATTCTCCGAAGGTCCCCACTCAGCCCTGATCCAGCCCTTGTACTCCAGCCGGTGCAGCGCCGGATAAAGCGACCCCTGCCCCACCTGTAAAACTTCACGTGAAACCTGCTGGATGCGCTGCCCAATCCCCCATCCATGCATCGGCCCCATCGCCAGTGTTCGAAGAATCAGCAGATCGAGTGTTCCTTGCAGCAGTTCAGATGAAGCCATCCCTTTCCCTCGACAATCGACAAATCTATATCTGGCTCTTGTCGAATGTCAAGGGGTAAGCACGAAGTGGTTGAGGAAATCGCTTCTCAAACCAAAACTTGTAGAAAACCTGCCTGTAGAAACTTGTCAAGCCCTGCAAAAATTAAGTATCTTATATTTCAATAATTTATCCTTGCATAGAATTACCTCATAATTTGGTAAACTAAAAGAAGGAGCAGAGAAAGGCATGGCCCGAAAGCCATGCCTTTCTCTCTTTCGAGTGCAAGTTACACAAAACAAAGGATCTCCGTACAGAGTTTAGGATGTAAGTGATTGAAAATAAAGAATCTCCGTACAACTTGGGGGGGATACCCCACCTGACTAAATAGAAAAGGAAATGCGGAATCTCTACTTGTAATTAGGCATAAACCAGTTAGAAGAGGAATTTAGCTCATTTTAATAATGAGAAAAGCTAGTAAGTTCCTTTACTTTGAATAATTTATCTAAAATGGTGCGATCTAAGCGTGACTCAGGCCAGCCGCCATCGCCGCAATCTTCGATGCCGCATCCGGATGCGAAAGGCTCCGGGCCCGCTCGCCCATCACCCGAAGCCGGACAGGGTCGCCCAGGAGCGCAACAAGCGATTCAAGCAGCCGGTCCGCTGTCAATTCCGCCTCGATCAGCATGACCGCGGCCCTGGCTCCGGCCATCACTTCGGCGTTCTTCCGCTGATGATCGTCCGCTGCTCCAGGAAACGGAACCAGAAGCGCTGGCTTACCCGCCGCCATTTCTTCGGCAACGGTGCTGGCTCCGCTGCGTGACAGGATGAGGTCGGCAGCCTCGAACCTGCGGGCCATGTCATCAAGAAAGGCATGCACCTGCCACCGCGCCGAATCAGCCCCGCTCGCGGCATACGCGGCCTGCGTTTCTTCGGCATGACGCGCTCCGGCCTGATGCAGAATCGTCAGCCCCGGAATGATATTCAGCAAACGGGCGGCTACCAGCGGCATCGTCCGGTTCAGCACCCGCGCCCCTTGGCTTCCGCCAAAGACAAGAAGATGCGGTGGCGCACCCTCCGGACGCGGTTGTAACTGAAAAAACTCCGGGCGCACCGGAATCCCAGTTACCTGCGCGTTGCGAAAAAACTTCAGCGCAGGCTCAAAATTCACGGCGGCAGCCGAAACGTGCTTGCCAACAAGCCGATTTGCCAGGCCGGGAAAAGCATTCGGCTCAACCGCAAGCGTAGGAATGTGGGCAAGAATGGCAGCCACCATCCCTGGCCCGGAAGCGTAACCGCCGACGCCGATGACAACATCGGGCCGGAACTGTTTCAACAACTTGCGGCAATGAAGAACGCTCATCGGCAGATCGAGCATCGTCCGCAAGCGCGTGGCGAAGCTGACATTCTTAAGCTGGCCGACTTGAATCAGTTCCAGCCGGTGTCCCGCCTGCGGAACCAGCCGCGATTCCAGACCGCGCGGTGTGCCGACAAAGAGAAGCTCGGCCTGATATTGCTTCTGAAGTGCATTGGCAATGGCCAGCGCCGGCATGATGTGGCCGCCCGTGCCGCCACCTGCAATCAACACCTTCACGCGTTATTCAATCTCCCGCGTGATGTTGAGCAGCACGCCAATCAGCGCCAGCATGATGAAGAGCGAAGTGCCGCCATAGGAGATGAACGGCAGCGTGATGCCCTTGGTGGGCACCAGCGCCAGCACTACGCTGATATTGAAGAAGGCCTGAATGAGAATGGTCGTCGTAATGCCGAATGCAAGAAAACGTGCGAAAGGATCTTTTGAAAGCATCGCAGCACGAATGCCGCGATACCCAAGAACGATGAACAGGGATACGACAATAACGGCTCCGAGCAGGCCCAGTTCCTCGGAGATATTAGCGAAAATATAGTCAGTATGCGGCTCCGGCAGATAGAAGAGCTTCTGCCGCCCCTCCATGTAACCCAGCCCATGCAGTCCGCCGGTTCCGACGGCAATCAGCGACTGGATGATATGGAAGCCTTTGCCCAGCGGATCAGCTTCGGGATTAATAAACGCCAGCAGGCGGTCACGCCGCCACTTGACCCTGAAGAGCATGAGATAGAGCACCGGCAACGAAGCCAGTACCGCGTAGCCGAGATACTTCATCTCCATTCCGGCCAGATAAAGCATGAGCGCCGTCACGCTCGCGCAGACCAGCGCCGTGCCCAGGTCCGGTTCTTTGAGAATCAGGGCAATAAAAACCAGACTCGGCAGCGCTGCGGGCAGCATCGTGCCTCGCCAGTCGTCGATGGTGTGCATCCGATTCTGCAGAAACCACGCAAGAAAGAGGACCAGCGCAGGTTTTGCCAGCTCAGATGGTTGAAATGACAGAATGCCGAAGCGAATCCAGCGATGCGTGTTATGCGAGTCGCGCATCAGGAACGCGGCCAGCAGGCAGATCACAGTAATGGCCACTGCCGGAAAGACAACGTTGGGACGGTTGTACCTGCGATAGTCGATTTGCATCAGCAACGTCATGGCTGCCAGCCCTGCTGCTGCCCAAATCGCCTGGCGAATAACAAAGCTGTAAGGCGAGCCGAAGCGTTCCTTGGCCATGACGGCTGAAGCACTGAAGACCATCGCCAGTCCGATGACGACGAGGATCAGTGTCACGCAGAACAGCAGTTTATCGACGCCTACACGTTTTGCCATACACCCTGTTTCGCGTGCACAAGTTCTTTGAAAACCTGCCCGCGATGCTCGTAATTTTCGAACTGGTCGAAGCTCGAACACGCCGGCGCAAGCAACACAATTTCGCCCGGCTTCGCGGCTTCGGATGCTTTGGCTACAGCCTGATCCAGAGTTCCCGCGCTGACGACCGGAACCGCTCCATAAATGTGCGTCTCTATCTTCTCTGCCGCCGCGCCGATGGTGTAGACCGCCTTCACGCGCTCTTCCAGCAGCGAACGAAGTTGTCGATAATCGGAGTTCTTGTCCTTGCCGCCAAGAATCAGATGAATACCGCCGGGAAAAGCCGCGATGGCCTTTGCTGCCGCATCAACGTTCGTCGCCTTGGAATCGTTGTAGTAATCCACACCGTTGATTTCGGCAACAAATTCCAGCCGGTGCTCCACCGCCTTAAACGACTCGACAGCTTTGCGGATCGCCTCCGGCGTTACCCCAGCCAGCCGCGCCGCGCAGGCGGCTGCGAGAACATTCTCAACATTGTGATGGCCTTTCAGCGGAATATTCTCCACCTTCAGGATGAATTCGGGAGCGGCCTGCTCGGAAGCGCGGAAGACAATTGCTCCTTCATGCACGAATGCGCCCTGCCGCACCACGCGCTTCGCGCTGAACCAGAACACACGCGATTTGGCGCGGACCGCCATGCGCTGGGTCACATCATCGTCAGCGTTCAGCACCAGCACATCTTCGGCAGTCTGATTGGCAAAGATGCGCTCTTTGGCAGCAGCATAGTTCTCAAATGTTCCGTGGCGATCAAGATGATCAGGCGTTACGTTCAGCACTACAGCAATATCAGGACGGAAGTGTTCTGTTGTCTCGAGTTGAAAGCTGGACAACTCCAGCACAGACCAGCCGTCCTCGCGGCTTTCATCGACCAGCGCGATCACAGGCACGCCGATGTTGCCGCCGACCTGCGTTGGCAAACCACCAGCCTTGAGAATCTCCCCGCACAAAGAAGTGGTGGTAGTTTTGCCGTTTGAGCCGGTAATTCCCAGCGACTTTCCCTTAAGGAATTGCGAGGCCAGCTCCAGTTCACCGATAATCGGCAAACCGAAAGCCCTCACCTGCACCAGCTCCGGAGTATCGAGCGGCACGCCCGGACTGACGACAATCAAGTCCTGCCGGCGAAACGTAAGCAGCCCATGCCCACCCGCTTCGACGGCAATGCCTTCTTCCAGCAGCGCGGGAATGTCTTTTCCTAGTTGCTCTGCGCTGCGAATGTCCGAAACTGTAACCTGTGCTCCCCGGCGGCGCAGAAAGAGCGCCGCGGCCAGGCCGGACCTGCCTAGACCCACTACCAAAACTTTTTTGCCTTTGAATTCCATGTTTTCGATTTTCCGGCCCGATAAGCCATTCTGTCACGCGCGGGATGAAATTTAACGAAGCTTCAGCGTGGTGAGTGCCAAGAGCGCAAACACCAGCGCGCCAATCCAGAAGCGGGTGATGACTTTGGCCTCTGACCAGCCCAGCAGCTCAAAGTGATGATGCAGCGGCGCCATTTTAAAGATGCGCTTTTTGCGCAACTTGTAGCTGCCCACCTGCAGAATGACCGAAACGGCCTCCAGTACAAAGATGCCGCCGATAAAGGGCAGCAGCAGCTCCTGCTTGATGGCGACAGCAACCGTTCCAATCGCTCCACCCAGCGCAAGCGATCCCACGTCCCCCATAAATACTTCAGCAGGATGCGCGTTATACCAGAGGAAACCGATGCTCGCTCCCACCATCGATCCGCAGAAGATAGATAATTCGCCGACAAGCGGCATACGCTGCAGTTCAAGATAATCGGCAAATACAACGTGCCCACTTACATATGTCAGAACGGTAAGCGCGCCGGCGGCGATGATGGTGCATCCTATGGCCAGACCGTCGAGGCCGTCCGTAAGATTGACGGCATTACTCGAAAACACAATCACCAGCACGGTAAAAACAACAAAGGGCAGGAATGCCAGCAGCCCGAAGTGCGGAATATGCCGCAGCGCGTTTATGGCAAAATCCGGTTGCAGCCGTTTCACGAACGGCACACTCAAGGTTGTCGAATAAATGCCGCGCGCATGCATTGCGACTAACGCAAATGAGATGGCCAGACTCGCCAGAATCTGATAGCCCATTTTGGCGCGCGCAGTAAGGCCCAGATTTCGGCGCTTTACGACTTTGATGTAATCGTCAGCGAAACCAATGGCTCCAAAGGCCAGCGTAGACCCCATCACCAGCCACACAAACGGATTCGAAAGATCAGCCCACAGCGCCGTAGGCAACAAAATAGCAATGCAGATGAGCACCCCACCCATCGTGGGCGTGCCTGCTTTTTTCTGGTGGTCCTTTGGCCCTTCTTCGCGGATGTACTGGCCAATCTGGAACTCGCGCAGCTTTTCGATGACATATGGTCCGATAATGAGCGCGATCAGCAGCGCCGTGAGCGAAGCAAATGCGGTGCGGAACGTCAGATACCGGAAGATGCGGAATGGTCTGAAGTAAGGGAAAAGCTTCTGATACAGGAGCCAGTAGAGCAAATACATCCTCCGGCAAATTTCAGGTATTTCAGGTTCATCTTACAGGTTGAGTTTTGTTGCAACTGCTGATCATTTTTCAAGAGCCGCCGGGTTCCACCGCCAAGTGCTAGAAACGCAAAGGGCCTGCAAAAGCGTCACTTCGCTAACTCATCCAGCGCGCGCTCGAGCCGTACACCGCGCGACGCCTTCAGCAGCACAATATCTTTTTCACACAGGTTCCGCCTGAGCCATGCGCCGGCCTGCTCTGGGGTTTCCAAAAAGAGAGCTTCTGTCCCGGTCTGTCTGGCCGCATCCGCAATATGCGCCGCGTTTCCGCGCACTCCCAACACAATGTCCACACCTGCGGAAGCCGCGGTTTCACCACAGGCCGCGTGTAACGTCGCTGCTTCGCGCCCCAGTTCCAGCATCTCTCCGGCAACCAGAATATGCCGCTGCCCCGGCACTGACATCAGCGTGTGAATCATTGCCTTCAGGGCTTCCGGATTAGAGTTGTAGCAGTCATTGATGATCGTCGCCCCGCGCAGATGGATCGTCTGGCCGCGCTTGTCCCCCGGCTCCAGCACTTCCAGCGCTCGTGCACAATCCTCCAGCGGAATTCCGGCTTCCAGCCCTACGGCGATTGCAGCCATCGCATTCGCCACATTATGTTGTCCCAGAAGGCGCAGCTTTACCTCTGCTACGCTTCCAGCAGCGCGCACCTGCATGCGAATTCCATCTGCGCCATGCTCATCCACAGCCTCGGCCCTTGGATCGGCGCATGGCCCTTTGCCGAAATAAACAGTCTTGCCGCGAAAATCGCGTCCGAATTGTGAAACGTAAGCATCATCGCAATTCAAAAACGCAATGCCATCGGCAGGAAGTGCCGCTACCAGCTCGTATTTCGCCCTGGCGATGCCGGCAATACCGTCAGGAAAATTCTCTGTATGCGCGTTGCCTACATTTATCACGACGCCCCAGTTAGGAGAGGCGATCTGAGCCAGAGCGGTAATCTCTCCCGCGTTGGACATGCCCATTTCTATCACAGCCACATCATGATCCGGCTCAAGGCGAAGCAGTTGCAGCGGCAGGCCGTATCCGTTATTGAGATTGCCCTGTGATTTGAGCACGTGGAATTTTGCGGAGAGCACCGTGGCAATGGCTTCCTTGGTCGTCGTCTTGCCTGCGCTTCCCGTCACGCCAACCACGCGCTTCCCCCAGTGTCTGCGGACAGCGGCAGCCAGCATCTGCAATGCCGTCAAAGGCTCGTCCACGATGATCAGGCTTCGCTGACGCGCAGTCTCCGGCAATTCGCGGACTTTGCTTTTTGAGACTACTGCCGCGCATGCGCCGCGCTCAAAAGCTGCGGCCACAAAATCATGAGCATCAAAGCGCTCGCCCCGCACAGCAAAAAACAGATCGCCTGCCTGCAATGTGCGCGAATCAATGGAATAGCCGGTGGCCTGTTTCTCGGCAGATCCGTGCAGTGTTCCGCCCGTCCACCGGGCAATCTGATCGAGCGTCAGCTTCATTGCTTCACTCCCGTCTGCGCCAGCGCCCGCATGGCTTGAGAAGCCACTCCAGCATCATCGAACGGAATCACGCGGTCGCGCAGCGTCTGCGTCTTCTCATGGCCCTTTCCTGCGAGCAGAACAATGTCTCCCGGCCTTGCCTGTTCCACCGCAATCTGAATTGCCTTCGCGCGATCAGCTTCCGTAACAAATTCGGCTCCGGTTGCTTCCAACCCCGGCAGAACATCGCGCAGAATCGCTTCCGGCTCTTCACTGCGCGGATTGTCCGACGTGAGCACAACAAAATCACTTCCTTCACCTGCAGCGCGCCCCATCAGCGGACGCTTGGTGCGGTCGCGGTCTCCGCCGCAGCCAAAGAGCGTGATGACGCGGCCCTTCGCCGGTTTCACAAACTCGCGCGCCAGCGCAATCAGATTTCGCAGAGCGTCATCGGTGTGCGCGTAGTCTACGATCACAATGAATGGCTGGCCTTCATTGACAGTCTGGAAGCGTCCCGGCACACACTCAAGCGATGCTGCCCCTGCCGCAATTTCTTGCAGACCCAATCCACGCGCATACGCCGCAGCCGAGGCCGCCAGAAGGTTATAAACATTCACCTTTCCCGTAAGCCGCGTATCGATCGGAATGTTCCCGCTCGGCGCAACTAACAAAAACTGCATGCCGCCTGCGGAGATGCTGACTTTTTCAGCCCGGAATTCCCCGGTTCCCAGGCCATACGAAAAAATCTCTGATCCTGCTTCACGCGCTTTGATCGCCAGCTCCGCGCCGTAAACGTCCTCGACATTGATGACCGAGACACGAGGCACGACGCCGTTCGATCCATCAAAAAGCATCTTCTTGGCCGCGAAATATCGCCCCATCGAGCCGTGATAATCGAGGTGGTCGCGGGTCAGATTCGTGAAAATGGCAACATCAAACGGAAGTGACCACACGCGTCCCTGCTCCAGCGCATGCGAGGAGACTTCCATCACTGCCTCGCCCGCTCCCGCGCTTACTCCCTTCCCAAAGAGCTCCAGCAGATCGCGCGATTCCGGCGTTGTGTGCGGCGATTCCACCACTGCGCCTGCAACGTGATATTCAATCGTCCCCACCAGTACCGTTTTGCGTCCGGCATGGTTCAGCATCGCATCCAGCAGAAACGCTGTTGTGGTCTTGCCGTTGGTTCCGGTCACGCCACTGAGGATCAGCTTCTTTTCCGGATGGTCATAGAAATTCGCTGAAATAGCAGCAAGCGCGCTCCGTCCATGGGCTACTTCGATCAGCGCTATTTGTGGATGCTGCCGCGCAGCCTCCTGAAAGGCCATCGCCGAATCCGTCACAATCGCAACGGCGCCACGCTCAATGGCGGAAGCAATATAGCGGTTGCCGTCCGTTGTGCCGCCCTGCATGGCGAGAAACAGCGATCCAGGCTTAATCCGGCGAGAGTCGTACTCGATGGCGGCAATGTCCACACCAGGACCGCTGCGCCGCACCAGGCCGACTCCGCGCAAAACATCATCAATGTGCATAGGAACTTTTTTGATTGTAAGGCTCAGCGGGTAAAGCGGACTACAATCTCTGTGCCTGCAGGAACCATCGTTCCCGCCGCCGGGGCCTGCTCACGCGCGATGCCCGTACCGAGCACCTGCACACCCAGCCCTGCTGATCCGGCGCGCTCGACAGCATCACGCACCGACTGCCCCACCAGAGAAGGAACAGCCACTTTCTTCGCAGCATTCACGATGACGGAGCCGTTCACTACCGGCGCAGGTGGAGCTGTTGGCATAGACGGTGGTGACTCAGCCTCTGGCGCGGGTTTCGGCGCAATCGTTTCCGCCATTGCAACCGTGGAGGATACCGGGTGATTCACTGGCTCCGAGGATTTTTCAACAGTTTGTGTTGTTTCATTTTTCGCCACCGGGGCCGCCTGCCCTTGATTTGCCTGTGGCGCGCGCAGCGGATCATCCGCCGGAAGGTCATTCACCTCGGCGAAAAGTGAATTTAAATCGGCATCGTTCTGCTCAGGTTGATCTTCCTCCACAGCCGGAGTCTGGTTCTTTGCAAGCTCTGCCTGCGGCTTCATCTCCTGGTCGTGAGGAACACCCAGATACTCAAGAATCTGTTGCGCCAGTTCCTGAAAAACAGGCGCGCTGGCCTGCGCCCCAAAATGCATACTGTGGTCCGGCGAGTCCATTACTATGGCAACGGTGATGGCCGGATTGTTCACGGGAGCAAATCCTACAAAAGAGGCAACAAACTTTGTCTTGGAGTAGGTATGCGTTGCCGGATCGATCTTCTGCGCCGTTCCCGTTTTCCCCGCAGCGCTGTATCCATTCAGATGGACCGCCTGATGTGCCGTGCCGATGAGAACAACATCCTGCATCATCTTGCGCATTTCGGCTGCTGTCATCTCCGAAATCACCCGATGCGCGCCCTCGGGCAGCGGGCTTGGCAATTCGCTCTCAGGATGAAAGGCCGCTGGCAGCAGTTTAGGATCGCCCTTCATCAGGCCGGTGCTCTTCAACAAAATGTGCGGAGGCAGATACACGCCGCCATTGGCAATGGTGGAAACCATCGAAACTATCTGAATAGGCGTGACAGCAATTTCCTGTCCCATAGGAACTGCGCCCATCGTAGATGGCCCCCAGTGTTTTAACGGCTCCAGCAGTCCTCGCGTCTCTGCAGGAAGCTCAATACCGGTGCGATCTCCAAATCCAAATGCGCGAATGTATTTGAAGAGGCGATCCTGCCCCAGACGCTGGCCTACACGAATAGCGCAGACATTGCTCGAAACCGCCAGTGCCTTCCATGCCGGGATCAATCCAAAATGATCTCCCGGAGCATCGTGCACGGTGTGGCCGGCAATGTTGATCTGCCCGCCGCCGCAATCCACGATGGTGTCGGGAGTGATGGCCTTTTCTTCCAGCGCTGCCGCATAGGTCACCGGCTTAAAGGTCGAGCCCGGCTCGTAGACATCGCTTACCGCATGATCGCGCAGCAGGCTGGTCGTCGCATGGCGAAAATCATTTGGATTAAACGTGGGCCGAATCGCCAGCGCCAGAATCTGTCCTGTGTGCGGATCCTGCACTACGATAGTTCCGTTCTGCGCGTGCGTCCTCTCCATGTTGCGCTCCAGCGCCTGCTCCGCCATGAACTGAATGTTGGCGTCGAGCGTAAGGACCAGGTTTTCGCCAGGAAGCGGCTCGCGCTCCACGCTCCCCAGCACATGCCGGCGAGCATCGAGAGCGGTCAGCATGCGGCCGGGAGTGCCGTGCAGATCTTCGTCAAAGTTCAGCTCAAGCCCGCCCAACCCGTTGTCATCCAGGCCGACATAACCCAGTACTTCCGAGGCCATCTGGTTATCGGGATAAAAGCGCTTGAACTCCTTCTGAACATATACTCCCTTCAGATTGAGCGCTTTTACTTTGGCGACGATGTCCGGGTCCTGCTTGCGCGCAACCCAGGCAAAGTTTCGCGATGCATTGAATCGCGCCAGAATCTGCTGTGCTGATGTGAAGGAGTCGGTCGGATCAACATGGACGACCTTTGCCAGAGCTGCCGCCGTTGCCGGCCTGGCATCGCCGATCTCCGACGGCACTGCATAGATCGAATCAGACAGCACCGTCATTGCCAGCTCGTGCAGGTTGCGGTCATAGAGCATGCCGCGCCGGGGAGCTACTTCAAAAGTACGCTGCTGCTGTTTGGCTGCGCGCTCTACGAACTCATGGTGTCGAAAGACCTGCAGCCATACGAGACGAAAGCCGATCAATCCTGCCCAGACAGCAAATGCGGCAATGAGGTAGATCACACGCATGCGGCGCATCGGGGTGATTACACCCGTCTGCGCCGTCTGTGTGCTTTGAGATGCTGAGTTTGTTTCGGGATGGAATGAAAACCGCTTCACCGCGCTACCTTCCGGCAGAATACGAAAAATCTGGCCTAGCGGAGGGGGGCCGCAGGCGTCATCTTTGCCATTACCGGGCCATTCTGGTCCAGGCTTGCATCCGGGCGCACTACTTGTCCGGGCTGCGGAGCATCGAGCCCAAGCTGACGGGCCATGCGATCAATGCGGGCCGGGTCAGCCAGCTGTGCTTCGGTCAGACGAAGCTGGCGGTTCTGCTCCTCAAGCTGCGTGAGCTGCTGCTTTTCTGATTCCACACGGTAGCCGTATTCGATAGATGAGAAATGCTGCCAGCCATAGACCATCACCAGCGCAAACAGCACAGCCATCGCGCAGGCAAAGGTGCGCATCTCGCGCACACGCTGCGGATCGGCAGCCTTGACCAGCCGCGAATTGTCAAAACGCTTTACGAAGAAGACTTCCGGCGTGGGGCCCCGGCGCGCGCGCTGCTGCTGCGCAAACAGGGACAGGTTTCGCTCGGCCGCGATTGCTTCTGCGCTTTGGCGGGGGGCCGTTATGATTCCATTGGTTGCGATTACCTGCGTTGCCATCTTCTCTTCTCCAGACTGCTCACTTCTAATTTCACCTACACAAAACTGCCGTCATCCTGAGCGGAGCGAAGGACCTGCTTTTCTCCTTCCCATCGCTTAATCTCCTCAAACGACCGGGCCTGGGCCGCTATTTCTGAGGAGGGACTTACGGAATGTCGTCTTACTTTCGCCTTGTTTACAACGGTGGGACGACCCCGGCCCGATCCTTTCAGGGCTCACTTGTCAGGTCCAGGGATCAGTAATTTTTCTCTGTGCCCTGCGCCCTGAGCGCTGTGCCCTTTTTCTTCTCCGCCGCCCGCAGCTTCGCGCTGCGTGCCCGCGGATTGCGATCCGTCTCCTCCGCTTCAGCCATCACCGGCTTCCGCGTCAGCACTTCATAAATTTCCTGCCGCGCGCCTTCGCGCAGCGCATCTTTTGCCCGCCGGTCTTCAAGAGAATGAAAGCTGATCACCACCAGCCTTCCTCCCGGCTTCAGCAACCGGGGCGCCGCGTCCAGCAGCGTGTCTATCTCGTCCAACTCAGCGTTGACGTAAATTCGGAGGGCCTGAAAGGTCCGTGTCGCAGGATGGATTCGCTCTGATTTCATCGCCGGGGCCGCAGCCGAAATGACTCGGGCAAGTTGTGCCGTCGTCGTAATCGGCCGGGCCCTGACAATGGCTCTGGCGATTCTCCGCGACCTCCTTTCCTCTCCGAATTCGTAAATCAGATCGGCAAGTTCTTTTTCACCGGCCTGGTTTACCACCTGTTCGGCGGTCAGGCCCTGGCGCGGATTCATCCGCATTTCCAAAGGCCCCTCCGCCTGAAAACTAAATCCTCTGTGCGCCTCGTCGAACTGCATCGAGCTGACTCCGAAATCGGCCAGCAGCCCGTCTAAACTCTCCGGCTCGATCAACTTCTCCGCCTGCGAGAACTCGACATCGTGCAGGACCACTTCCGGCATCGCCGGACCAAGCGTCTCGCGCAGAGCATCCAGCCGCTCCCGCGCCAGCGCCATCGCTTCGGGATCACGGTCGAAGGCGATCAGCCTGCCTCGCGGACCGATCTGCCGGGCTATCGCCGTCGAATGCCCCGCAAGTCCGAGCGTTGCGTCACAGTACGTGCCGCCCGGTCGCACATTCAGGTATCGGATCGCTTCTTTTAAAAGAACCGGCACATGCCGCTCACGTTCCGTCATGTGCTACCCCCTTGGGGGCTTACTTAGAGCCCAAAAGCTGCCAATTCCTTTTCATCTTCCGGCGTCAGCGGGGCCGCTTCGAGGTTCCGCTTAAAGTCCTCATGGTTCGCGACCGTAAGGTAGTTCTGCATGCCGAAGACAACCACTTCCGTCATCAGGTTTGCCGATTCCCGCAGAATCTGCGGCAAAAGCAACCTGCCCTGTTGATCAATCTCCACTGTCTGGCCGTAATAGTTCACCCGGTCCATCAATTTCTTCTTTGCCGGGTGGAAACTTGGAATCGCGGCCAGTTTTTCCTCGATCTTTTCCCATTCCCGCAGCGGATAAATTTCAGCAACCTTGCCGTCTTTGCTCGTGATGTAGAAGAGCGATCCGTAGTTCTCCGTCAGTGGGCGCTTGAATTCCACAGGAAGTTTTAATCTCCCTTTTTCATCAACGCGCGCTGGATGATTTCCACGAAACATCGCTTCTCTATCGCTTCATCGGCCAAAATCGGTCGTAAATCTACTAAAAATAGTTCTCAAAGACCATTTTTAGCCACTAAGTCCCACCGACATCGTAACGCAGTAGATGCCGTGGTCAAAGTTACTTTTGCTGTGGAGATTCGAGAAATTCAGGTGGTGATAAAGAGTGGGTGTTTCAATCCTGACAAACCCCAATTAATTGGGTTCGAATATCATGTCACTACCAGATAACGTGTTTATTGATTTGATTCCAGAGCTTACTTCCGTACTTGCCAGATTTCCTCAGTCACGCTAGGCATTTTTGCCTATTCTTCGCCTATTCACTCGCGTGGCGCCTTCGATGGCGCTCACGCAATGTTCGCTGAACATAAAAAATCAGATACACCACAACAAGCACATTCACCAGAATGAGACCGCCTTTGACCCAGCTTGGACGGCGCAGAATTTCAAAAAACTCCCAGGGAAGAAAGGACGCTGTGAGAATCAGGGTGAGGTATTCTGCCCAGGTTTTTTCCAGCACCAGCCCGGTTCCTTCAACAAAATCAAGCCCCGCATAGCAGAAGATGGCAATGCTGATCTGCTTCATGCGGTGCGCATCGATCAACGCAGCCTTATCCAGCACCAGGTTGACGAACCTGCTTTCCGGATCGAAGTGCAGATCAATCACCCACTTCGTCAGCATGTCCACAATGTCTCGATGAACGAGCTTAAGCGCGCCAATACCCAGCAAAATGAAGAGAATGCCTTTAAGCAGCTTGAAGCCGCCGATGACAAGGATCCAGCGATCATGCGGGCGATGGGCCGTCTTCGTCGATACTGCCTGGAAATCCTGCACTCGCGACATAGATTACGGGTTACCCACGCGCCGTAGTTCCATCATAGTTGGTCGTTTATTCACATGTCCCGCAGCAGGTCGCAGCAATTTTGAGAGGATTAACGGACCATTGCGCTCGCCCGCGAAATCCGTTTGAGATACGGGGACAGTTTTTCCAGAGCAGCTTCTACGCTGATTCCATAGCGGGCGCGCAGCTGCTCGACTTTGCCATGCTCAATGAAGCGATCCGGCCAGCCGATTCGGACCACCGGAACCGAAAACTGCATTTCACTAAGAGCTTCCATGACCGCGCTGCCGAATCCACCCATCAGCACGTGATCTTCAAACGTGACAATCACGCCTGCGCGCTTTGCATATTGGGCCAATACTTCCCTGTCGAGCGGCTTCACAAAGCGAGGATTGATGACCGCGGACGAATATCCCTGCTGGTCCAATCTCGTAGCCAGTTCACTGGCCATCGGCAGCAATGCGCCCAGGCCAAAGATGGCTACGTCTTCTCCGTCGGCAATTACTTCGGCTTTGCCGATCGGCAGTGCAACCGGATGCTCTTTAACCGGGGTACCCGGCCCCGTGCCGCGCGGATAACGAACAGCGCTTGGTCCGTCGTGCAGCATGGCCGTATAGAGCATGTCAGCCAGCTCATCCTCATCTTTGGGAACCATGTGGATGATGTTCGGAATGCCGCGCAGATAGCTGATATCGAATAATCCGTGATGCGTTGCGCCGTCATCTCCGCTCAGGCTGCCGCGATCCATGCAGAAAACAACCGGCAGATTCTGCAGGCAAACGTCATGCACAATGGGATCGAAAGCACGCTGCAAAAAGGTTGAATAGATGGCGCAAAACGGCTTGTACCCGCGCGTGGCCATGCCTGCGGCAAAGATTACCGCGTGCTCTTCAGCAATGCCCACGTCAAAGTATTTTTTGGGATGGTGCGGCCTGAAAAGATCGAGCGCCGTGCCATTCGGCATCGCCGCAGTAATCGCGACAAGCTTCTCATTCTCATTTGCCAGCTTGACCAGGGTATTGGCAAAGACCTCGGAATACGTCAGCTGGCCAACAGGCTTAGTTTCGCCTGTTTCCGGATCGTATGGACCCAGGCCATGAAACTTCTTCTGCTTATCGAGCGCCGGCTGAAATCCGCGACCCTTCTGCGTGATCGCATGCAGCAATACGGGCTTGTCCTGCGCCTTCAGAAATTGGAAAGTCTCGATCAGTAGCCCAATATTGTGCCCATCAAGCGGCCCGTAATACGTCAGGCCGAACTCTTCAAAGAAAACGGAAGGCCACAGCATGCCCTTGGCAGCTTCTTCCGCGCGCCGGACCACACTGACTGCCGTTTTACCTGTCTTACCGAAACGCTCCAGCAAACGCGCCGCGCTGTCATGCAGATGGCTCACATGCTCATTCGTGACAATCTTGTGCAGATAACGGGCAATTGCTCCCACATTGCGGTCAATTGACCACTCATTATCGTTCAGCACAACAATGAGCCGCTTTGTCTGATCGGCAATATTGTTCAATGCCTCGAATGAGATGCCGTTGGTAAAAGCCGCATCTCCGGCCAGCGCGACCACATGCTCTCTGCCGCCGGCAAGGTCACGCGCTACAGCCATGCCTAATGCGGCGGAAAGCGCTGTTCCGGCGTGTCCCGCGCCATAGCAGTCATGCTCGCTCTCTGTGCGCAGCATGAAGCCATTCAACCCGCCCGGCTGTCGGATCGTCTCAAACCGCTCGCGCCGTCCTGTAAGCAGCTTATGGATGTACGCCTGATGGCTGACATCAAAGACGAACTTGTCAGACGGCGTGTCGAAGACGTAATGCATGGCCAAGGTAAGTTCAACCACGCCGAGATTCGGCCCCAGATGGCCCCCTGTCTTCGAGAGCGTCTGAATCAACATCTCGCGTATTTCCTGTGCCAGTGATTCGAGTTCGGCAACGGAGAGCTTCTTGATGTCTGCCGGCGATTGGATGGTATCGAGTAAATGTCCCATTCAGCGATAAGGCGCTCATCTCATTAGACTCGGGATGCGCGCGACCCGTACTCTGCTCCAATCCATCAAAAAAGACCCTGTAGCAGGGCCTCGTGCAGCAGAGTGAAAGTCATTCCTCTGAAGTGTAAGTATATCAAGTTTTATCAATATCACTCTGAAAGCGCGGCAAGTGCCTCATCTGCCGGAGCTTCCCTGCGGAATTCTCCTTCCCACCGGGCCACAACCGCGGAAGCCAGACAGTTGCCGACCACATTCACAGTCGTTCGCCCCATATCCATCAATGCATCAATGCCGAGAATCACAAAAATCGGCTCTTCAGGCAAATGAAAGATCGACGAGGTTGCCAGCAATACGACGAGAACTGCACGAGGAACACCAGCCACTCCCTTGCTCGTCAGCATCAGTACCAGAAGCATGAATATTTGTTGCTTCCAGCCCAGATGCATGCCTCCAGCCTGCGCCACAAAAATCGAGGCAATCGCGAGATATAAAGCCGACCCGGCCAGATTGAAACTGTATCCAGTCGGAATCACAAACCCGACAATTCCACGCGGAACGCCAAATGCTTCCATTGCTTCCATTGCGCGCGGCAGCGCAGCCTCCGATGTGCTGGTGGCAAAGGCTATGGTCGCCGGTTCGGCAACCGCCGCCAGAAATTCGCGTAGTGGCACACGCGCAATCAGGGCTGCCGGCAACATTGCCAGCAGCGTGAATGCAATCAGTGCGACATATAGCGTGACCAGCAGCTTCGCCAGGCTGGTCATCACGCTCAACCCGCCATTCGCCACCGTATAGGCAAGCGCCGCTCCCACGCCAATCGGAGCGTAGTACATCACAATGTTCGTAAAAGCGAACATCGTCTGCGTTAGCGATTCAAAGACGCGCAGCAATGGCTCGCTCTGTTCTTTCTTCAGTCGCCCAAGCGCCAGCCCAAATATCAAAGCAAAGACCGCCACCTGCAGAATCTGGTCATCGGCAATTGATTTGGCAAGATTCTCAGGAAAAACGTGCAGCAGAAACTGCTGCCATGACAAACCGGAGTTGGTCTGTGGGATGGTACCGATACGCGCCTCACTGTGAATGCGCGCTGATTGCACCGAAATGTTGAGATCCGTACCAGCCTTCGATAGATTGATCGCCGCCAGACCAATCACCAGAGCAATCGTTGTCAGCACCTCAAAATAGACAAGCGATTTCAGCCCCAGACGGCCCACGCTCTTCATCTCGCCATGTCCGGCGATGCCCGTAATGAGCGTTCCCAGAATCAGCGGGGCAACAATGACCTTGATCAGACGCAGAAAAATATCACTGAAGACGCGGGCCTGCACTGCAACATGCGGCGCATCGAGACCAAATTCGACGCCGGCCAGCATTCCCCAGATAATCCAGACCGTAAGTGACCGCCGGCGCACCGCAAAAAATGTAAACGCCGCCAGCGCCGCCACCCTCAGCGGCAGCGCTTCCGGCACAAACTGCGGCCGCCACGCCTGCATAATCAGCCCAATCGCATATATCAGGACGCCGGCTGCGCCGAGGAGGTACAGACTGCGGCTCTTTTTCATTCCAAATTCGGCGGCTTTTTTCTCGCTCATCGTGTCAACGATACCGCTGCTAGCATAAAGCCTGTAGCGAGGTCTAAAGAATGCGCGCCGTTATCGTGACTGCCTCTCTTGCCGGACTGTTCCTCTGTTCGTCTGCTTTTGCGCAGCAACTTCAGCTCGACCCATTAGCAAAACCAGCGCCTGCGGCCAATATGTCCGGCGCTTTGAGCGATCCAACGCTCTCGCCCGGCGTGGCTTTTCTCTTCCAGCTGGAAGCGCAGTTTGCTAAGGACACAGCCGAAGGGGGTGGCAAGGCATTTTCCTCATGGTTTGCCGATGATGCCGTGACCCTCGGCAACAAACAGGCCCCGGTGCGTGGCCATGCGGCCATCGCGGCGCAGGCGACTTGGGACCCAAAAGATTATCAGCTTACCTGGACCCCGCAGGGCGGACAGATGTCCCCATCAGGCGATATGGGCTACACCTGGGGTCATTATGAGGGCCATTCCAGAGATAAAAACGGCAATGCTGTAACCACCAGCGGACGATATCTGACCATCTGGAAGAAACAGCCGGATGGCAAATGGAAAGTAGCGCTCGACTCCAGCAGCGAAGAGCCTCCATCAGCAGGAGATTGCTGCAGGATACCGTGAGTTTAGCTCATTTTCGCGTAGATGAATCGAAAGCAAAGACCCGTCATCCCGAGCCGCATCCGGGGTCCCCGACACGCGATTTTTGCGTCTGGTCCTGGCAGGCGAAGGGTCTCAAAGGTGTTGGCCTATCTTGAGATTCTTCGTCGCGTTGCTCCTCAGAATGACGATTTATATCTATGAAACCTGGGCTTGTTTGAACTGTCATCTGCCCCTGAATGTAGTGCAGGGAAATGATCCGCTTCTTGTTCAGCCTACTGGGTCAACCAACGAAAATAGCGTACCCATTTCTCCTACTCCTCCTGCTCGCGCAGCTTCGCAATCACGCTGAAGTCCTCAAGTGTAGTGGTGTCCCCTTTGATTTCTCCATTTGTGGCCAGTTCGCGCAGCAGCCGCCGCATGATCTTTCCGGAGCGCGTCTTGGGCAGCTGTTCGGTGAAGCGAATGTCATCGGGACGGGCAAGCGCGCCAATTTCCTTCGCCACCCATGCTCGCAGCTCGTCTTTCAGCTCTTTTGAAGGCTTGTGGCCGCTCTCAAGTGTTACAAAAGCCGCGATAGCCTGGCCTTTCAGGTCATCCGGACGGCCCACAACAGCGGCTTCTGCAACTTTGGAATGAGCAACGAGTGCCGACTCGACTTCCATCGTCCCCAGACGGTGTCCGCTTACATTCAGAACATCATCGACGCGACCCATCAGCCAGAAGCAGCCATCTTCGTCGACACGCGCGCCGTCGCCCGTAAAGTATGAACCTGGAATCTCGGACCAATAGCTTTTTACATAACGGTCAGGATCTTTGAAGATCGTGCGCGCCATTGAGGGCCAGGGCTTGCGAATCACCAGCAGTCCACCTTGCCCCGTAGGGACCGGCCTGCCCTCTCGTGTCACAACTTCCGGCGCAATTCCGAAAAAAGGTCGCGTCGCCGAGCCAGGCTTTGTCGGTACAGCACCAGGCATGGGAGCGATCATGATGCCGCCCGTCTCTGTCTGCCACCAAGTATCCACAATCGGGCAGCGCCCTTTGCCGATCTTCTCGCGATACCACATCCATGCTTCCGGATTGATCGGCTCACCCACCGTCCCCAGCAATCGCAGCGAGTCAAGCTTGTACTTTTCCGGATACTGGTTACCCCATTTGATAAATGCGCGAATCGCAGTGGGGGCGGTGTAAAAGATCGTGACCTTATGGTTGTCGATAATCTTCCAGAAGCGGTCGAATTCCGGGAAATTCGGAGCCCCCTCATACATCAGTGTCGTGACGCCATTTTGAAGGATCCCGTAAACCACATACGAGTGGCCGGTCACCCAGCCAATGTCCGCTGAGCACCAGTAAATATCGTCATCCCGCAGATCGAAGATGTATTTGCTGGTCAGGTAGGTCTGGACCGAGTAGCCGCCGGTCGTATGTACCAGTCCTTTTGGCTTCCCTGTTGTTCCCGAGGTGTAGAGGATATACAGCGGGTCCTCAGTGTCTAGCTCTTCTGCCGGACACTCAAGCGCAGCCTTAGCCATCAGCTCATGCCACCAGTGATCTCGCCCCGCCTGCATGTTTACAGGCGACCCTGAGCGCCGATAGACGACTACATTCTTCACCGTTGGGCATTGTGCGACGGCTTCATCCACCGTAGCTTTGAGCTTTACTTCGCTGCCGCGGCGATAACCAGTGTCTTGCGTCAGAATCGCCACACATTCAGCATCGTTAACGCGATCCACAATGGCGTGCGCGGCGAATCCTCCAAAGATGACGGAATGGACAGCCCCAATCCGCGCGCAGGCGAGAATGGCAATGGCCAGTTCCGGCGTCATGCCCATGTAAACGGCAACCCGGTCGCCTTTTTTGATTCCCAGATTCTTGAGCACATTGGCAAAGCGCTGGACTTCCTGGTACAGATCGCCGAAGGTAAGCTTCCTCACCTCGCCCGGCTCGCCTTCCCACAAAATAGCAACTTTGTCGCGCTTGTCGCCCAGAGCGTGGCGGTCTACGCAGTTGTAGCTCAGGTTCAGCTTGCCGCCCACAAACCACTTGGCCCAGGGCAGATTCCATTCGAGCACCTTGTCCCACGGCTTGAACCAGTGCAGTTCGCGCGCCGCCTCTGTCCAGAAGCTTTCGGGGTCATCAATGGATCGGCGATACATCTGCTCGTATTCGGCAAGATTCCCGATACGCGCCTTGGCTGCGAACTCAGATGGCGGAGGAAAGACGCGGTTTTCTCGCAGAACGGAATCGAGATTTGGGTCAGTGCTCGTGGTCGTGGACTGCATGCTTCTTGCTGTACCTCTTTTTGAATGGATCAGATTTGGAGGGTGGGAAATAGTCCATTTCTCCGCCAGCAATCACGTTAAAGGCTGGCTGCTATGAGTGGCAAGAGCTTTTCTGTATAGACAGGTATACATTTACCGAATTTCTACAGATACCGTGATAATTTGGTTGCTATTGTGGGGGTTACAGTGAAGCCTATCCACCTGCTGTTTGTTCTTGCTCCCGCCATATTGGTGTTGCCTTTTGCGCTTGGCCAGCAGTCTCCGCAAGATGCTCCACATGCGCCTGACGGCGGCACGATGGAGCGAATCAACAACATTGATATTCCGCCGCTGGCGAATGCTCCATTTACAGCGACAGTAACGGCAGAGTGGACACGTAAGCTCGAGGACGGCGGCACCATCACCACCTCGAACCATCGTAAGGTTGCGCGCGACAGCAGTGGGCGCATCTTCCAGGAGAGGCGGTATCTGGCGCAAGGCGGCGATAAGAACACGACGCCAATTTCGGAACTCGACTTCAGTGATCCGAACCTGCACGAACTCTATATCTGCTTTCCAAATCTTCATGTCTGCCGTTTGCACAATTACTCTGCCGCTGCGGAGTTCCGTTTGCCGCAGCCGGGCGAATTGCCCGGACGGCATGGCAATCTGACCCGCGAAGATCTGGGCAAAAACACACTCGAGGGAATAGAGGTTGTCGGGACACGGGAGACCGTCACACTCAATCCCAACACGGTTGGCAATTCACAACCATTGTCCGTCATTAAAGAATTCTGGTACTCGCCGCAGCTTGGCATCAATCTGCTGGTCAAGCGTGTCGATCCACGCCACGGCACACAGATTTTTTCTGTATCTGATGTAAAGCTGACGCCACCAACACCGGGAATTTTCCAACTGCCTCAGGGATACGCAATTCAGGACATGCGTACGCAGGCAGGGCAACAGGCGGCTCGGTAGCATCCGATTACCTACCAGTTAGCGAAAGCGCCAGGCCGCTCCGAAATTATAGGAATGAGGGCCAAGCAGATGCGGTGAAAAGCTCCAGACCTGCTGTTCCCACTCCAGTGGGCGAAGGTAAAGATGTCTCGTCATACGAACATCCATTCCCGCACCAATGGCTCCAATCAGATGGAATCCGTCTTGCCCAACATTTGGGTTTTTCCCATTGGATGCCTTGAAGTAGCCAAATCCTCCACCGCCTTTTACAAAAGGAGCAAAGCGGTCTACACGATAGAAATATCGGCCGCTGGCAAGGAAACTGTCTTCTTTTCTGCTATTTCTGTCCAGCAGAGTACGCCATGTGCCTTCAAGGCCGAAGCCGGCATGGGGACGAACATAAAGATTGTACCCGCCATAAACACTGACGCCATTCATGTAAGTGGTTGGATAGGCCCAGTAATCGGGATTCAGCCTGGAATATTCCGCTCCCACATACAACTGGCTCGCCCGTTCTTTGCCGGAACCCACAACCTGACCAAAGAGAGGCGGATATAAACCGAGGCATAAGACAACCAGCAGGCTCTTAAACATTCGAGCAACCCTGTTCTCGTTCGAATACTGCAGGTAATGCAATTTGGATTGAATTCAGAGATGTTGTGTGTCGTGAAGCTTCCTGGATTGTAGCGGACGTTTCTTGTCAGCTTTATGAACGAAAGTAATGGAAGATATTTATTTTGAGATCAACCTGCTATCCGATAGCGCTGCTGGTGCCATTTCCAGGCGCTGGCGACGATGTCATCCAGCTTCTCGAATTCCCGTTTCCATCCCAGTTCGTGTTCGATCTTTTCCGAACTGGCAATCAGGACAGCAGGATCGCCCGGACGGCGCTCCGCTTCTTCCACCGGAATTGGATGTCCGGTCACACGGCGGGCAGACTCAATTACTTCGCGAATAGAAAAGCCTTGCCCGTTGCCGATGTTGTAGATGAGCCGGTCTCGCTCGTTAAGAGCCTGAAAAGCAAGCAGATGTGCTTGCGCAAGATCGTGTACATGAATGTAATCACGGATGCATGTACCGTCCGGAGTCGGATAATCCCGGCCAAAAACTTTGATACTCTTGCGTCTGCCCAGCGCGACATCCAGGATCAGCGGGATCAAATGAGATTCCGGCTCATGAGCTTCTCCACGGCCCTCGATGGCGCCGGCGACGTTGAAATAACGCAAGCTGGCATATCGGAAGCCATAAACACGATTCATCCAGGTCAACATCTGCTCTGTCAGCAACTTAGACTCGCCGTAAGCATTGGTAGGCCGAAGCGGCGCATCTTCCTGAATCGGCGTGGATTCGGGCTCCCCATAAACCGCTGCGGTCGAGGAAAAAACCAGCTTATGGATACCTCTGGCCAGCATCGCCTCAAGCAGTGTCAGCGTTGCCGCAGAGTTGTTGCGAAAATACAACTCCGGACGCTTCATGCTTTCTCCAGCCTCAATCAGAGCCGCGAAATGCATGACGCCATCAAATGCATTGCCGGCAAAAATCTGATCCAGTCTGGAACGGTCTGCGAGATCAGCTTCGATGAATTCAGCAGTCCTGGGCACCATTACTCGATGACCGTGGCAGAGGTTATCCAGAACGACGACTTCGTGGCCATTCTTCAGCAGAAGTTCGGCAACTGTCCCCCCCACATAACCAGCTCCGCCCGTCACTAAAATCTTCAAGCTATCTCCTCTTTTCTCAATCAATTATAGCTGTTTTACCTAAAAAACTTCTGCTGCTTGACGTCGAATGACAGGTAGCATTCGCATCCTTAGAGAATTTACATAAATGCAATCGGCCTGGAGTAATAGTTACGCAACTTCTGGCGGGGAAATTTACATTTCTCTGCTTCATTACCATGTCATTACTTTTGTAATATAGAAGTGTACAGATACAATGCAGCTGTAGCGTCTAATCACGCGCTGAGTACGATATTGTACGAACACTAATTAGTGTCAATTCGATTTGGAAATATGCTTGCAATCGCCATAGCTGACGGCTTTGTTTGCCGGCATATATGTCGAATGACCCTTCAAAATGCATCTAAATGAACAACAAATAGAGGGTTTTGACGTCTGTTTTTCATAGAGATTCTGCAATTTTCACGAGTTTATGGTGAGTAACGAGAACGATCTGTTGAACCGCGCGAACCTGGGACTCCTTCCTGAGCCCAAGGGTCGCTTTGGGTCTTTTGGGGTAAGCTTTGTCATCAATCTCCTGGCTGGGGCCATCCTGATTCTTCTCACCATGGCTCAGGTCCACCAGGAAAGAGCGCGCAAATATCAGACGACCGAACTCATTTTTCCGGTAACGCAACCTAAGCCGTATATTCCGCCGGTTCCAAAAGTCAAGGTCATTCCTCCCCCACCGCCTCCGAAGGTCGAGCAGGCCCCGAAGATCGTCATTCCCAAGCCAAAGCCGGAGATGCCGAAGCCGGAAATAGTGAAGATTCCCACTCCCGAGGCGCCGCATCTTGAAGCCGCGCCGCCAAAGGCAGTTACCCCTCCTCCGCAGCCGAAAGTGGGACTTTTTAAGAGCGCAACACCAACTCCAGTTGCCAATAACAACTCGGCTCCCAGCGTGAAAACCGGAGGATTTGGCGATCCGGCAGGTGTAACTCCAAATCCGAATGCCAATCGCCCGGCAACCATTGCTGCTGTAGGGGCTTTTGGGAGCGCTCCAGGACCGGCACAGGGAGCAGGCGCAGCCCGCCAGGGCAGCATTCACGGCACTTCTTTCGGTTCCGGAGTTGCTAATGGCGTCCCGGGCGGGAAAGATCGTGGAACTGTCGCTTCAGCCGGCTTTGGCCATGGCGTAGTTGGAGGCACAGGCGCTCCCGGCAGCCACGGAACCGTTGCAACCGGAGGATTCTCCAGTCCAGTGAATAACGGCTCAGATGCGCCACACGTCGCAAAAGTGGAGCAGCCAGCAACGACCCCCATTGTTGTCGTTGCAAAACCACTTCCCCAGTACACTCCGGAAGCACGGCAACTGAAGATCGAGGGCGATGTCACTCTTGAAGTCCGCTTTACCGCCTCCGGCCAGGTACAGGTGTTGCGCGTGCTGAACGGCCTGGGACACGGGCTTGATCAGCAAGCCAAGCTGGCTGCCGAGCGCATCCGTTTTAAGCCTGCAACCCGCAACGGCGAGCCTGTAGACCAGGTAAGCGTGATTCATATCAGCTTCCAGCTCGCATGATGACTGGTTTAAAGTCATTGCAGTTGTAGTTGTGTCTAAATCATGAAAGCAATCATCAGGAGTCAGGAAATGTCCTTTCGCAAGTTGTGGATGACCACATTCACGGTCGTATTCGGGGTGATTACCGCGCAAGCCAAGGCGCCCAAATTTGCCCCTCCGGCTCCTCTTACTCCCGAACAAACAGCGCTGGTTCAGAAGGCAATTGCGCAGGAAAAACTGACTGTAAAGGCCATCCAGGAACATACCCCGGTAGTCCAGACTTACATCCAAAACATGCGTCCTGATCCGAAGCTTTATTCGGTCCCCGAATCGGATCAATACATGCTTGGTCGCGTTGACTTCGGCAAGACCTTCAGCAACAAAGGTTACGAAACAAAATCTGCCTCTCGTGGATTTTTTAAGGGATCTTTTAAATACGTCTCCGGCCTGACCAAAGCTTTCAACCTGAGCTACTCGCCCACTGGCTTCATGGATATGATGTTCCTTGATCCAGTAAGCTTCGACCTGCAGCATTATGACTTTTCTTACGTCCGGCGCGAATTTCTTGGTTCTGTCAGAACGATTGTCTTTGACGTGCGTCCGAAGCCAAAGACTGGGGCAGGCCGCTTCTTTGGCCGTATCTGGATTGAGGACCAGGATGGCAATGTTGTCCGCTTTAACGGCACATACACAAGCAATCCGAATGATGAAGTCACACGGTACTATCATTTCGACAGCTGGCGAGAGAACATCCAGCCGGGTGTATGGCTGCCGGTAGCAATCTACGCAGAAGAATCGAAGGGCGGGACGGGGAAAAAGGGCAGCGGCTTCCGCGCTCAGTCTCACTTCTGGGGCTACTCTCTCAAGCTGCCTACTCGCGAATCCGAAGCTGAGTCAATCACCGTCGAAAATGCTCAGGACCAGAGCGAAAATTCACAGGATGTAAGCCCTCTGGCTGCAAGGCGGCAATGGGTTTCACAGGCAGAACAGAATGTTCTTGACCGGCTGGTTCAGGCCGGCCTGCTTGCGCCTCCGAGCGACTTCGATAAGATTCTCGAGCAGGTCACCAACAACATCATCATCAGCAATAAGCTGAATCTCCCGAATGACATTCACTGCCGTGTCATGCTGACAGCTCCTCTTGAATCGTTGGCCGTTGGCAATACGATTCTCATCAGCAAGGGCCTGGTCGATGTATTGCCAACAGAAGAAGACCTGGCTGCGGTTTTGAGCTTTCAGCTGGCACATATTGTGCTTGGCCATCACATTGATACCCGGTATGCCTTCAACGATCGTCTGCTCTTTCCTGACGAGGCCACGCTTGAGCGGATTGAGATGAACCACACGCCTGTGGACAACGATGCTGCCGCCAAGAAGGCAATGGATCTATTCAATGGGTCTGTCTATCACGACAAAGCGGCAAGTGTCAGCCTTTTCTATCAGCAGCTTGTGGCCAGGGCTAAAGTTCTTCCTGCGCTGCTTACTCCCCGGCTTGGCGATTCGCTGGTAAAAGCTGACGGCACCCCGTGGATGGCCGGCTTTCTGAATCAGGGACCAAAACTGAATATGGACGACCTGACCCAGCAGGCGGCTCTTCCCCTTGGCAGCCACCTGAGAACCGATGCCTGGGATGACAAAGTTTATGCGCTGAACCTCAAGGCCGATCAAATCCTGAATCCGGGAGACAAAATGCCGCTTGAGTTGACGCCGGTTTATTTCCGCCTGCAAAGGTATCAGGCTCCGGCTGCATCTCCTTCGACGCCAGCTGCTGCAAATGCCCCCACACCGGACCAGGCTCAGCCGCAGGATCAACAAACTCCTCCTCCACCGGCAAATAATGGCGCCGCACAGCCACAGCAGAATCCTCAGTAGGAACCGTTCAATCGGTTCCTGCTGATCAAGCAATGCCAAGCTCGGGTTTCCTTTATTTGATGTATTTGTTCCTTGGCAAATTACATTTGGAGTTCACAACGTGTTTCAAAAATTTGTAGGTGCTGCTTTACTGCTCCTCCCCTTTTCGGTATTTGCCCAGGTTGCTCCGGCAACTCAAGGTGGTGGGCATTCATTATCCGCCGGAGCAGAGTATTCCAATTTTCAGCCGGATTGGGGTCCAAACCGGCTCAGCGGCATTGCCGTATTTGGGGATCTCGATAACATTTTCCTGCATAACCTGGGCATAGAAGGCGAAGCTCGCTGGCTGCATTTCCAGGAATATCATGGGCAGAAAGAAGAGCATTACCTACTGGGCCCGCGCTACAGATTTGTCCGCTTCCATCAGATTTCCGGCTATGGAAAAGTTCTTTTTGGAGGCGGCTGGATTACATATCCATACGGCATCGGCAGCGGGAGTTATTTCGCATACGCCCCCGGCGGTACTGCTGAGTACCGCCTTACACACCATTTCATTCTTCGCGGAGACTACGAATACCAGATTTGGCCGTCCGCGCCGGGCCTGGCATTTACCTTCCCAAACCCAAGTCACGGCCTGACGCCGAATGGCTTCAGCGTGGGCGTCGCTTATAAGATTTTCTGAGCAAACCTGAGACAAAAATGAAAGCCCCGGATTCGGGGCTCAGATCGCCGACAAAATCATATCAATCAAGATTCTCATCATCTCAGAGGCTAAAGCATTTTCCCGATAGGTGTAGACCAGGCATCATGCCGTCATTCTGAGCCGCAGGCGAAGAATCTCCAGCCAGCCTGGCTGAGATTCTTCCCTTCACCACCCCATCACGTGAAAACCGCACGTGATGGGTACCCCGGTTTCGGTCGTCAGAATGACGGTGGTTACACCTGCACGAAAAATACTCTAAAGCCAATGTGTTTTGTGCAGATTACGGCACGATTGAAAAGTCGTGACCTGATACAAAACAGCGGTTGTCAGCACTCTCAGCCCCGAACAAATTCGGGGCTTTTCATTTCTTCAGCAGGTTTTTAGAAGTGGTAAGCAATGCCGATGGTCGGATTATTTAGATTGAAGTAGCGATTGGTGCGGTACTGCTCCAGTCCGAAATTCGGGGCCTTCATAACAATTCCGCGATACTCGGCGCGAATGTCCCAGCTGGGGCTCAACTCATAAGCAATGCCTGCTCCATACAGAAAACCCACATTGGTGCTCTGCTTGGCGTCAAGATCGGTGGTCTTCTGGTCCTTGATCGGACCAAAAATATATCCGCCGATGCCGGCTTCCGCAAATGGATTGAAATTCCTGAAGGTAAAGTTGTAGACGTAAGCGCCGGAAATCTCCTGCATGCGAGTATGCACACGGATCGAGTTGAAGCTGGTGACGTACTTCTGAATATCCTGCTGATACTGATAGTTCAGCTCAAGAGCGCTGCGGGGCGTAAGCATGTATCGATAGCTCGCCAATGCGCCGTAGACGCCAATGGTTCCATCCTGTTGCACCGTGTTTCCCAGCACGTGGTGGGGAATTAAGGCCGTCCAGCTTAAGCTCGCGTCCTGTCTGCTTTCCTGCGCAAAACCAGCCGCTGCCGAAAATGACAGCAACGCCAAAGACAACAAAATTTTCTTCATCCGTTTCGTGAACCTCTCGCCTGCAAAAAGCACCGCAGGCGCAACGCCTCTCGGGCTCGTCAATTTTAGAATTTTGGTGGACGGCAAGCGCCCACCACGTCATTGTACCTGTCGGGCGCCGTTTGCACAGCTACCTGCTTCGTTGTTTAGACGCAACGGCCTTTTTCTCGTCATATAAAAAAGGCTGGCCGCGGTCTTCTGCCAGCGCACGCACCACTCGCATAAAGGCCAGCGCTGCATAGGAGAGGCTCCCGTGCTTTCGATAAACGAGCCACAGCCGTCGCGAACAATCGAGTTCCGGAACGGATACTCCAACCAGTTCACCACGTGCAATCTCGGTCTGCACGGACAAGGCGGGCACCAGCGCCACACCATTCCCATTGGCAACGAAGCGCTTGATTGCTTCCAGACTCGGCAACTCAACGCCGATATTTAATGGGGTTTTGTGCTTCGCAAACGATTCTTCAACCAGCTTGCGCCGCGGGGAGGCGACGTTATGCGCGATGAAGTTTTCCGCGCCAAGATCGCGGATGCGCACCTTCTTTTCTCGCGCGAGCGCGTGCTTTGGAGGAACAACAAAGACCAGATCATCGGCGTAGACGGCAATTGCGCCCAGCTGGTCATCCTCGGGCTGGAAGGAGACAATGCCAAGCTCTGCGGTACGGCGCAGCACTTCATCAGGAATACGGCTGGCCAGCGATCTCTGTACCAGAATGGATATCTGTGGGTGCCGGCGGCGGAATTCATCGAGCACGGGCAGAAGATACAGGCAGGTGTATTCGTTTGCCGCCAGTGCGAGCCTCCCGCGTTCGAGCGAGCGCACCTCTTCCAATGCGCTCGCCGCCTCATTCCGCAGGTTCAGCAGCCGGTCGGCATATTCGCGCAGAACCTCGCCGGCCGCAGTCAACGTCCCATCGCGCGAGGCCCGTTCAAAAAGCGGCTCGCCCAGTTCTTCTTCCAGTTTGCGGATTACCTGGCTTACGGCGGGCTGGGTGCGGTGCAGGCGCACAGCGGCGCGGGAAAAGCTGCGTTCCGCGATGACAGCGAGGAAGGTTTCGAGCTGAGATAATTCCATAAATAAATTGCAAGTAGCTAAGGATGAATTAAGTCATCATAAGCGATTTTTATATTAATTCAAGAAATTAAAAATTTGAATTATGCGGCAAATTTTGCGAAACTGACTTCAGTCGAGGAACTCCCGATATGGCCCAAGAGAAGCTTCTTTTCTTTGACACGACCCTTCGCGATGGCGAACAGTCACCCGGCTGCAGCATGACCCAGCATGAGAAACTCCTGATGGCTCATGCGCTTGAAGATTTGGGCGTGGACATTCTGGAAGCAGGCTTTGCCATTTCCTCTGAGGGCGATTTTGCCGCTATTCAGGCTGTCGCGAAAGAAATAAGCCGTCCGCGCATCGCGTCTCTTGCGCGGGCGAAGCGTGAGGACATTGAACGTGCGGCGGCGGCGCTCGAGCCGGCCGAGCGGCCACGTATTCATATTTTTCTTGCCAGCTCGGACATTCATCTCCAATACAAGCTGAAGATCAGCCGCGAAGAAGCGCTGGAGCAGGCGGCAAAATCAGTCGCGCTCGCGCGGACGTATGTGGATGACGTGGAGTTTTCTCCGGAGGATTCGACGCGCACAGATATCGATTTCCTCTGCAAGATTGTGCAGGCTGCCATTGATGCAGGAGCCACAACGATCAACATGCCTGATACTGTTGGCTATACGACTCCCAGCGAGTATTGCGCCATGTTCCGCAGAGTGCGCGGGTGCGTCTCGGGCGCAGACAAGGTGGTCTTCTCATCGCATTGTCATAATGATCTTGGTCTTGCGGTTGCCAACTCTTTGGCGGCCATTGATGGCGGAGCGCGGCAGGTAGAGTGCACCATCAACGGGATTGGCGAGCGGGCCGGTAATGCGGCTCTAGAGGAAATCGCGGCGGCGCTTATCGTTCGCGCTGATAAGTATCCTGTTGAGCACAACCTGAAGGCCGAGCAGCTCTACCCTGTAAGCCAGCAGCTGGCCGGAATCATCAGCTTCGCGCCTTCGCCGAACAAAGCAGTCGTCGGCAGCAACGCCTTTGCGCATGAAGCCGGCATTCACCAGCATGGAGTGCTCTCGAACCCGCTGACTTACGAGATCATGACGCCCGCTTCGGTTGGTGTACCGGCGAACCGCATGGTTCTTGGCAAGCATTCAGGGCGACACGCGCTGCGCTCGCGACTGAATGATCTTGGCTATCAGCTTGGGCCCGCGGACCTTGATGCGGCTTACCGGGCTTTTACGGAGCTGGCTGATAAGAAGAAGGCTATTTACGATCAGGACCTGATCAATCTTGTTGCGCACCACAAGCGCCATGAAGATCTGATCTCAGCCGAGCCGGTCAGCGAAGCTGGTTGAAAAGCAGGCCCCTGACCCTGCCTCTTCGCTTCGCTCAGAGGCAGGGTCAGGATGACACGACAAATATTTGGAGATGACGCAATCGATGAAGCTGAAGGTTCTTATCGTCGCCGGAGACGGAATTGGCCCGGAAGTGACTGCGGAAGCCGCGCGCATTCTGCGCTCTGTGGCTGAATGGGGCGGACATGATTTCGAATTGCGCGAGGCCTTGATCGGCGGAGTCGCCATCAAAGCGCAGGGGACGCCGTTGCCTCCAGCGACTCTCGATGCCGCGCTGGAAAGCGATGCGGTGTTACTTGGGGCTGTCGGCGGAAATGAATTCAACTCTCTACCGCCGGATCGGCGTCCCGAAGCTGGTCTCCTGCAAATCCGGCAGGCTCTCGGTGGCTTCGCAAATCTGCGGCCGGCATTCGCGCATCCGGCGCTCGCGGCGAATTCGCCCCTCAAACCGGAAGTCATCGACGGAGCCGACATCCTCTTTGTGCGCGAGCTGCTCGGCGGCCTCTACTTTGGTGAGCCGCGTCAGTGGGACCGCGAAGCTGGTTCGGCCTGGAATACGATGCGTTATACCCGCGATGAAGTCGTTCGCGTGGCGCGTGTTGCCTTCAACCTCGCGCAGAAGCGGCGCAAGAAGCTGACTTCTGTAGATAAGGCAAACGTACTCGAAGTTTCGCAGCTCTGGCGCGCTACTGTCACTGAAGTTGCAAAGGACTTTCCCGAAGTTGCGCTCGAACATCAATACGTGGATGCCATGTCTATGCATCTGATGAACACACCGCGCAATTACGACGTGGTGCTGACGGAGAATCTTTTCGGTGACATTCTCTCCGACGAGTCTGCCGTCATCACCGGATCGCTGGGCATGCTTCCTTCGGCCACCATCGGCGGACAAGTGAATTTGTATGAGCCCGTCCACGGTTCTGCGCCGGATATTGCAGGCAAGGGTCTGGCCAATCCGCTGGGCGCGATTTTGACAGCAGCTATGCTGCTGCGTCATTCGGCGAATCTCGAACAGGACGCACATGCCATCGAGACCGCTGTCCGTAAAGTTTTGGAACAGGGTTACCGCACCGCTGATCTGGCGCGCAGCGAGAGGGACAAAAAGATGGTCCTTTCAACGCAGGCCATGGGCAAGCAGGTGCACGACGCGCTGAACGAGATCATTGATAAGCGGCAGGCAATGCATGCTGTTTAAAAGTTTTTTCGAGCTGTCATTCTGATGATTAAGGAAAGAACAATCCCAACGATATCGGTTAGTCAGCATCGCTGAGATTCTTCATTTCGCTCAGAATGACGAAATATACAGCTGTGACAAACGACGGAGTAATGATGTCCGAACCAAAAACACTCTTTGAGAAAGTCTGGAAGCAGCATCTCGTCGCCGAACCCGCGAACGAGCCTGCACTACTCTACATCGATCTGCATCTGGTGCATGAGGTCACATCACCGCAGGCATTCGACGGCCTCCGCATGGCCGGACGCAAGCTGCGCCGTCCTGACCGCACCATCGCCACAGTCGATCACAATGTTCCGACCACGGCGAATCGCCTCATCATTGAGGATGCCATCGCGGCGAAGCAGATCGATGCGCTGCGGAAGAACTGCAAGGAGTTCGGCGTTGAGTTTTATGACATTCAATCACCGCGGCAAGGCATCGTTCATGTCATCGGCCCTGAACTGGGTCTCACCAAGCCCGGCATGACTATCGTCTGTGGCGATTCGCACACGTCGACGCACGGCGCGTTTGGCGCGCTGGCTTTCGGCATCGGCACTTCTGAAGTCGAGCACGTGATGGCGACGCAGTGCCTGCCGCAATCGAAGCCGAAGACCTTCCGCATTTCCGTCGAAGGCGAGCTGCCGCCTGGAGTCACGGCGAAAGACATCATTCTCGGCATCATCGGCCGCATCGGAACAGACGGCGCAACCGGCCACGTAATCGAATATGCCGGTTCGGCCATCCGTGGGCTTTCGATGGAAGGCCGCATGACCATCTGCAATATGAGCATCGAAGCGGGCGCGCGCGCCGGCATGATCGCTCCCGATGAGACGACCTTCGCCTATCTCAAGGATCGCGGCTTCGCTCCGCAGGGCAACGCCTGGGATGAAGCGGTTGCGGAATGGCGCAAGCTCAAGACCGATCCCGGCGCGAAGTTCGACCACGAACTGGTCATCAAGGCCGAAGACCTGGTTCCGTATGTCACCTGGGGTACGAACCCCGGTATGGTGGTTCCGGTGACAGACCGCGTGCCCGGCCCTACCGAGTCGCAGTCGGAAACCGACCGCCGCGCTGTGAACCAGGCGCTGGCATACATGGACCTGAAACCCGGCACGCCGATGGAAGAGATCACCATTGACCGCGTCTTCATCGGGTCCTGCACCAACTCGCGTATTGAAGACCTGCGCGCTGCCGCCAAAGTTGTTACTGGATACCGCGTTCATCCGAATGTCCGCGCCATGGTGGTTCCCGGCTCGCATCAGGTGAAAGAGCAGGCGGAGAAAGAGGGCCTGGATAAAGTGTTCCTTGAGGCCGGTTTCGAATGGCGCGAGCCCGGCTGTTCCATGTGCCTGGGGATGAATCCCGACATTCTGCAGCCCGGCGAGCGCTGCGCCTCCACGAGCAATCGCAACTTTGAGGGACGCCAGGGACGCGGCGGGCGCACACACCTCGTCAGCCCGGAGATGGCCGCAGCCGCAGCCGTCACCGGCCACTTCACCGATATCCGCCAGTGGGAATTCCAAGGCGAGGAGGTTCTGGCGTAATGCAGCCGTTTCGCACACTCACATCCGTTGTCATGCCGCTTGACCGCGCTAATGTCGATACGGACCAGATTATCCCGAAGCAATTTCTGAAACGCATCGAGCGCACCGGCTACGGCGAGTTTCTGTTCTTCGACTGGCGGCAGGACCCGAATTTCGAAACCAACCAGTCGCGCTACAAAGGCTCGCAGATTCTCGTCGCAGCGAAGAACTTTGGTTGCGGCTCCTCGCGCGAACATGCTGCATGGGCGCTCTCTGATTATGGCTTCCGCTGCGTGATCGCGCCGTCGTTTGCCGATATCTTCCACTCGAACGCGGGCAAGAACGGCATCCTGCTGATTACGCTGCCGGAAGAGCATGTGCAGACGCTGCTTGACCGCGCGGCAAAAACGGAAGGCTATAAGCTTCATGTCTCGCTCGAAGACGAAACGGTGAGAGATGATCAGGGCTTTAAAGCGAAGTTCTCCATAGACCCCTTCCGCCGCTACTGCCTGCTCGAAGGACTGGACGACATCGGCCTGACGCTGCGTCATGCCGCCGCGCTTGACGCATTTGAAAAGCAACACAATGAAAAGTTCTGGCTTACGCCCAGAGCATAAATACATACGGAGAAGAAGACTTGAGCCAGAACCCCAAGTGGAAGAGTGGAGCACTCACGGAAGGCCCCAGCCGCGCCGGAGCGCGCTCCATGCTGCGCAGCATCGGCTTTACCCCGGAAGACCTGCACAAGCCCATCATCGGCATTGCCAACACCTGGACCGAGATCGGCCCCTGTAACTTTCACCTCCGAACCATTGCTGAAGCCGTGAAACAGGGCATTCGCGATGCGGGCGGCACGCCTATGGAGTTCAACACCATCACCATCTCCGATGGCATCACCATGGGCACCGAGGGCATGAAAGCTTCGCTCATCAGCCGCGAAGTCATCGCCGACTCCATCGAACTGGTCGCGCGCGGCAATCTCTTCGACGGCCTCGTCTGTATCGCCGGTTGCGACAAGAACATGCCCGGCACGGTTATGGCGCTGGCTCGCCTCAACATTCCCGGCCTGATGATCTATGGCGGCTCCATTGCTCCCGGGCACCTGAACGGCAAGGACATTACCATTCAGGATGTTTACGAAGCCATCGGCGCGCACTCCGCCGGCAAGCTCAGCGATGCCGGGCTTGAAGCCGTGGAAGCTAATGCCTGTCCCGGCGCAGGTGCCTGCGGCGGCCAGTTCACTGCCAACACCATGGCCATGGCCTGCGAGTTCCTCGGCATCTCGCCTATCGGCCTTTCCGGCGTGCCGGCGCTCTCTCCGGAAAAGCACGCGGCGTCGCGCAAAGCCGGGGCGCTCGTGATGGAGCTTGCCCGCAAAAATATTCGCCCCAGCCAGATCATCACGCGTGAAGGGCTCGAAAACGCCATCACCAGCGTCGCCGCATCCGGTGGATCGACCAACGCTGTTCTTCACTTTCTGGCCATTGCCAATGAAGTCGGTGTCAGCCTCACCGTCGATGACTTCGACCGCATCAGCCGCAACACGCCACTGCTCTGCGATATGAAACCGGGCGGCAAGTATGTTGCAACCGACTATCACAATGCAGGTGGCAGCCGTCTGCTCGCGGCGCGCCTCATTGAGGCCGGTCTGCTGCATAAAGACTGCATCCACGTTACGGGCCGCACGCTTGCGGAAGAAGCAGCCGATGCTGTTGAAGCTCCGGACCAGGATGTGATCCATCCCGTCTCGTCTCCTATCAAGTCCACCGGCGGACTCGTCATTCTGAAAGGTAATCTCGCTCCCGAAGGCTGTGTCATCAAGGTCGCGGGCCATAACCGCCTTGAGCATCGCGGCCCAGCGCGCGTCTTCGACTGCGAAGAAGACGCCTTCCGCGCCGTGGATTCCGGAAGCATCAAGCCGAACGAAGTTCTCGTCATCCGCTATGAAGGCCCGAAGGGCGGCCCGGGTATGCGCGAGATGCTTCAGATCACGGCCGCGCTCGTCGCCATTCCCGAATTATCGGAAACCGTCGCCCTGCTCACCGATGGCCGCTTCTCCGGAGCCACCCGCGGCCTCATGGTCGGCCACGTTGCGCCGGAAGCCGCAGTCGGCGGACCCATCGCAGCCATCAAGGAAGGTGACATCATCCACTTCGATATCCCAAACCGCAAGCTCGATGTCGAGATTTCCGAGAAAGAGTTACAGTCACGGTTACAAAACTGGAAAGCCCCCGAGCCGAAGTACAAGCGCGGCGTCTTCCGCAAATACTCTGACACCGTCTCCTCGGCATCAAGGGGCGCAGTCACGAATTAACGTGAGGAAGGCGAGGGCCTTAGCCCTCGCACTTGAAGATTTTTGAGGTTGTCATCCTGAGCGGAGCGCATAGCGCGTAGTCGAAGGACCTGCAGTTCTCTAGCTCAGCTTTAGCATCAAAGGAGCCACGTCAATGAGCAACAGCTCACAAAACGACTCGCCATCGCCCAACACCACCCGCCTTACCGGCGCAGAAATCACCTGGGCCACGCTTGTCGGCGAGGGTGTCAGCGATGTCTTCGGCTACCCGGGCGGGGCCATTCTGCCTATCTACGACGCGATGCGTAAATTTCCCATCCGTCACATTCTCACGCGGCATGAGCAGGGCGCTACGCACATGGCCGATGGTTACGCGCGCGCTTCGGGTCGGGTCGGCGTCGCCCTCGCCACCTCCGGTCCGGGAGCTACCAATATGGTCACAGGTCTCGCTACGGCCATGATGGATTCCGTGCCCATCGTCTGCATTACCGGACAAGTTTCCAGCAAAGTGCTCGGCAGCGATGCCTTTCAGGAAGTCGACATCACCGGCATCACCCTGCCCATCACCAAGCACAACTACCTCGTCACGCGTACCGAAGACATCGCGCCCGCATTGCGCGAGGCCTTTCTCATTGCTCGTTCCGGGCGTCCCGGCCCCGTCCTCGTGGACATCACTAAGGACGCACAACAGGGTTCTGCTGACTTCAGCTTTGAAGCCGCAGCACCCAAAGCTTATCGCCCCCACCCGATGCGCGGCCATAACGCCGATTCCATTACCGACGCCGCGCGTCTCATCCGCGAAGCCAAGCGCCCAGTCATCCTGGCCGGGCACGGCGTTATTCAGTCAGGCTCGTATGAACAGCTCCGCACGCTCGCCGAACGCATGCAGATTCCTGTTGCCTCCACGCTTCTCGGTCTCGGCTGCTTCCCTGCCTCGCATGAGCTGTCCCTGGGCATGATGGGCATGCATGGAGAAGCCTGGGTCAATGAAGCTATCCAGAAAGCTGATCTGCTGATCGCCTGCGGCATGCGCTTCGATGATCGCGTGACCGGCACGCTCGCCACCTATGCGCCCAATGCGAAGAAGATTCACATCGAGATCGACCCTGCCGAGATCAACAAGAACGTGAAAGTTGATGTCGCCCTTATCGGCGATCTCAAGCAGGTGCTTGAAATTCTGCTCCCGAATCTCTCCAGGCGCACAAGCTCTCCCTGGCTGCGCGAAATCAACGCGAGCAAAGGTGAGTGCGCCGTGCGCGATATCAAGAACCTGCCCGACAACGGGCATCTCTACGCCGCACATGTCATCAATGACCTCTGGAACGCAACCGATGGCAAAGCCATAGTGGTCACCGACGTGGGCCAGCACCAGATGTGGGAAGCACAGTATTACAAGCACGACGAGCCGCGCACACTCATCACCTCCGGTGGACTCGGAACGATGGGTTTTGCATTACCGGCAGCCATCGGCGCAAAAATTGCCTGCCCCGACAAAGAAGTCTGGGTCATTGCCGGTGACGGCGGATTCCAGATGACCTCACCCGAGCTTTCCACCATTGCACAGGAAAATCTCGACATCAACATCGCTGTCATCAACAACGGCTTCCTTGGCATGGTGCGCCAGTGGCAGGAGTTCATCTACGAGAAGAACTACGCATCGTCACCCATCCTCAGCCCTGACTTCGTAAAGCTCGCGGATGCGCATGGCATCGCCGGCGCAACAGTCAGCAAACGTTCCGAAGTTGAGTCTGCCGTCAAAAGCGCGCGTGCATCTCAGGCTCCGTTTCTCATAAACTTTCTGGTGGAAAAAGAAGACTCCGTTTACCCGATGGTGGCCGCAGGCTCGGCGTTGCACGAAATGATCCGCCGGCCCGATAACCCTATGATCGAGACGGCGGAAGATATATAAGGACTATTTGTAACCATGCTGCATACATTTGTCGCACTCGTAGAAGACAAGCCCGGCGTGCTCACTCGCGTCGCTTCGCTCTTTCGCCGCCTCAACGTCAACATCGTCTCGCTGACCGTCGGACGATCCGAACGCCAGGGCATTTCGCGCATGACCATCGTCGCGCACTCGTCCACTTCCGCCGGCCATCGCATCATGGCCAGCCTCTACAAGCTCGAAAACGTTCTTGAAGTCGATGACATGGACCAGGTTGCGAACGTCAGCCGTGAGCTTGCGCTCATCAAGGTCGGAGCAACTCCACAGACGCGCTCGCATATCTTCGAGCTTGTTGAAGTCTTCCGTGCCCGCATCGTCGACCTCGCGCCCGAATCGCTGATGATTGAAATTACCGGCGTCGAAAGCAAGATTGAAGGGCTCATTCAAGTCCTGATCGAAAGCGGAGATCCGATCCTTGAAATTTCGCGCACCGGACGCATGGTAATGCGCCGCGGCCACCATACCAGCCGCGTCTTGGAAGCAATGCGTGTTGCCCCCGAGCCGGAGAACGAAACGAAAAATACAGCCGTCTTCGATCTTGTTGAAGAAGAATCAAATTTTCAGAAGTAGGTTCGGTTTTCGTTTAGACCCGTCATTCTGACAACCAGCGGGAGAAAGAATCTCACGATCATTAAGCAGAGCATCTGAGATTCTTCACTCCGCCTTCGGCTCCGTTCAGAATGACGACTCATTCGGATTTACATCGAAACAACAGGTTTTCATTAACGAAGGGAAGAAAATGGCAAAGACATACCACGATCACGATGCCGACCTCTCCATTATCCAGGGAAAGAAGGTCGCCATCATAGGCTACGGCTCACAGGGACACGCTCACGCCCTTAACCTCAAGGATTCCGGCGTACAGGTGCGTGTCGGTCTGCCCGCAGGCAGCAAATCCATTGATAAAGCAAAGAAGGCCGGCCTCGAAGTTGTTTCTATCGCCGATGCCGCTGCATGGGGCGACGTCATCATGATTCTCACGCCCGACGAAACTCAGGCGGCCCTTTACAAAGGCGAGATCGAGCAGCACCTGAAGCCGGGCAAGGCTCTCGCCTTCGCGCACGGATTTAACATTCGCTACGGCACTATTCAACCGCCCGCCGGTGTCGATGTATTCCTCGCAGCGCCCAAAGCTCCCGGCCATCGCGTTCGCGAAGTCTTTACTGAAGGCGGCGGAACGCCCGGTCTCGTCGCTGTCGAGCAGAATGCCAGCGGCAACGCGCTAGCTCTTGCGCTTTCTTATGCAAAAGGAATCGGCTGCACCCGCGCGGGAGTGCTTGAAACCACCTTCAAGGAAGAGACCGAAACCGATCTCTTTGGCGAGCAGGCTGTCCTCTGCGGAGGCACCGCCGCTCTCGTCAAGGCTGGCTTTGAGACCCTGGTCGAAGCCGGCTATCAGCCTGAGCTTGCCTATTTCGAATGCCTGCATGAGCTAAAGCTCATCGTCGACCTTATGTATCGCGGCGGACTTGCCTACATGCGCTACTCCATCTCCAATACAGCCGAATACGGCGACTACACCGCCGGCCCACGCATCGTTACTGACGAGACCCGCGCCGCGATGAAGAAGCTGCTTGCTGAAATCCAGGACGGGACCTTTGCGAAAAACTTCATCGAAGAAAACAAGACCGGCCGCAAAAAGTTCGACGCGATTCGCAAGCAGGAAGCGAACCACCAGATCGAAACCGTAGGCGCCGAGCTTCGTGCTGCGATGCCTTTCCTCGATCCTGTTGTGGTCAAGGACGGCACGCCTCAGGCCGCGCAGCCAGAGACGGTGCAGGCATAGTTGTAAGAAACCATGTGATGCCTGGGCTCATATAGCCTGGGCATCAAGGAAAACAGCGATTCACGTATGACGAAGATCCTCCTCCCTCTCGCCATACTTTTTCTCGCTCCCGTGTTTCTTCATGCACAGGCACGGCCAGACTGTGCACTTAGACCGGCATCACTCGTGCAGATGCGTCATTGCTATCGTCCGCTGCTCGTCTTCAGTCCCGGCGCTACTGATCCGCGCCTGGCAAAACAACAATCCACGCTTGATAATGCTGCCGATGACATGATGGACCGTTTCGTTCTTTTTATTCCGGTCCTCGAAAAATCAACCCATTACCAACCACCGCTTGATACTCCATATGTGCTGTTAAAACAGAAGGAATTAACCGCAATCCGCGACCGTTTTCACATTTCACAGAGCGAATTTGCAGTTCTGCTGCTTGGCGAAGACGGCGAAATCAAGCTGCGCAGCACAAATCCTGTAACGATTACGCATCTCAATAGTCTTATAGACGCTATGCCCGACCGAAAGCTCGAAATGCAGCGCCCGCATGCAAATTAGCGCCATTCAACGGTTTCTTGACGCTGATTCAACGCATCCTGGGCTAAGATGTACCATCAAAGCAGGTAAGGGTCTATGAATACAGCCAGCATCGCAACTGCCCCTGAGAGTCCTGCCCTGCCGCGCAATCCCACCCCAGTCAGTGAAATTGTGGCTGCGCTGAAGCGCGTTATACCTTTGCAGGGCATCGAGGAGCATGAATATGAGTGGTTGGCCACTCATGGCACTGAGCGTTTTGCCGAAGCCGGCGAGACGATCTTCCGTGAAGGCGATCCGGCCACACACATGACCATCATGCTGAAGGGCGAAATTCACGTGCGTCGCGAGCACGGCGGTCCTGCCGCACTATGGATCGGGCGTTCGGGCATTATTTCCGGGCTGCTTCCCTTCTCACGCATGAAGACCTATGGCGGTCACGGCTATGCCGTTTCGCCGCTCTGGGCGCTGCAGTATCCGAGGGAAATCTTTCCTGAGATGCTGAAAGCTGTTCCCTCGATGACGCAGCGTTGCGTTTCCGTGCTGCTTGACCGTGTGCGCGAAGTCACTCGCATGGAGCAGCAGGCAGAAAAGCTCAGCGCGCTCGGCAAACTTGCCGGCAATCTTGCTCATGAGCTGAACAATCCCGCTTCGGCTGCGCAGCGCGCTGCATCCGGACTGCTCGATGAGCTGCATGTTTACGGATACGAGAAGTTTCGTCTGGGAAGCCTTTGTCTTTCTGAAGCGCATCTACAGGTCGTGCGCAAGTGGCAGAATGCCGTCATCGAGCATGCCCGCGAAAACCGCGGCAAAACCGAAGATCTTGCGACTCGCGAAGATGATCTCTCGGCCTGGATGCGCACTCACAACATTGCTGAGCCCTGGAGGATTGCTCCCGAGCTTGCTGAAGCCGGAGTTGTTCCGGACACTCTTGAAGCTCTCACCGGCTTTCTTGAAAGCGACGCTATTGCCGTCATCCTCTCGCAGTTAGCCTCGTCGCTGCGCGCGCGCGGCATGGCTGAAGCGATGCTCGATTCGACCAACCGCATCTTCGACCTGATTCGGGCCATCAAGGACTACTCCTATATGGACCAGGCGCCGATTCAGGAGGTCGATATCCCGCAGGGCCTCGAAAACACGCTGGCCATGTTGCAGTCGCGCCTTCAGCATGTCGAAATCGAGCGTCGCTATGCTGACGAGCTTCCGCACATCAGCGCCTATGCCAGCGAGCTGAACCAGGTGTGGATGGCGCTGCTTGAAAATGCGCTGGACGCAATCCAGGACCACGGCAAGATCACGCTCAGCGTGCACGTCACCGGCGACATGCTGCTGATCGAGGTGTGGGACAACGGCCCGGGCATTCCGCCGGAACTGCAGGACCGCATCTTTGAGCCGTTTTACACGACAAAAGCACCCGGCAGCGGACTGGGACTTGGCCTCGACACCGTGCAGCGCACCGTCCGTAAGCATCGCGGCTATGTGCGGGTCCAATCCGAACCCGGAGCTACCTGCTTCCAGATTCGGCTGCCGATTGAGCAGTTGCAGGCGTATTAAGACAACTCCGATTGACGTTCCCGAACCTAGGGGTACCCCTCCCCTATTCTGTACGGAGATCTTTTGTTTTCAGCTGTTTACAGCAGCGACGCCGTACGGAGATCCTTTATTTTCAATAACTTATCGACTAGCTGGCCACCTAGCGCTTTAGAATCAAAGGTTTAGCGCATCCAAAGCACGCTTAAACCATTCCTCTCCTTAAAGATTTTTCTGTAGTTTCATTATAAGGATCGTGTCAATACTTGTTGCAACAATGAATCGCACCTGCCTTTGTTTACTCGGCACGGAGTGCTTCCATCGGGTTGACCTGGGCGGCGCGGCGCGCGGGCAGATATGCTGCGAGGAGTCCGACAAGAAGCAGGATGGCGGCAACAGAGCCGAGTGTCCAGCCATCGCGCGCGCTCACTCCATACAGATAGCTCCGCACCACACGCCCCGAAGCTAAGGCTAAAGCCAGACCGATCACTACCCCAGAAATCAGCATCGTGGACGCCTGGCGCATCACCAGCCAGAGCAGGTCGCCGCGCTGCGCGCCCAGAGCCAGCCTTACTCCTAGTTCTCTTGTCCGCTGAGAAACGACGTACGCCAGCAATCCATACAATCCAGCCACGCACAACAGCAGCGCCGACCCGCCGAAGATTTCCAGCAGATGCGCCGCCAGCCGCTGGCTGCCGAATGAATCTTCGACGACCTGGTCCATGGTGGTGAAGTTGCTGCCGGCAAGCGCCGGGTCAGCTTGTCGCAAGACTTCGCGTAGTTCAGGAATCATTGCCTTTGGATCGCGGTCCGTGCGGACGGCCAGGTCCATCGCAATGCCCTCCACCGTCTTATAAATGCCGCTCTCAGGCGTGATCTGTGAAATCGATACCTCGATCTCAGGGGTGGATGGCTCAGCAACCGCGCTCTGATGCATGTCGTCCAGCACACCCACGATCTCCGCATCTTTCCCCGAATTAATGTGCCACAACTTCATTCCGATAACCTTGCTCAAGTCCTGCCGGTCTGGAGAATACTCTCGCGCAAAGGCGCGATTGACGACGAATACCGGTTGCGACGATGGTGTGTCCTGAGCATTAAAAAACCGTCCCGCCAGCATTCTGAAGCCAAATACCTGCTGCAAATCCGGCGTAGCCGCCTTGAGCAGACTGACTACTTTCCACGATTTTCTGTTCGGAGACTGTGACGCATCCATCTTCAGTTCAAGATGAATGTTGAATGTCCCTCCCAATGGAACCTCCGTCATCAATCCCGCAGCCTGCACACCCGGCAGATGCTTTGCCCGTTCCAGCAGCGGCAGATACAGGTTATTCGTCATGTTCTGTCCTGTGAATTTGTAACCGGGAATCTGCAAATTCGCCACGATGATATGGTCCGTGCGGAATCCAAGCGGAACATGCCTGAGCGCATATATAGTCCGCAACAGCAGCCCGCAACCAACTAATAGTGTCAGAGACAGCGCAATCTCAACTACCACGAGCGCACTTCGCATACGGTGTTGCCCACGCGCGCTCCCACTCTGCAATCCTCCCTGCTTCAGTGCAGGCTCAATCGGAGCATGCGCCGCCATCCACGCCGGCCAGATTGACGAAGCCAGAGCCGAAACAACCGTCAGCAATAACAACGCAGCAAGCATCCGCCAGTCGGGTGTAATCGCTACCGAGAACGGCAGATGATACTTGATCCCTCCAGCAAACAATTTCACCGCAGCCAGGGCCAGCGCTGTCCCGATCAATGCGCCGCATCCACTCAGCAGAAGGCCCTCAGACATGAACTGCTGCATGATGCGCCATCGTCCTGCGCCCAGCGCACCCCGCACAGCAACTTCCCGCTGCCGCACCATCGCCCGCGCCAGCAGCAGGTTCGTCACATTGACACAAGCGATCAGCCATAATACGCCAGACGCAGCCAGCAGCATCTCAAGCGCGCGCTTCATATCCTTCTCCACCAGAGATGCGGCATACGTTTCCAGCCATACTCCAGAACGCTGTTGTCGAGTCTCAGGGTCGACATATCCAATCGCAATCTGCTTCTGCAGCGTCGATAACTCGGCTTCCGCCTGCTCTGCTTTTACTCCTGCTTTCAGCCGCCCCAATGTGGTGTACACGGGTGTACCATCCGTGCGCCCCTTGTCCGCATCGCCCAACGGCGCCAGCGTCCACACCTCCGGATTCACCGGATCAAATGGAAACGAGAACCCGCGCGGCATCACGCCCACAATCACATATGGCTCTCCGCTGATCTTCACCGATTGCCCTAAAATCCCCGGATCGCCGCCAAACATGGAATGCCAGACAGCGTCGCTGATCACCAGACTTTTCTCATCCGCATTCTTTCCAAAGCTATCGACATCATTGCGAAAATCACGCCCCAGCGCCGGAGCGCTGCCCAGCACAACGAAAAGATTCGCGCTTACCTTGTAAAAACCCACACCCTCTGTCGCAGTCCTTCCTTCGAGGAAATTGCGTCCGTTGGCTTGGGTGAAGTAGCCGATACCCTCGAAGCTCCTACTCCATCTCCGCCACTCCGCCAGATCGAGAAACGGCGCTCCATTCCGCCAGTCGTGCTCATTTCTCCGGCTCGCATCGTTGATATAAACCAGCCGCCCTGCATTCTTGTAAGGCAAGGGCCGCAGCATTACCCGGTCGATCACGGTGAACATAGCCGCCGGAGCGGCAATACCCAGCGCGAGTGTCGCAATCACCGTCACGGCAAACGCGGGCGATTTTCGCAGCTGGCGCAGCGCGTAGTGCATATCCTGCAGCAGGCGTTCCAGCCAGACCCATCCCCAGGCTTCCCGGGCGATGTCCTTGACAAGAGCTTCGTTGCCCAGCTCGCACAGCACGGAATGGCGCGCTGCATCCTCGTTTTCACCGCGAGCTACGCGTTCCGCGATGGCCATGCGGAGGTGCGCTTCAATCTCCGCGTCCAGTTCGTTTTGTTTATGCCACCAACGCATGTTGCATCTCCCTTCACGGGGCTAAAGAGGATTTCATTCCCTGGGCGGCTAAAGCCGCGCTTAATCTGTGCTGCTTACGGCACGGCTGAAGCCGTGCCCTTACGAAACAATGACTTTTCAGCATTCTCTAACGTCCAGCGCTTCTATCCGAGAACCACCATTTCTCAGCGGCTAAAGCCGCGCTGAATTTGCATACGAGCGGCACGACTGAAAGTCGTGCCCTGATACAAAGCACTGAATTCCAGCATTCTATGAATACCGGGGCCTTTTACCTAATCACGACGGAGCGGAATTCAATACGCCACCGATGGCCGCCACCATCTGTTCCCAGCGGCTGCGGTTTTCGGCAAGCTGCTTCCTGCCTGCGGCGGTCATGGAGTAATACTTTGCCCGCTGATTGCTTTCGGTCATTCGCCATTCGGATTTGAGCCACTTTTGACGTTCAAGGCGATGCAATGCTGGATAGAGCGATCCGGTTTCTACCTGCAGGACCTCGCCTGAAGCGGCGCGGATGGCCTGGCTGATGCCGTAACCATGCTGCGGCCCCCATTGCAGTGTCTGCAGGATGAGCATGTCGAGAGTTCCCTGCAGCAATTCGATTCGGTTTTTGTAGGTCTCTTTGGCCGTCATAAAGGATGTAGACAATCTACGCTTGTAGAGGCAGGTTGTCTACATCCTCCCATGAGGGCATTCTGCTGAGCAGGGAAAAAGCAGGCCCTTCGACTTCGCGCTGCGCGCTTCGTTCAGGCTGACAATTCTTAAGTTTGTACTGTGCAGAATGACAATTCTTAAGTTTTTGTACTTCGCCTGGGATGACAATTTATAGAGAGCTGCGTGTTTACGCTGTGCTGCTTTCCGGAATCAAGCCGCGCTGGATGACGGTCAGGCTGACGTCATCGCATAGGGGGCCGCTGCTGGCGAAGTCCTGCAATGCGGCGAGCACAATCATCAATGTGGCATGGGGCGATGATTGCCGCGCATGTCGCAGGGTGTCCGCCAATCGCTCGATGCCGAACTCTTCTCCGGCAGCATTGCGGCATTCGAGGACGCCGTCTGAGTAGGCAAGCAGCGTGTCACCGGGAGCGAGAAACAGCTCGCCGGAATTAAACGCAGCACTCTCAATCGCGCCCAGCAGCGGACCGCCTGTTTCCAGCAATTCGATTTCTCCATTGGCGCGCAGTAAGACCGGCGGGAAGTGGCCGGCATTGCAGTAGGTGAGGCTACCACTGTCGCAATCAACCTGAGCAAGAAACGCCGTGGCGAAGGGCGCGACGGGGCGGAGATAGCAGAGATGACGATTGACTTCAGAAGCAATCTTAGCCGGATCGGAATCGGGACGACCGTAGCTTTGCAGAAGCCCGGCCAGATTTGTGAACCACATTCCTGCGGCAATGCCTTTGCCGGCGATGTCGCCGTGTGCAGTGAGGACACGCGAGCCGTGCTGCAGGAACATGGTGAAGTCGCCGGAGAGGAAACGCGCGGCGAAGACCTCGCTGGCGAACTGCAGGCAACCGTGGCGCAGCTCGCGGGAGCCGCTCAGCTTGCGCTGAATCTGTCCGGCTTCAAAGAGTTGGGAGTACAGATCGAGCTTTTCTTTCTGCAGTGAATTCAGCTCGTTCTGCAAATGGGCAGATGGGGGTGGTGTTGACGAGGACAAGCGGCGATTGCGGCGACTGTTGGAACGCAACTTACCGTTCATTTCCGGCATTACTGTTTCTCTGCTCAAAACCCACCTCATTCCGATTTGACGATCGCTTTAACCTACGAACCGGTATCCGGTTCCATGGACGGTGAGGAAGTATTGCGGTTGTTCCGGATCGGGTTCCAGTTTCTGGCGAAGACGCACCAGATGCGTGTCGACGGTGCGCGTGGTGGGGTAATTTTCGTATCCCCAGACTTCTTCGAGCAGGCGGTCGCGGCTGAGCGTTTCACCGGGATGAGAAATGAAGTATTGCAGCAGCTCAAATTCTTTGGAGGAGAAGTCGAGCGTCTTGCCTGCCTTGAGAACGCGGCGGCGGTGAATATCCACTTCGATGTCTCCGAAAGAATGCTGCTCCTGTTGTTTGGGGAGGGCCGCGGTCCGCCTCAGGATGGCTTTGACGCGCGCCAGCAGCTCGCGTATCGAGAATGGTTTGGTCACGTAATCGTCAGCGCCGAGTTCGAGACCGACTACTTTGTCTACTTCCTGGCCACGCGCGGTCAGCATGATGATGGGGATGGAGGCGCGTTTGGCGCGCAGCTGGCGGCACACTTCGAGGCCGCTCATGCGGGGCATCATGACATCGAGTACGACAAGGTCCGGAGATTCTTTCAGCGCAAGATCGAGGCCTTCGACGCCGTCGCGCGCAGTGAGCACTTCGTAACCTTCGAACTCAAAATTGTCGCGCAGACCTGCGACCATGTTGGGCTCGTCCTCGACGACGAGGATGCGGGCCGGTTTCGGCTCGGCTGATTTTGTTTTTTCCTGTTTCATATCCACACCCCATTCACTCCTGGCTTACCAGTCTTTGCAGCGGCAAGGTGATGGTGAACTTGCTGCCTTTGCCGGGCGCGCTGTCCACGGCCACTTCTCCGCCATGCGCCTGCACGATGTGGTAGACCAGAGACAAACCTAATCCGCTCCCTTTGGTGTTATGCACCAGCGGATCGCCCACACGATAAAATTTTTCGAAAATTTTGAGATGGTCTTTAGGTGGGATTCCGATCCCGTGATCGACGACCTCAAGATTCACTCCGCTGTTGTGGCGGTAAAGACGAACGAGGAGGTATTTTTCGTTTGCCGAGTATTTCACGGCATTGTTGACCAGGTTCAGCAGGGAGCGGGCGATGGCTTCGCGGTCCACCCACAGCGGCGGCACGTCTTCAATCTTCTGCTCGAACCTGAAGCCGTTCTGCTCGATTTCAAAGCGATAGGATTCGAGCGTGGTGCGCACGAGGTCGGCGACATTGGTTTCGCGGAAGGTGTATTCCTTTTTGCCGGATTCGATGCGTGAGAAGTCAAGGATATTGTTGATGAGCGACGTCAGGCGCTCGCTCTCCTTGCGGATGATCTCGTAGTATTCCTGCTGCTTGCCGGTGTTGGAGATGCGGCCCAGCTCCAGCGTTTCGGCATAGAGGCGGATGAGCGCCAGGGGCGTGCGGAGCTCATGCGAGACGTTAGAGACGAAATCGGATTTCAGCTTGGCCAGCGCAAGCTCACGCGCCACGTTGCGGTAGGTGAGGACCATTCCGGCGCCCATGAGCAGAGAGAGCGCGGCGAGGATGAGGAAGTTGGTGCGCATCCAGTGGGCGCTGATGTCGGCGATGGTTGTCCCGCGCAGCTTAATGCCGAGAACCATGCCCGGAAAGACATTTTCAAACGGGCGCTCCACTTCGAGCGATCCGCCATCCCAATGAGCCGAAGTCGCAAAGGGGTAATCATCTTTTTCCGTGTGGACCATGATTTCCTTTTGGGGACGAGACATGTCGTCCTGATCGGGCAATATCTCGTTTAAGGCTTGTGGGAAAAATTTGTCCTTTAGAAAGTCCGTGTCCCAGATAAATCCGGCCAGCGCAGGGTGTTCAGGAGAGGAGCCGCGTGGAAGAAAGAAGGCGATGGTCTGATACTGCATTTTATCGCCCCGGTTTATCCAGTGATTGTCGAAATAAATGCCCCTGCCGGTTGCCGCGCTGAGGTGTTTTACTTTGGTGGTCAGCGACTTTCCTTCGAGATCGAGCCAGCTTCCGAACTCAGAGGGGAGCATCCGGCTTTCCGAGCAGAACTGGCGGTCGCTCATTCTGCTCATCTGGGACCGGAATTCTATGTCGCCTTTTCCGGTCCAGAGGAAAGCATGCGCGATTTCGGGGTGCGCATTGAGGAAGGAATCGATGTCGTCTGCGTTGTCGATGTCTGGAAATTTGGCGGTGGCATCATCGGCGATATCATAGGCGCGCGCGTCAATCTGCTTTTCGGCGATGGCCAGAAACTGCGCATAGTCCTTTTGAATGGCGGCTTCGATTGTCTTGTCGCGCTCCAGGCCCCAGAGATGAATGGCCCCAAACACGATAAGCGCCACTGCCGGCAGCATGATGGCCAGCATGAGCACCAGGGTGCGCGGGCGTTCTGACCATTGTCGAAGCTGAAGCTTCATAGATTCCATTCCAACCGGATTGAAGAATAGGGCAAGGAAGCATGGAATATGTCACAACGAGGCAACAAATTGCAAAAAATTGTGAACTGGCAGCGGTTTTGGGCCCGTCTATCTCTAAAAAAAGCTATTTGACGGCATGATGCAGGCCTGTATCGACGGTGTCGAGCAGCTTTCCGGATGGGTCGCTTTCATAGTCCCAGAACATGATGCCGGCGAGCTGGTGGTCCAGGACGTACTTGCACTTCAGCGCAAGCGATTCGGGGTCTTCATAGGAGACGAAGATCTTCTGTGCCGGGTTATAGAGATACGGGGCGGAAGCGGCTGCATCCCAATAGCGCGAATAGCCGTTGTTGAGCATCGTTGAGGAGACATTTCCATAGCCTGCGAAGGCATTGGGAACAGGCTTGCCGGGCTGAAAGAGTCCATGACCGGTTGCTGGAACCTGGCCCCAGACGTGCCCGTAAAACGGCACACCGAGGACGATTTTCTCAGCGGGCACGCCGGCCTGCTCGTATTCATGGACGGATCTGTCGGCTGAGATTTTTTTCGGGTCCTGCGGGTTGGTAAACAACGGGGCGTGATTGCCGGTGATCGGGTCAGAGTCAGGCTCGTAGTAGTCATAGGCCATCAGGTTGATGGTGTCGACATACTTTTGAACTTTGCCCATCTCAGTATGTTCGAGAAAATCGCTTTGTGATCCGGTCGCTATGGTGAGAAAGAGCCTCCGGTGCAGTTTCTTTTCTTCCTGATCGAACTGTCGGCGTAACTCGGCAAGGAGCAGCGTGTAATTTTGCTTGTCTTCCGGACGGAACTTGTTGCCCGCGCCGACCATTCCGGGATATTCCCAGTCAATATCGAGGCCGTCAAGCTGATGCTGCTCGATGAACTGGAGCACACTTTGAATGAAAACGCTGCGGCTTTCGGCAGTGAGAGACGCGTCGGAAAAACCGCCCGATCCCAGCCAGCCCCCAACGGAAACAAGGACCTTCAGTGCCGGATTCTCTTTTTTGAGCGCGACCAGCGTAGCCAGATTGGGACCGTCGGCGGGGTCTTCGGTTACGATTTTTCCGTTCTGAATCAGCGCAAAGGCAAAGTTGATCCGCGTCAGCTTGCGGGCGGCGATATCGCCCGGCTGAAGGACAGTCTTCTGAGGAAAGACGTATGCGACGATTACGGGCGGCTGCGCGGGCCGTGAAGCCATGGCGACGAGTGTGGGGAAGCAAAGAAATGCCGGCAGCAACCATCGAAGGTATTTTCCATGCGCAGATGAGCCATATGGGAAATGCAGGTCCTGCTTTTGAATTTTGTTCAATTCTGTCTCCACGCTAGCGGCGCCAAAATGATTTATATTCTGCCGGCAAAGGACTACTGATCCTTGCATAACAATGTCTTTCCTTGGCAGAGAAAAAGCAGATCCTTCTCTATGCTCAGGATGACAGTACAGGATATTTGCAGTCAGCAAGAAAATCATACGGCAACTCAGGCAATCGAACTTTCTGAAAGAACCTACACTTAAGGTGTTTCATCTTATGGTCAAAGGCACGTTATGAGATTTGCCTGCGCTCTTCTTCTTCTGCTCGCAGGCATGCTTTCTGCAGAACAGCTGCCGGAGGCGACACCGCCATCTTCCGCCGCATATCAGCAGACCTACGACCGTCTGCTCAAAGCAATCAATGCCATTCCCATCTTCGACAATCATGGCCATCCCGGCTTTGCTGACGATCCGAATGTGGATGCGATGGTATCGCCTCCGGGCGCAAGCGCTGCATTCCGTCTGCGTGACGGCAATCCTGAGCTTATCGCTGCGTCAAAGGCGCTCTTTCAATATCCATATGACGACAATTCGCCGGAACACCTGCAATGGCTGGCGAAGAAGAAAGCCGAACTAAAGCAAAAGGAAAAGGGCTATCAGTATTTCGATACGATTCTTGATCAACTGAATATTGAGCAGGCCGTTGCCAACCGCGTCGAACCTGGCCCATATCTTTCGCCGAAGCGGTTTCGTTGGGTCTTCTTCGTTGATTCTCTGCTCTTTCCCTTCAACAATCAGGCGTTCATTGCACGTAATGGCGATCTGGCCGTCTATGTTCCTCTGCAGGAAAAGAAGCTTCACAAGGAGCTGGCCCAGGAAGCGCTGCAATCATTGCCCACCACATTCGATGGCTATCTACAATTCGCCAGCCGTCTTCTTGAAGATAACAAGCAGCATGGCGGCGTCGGCATCAAATTCGAGATTGCCTACTTCCGCTCGCTTCATTTTGACGATCCTCCAAAGCAGGCGGCAGAAGCCGTCTATGCAAAATATCGAAGCGGGGGCATTCCAACAGATGAGGAATATAAAAGATTTCAGGATTATCTCTTTCGCTATCTGATCAGCGAAGCGGGTCGGCTGCATCTGCCGGTGCAGATTCATACAGCAGTCGGCATCGGTGATTATTACAGTGTCTCTCAAGATACGGCCTTGCAGCTTGAAAATGTGCTGCGCGATCCGCGCTACAGTAACACGACATTTGTGCTGTTGCATGGCGGATATCCGTTTCAGGAGCAGGCCATCTGGCTGGCGGCGCGGAGCAATGTTTACCTCGATTCATCCCTGATGGGACTTTATCTCTACCCGGCGGACCTGAAGGACGTGCTGCGCCATTGGCTGTTGCTCTTCCCGGATAAAGTTGCGTTCGGTTCGGATGCATTTCCATTCAGCGAAGCTGTGGGCGCGGAAGAAAGCTACTGGATGGCTGTCCGGTCGGCGCGAACAGCGCTTGCCGCCGCGCTTGCCGAGATGATCCTGAACCATGAAGTCACAGAACAGCAGGCGATGGCATTCGCTCATGGGTACCTGCACGATAACGCAGCCCGGCTTTATGGGAAGTAGGCTGAGATCAAGATTGCCGTTTACCGGTACTCTGAGAAGCTCTTGTCCAAGCAATTAAAGGTGACATTTGAGAACTGGCTGTCAGCAAGAGGGAGCCGTATGACCCATAGCCAGTTCGCGGAGTGTCTGCACATTCCTTTCATCGTCTCCCGGCTCGTCCACCGGTGTTTCCGCAATAAAGGCGCAATGGACGAAGCGCTTGTCATGGAGCAGGCGGCGAAAGGCATCCAGTCCGATCATGCCTTTGCCAATGTGTTGATGCCGGTCGAGCTTTGAGCCACGGGCGGCCTTGGCATCATTGGCATGCCAGACCCGGACTGTTTTGCAGCCGATGGTCGCCTCAATCTGCCGGACCGTGTCTGCATAACCCTCTTCGCTGACGATGTCGTATCCGGAGACGTGGACATGGCAGGTATCAAGGCACGCTCCGACAGGCACGACGCCTTGCAGGCGGTGCATCAGCTCTGCTACCTGCTCGAAGCTTCCACCGAGCGAAAACTCCGCTCCGGCAGTGTTCTCGATCAGGATTTGAAAACTGCTCATGAATGAATCCAGGCCATTGGTCGAGGTTTCGATCGATTCTGCAGCGAGCCGCAGGCCCTCTTCGCGGGAGAGCCCGCGCCACGAGCCTGGATGGAGTACCAGAAATTCAGCTCCAAGCAGCAATGCGCGCTCGATTTCGCCGCGAAAGGCTGCGATTGACTTGGTCCTGACCTCCTCCGATTGGCTGCAGAGATTCACCAGATAGCTGGTATGGATCACCAGCGGGTGGCAGCCATACACTTGCCGCAGCTCGCGCATGCGCGCACAGTGCTCCGCCTCCAACCGTGCCGGTCGCCACATACGCGGACTGGATGAGAAGATTTGAAAGGTATTGGCGCCAATCACATTGGCCCGCTCAGCAGCTTTGTAGACGCCGCCTGCGGTAGACAAATGTATGCCAATTCTCGGTCGTTTCATTCTTAATTACAGTGTAGAGTTCATAATGGACTATACAGCTATACAGGTGTATCTTCGGGGACAGAACGAAAACGGTTTATGCGCAGAATCATCACAGCAGAACGGTTGCTGACGCCCGACCGGACTATTTTCCAGCCGGTCGTAACCATCGAAGATGGCGTCATTGCCACCATTACCTCCCGGACTGAACACGCGGCTCCGTCAGGCGAAGCGCAGGATTATCCCGGCGCAACGCTAATTCCCGCCTACTTTGACGTTCACTTTCACGGCAGCGGCGGCGCCGATGTGATGGAGGCGACACAGAGTTCGCTGGCAACGATAGGGCAGTTTCTTGCGCGCCACGGTGTCGGTTCCTATCTTGCAACCACGATTTCCGCTCCTGTAGACACGATCCTGCAATCCTTGTGCGGCCTGTCGAAGCTGATTGACGCCAATCCGAATGGCGGCGCACGTCCGCTTGGAATTCATCTTGAAGGCCCGTTTATCTCTCATGCCAAACGGGGGGCGCATGCGGAACGCGACCTGCAACTGCCGACTGTCGCGCTCTTCAACCGCATGTGGGAAGCTTCTGAGGGACACATCCGCCTGATAACGATCGCGCCCGAGCTTCCGGGCGCGGATGAAGTCATTGTGCGCGCGGTGGAGTTGGGCGTACGCGTCAGTTTGGGACACAGCAATGCCGGAACCGGAGACGCTCTGCGCAGCATTGCGGCAGGCGCGACTTCTGCCACGCATACATTCAACGCCATGCGACGCTTCGACCACCGTGATCCGGGGATTCTGGGCGTAGTTCTGGACCGTCCTGACTTATTTGCCGAGATCATCGCAGACGGCCTGCACGTCAATCCGACGGTGGTCCGCATGTTCTGGAAGGAAAAAGGCAGCGAGAGGGCCATTCTGGTAACAGACGCGATGAGCGCTACGGGCATGCCCGACGGCAACTACAAGCTGGGCGAACTGGATGTCCGCGTGAAGGACGGCAAGTGCATTGTCGGCGAAGACACGCTCGCCGGCAGCACGCTGACGATGGACCGCGCTGTACGCAATTTCGCAGAATTTACCGGAGCAGAGTTGGGCACAGCCGCAGCGCTCGCCACCAGGAATCCAGCGCGCATGACCGGATTGGATTCGCAGGTGGGAATGCTCGAAGTTGGACGGTCTGCGGACCTAGCTGTACTTTCGCCAAAGGGTGAGGTGATCGAGACGATTCTGCGCGGGCAGCGGGCAGCAGTGGCGTAGGATTGCCGGCTATGAGTTATGCTTCAGTCACATTGATTGCAATCGGCTGGCTCATGGCAAAGATTAAACCACTCTCTCTTCTGGCTTTCATTTTCTTGCTGGTGCAGGCTGCTCACGCAGCTACAGCGTCGCCGTGCAGTGACATTCCGCATGCGGACCATCCTAAAGCTGTGCTCACAAATGGAAATCTTGAGGCGGTCGTTTTTCTGCCCGATCCTGAGCGCGGCTACTACCGCTCCACGCGATTCGACTGGTCGGGTGTTATCACCTGCGCTTCAGTCAAAGGGCACAGATTCTGGGGCGAATGGTTTTCGAAATATGATCCGCTTATCAACGATGCCATAACAGGGCCGGTAGAAGAATTTCGTTCACAGGACGGGGCTTTAGGCTATGCGGATGCCGGGCCGGGCGAACCGTTCGTAAAAATTGGTGTCGGCGTCCTCCGCAAAATCGATGACTCCCCCTACAAATTCGGCACTTTCTATCCGTTTATTGATACCGGAAAATGGACGGTGCATACGAATAAGCGGTCGATTACCTTTGAGCAGAAGCTCCAATCACCCATCGGCTTTGCTTATCTTTACAAGAAGACCCTGGAACTCGATAAGAACGGAGCAGTCATCGCACTGAAACATCAGCTTAAAAACATCGGCTCAAAAACCATACAGACCGATGTTTATGACCATGATTTTTTCATGTTTGATGGACGGCCAATAGGCCCCGGAATGATGGCGCGTTTCCCTTTCACTCCAAAAATCCAGGACTCGCCCGATACGCACTTCGATCCGTCACTGGCAACAGTCGAGGGCAATACGATCAGCTACTTGAAGGAACTGCAGCCTCACCAGACCGTGGCTGGCTACATCACTGGATATTCGGACAAGGCATCCGACTATGACATCACAGTCGAAGACCAGACTGAAGGAGTTGGAATCCAGCAAACATCAGATTCGCCCATTGCAAAGTTCTATTTGTGGTCGATTCGCACGACCATCTCACCGGAAGCTTATATACATTTGGATATCGCACCCGGACAGATGCAAAGCTGGGCGATTCGTTATCGCCTGTTCGTGAAGTAGATTCAGCGGACCCGGTTTCGCGCTCTCCATAAAGCCCCGATCACAGGATCGACAGCTTCGGGCAAAACCTTCACAGTCGGCAGAGCGCGATGGATTGTCTGGATCATGCTCTCGCGCACCAAAGCCACGCTCTTCAGAATGCCGCCCACATAGGCAATTCCGGGGAGAGGAGCATCGGGTTCCAGCGCGCGAAGTCTGCGGACGGCGTGCACCGCGTTTTCGCCCAGCATCTGACCGCCAAGTTGCAGGACTTCAAGCGCAACAGCGTCGCCTGCTTCGGCGCATTCCACAATAATCGGGGCGAGGAGAGAAAAATCAGGAAACGGTCTCTGATTGCCGATTTCCGCCAGATCTCCCAGCGTAGGAGCGGACCAGAACTTCATGACCTTTTCGACAATCATGGTGGGCTGCTGGAAGTCGTGTGCGCGCAGCGCTCTTTTCAGCCCCTCATGGCCAATCCAGTACCCCGAGCCTTCGTCTCCCAGTGCCGATCCCCATCCGCCCACATTGAACGTCTTGCCTGTGCCGGTTCGCCCCAGGATATTCGATCCAGTGCCGCCGATGACCAGGACGCCAGCCTCTCCGGGAAAAGCTGCATCGAGAGCTGTCGTCTCATCACCGCAGACAAGAATCTCGCCACCTGCATAACGCGAGATGATCTGTTGCATCCATTCCTTTGTCTGAGGAAATCGCAGGCCCGCGGTTCCCACGCAGGAAACGGCAACCTGCTTCAGGTCAACATTGCTCTGGCGGGCGATGTCTTCGAGCAGCGCGCGCATGTTTGCTTCAGCCTGCGCGGCGGAGACGCGCAGGGGCTTGATGCTTCCGTTTTGCGCGCGCGCCAGGATGCTGGTTTCGTCAGCGAGGGCGCAGTCGGTCTTGGTGCCGCCTGCGTCAAATCCAAGATAAAAGGCCATTCGTTCTACTTTCTATTTTCTTATTCCCGAGCACTGTCAGTAAGAGCGCTGGAGAGAATGTTGAGGCTGCCGTCTGTTGGAGGGGCCTGCAATTGCAGAATCTTTGCAATAAACGGATAAACATTCACGTTTTCAAAAGGCTTCAGTGCGGCGCCGGGACGTATATCCGGCCCTGCAGCAAAGAAAATGGCCTTCATCTCCGGCATTTCGCGCGGGTCATAGCCGTGTTCACCCGCTTTCGGAGCATGGTCCTGCTGCTCTGCTGGAGGGCCATGCGCGCGAATGGCATAGGGGCCTTTCGGCACAATAATCGGATCGCCGGCGCGCGGATTGCCGTCATAATGCAGCCATGCAGGAATCTTTGCACGTCGATAAACGATAAATCTGGCATCGGCAGCTTTCAATTTCTGATACGCGCTGTTTACATCCGCTTCAGATTTTCCATACAGCAGGGCGTCGATGGTAGTGAAGTTGGAGAGATCGGCGTATTGGTCGAGATTGATCCATGACCCTTCTACGCGCGCCATACCATGATCGCTGACGATAATCAGATCAATAGGCAGATGTAACGCATCCAGGCCGGCATGCAACTTTCCGATCAACGCATCCACATGCCTGACTGCCTCAGCAACCTGCGGACTGCCGGGGCCATAATCGTGTCCGGCATGGTCTACGTTTGAGTAGTAGAGCGTAATGAAGTGCGGACGCTTGTCTTCCGGAAGCTTAAGCCAGGAGATCACCTGTTCAATGCGGCGCTCATCGGGAAACCTGTCATCGAAATGCAGGTAATAGCTTGGCCGCACATTCTGGATTGCGGCTTCCGACCCCGGCCAGAAGAAGCAGGCAGAACGCATGCCCTGTTTCTCAGCCAATACCCAGAGCGGCGTGCCGCCATACCAGCTGCCATCGCTGTTTGTCTTCGGATCTTTGTGGGAATAGCGCTCCTGCCGCTGCTCGTCATAGAAGTCATTGGCGACGATGCCGTGGTGTTCTGGATAAAGCCCCGTCACCAGCGTGTAGTGATTCGGAAAGGTCAGCGAGGGATACGACGGAATCATGCCATCCGGCGCGCTTGCGCCCTCTTTTGCCAGTGCCAGCAGATGGGTTGCTCCGTACTTCTTTGCGTAGTCGTAGCGGAATCCATCGAGGGAAACCAGCACCACATAATGCTTCTGTTCCTGAACGAGGGCATTCGGCCCGTTGTCTGCCGTAATGACCGGTATAGACTGTGGCGTCTGGGCCAGCGAACAGACGGCGTAGAGCAAACATGCCAGGAAAAGGTGGATCCGGGTGAGCATTGTTGTGTCTCATCAACAGCTTACTTGATTGACGTTTTTAGGCATGCGGGGCGATTTGCCTGAAAACGATGCCGGCCCCATAAAAGTCTATTGTGCGGGGGGATGCTGTAGATACCGGCACTGTCTGATATCATCGCGCCACACCCCCGAGGCTGCTTTTGGAGGCTGTACCCGAACATGCATCAACGCCGATTTGCGCTTTTAGGATTGTTTGCCATGGCTATTTCCACTTTGTCCGTCTTTGCATCCGACGCTCCGTCAAAACTCAAGGTTCCCGATATCAAATACGAGAGCTACACGCTTCCGAATGGGCTTCAGGTCATCCTGACCGAAGACCACCGGCTGCCCATCGTCGGTGTTGATCTGTGGTACCACGTCGGCCCAATGAAGGAGCGCGCCGGACGCACGGGCTTTGCGCATCTTTTTGAACACATGATGTTCGAGGGCTCTAAGCACGTCGGCGAGAAAGCGCATTTCAAATATCTGGAATCAGCGGGCGCGTCGGACATCAACGGAACCACGGATTTCGACCGCACCAATTATTTTGAAACGCTGCCCTCAAACCAGCTTGAACTGGCGCTGTGGCTTGAAAGCGACCGCATGGGATTTCTGCTCGACACACTGGACCGCGAAAAGCTGACGAACCAGCGCGACGTGGTTCGAAATGAACGGCGGCAGAGTATTGAGAACCAGCCCTATGGCCTGGTGGATGAGGCCCTTGTCCAGTCGCTCTTTCCCAAAGGCCATCCGTATCACGCCGTAGTGATTGGCTCGCATGCAGACATCGAAGCGGCCAGACTCGAAGATGTCCGGCAGTTCTTCCAGCAGTATTACGCCCCGAATAACGCGACCATCGCGATTGCCGGAGACATTGATAAAGCAAAAACAAAGGCGCTGATTGAAAAATATTTCGGTCCGATTCCCAAAGGTCCCGATGTGCCGAAGGTGGATGTAACGACCCCCGACATTACCTCTGAAAAGCGAGTTACCGTTACCGATACCGTCCAGTTGCCGAAGGTGGAATTCGCGTGGCTGACCCCGCAGGCCTTCACTCCCGGCGATGCTGAAGCCGATTTTGCTGCGCATATTCTTGGCGGAGGCAAATCCAGCAGGCTGTATCGGAAGCTTGTCTATGAGCAGCAGATTGCCCAATCGACCGATTGCTATAACCAGTCGCAGGCTCTGCGCTCATGGACGACTTGCGAGTTGGTGGCGCGGCCCGGGGTAACTGCTGAGCAACTGGAAAAAGCCGCAAACAATGTCATCAATGATTTTCTCCAGACCGGCCCGACGCAGGCAGAGATTGATCGCGCCCGCAATACAACCGAATCACGAAAAATCCGCGGCCTGCAGCGTGTGGGCGGATTTGGCGGCGTAGCCGACACGCTGAATTATTACAACCAGTACACCGGCGATCCGGGCTACCTGCCCAAAGACATCGCCCGCTATGATGCCATGACCGTTGCCAGTGTGCAGAAATACGCGCAGGCAAATCTGAAGCAGAGCCAGCGCGTCACCGTCTATGGCATTCCCGGCAAAAAGGTCGTGGATGATGTGCCGCGCAGTCCGGCAGACACGGATGCCAATGTAAAGATCCAGCCGGAATATTCAGCAGAGTTCGATCAGGCGCAGGCGTGGCGCAAAACTCCGCCACAGCCGGGACCTCAGCCGAAACTCTCGCTTCCTGAGCCAACCCACTTCACTCTGGCCAATGGCCTGAAAGTTTATCTTGTGGAATCGCACAGTCTGCCGGTGATGAGCGCATCGCTCGTAGCCCTGGGAGGCAGCGAAGGAGACTCGCCGAAAAAGCCCGGAGTCGCAGGATTCACCGCAGCCATGCTGACTGAAGGCACAGCAAACAGGACCGCGCCTCAGATTGCAGACGATACAGACCAGATCGGGGCAACGCTTACCAAGAACGCCGGCAATGACAACGCTTTTGTGCGCATCAGTGCGTTGAGCAATGTAAGCAGTCAGGCGCTTGATCTTCTTGCCGATGTCACTCTGCATCCTTCCTTCAGCGATAAGGAAATTGACCGCATTCGCGGCCAGCGCCTGACATCTCTGTTGCAGTTGAAGGACCAGCCGGTGCAGGTTGCGATCTCGGTTGCATCCCGCGCTCTCTACGGAGCAGACAGTCCGTATGGATACCGCAGCATCGGCACGGAAGCCGCCATCAAGGCGACAACACGGGAAGACCTCGTAAATTTCTGGCAGCAGCATTACGCACCGTCAAACTCCGCCCTGGTCTTTGCCGGCGACCTGACCGAGAAGCAGGCGCGCGACCTGGCTGAAAAATACTTCGGCAGCTGGTCGGCAAAAGGCATCGCCTCGCAGCCTCCGGCAGCACCTGCGCCACCATCGCGGCGTGTCATTCTCGTCGATATGCCGGGAGCCCCTCAGACTGCCATCTTCGCTGCCGGAATCGGAGTGCCCCGCTCGAATCCCGACTTTGCTCCGCTGAATGTAGACAACACGATGCTTGGAGGCCTGTTCTCCAGTCGCATCAACATGAACCTGCGCGAGCAGCACGGATATACCTACGGCGCATTCAGTACCTTCCAGTTCATGCGCGGCAGCGGACCATTCTTTGCCGGAGCTTCCGTGCGCGCCGACGTTACCGGACCCGCAGTGCATGAGCTGTTTTCAGAGCTGGACCGCATCCGCACCAGCCCGCTAACGCCTCAGGAACTGAACATGTCAAAGGATTTCCTGATGCGTTCACTGCCCGGCGATTTTGAAACCGCCGAGGAGACCGCAGGCAAAATCTCCGATATCTTCACCTATGAACTGCCACTCGACTACTACCGGACTTATCCGAGCAAAATCGATTCGGTTACATCCGAGCAGGCAGCAAGCGTCGCGCGGAAATACTTCCATCCGGAGAACATGCTTCTCATTGCCGTAGGTGACAAGGCAAAGATTCAGCCTGAGCTTGAAAAGCTGAATCTTGGACCTGTTGAGGAATGGAACACCGATATTGAACCGGTAAAGAAGCATTAATCGGAAGGCCGTTTCGCGCGGCCTTTCACGCCTTAAGGCATTTTGTTTGGGTATAAACTGCCGTCATTCTGACGACCGAAACCGGGGTCCCCGGCATGCGCGGTTTCACGTGATTGGGCGGTGAGGGGAGAGCCTGTTTTGAGCACAGCGAAAGAAAGAATCTCAAGCCACGCCGGCTGGGGATTCTTCGCCTGTCCATTCCAAGACGCAGTTTTATTCGTCTGCGCCATTCCTCATCTGCTTTTAAATATGCAGCAATAGAACGGTGACGCATACCGCCAAACCCGCTATTCCGAATCCGCTACCGAGATACCAGTAAGCGCGTTGTCGCGTCAGCAGAGTGATAGACGTAATAACCAGGCCAATCTCCAGCAGCGCCTCACCCAGATCAAAACGGTTTGCTTTTCGCTCCGCACGGCGTACTTCGGCCTCATATTCGTGGGCCTTGTCCTCTTCCTGCTGCAAATCGCCTGACCATTTATCGGAGTGGGCTTTATAACTCTCCATCAATTGTTTTGCGTGGTCGTCATGTTCCGCCAGAATCGACAGCATGTCGGACGTCAACTGTGTTTCATTCAGGCGAATCTTCTTTGCCTGATACTCATTCCACTGATCGCTTGCGCGGGCCTGGGCCAATACAGCTTCCGTATGCGTTCGATGTCCGAGCACTGTAGCAATAGCCACCAGCACCGCCAGCACGCTCATGGTGAAACTTACCGGGCGAAGGCTGGGGTTTCTGGCCGCGCGCTCATGCTCTTCCTGCAATTCCTGTGCTTCATTCGGTTCCATATCGGGGCGATGTTCTCTTTCACTCCACTGTTTCCATCAGGCTCTGGAATAAGTTTAGCGGACTGGAGCTATGCTCTTACGCGCGGCAATTGCCTGCCATTGACTGCCGCGATCTTTGAAATATGTGGGTAGACTGCACGGTTACAACGTAAGAATGGAGCTTCCGACAATGACGTTAGTGCCTTCATGATTCCCACATGCTGTGTAGTGAACAATCGTCTCGCTAAGATGTCAAAAAAATGGCTAAAAGAGAAAGGCCAAAAAGGTTAACTCTCCTACCGGGATGGGCTATCAGTAAAATAGAATTATGCCTTCGAGCAAACCCACGGAAACCGCTGCCACAGCAGCGACAGGCGGAGCTTCTCCTGAAATCCGCTATAACCCGGCTGAGATAGAACCGCGTTGGCAGCAGCGCTGGGCGGCGCAGCCCGATCTCTATGCCGCAGAGCCTGCATCAAGCGGCAAGCCCAAATATTACGTATTGGAAATGCTGCCTTACCCCTCCGGCGCGCTGCACATGGGGCATGTGCGGAATTATTCGATTGGCGATGCGCTTGCCCGTTACACGTGGATGCAGGGGTATAACGTGCTGCACCCGATGGGGTGGGACGCCTTTGGCCTCCCCGCTGAAAATGCGGCTATTAAGAACAACACACCGCCACGTGACTGGACGCTCTCGAATATCGCCGCAATGAAGCGGCAGATGGATCGCATCGGCTTCAGCTATGACTGGTCGAACGAAGTAACGACCTGTCTGCCCGACTACTACCGCTGGAACCAGTGGTTCTTCATCCGCATGTTCGAGCGCGGTCTTGCATATCGCAAAAAGAGCAAGGTGAACTGGTGCCCGGAGTGCGCCACTGTTCTGGCCAATGAGCAGGTCATCGACGGGCGCTGCTGGCGGCACGAGGACACGATTGTCGAACAACGCGACCTGGAGCAGTGGTTCTTGCGCATTACCAACTACGCCCAGGAACTGCTCGACGAGCTGAACGCGATGGAGGGCTGGCCGGAAAAGGTACGCACCATGCAGCGCAACTGGATCGGCCGCAGCGAGGGCGCGGAGGTCGACTTCGCGGTAGAAGACGCAACTGATGCGCCGGAAGATGAACAACAGCGTCGGCGTAAGGGAACGACCGTGTTGGCCGCGGTAGAAAATATAAAGACCACCGGCAGCAAGATCACCGTCTTTACCACACGCATTGACACGATCTACGGTGCGACCAGCGTCATTCTGGCTCCGGAGCACGCGCAGGTTAAGCAATTCGCCGCAGAGGATGCCAAACTTGCAGACGAAGTCAGCTCACTTCTAGACCAGCAGAAGAAGGCGCGCGAATCCGGTGATATCGGAGAAATTGAGAAGCATGGCGTCTTCACCGGGCACTATGCGATCAACCCATTCAACGGTGAACGTCTGCCGATCTGGGTGGCCAACTACATTCTGTCCGACTACGGAACGGGCGCAATCATGTCGGTGCCCGCGCATGACGACCGCGACTATGATTTCGCGAAAAAGTACGGCATCGAGATGCGCATCGTCATTCTTCCTCGCCACAATGATGCGGAAGAAGGCGCTCGGCGCGATCCGGAAAACATGCTGCCCTACACCGATGAGGACAGCCTGCTCATCAACTCCGCTGATTTCAACTCGCTGGGCAACAAGGAGGCGCAGCAGAAGATGGCCGCGTTTGCTCAGGAAAAAGGCTTTGGCAAGCCGACTGTCACCTTCCGTCTAAAGGACTGGGGTGTGAGTCGTCAGCGCTACTGGGGCACGCCGATCCCGATGCTTTACTGCGAAAAAGACGGCATCGTTCCAGTTCCCGACGATCAGTTGCCGGTGCTGTTGCCCGATAATGTCGAGATCACGCAACAGGGCGGCTCGCCTCTGGCTAAGGTGCCGGAGTTTGTGAACGCCACCTGCCCGAAGTGCGGGGGCCCGGCGCGCCGCGAAACCGATACAATGGACACTTTCGTCGATTCGTCCTGGTACTTCTATCGCTACACCAGCGCGAAGTATGACCAAGGACCTTTCGATACGAGTGCGGCCCAATACTGGTTCCCCATCGACCAGTACATCGGCGGGGTGGAGCACGCGATCCTGCACCTGATCTATTCGCGCTTCTGGACCAAAGTGATGCGCGATATGGGACTGGTAAAAAATGATGAGCCGATTGAGCGCCTCTTTACCCAGGGTATGGTGATCAAAAACGGCGCGAAGATGTCGAAGTCAAAAGGCAATGTGGTTTCGCCCGACGACATGATTACCCGCTACGGCGCAGACGCGACGCGCATGTATTCGCTCTTTGCCGCGCCGCCGGACCGTGACCTTGACTGGCAGGAAGATGGCGTTGCCGGCGTGAGCCGTTTTCTGGGACGTGTTTATCGGTTTGTGATGAAAGCTGCCCCGGCGATGCGCCAGTCGGTTTCCGCAAACGGAACGCGTTTACAGGCAGATATCGCGCAGCTTCTGGAACGAAAGCTGCACCATACAATTCACAAGATCACGCAGGACTTTGCCGGACGCTGGCACTTCAATACTTCGATTGCCGCCATCATGGAACTGCTGAACCTGTTCAGCGAACACGAGGATGCAATTGTCGCAGCAGTAGAAGCTGACACGGGGGCGCGTGATCTGATTACGAATCTCGTGCTGTTGATCAGTCCGTTTGCGCCGTACCTGGCGGCGGAATTGTGGGAGCAGACTGGTGGCAAGTCAGTCATTAACAAAACGCCGTGGCCGAAGGCTGACCCAGGCAAGATGGCTGAGTCTACCATTGAAATCCCCGTGCAGGTGAACGGCAAGCTGCGGGCCGTGGTGCAGGTGCCCAAAGATGTCGATCAGGACACGTTGAAGGAAGCAGTGAAAGCTGAGCCGAAGGTGCAGGCTTCTATTTCCGGCAAAGAGATCGTCAAGGTCATCGTTGTGCCGGGCAAGCTGATCAATATTGTTGCGAAGGGCTGATGACGGCGGCCACCAAAACGATCAGGGGTACGCAATCGCTCGTCCATACCTACGCGGAGTGCTGGTCGCGGCCTTCCCTGTTGTTCCTGGAACTGGCGTGGCGCTGGGTTTTTGGGATTCCGGCGCTTCTTCTGCTCTGCTATGAAGGTTGGCGGATTTATGGTGCGACCGCCGGCAGGCTTGAGGCTACCGGCATTCGTCAGTTCACCTTGCTGGACCCGATGCGCAGCATAGTGATGATCGCTGACGCTTTTGCTGTGTTGTGGCCGCCGGTGCTGCACACTGCTCTCTGGCTTTTGCCGCTGCTTGCCGCGGTGTGGTCGGTTTTCTCCGGCATCGGACGCAACCTCGTATTGAGCCGCTATGATGCGGCATTGCCTATGAGGCCTGTGCCTATGATCGCGCTGCAATTGCTGCGCATCGTGACACTCGGCGGCAGCGTCGCCGGATGGTTTGGGGCGATCCATTGGGCTGCCGACTATTCGCTTTCAGGAGCTGAGCCGAACCTGGTTCTGTATTGCGCGCTGGTGATTTGCCTCTCGCTGGGAATCTTTACGCTGTGGGCGTTGCTGAGCTGGGTCTTCTCGATTGCGCCGCTGCTTGCGCTGCTGGAAAATCGAGGAGTCGCATCCAGCCTTTACCACAGCCTGCGCCTGGGCCCACTTACCGGAAAGCTGATTGAAGTTAATCTGGTCATGGGCATTATCAAGCTTGCGCTGATTGTGCTGGCCATGGTTTTTTCGGCAACTCCCATTCCGTTTGCCACCGTCATGCAGGGGACGCCTCTTTATATCTGGTGGGGCGCGGTCACGATACTTTATCTGGCTGCTTCAGACTTCTTCCAGGTCGCGCGGCTGGTGGCGTTTATTAGATTCTGGCGCTTATACAGGAACACTCCATCAAATTCACCCGCAATTTGGGCAACCACAAAGTAAACTAAAACATGGATACCTCTTCGATCGTCATCCTCGACTTTGGCTCGCAGTACACACAACTCATCGCGCGCCGTATCCGCGAGCAGAATGTGTTTTCAGTAGTTCTACCCTGCACTGCTTCTCTCTCAGAGATCGAAAGCTATAAGCCGCTGGGCATTATTTTGTCCGGCGGGCCTTGCTCGGTGTACGACGCGGACGCGCCTAAGGCTGATCCGGCTGTGCTCTCGCTGGGTAAGCCAGTGCTCGGCATCTGCTACGGACTCCAGTTCATCACGCATCATCTGGGCGGCAAAGTTCGTTCAGCTTCAAAGCGTGAATACGGCCATGCCGAGGTCTCGGTCGTTGATCCGGCAGTGCCGCTTTTCGCCGGCCTGCCTGTCAACCTCCATGTCTGGATGTCGCATGGCGATGAAGCGCTCGATCTTCCGCCCGGCTTTCATCTGACGGCGAAAACATCGAACGCCGTCGCCGGAATTGCCAATCCGGAGCGCAATATCTGGGCGGTGCAGTTCCATCCTGAGGTGCATCACACGCGCCACGGCTCAGACCTGCTGCGGAATTTCCTCTTCAACATCTGCAAGGCCAAACCGGACTGGACACCTGCGCATTTCATTCAGTCCACCGTTGCAGCCATCCGCGAAAAGGTTGGTGACGGACATGCGATCTGTGCGCTTTCCGGCGGCGTGGATTCATCGGTTGCCGCGGTGCTGGTGCATCGGGCCATCGGCGACCGTCTTACCTGCGTCTTTGTCGATAACGGCGTGCTGCGGAAAAACGAGTTCTTCAAGGTCCAGGAAAATCTGCGCGAGAAACTGGGGCTGAATCTGGTGGCAGTCGATGCCAGCGGGCGATTCCTTACCAAACTCGCCGGAGTAACGGATCCGGAGACGAAGCGCAAGATCATCGGCAACGAGTTCATCAGCGTCTTCGACGATGAGGCGCATCGCATTGCGCAGCAGACCGGAGGGGTTGACTGGCTGGTTCAGGGCACGCTTTATCCGGATGTGATCGAGTCGTCATCGGTCAAAGGCCCGTCGCAGACCATTAAGAGCCACCACAACGTCGGCGGGCTGCCGGAGACGATGAAGCTGAAGCTGATCGAGCCGCTGCGCGATCTCTTCAAAGACGAAGTCCGGCGCATCGGGCGCGATCTTCAGATGCCCGAAGACATTCTGCAGCGGCAGCCGTTTCCCGGTCCCGGCCTGGCAGTCCGCATCCTCGGCGAGATCACGCCTGAGCGCGTGGCGCTGTTGCAGGAAGCCGACGATATCGTAGTCACGGAAATTAAAGCCGCTGGACTTTACCAGCAGATATGGCAATCGTTCGCCGTCCTGCTTCCGGTCAAGAGCGTTGGTGTGATGGGTGACCAGCGAACCTATGCCTATACCTGCGCCATCCGCGCCGTGCATTCTGAGGACGGAATGACTGCCGACTGGGTGCCGCTGCCCTACGAGGTGCTGAAAAAAATCTCCAGCCGCATCGTGAATGAAGTGCGCGGCATCAACCGCGTCGTCTACGACATCACCTCAAAACCGCCCGGCACCATCGAATGGGAGTAACTGCCGTCAAGGCACACGCGCCCTCGGCACCATTCCGTGGGCAATCACGTTGAAGATTTCCTATAGTCCGCCCTTTAATTTTTTGCAAATTCTTCCAAACAAAGGAACTTAGGAGGCATCGTTACCGCAACCATGCCGATTTTCCGGGAAAGAAAAAGCCCGCCGGCGCCGGCGGGCTTTCGTCTCTTTTTTAGTGTCTCGACACTGTCAAGAGCTGTTTTTCACAGAATTTTATTGAAGTGAATAGAAGGCTGAAGCATGCGGCGGAAGGGTCACTTTCAACATGGGCTGAGGGCCCAGGTCCTTCCTCTGCCACACATCCCGCACGGCATAGCCTGACTTACTGAAACCCAGTTCTTTCCAGGCATGAGAAACCGTCTGAGCGCTGTCAGCAAGATTAAAGACTGCAAGATAGCTCTTGCCTTCGGCACCTTCGGCGGTCCATACCATGGTTGTTGGCGTTTGTATCACCGGCTTGTTCCCGCTCGAATGCTGATTGACGGCAATGACTTCCGGGTTCGTCAGCAATGATTCCGTAAAGTCATCCATCCGGGTGAGATTTGCACCAAGAAAAAGAGGCGAGCGCGCAATGGACCAGAGGGTGACCTGCGTACGTGCCTCATCATCAGTCAGGCTGGTGTGACGCGGCTTGCCCCAGCCGGGCACAGGCCCCAAATAACCGAGAGGCAGCATGTCAGCATCCGGCCAGTGTCCCGGCTCAACGTGGGGCGCCCATTGCGCGGTAAGCGTGAACTGATCGCTGATAGTCTGCGGAAACCATGCGTCTTTGCTGTCCTGCGGTTTCTTCCACACATCCCAAACATCATTTGAAATGCGCCATAGTTGCGCATACCGGCGAACATCGTCGGCATCTTCAATGGGTGTGGGACCGGGAGAGAGGCTCAATACGATGCGGCGTCCGCTGGCTGCCAATGCCCGGCTAATCTGGTGTATTTCTGAGGCGCGATACGGCGAGGAGATGCAATCCACTTTGATGAAGTCCAGGCCCCAGCCCGCATAGAGCTTCGCCAGCGAGTTGTAATAAGCCTGTCCGGCAGCGTTGTCTTTCACGCCATAGTTATCCGGATTCCAGGCACAAAGATCGGAAGTATTGGCCGCATCAGAAGCGTGAAATGATGACCCGGCAATGGGCAGGTTCTTTTCCACCGCCTGCTTCGGAATGCCGCGAATGATATGAATTCCGAACTTCAAGCCCATGGAATGTACATAATCCGCAATCGGCTTCAGTCCGGCATCTCCATCTGTTGAGGGGAAACGGTTCGGGGCGGGAGTGTATCTGCCGTTGCTGTCCAACGTGTAGCCCTGATCTGCACCCTTATTCCCGGCGTTCTCCGGATGCTGAAGATACCAGCCCTCATCAATAACGACATACTGCCATCCATACTGCTTGAGGTGCTTGTTGAACCAATCGACGTTGGCTTTGAATTGATCTTCGGTCACGGTAAGGCCATAGGAGTCCCAGCTGTTCCAGCCCATCGGCGGCGTTGGAGCAAGCGTCTTATTCTGCGCAGAAAGGAATGGCGCAGCCGGCACCATCAGCAACAATCCACAGCAATAACCCCAAAACTTCATCAAAATGCCTCCGTGAGAACGTTTTCACAAGCGGACACAGTGTACAGCAAAGCGGAATTGCGTTCCGGTGCTCAAGCCTGCGCGGCTTCCTGTATACTCCAATGTTTATGCGGGTTTTCGTTATTCTTCCAGCAGCAGGACTGGGCACGCGCATGGCCGCGGGCCAGCATACGCCTTCCGCGCCAAAGCAGTTTCTTGAACTGGCAGGAGTGCCTATCCTCATCCACAGCCTGCGCGCATTCGCTCAGATACCGCAGGTCAGCGCGATATTTGTCGCGGTCCGCGCCAATGAGCGCGAGCGGGTGGAGGCCCAGGTGGCCGATCACGGCTTTTCCGGCAAAGTGAGGATCGTCACCGGTGGCGATACGCGCCAGGAAAGCGTGGCCAATGCTCTCAATGCTATCGAGTGCAATGACAGTGACATTGTGTTGGTACACGACGCCGTGCGTCCGCTGATTGACCCTGCGACCATCACTCGAACCATTGAAGCCGTTGAAAAACATAACGCTGCCATCGTGGGCTTGCCCGCTGTGGACACCATCAAACAGGTAGAGCGCACGGCTGACGGCGCTCTCATCACTGCCACCATCCCGCGCGAGTACATTGTGCAGGCGCAGACGCCGCAAGGCTTCCGCTGCGGCCTTCTGAAACGCGCCTTCGCGGAAGCCATGGCAGACGGTTTTCTCGGAACCGATGAGGCCAGCATTGTCGAACGCGCAGGCGCGCCGGTTGCGGTGGTCCCCGGCTCTGCGGCGAACCTGAAAATTACTCAGCCCGGCGATCTTGATCTGGCGGAGTTTTACCTGCAACATATGGCAGTCCTGCGCCGCTGAGAACTGTAAAGTAGAAAGAGACAACCATGAATATGCGCATTGGATTTGGCTGGGATTCTCACGCCTTTAAGCCGGGAGTGCCGCTCAAAATCGGCGGCCTTGCCATTGAGCATCCCGAGGGTCTTGCCGGCCACTCCGATGGAGACGTGCTGCTGCACGCCATTACAGACGCGCTCCTCGGAGCTGTTTCGGCAGGCGACATTGGCAGCTTCTTCCCACCGGGCGATCCCCGCTGGAAGGGCGCAGACTCCTCCATCTTCCTGAATCTTGCTCTGGAAGAGATTCAGAACGCCGGCTATCGCATTGTGAACGTCGACACTACCCTTGTGCTCGCCGCACCAAAGATTTCACCCATTGCGGGCGAACTGCGCGAGCGCGTCGCGGAGCTGCTTGATATTCAGCCCAATGCCGTCAGCATCAAAGCGAAAACGCCGGAAGGACTCGGCGTAGATCATGTTGCTCAGGCACATGCAGTCGTGCTGCTGGAGCAGGTAGAAGATCCAAGCGAACTGAAGAGCATGTCTGCCGTTATCGAAAGCCAGAAGCAACTGGAAGACGTCGTCAAGGACCTTGTAAGCCAGGTGCACGGTGCTCCCGTAACCAAAACACCGTTTGATACGGAAGACATTACTTAATGGAGTGTCTCTGAAAAAATGAAATTAAGAGTGCCGACCAATAGGAAAAGCAGGTCCTTCCCCTTCACTGCATTCAGGGTCAGGATGACAATTCTTTGATGTCTACTTCAGCTGCGCAATAGCTCTGGTGTCTTTAAATACTTTTCGTAATCGGTCGTCCTGAGCGCAGCAAGGGATTTGGTTTCTGCGATACCAGTTTAGGAAAACGCATGAACAGAACGCTCGCACTTGCTTCTCTTCTTTTTGCCGCCCTGCCATTGATGGCGCAGCAAAACAATGCAGACTGGATTACGCCTGCGGAGAAATCCAATTATCAGACGACGCCCGACTATGCCGAAACGATGGCCTATCTGCGCCGCATCCAGTCCGCTGCTCCGGGCCAGGTGAAGATTGAAAAGTTCGGCGAGACTGGCGAGGGCCGCGAGCTGGATATCGTCATCGCCACCAAAGACGGCATCTTTGATCCGGCTGCGATTCGCGCAGCGCATCGCCCCATTGTGCTGGTGCAGAATTCCATCCACGCCGGTGAAATGGACGGAAAAGACGCATGTCTCGCTCTGCTGCGCGACATGGTGATCACCAAAACGCAGCAGCGCCTGCTCGACAATGCCGTCTTTGTCTTCATCCCTATCTATAACGCCGACGGCCACGAGCAGCGCTCAAAATACAACCGCATCAATCAGAACGGCCCCGAAGAGATGGGCTGGCGCGCGAATGGGACAAACCTTAACCTCAACCGCGATTACCTGAAGGCCGACGCGCCTGAGACGCGAGCGTTTCTCCGGATGTTTCACGAATGGCTGCCTGATTTCTTTGTTGATGATCATGTCACCGACGGCGCTGATTACCAATACGACGTTACATTCACCGTTGACGATGGCCCAAATGTCTACGGTCCCACTGCGCGGTGGATCGATGACGCGGTAATACCATTCCTGACGCAATCGGTCGACAGCAGCGGCCATCTCGCCTCGCCCACATACATCACCCTGAATGACGATACTGATCCGGCCAAGGGACTTGCGTTCAATGACAATCCGCCGCGCTTCTCGACCGGCTACATGATTCTCGAAAACCGCCCCGGCATGCTGGTTGAGATGCACATGCTCAAGGATTACAGAACACGTGTCACCGGCAATTACGAAATCCTCCGCGCGCTGATGGAAGTCGTCAACCGTGATGCTGCCAGGCTTGTCCAACTCAATGCTGACGCAGACGCGGACGCATCCCATCTTGGCATGCACCCACTCAGCAACGTACAGTTTCCGCTTGCCGTTGCATGGAACGGCCAGACCACGCCATTTTTATTTCGCGGATACAAATACACACGCCGGCTCAGCGAAGTCTCCGGAACGATGTGGATCAAATACTCCCACGATCCCTGGAATGTCTCGCTGCCGCTGGCTTCAGGATTCAAAGTCAGCGCATCAACCGTACCGCCCGCGGCCTATATCATTCCGCGCCAGTGGATGCATGTGATTGATGTGCTTGCCGCGCACCAGGTCCAGATGCAGCGCACAACAGCTGACTGGACCGGGTCGGTCGAAAGCTATCACTGCAGCGGCATGCAGTGGCAGGGTCCTCCATTTGAGGGCCGGCATCCGGTATTTGCGGGCGAAGGAGCTGATGGACAGCCGGGAAAACTGGGCTCCTGCGAATTTGTAACTAAAACAGAGACATATCCTGCCGGCTCTGTGGTTATCCTGCTCAACCAGCGGCTTTCTAAAGTTGCCATCGAGTGGCTTGAGCCTCAAGCGCCAGACTCAGCGCTGGCATGGGGCTTCTTCGATCCCGTTTTTGAGCAGAAGGAATATGGCGAGGCCTATGTTCTTGAAAAGCTCGCGCGCGAAATGATGGAGAAGGACCCGAAGCTCAAAGCCGAATTTGAACACAAGATTGAAAGCGATCCGCAGTTCGCAGGCAATCCTTCTGCACGGCTTGAATTTTTCTATGATCACTCGCCGTGGTATGCCGCTAATCATGTTGGTGACTATCCTGTTGGACGGCTGACAAGACTGGATGGACTGCCCTTGTCGAAGTAATACGCAGATTTTGTGAACAGACTAAGAGTCACTTAGCATCAGAAGTGGAATTCACTCAGAAAATGACAGACATCTCCGGCACTCCTCGCGTCCGTTTTGCGCCTTCCCCTACCGGCTATCTGCATGTAGGCGGAGCGCGTACTGCTCTTTTTAACTGGCTTTTTGCCCGCCACTTTGGCGGAACATTCATTCTGCGTATTGAAGATACTGATTTCGAGCGCTCCTCCGAAGAAATGGTCGAAGGCATTCTGGAAGGCATGCGCTGGATCGGACTCAACTGGGACGAAGGCCCGTTTTATCAATCGAAACGCCTCGATTTATACCGCGCAACAGCCGAAAAGCTGCTCGCGAGCGGTCATGCGTATTACTGCTTCTGCACTAAAGAGGAGCTGGAACAGCGCCGCTCTGCTGCCGTTGCTGCGGGTCGGCCACCAATGTATGACCGCCGCTGTCGTCAGATCGAGCGCGCTGCCGCTGAAGGACGCAAGGCAGCAGGAGAAGCTTGCGCCGTGCGCTTTGCTGTTCCTGAAGGCGGAGCTACAAGCTTCGACGATGCTGTTTTTGGCAAGGTGGAGTTCGCCAATGCGGAGATTGAGGACTTTGTGCTGCTGCGCTCCGATGGCATTCCTACATACCACCTGAGCGTCATTGCCGACGACATTGACATGCGCCTTACGCATATTATTCGCGGGGCAGACCACATATCGAATACGCCCAAGCAGGTGCTGCAATATCAAGCGTTGGGTGCATCCTTGCCTGTCTTCGCCCATGTACCGCTGATTCTGGGACCAGACAAAACACGCCTCTCCAAGCGCCACGGCGCGACCAGCGTGATCGCATATAAGGAAATGGGCATTGTGCCGGAAGCCTTCCGGAATTTTCTTGCGCTGCTCGGCTGGACTCCGGGCGCTGCCGGCAAAGATGCGGATGGGAAGGACCGGGAGATCTTCGGCTCGGAAGAATTAATCGGCCTCTTTTCGCTTGACGGTATCTCAAAGTCGAATGCTGTCTTCGATAATGACAAGCTGGCATGGTTCAATACGGAATACATTCGCGCTTATGATGCGGCGAAACTGCTTCCGCTGATCGAAGAAGAGTGGGCAAAGGCAGGACTCACGCCTGATCGCCCGAAAGAGGAAGTGCTTGCGACAATCGATCTGGTCAAGCCGCGTGCGCGTAATCTTAAAGATTTCGCCACTGCCTTTCGCGCTTATTTCAGCGATGACTTCACATATGATTCGGCAGCCGTGGCCAAGTTCCTGAAAGATGAGGCTGTGCGTGCGATGCTGACCGAGTTGGGAGGACGCTATGAATCTGCTGCTGAGTTCACCGAGGCATCAACGGAACATATTCTGCGCGCCTTTGCTGAAGAAAAGGGCGTGAAAGCCGGAGCGCTCATCAATGGGGCGCGAGTCGCGCTTACCGGACAGGCTGTGGCTCCGAGCTTATTCGCCGTGATGGTGAATTTAGGAAAAGAGCGTGTAGTGAAGAGACTGGCTGCTGCAGAAGCTATCAATTAGCTGTCATCCTGAGCGTAGCGAGGATCTGTTTTTCTGTTCGTGCTCCTGTTCAATTAAAAGTTAGTGCGGTTCGTAATAAAAAGCAGGTCCTTCGCCGCGCTTAGGATGACAATCTGGATTTGGCTTTTACTTCGCAACGATGCTTACCGCGACAGGAGCCGTCTTCGGCGGATAGCATGAGTTTGCATCACAGGCCTGATAGCGCAGCGCAGCCTGTATCAGATGATCACCGCGTTGCGCGGTCACATGCGCGCGCAGAACGAACTCGCCAGTGTATACGCTCAGCTTGTCATTCGGGCTGAATGCGGGTGAATAATCGGTGCCCGCAGGAAAATCCACGCCGGCGACATTCACTCCCGCAGGTTCTTCGACCATCAGCTGCGTTGGAATCAGGCTTTTTGCGCGAGGCGTGTGCGAATTGATATGCAGTCCGTTGTTCACGCGGAAATGCAATTCCACCACGCTTGGCTTGCCTGCCGTGACCGAAACCTGCTCCGGATAAAGAAACTGTACCTGTTGATGCTCATCTTTCTTTTCGGACTGCCACGCAAACTTTTGCGAAACAGCGCACTGCAGGCCTACGCAAAAAATGCCGGCAACAAAAGCAGCTATTATTCGACGCATCAGGCCCCTCCACTGGCGAGGGCCTTCTTGATATTCGCCTCCAGCTCGTCGCGGTCATGCAGGCCAACAATCGCGGCAATCACTTTGCCGCTGCGGTCTACAAAGAACGATGTAGGCAAAGCATCAATGCCGCCGTATGGATGCGAAATGGAGTCGCCGTCGATCAGCACTGGGTAATCGATATGCATATTGCTGACAAACTTGGCGATATCGGCCTTGTCCTGCGCGTTTTGCTTCTTGTCGTCCTTATCGAGATCGTCGGTCGAGATGCCGAGGACCTCAAAACCCTGAGGAGCATACTGGTCGCGCAGTTTGATGAGCCATGGCGTTTCTACCTTGCAGGGGGCGCACCAGGTCGCCATAAAATTCACCAGCACCGCCTTTCCCTTATAACTGGCGAGCGAAACCTTTTGGCCCTGAAGATTTTCCAGAGTAAATGCCGGCGCCGGCTTGCCTTCCAGTGGGGATTTTTCCTCCGTCTCCGGCGCAGCTCCCGAATCCGATGCGGTCGGTATCGCGGGCGTCAGCACCGCCTGCATTTTTTTGAGTTGCTCCTGTTCGGCCTTGCGGCGACGATAATTGGCAACGCCTGACCAGACCATCAGCACCAGAGCTGCGACAAGCAGAATCAGAACCAGATGATTGCGTTTCAATCGGACCTTCTTTCCTGCCTGTATTTTAAAAGAAACGGCCTGCCATCCAGCATTCTGTGCAACCCACTGCTCTGCTGCGGAACCGGCGGCTTTGATACCATCCAAAATGTTGGAACACACTCCGGCACAACTCGTCCGCATTGAAGCCGAAGCGCTGCAGCGGCTCGCAGCCCGGCTTGAAGGGCCGATGGCTGCTGACTTCAAACGCGCTGTCGATCTCATTGTCCAGTGCGGACAGGCACGCGGTCGAGTCGTAGTCACCGGCATGGGCAAGAGCGGAGTCATCGCGCAGAAAATCGCCGCCACGCTGAGTTCCACGGGAAGCCCGGCACTCTTTCTGCACCCTGCTGAGGCTGTTCACGGAGACCTCGGCATGGTCGCGCGCGGAGATATCGTCATCGCTCTCTCGGCCAGCGGCGAGACAGAAGAAATACTTCGCCTGCTCGCGACCATTAAGCGCATCGGTGACGCGCTCATCAGCTTCTGCTGCAATCTGAAATCGACTCTGGCCCTCGCCAGCGATGTAGCGCTCGATTGCAGCGTTCCTCAGGAAGCATGCGGCATGAACCTCGCCCCTACCGCCTCAACTACCGCCATGCTGGCGCTTGGCGATGCTTTGGCCATTGCCGTGTCACTCCGCAAAGGGTTCCGAGCCGAAGATTTCGCCGATCTGCATCCGGGCGGCAAACTGGGCAAGAAGCTTTCGCGCGTCCATCACCTCATGCACTCCGGCGACGCTGTCCCACGTGTCAACCTCAGCACGCCCATGAGCGAAGTGATTTATGAAATGTCGCGCAAAGGCCTGGGCATGACCACCGTTGAAGATGCAGGAAAACTCGCCGGCATTATCAGCGATGGCGATTTGCGCCGCCTGCTTGAACGCGAAGGCCCGCATGTTCTCGAAAAAACAGCAGGTGAAGCCATGAACCGTTCTCCTAAAACAATCCGTGGGGAAGAGCTGGCAGTACGCGCTCTGAACATGATGGAAGAAAAAAAAATTACGTCGCTCGTGGTCGTTGATGAAGAAAAGCAGATTCAGGGCGTTGTTCATCTGCACGATCTCTGGGAAACGGAGCTGATCTGACGAAATGATCCTGAAAATAGTCAGCGTTGGCGATCCTGTTCTGCGCAAGAAGGCACGCCCCCTTTCTGCCGAAGAAATCCGCAGCGCCCAAATCCAGGAGCTGATCGGCCACATGCGCGACACGATGCGCGATGCCCCCGGCGTAGGCCTCGCAGCGCCGCAGGTTGGCCAGTCTCTGCAACTCGCGGTCATCGAAGACAAAGCCGATTATCACAAGAATCTGAACGAAGCCGACCTGAAGGAACGCGAAAGGAAGCCTGTCCCGTTCCACGTCATCATTAATCCGGAGATTGAGTTGCTAACCCCTGCTGAAATCACATTCCACGAAGGCTGCCTCAGCCTGCCGGGATTCATGGCGGTCGTTCCGCGAGCGCGAAAAGTCAGCGTCAGATGCCTCGACGAACAAGGGAAGTTCCGCACCATCGAAGCCAGTGGCTGGTATGCCCGCATCCTGCAACATGAGATCGACCACCTGAATGGCCGCGTCTATATCGATCGCATGCGGAGCGAAACTTTTTCTACTTTAGAAAATTATCAGCGGCAGAAGCAGTAGATCAGCATCCAAACTGACGCAGATGGTGGCCGGTATGCAGATAGCCCCAGCGCATCCATTCCCGATGAGTCATCTTGCCGAGAATGGGATGCTCGGCCAGCAACTGTCCGGGTTCAGACCGGCAGAACCTGTCTATCTGTAGCAATAACTCTGACTTGTCCTGCTCAAAATCGCTATCAGACGGAGGCAGGCGTACGGCGTCCAGCTCAGGGAGTGTCGGATATCCTTTGGGCCAGCGCACAGGCAAGTAAAGGACCAGAAATCTCCCAAATGGGCCATTCAGGAAGCCTGCGCAGTTGTCTACTTCCAGCTCTTTCAAAGCCATGCGGAACGTGTCCGTCAGATGGCGAACCATCTGCTCCGCATTCATGCGTCCCCATGCCGGCGGAAAATCCGAGCGCAATCCAGATATCCGGAGGACAACGTTTTGTTGAACTGCAGGGTCATTCAGAAGTGTCAAGAACGCCATCAGAAAGGGTTTACCTGAAAAGCGGATCACACACGGTTCCGCCCAATAAGCATCTACTATAGTAGAGCCATTGCTTATGCCAGATAAAACATCCACTGCCGAAGCTCAGACCAGTCTCGCGCCACTGACTACCAAAGAACGCCTCATTGCCGTTCCCGGAAAGAAGTCAGATCCTGAAGATGACGAGCGGAAACAGAGCCGCGAGGGGGCAAAACGGTCAAAAACAGGACTGCTGCAGAGTCTGAAGCCGCTTCTGCCTGTTCTGTCGAGCGGCCTGCGCCTGGTGGACCACGGCGCAGTACAGGCGCTGGCGCATCTGCTGAGCCTTGTGGATGGCAATAGCGCCGCATCCTCCGCCGCGCACGAGGAACTGCGTCAGGGGCTGGCCGATCTTCAGGCAAAGCATCGTGATCTCCATCTTCAGGTTCAGGGCCAGACGGTCGAGATGCAGCGTATTGAAGACCAGATCGCTCTGATCCGGCAGACGGCGGAACGCAGCACCGCAAAACACGAAGAACTGGTAGCCGACGTAAAATCTCTCAGCAATCTGGTTCGCGCGGGGGCTGTTGGGCTCGCTGTGCTGCTGATCGTTCTCATCGTGCTTGCCGTAATGATTCTTTCGCACCAGCACTAGCAATCCCCGCTAAGTTGCTTATACTAAAAGGGATATTCTCTCAATTTGCCCTGAAGAAGTGCTCTCTCCACGCAGGTAACTCCCTGCATGTTCCTTTTTGATTTTATGAATACTTCTTCCAATAAAAATAAAGCGGGATTCCTCGACCCTGCTCACGTTTTCCATTTCGTTAAGGAAACATTTGCCAGCTTCTACCTTGAAGGAATAGGATACGTGTCAGTTCGGGGTAGTTCGCGGTAAAACGGACACGCCAGAACGAATGTGCAGTTGTTCCAAGAAGATGCCGATGTAATCCATTCGTAAAAAAGCCAAAACATACGGAGTGATTCTCTATGGCATGGTATGCCTACTGCATTGCCGAGAAACAAGCCTTCCCTGAACTGCTTCGTCATCGCAAACCCATTCCTATGGAAGCGGTGGCGGGCATAGCCGGAAATCAGGTTTTTCTTTACCCCGCCAGTGATTTAGCCGTTATCGTCAGCGAACACTCCTCAGAAGACAATTTGAATGACCGCGCAGCCGTCGAACACGCCCGCGTGATTGCAGATTGCTTCAAAAGCTCAACCGTTCTTCCCTTCCGTTTCGGAACCGTCTTTTCGGACGACGATAGTCTCCGCCGTTCGGTTCGTTCCAACCAGCGCCAGTTCCTTACCAACATCGACCGCCTGCGCGGCAAGGCCGAAATGCACCTCAAAGTGCTTCTCGATGACTGCTGCCGGGAACAGATACACGCCTACTCCGCCCATTCCAACAGCAATACAGGCAGAGAATACTTAACACAGCTAAGGGAAAACGCCACGCGTCAGCGCGAGCGCCAGACAAAGGCCCGGGCCGTCTCCGTCCAGATGCACCGCATGTTTGCGCCGCTGGCCGAAGAAGTCAGCTGCCGCCGGACGGAATCCGGAAAGATGCTCCTCGATATCGCCCACCTCATCGACAACAAGTGTGTGGAGCGTTATCAGAATAAATATTCGAGCGCGAGCCAGATGATGAAGGATTGCCAGATGCAGCTCTCAGGTCCCTGGCCGCCGTATCATTTCGTCCATCGGCTCACTACACGGCATGCCAACACTCACCATGCCATGCCAACCGCGCAGGCCTAGCGCCAAAGAATGCCAAGCCCCGACGGACCCACGAACCGCCGGGGCTTTCTCTCTTCTGGAGCAAGAGGTTGCGGCGGAGAAATATCCGCGCAGCCTCTATTCTTTACAGACGAATGAATGTCTGAATTGTCTACAAAAAGTTCTTTGTCCCTGAGTTTACGAACTTCACTCTAAGAAATGTCATCCTGAGCGCAGCGAAGGACGGCTTTATTTTCATCAGCAGTAGAGCAAAGCGTAGAAAGCAATCATTCCTAAACCGGCAGGTCTTTCTTCTTGCGGCTCAGCACAAATTCATTATCGCGCTTGCGTCGGCCGGCGGTAGCGCGATCAATCTTCCGCCAGAAGGCAACGAAATAATCCACGGCTGAGATCGTCGAAACCACCACCATAAAGTAGACCCCAGTGACCGCAATCGGCCGCACCGGCATGATGAACCAGCCGAAGTACCAGGCATCCCAGCGATGCGCCAGAACCACCGAGACCACCGAGACAATCTGAATCACAGTTTTCAGCTTGCCTACATCGCTGGCTTCGATAGTGAATCCCTCGGTGCTGGCAATACTGCGCAGGCCGGTCACAAGAAACTCGCGCCCGATCACCAGCACGGCAATCCACGGCTTCACGATATCGGGACAATACTGGACAAGGCAGATAAATGCCGCCGCAATCAGCAGTTTGTCTGCCAGCGGGTCGAGCAACATGCCCATCGTGGTGATCTGCCCGCGCCGCCGTGCCAGATAGCCGTCCACCCCGTCCGAAATGGAAATCAGGATGAAGAAGATGGAGGTAAACAGCTCCTGCTCGCCATTTGGCCCGCGCAGAGGAAAATGCGGCGACAGCATCCAGATCAGCAGGGGAACGCTGAAGATGCGGCCCATCGTAATGGAGTTGGGAAGGTTCACGGCTACGACCGGCGAGAAGGCCCTTATCTAGTCATTATGCACCACTGCAGCGGATACAAGCGAGGATCAGTAATCCGGAATTGATCGGTCAAAAAACAGAAACACAACAAAACTCCAACTTTCCTCTTCCCATAGAAATTCTAGTGGTGTACAGTATCTCCCATAGAACTTCGAGTGGAGGCCACTCTTTTGGGCAGAACGGAAAAGCAAGCAGACGTAGACATGCTGAAGGGCACGCTCGACATGCTGATCCTGCGCACGTTGATTATGGGCCCGGCACACGGCCACACCATTGCCAATATCATTGAGCGCACTTCTGAAAACGTCCTCGATGTGGAACAAGGCTCTCTTTACCCGGCCCTTCACCGGCTCGAAGATCGCGGCTGGGTTTCTTCCTATTGGGGTGTAAGTGAAAACAACCGCAAGGCCAGGTTTTATCAACTCACGCCATCTGGCCGAAAGAAGCTGGTAGCTGAAGCCAGCCGCTGGCGGCAGATCGTGGAAGCGATTGGCCGAGTCATGGGTGAAAGCCTGGAATAAGGAGAGATCGTGAACCTCAAAAAATTCTTCAGCCGCCGCAAACGAGACGTCGAATTCACTCGTGAAATGGAAGCGCATATCGACATGGAAATCGATGAGAACCTCGCCCGCGGCCTTTCGCCGGAAGAAGCGCAGCGGCAGGCCCATCTCAAATTCGGCAGCCCTCGACGCATCCGGGAAGAAGAGTGGGAGCGCAGCACAATCGGTTTCTTCGACGACCTTTGGCGCGATTTTCGATATTCAGCCCGCACCCTTTGGCGCACACCGGGCTTTGCGCTTACAGCAATCATCGTTATGGCGCTTGGAATCGGCGCGAATACGGCGCTCTTCACTGTCGTTCGCTCAGTACTGCTTACGCAGCTGCCGTTCAAAGATCCCGACCGTTTGATCCAGCTTTACGAAAAATCGCGCGATAACCGCCACCTGTACAACTACGTTGCCGGCGGCATGTATGCCGCGTGGAAGAAGCAGACGCCCAGCATCGAACAGATGGGCGTCTATGGCACGCGCAGCGTCAATCTGTCTGATAGCGGTGGCGAATTGCCTGAACGGATTCGCTACGCAGATGCTTCATGGGACCTGTTTCCCACGCTCGGCGTCGAGCCTGAGATCGGGCGCCTTTTCACCGCTTCCGAAGACAACCCACAAGGAGCGGCCACGGTTGTTTTAACGCACAATCTCTGGGAGCGCCGCTACGGCGGCGACCGCAATATCCTCGGCAAGACAATCCAGCTTAACTCGCATCCGTATACTGTCATCGGCGTGCTGCCGCCATCGTTTACCTATCCTGACTCGCAGATACAACTCTGGACCGCGTTCTACCACGAAGAGGAGCCGCGACAGGTGCAGCGGCCGGACATTCATAACTACTTCGTAATCGCCCGGCTGCGTCCCGGCGCAACTCTGGCGCAAGCGCTCAGTGAAGTAGATACCGCAACCAAACGTGTCCACATGGAGTGGATCACTCCTTTTACTTCAAGCTCAGCAAATGTGCGCACTCTGCTGGATGGCGTTGTTCACGATGCGAAGACGCAACTTTATGTCCTGCTTGCCGCAACAACCTGTGTTCTGCTGATCGGCTGCCTCAATGTAGCGAATCTTCTCATTGCCCGTTCGGCGTCACGCCGCAAAGAAATCTCAATACGCGCCTCGCTGGGCGGCAGCCGCATTCGGTTATTGCGCGAACAACTCACGGAAAGCGCGGTTCTCGCCATCGCAGCCGGTGTTATCGGTCTTCCGCTTGCATGGTTTGGGACAAAGTGGCTTATCCATACGCGACCTGACCTGGCCCGCGTTAACTCCGTTCATATGGATAGCGTGACATTTCTTTTTGGGCTGGGCATGGTCGTGGTCAGCAGTATTCTCGCCGGCCTGATTCCTGGCTTCTCTTCTCTGCGTGGTCCGCTGCTTGACTCCCTGCAGGAATCATCTCGAGCCAACAGCTCAGGCGCAGGCACAGCACGCATGAGAAAAATTTTGCTCGCTGTGGAAGTCGGGTTTACTGTCGTGCTGCTTACGACTGCAGGATTCCTGCTCAAGAGTTATCAGAAATTGCGCTCGCTGGATTTGGGCTGCGAGACACACAACGTGCTTACCATGAGTCTTTTACTGCCCGATGTGCAATATGACACACGCGCGAAGAAAGCCGCCTTCTTTTCCGAGCTTCTCGATCGGCTGCATACGCTGCCCGGCGTGAAGGCCGCAGGGCTCTCAACGGCTTTGCCCGGTCAGGGCTATGGCGGAGACGCCACTTTTTCCATTCTTGAGCATCCGGTCGCAGGGCAGGCCGGCCAGAATGCAATGATCCGCGCTGTCGATCCTGGTTACTTTCAGGCAATACGAATTCCGTTATTGAGCGGGCGCGCTTTCGAAGACCGCGAAAGACTGCAGGCAGGTCTATCCACAGTAATCGTCGACGAATCTTTTGCCCGGCAATTTTTTCCTAACGAAAATCCATTGGGCAAACATATCCGCACCAACATTGTGGGAGACGCCAACTTTGAAATTGTGGGAGTGGTTGGCGACACGCTCTGGAATCTGACAGAACCGAAGGGGGCGACCATGTACTTCCCTATTCTCTCCGGCGCATGGTCGTGGTCGTCCATCGCGGTCCGTTCCGATCAGGATGTTTCCCGGCTCGCGCTCCCCGTTCAGAAACTCATCGCGCAGCTTGATCCGACTCTGCCCGTCGCTGACGTGATGACGATGGAAGAGTCAATTGGCAAATCCACGCTGGACGCCAACTTCACCTCGACGCTCGTGCTCGTCTTCGCCGTCATCGCATTACTGCTTGCAGCAGTCGGCTTATACGGAGTGCTCTCGTATCTGGCCACGCAGCGCACCGGCGAGATCGGCATCCGCATCGCGCTCGGCGCTCAGCGAAATTCGGTGCTGCGCCTGCTATTGCTTGACGGGCTGAAGCCTGCATGGATCGGTCTTGTGACGGGATTGATCAGCAGCGGCTTCGCCGGGCAGCTTATTCGCAGCATGTTGTATGGAGCGCAACCGCTCGACTGGACCATTTTTGTTATAGTCGCCGCGCTGCTGTTGTTCGTGGCCGCAACCGCCTGCGCGATCCCCGCGTGGCGCGCTTCGCGGCTCGATCCGGTGCAGGCCTTGCGCGCGGAATGAAACTTAAGCAAAAACTAGAAACAACACAAGCGCGATTCACTTCAACCAAAGTGTTACATGTAACTTTGATACCGGACAGATGTGAAAGGAAAGAAGGGCGGATGTGTGGAACACATCCGCCCTTAAGATTAAAGACAGTTAGGCGTAAATGCCGCGCTGCTTGATCGTGAATGCCACGCGATCAATCGCGAGCATGTATGCCGCAATACGGTTATTCACACCGTGCGCTTCCGAATAACGGACCACATCGTCAAAACTCTCCGCCAGAATGCTCTCCAGCTGATCGTTCACGACTGATTCTTTCCAGAAGTAGCCCTGGCGGTCCTGCACCCACTCAAAATACGAAGCAGTAACGCCGCCGGAATTGGCCAGAATGTCTGGGATCACGAAGATCTTCTTGTCGGCCAGGATTTCATCCGCAACCGCAGTTGTGGGTCCGTTCGCGCCTTCGCAGATAATCTTTGCCTTAATGCGGTCAGCATTACGGCTGGTAATCACGTTTTCCGTCGCCGCCGGAATCAGAATTTCACAATCTGTAGTCAGCAGCTCTAAAGAATCGACAGGCTCAGCGCCTTTGAAACCAAGCACGGTTCCGTTGCGCTGGCGGTGCTCCAGCAGTGAGCAGATGTCGATGCCGTTCGGGTTATACAATCCGCCATCGTACTCGGCGATGCCAATGATCTTGTAACCTCTGTCGCTCAGCAGATTGGCTGCATTGGAGCCAACATTGCCAAAGCCCTGAATAATAACCCTGCAGCCTTCCACCGGCATCTGCAGATACTTCAGCGCCTCGTTGCACATTACGCGAACGCCGCGGCCTGTCGCCTCACGCCGCCCGCGCGACCCGCCAATATTCACCGGTTTACCCGTCACCACGCTGGTGACGGTCTGGCGCTGGTGCATCGAGTAGGTGTCCATGATCCAGGCCATTGTCTGCTCATTGGTGTTCATGTCCGGCGCAGGAACATCTTTTTCCGGCCCGATAAATTCAATAATCTCTGCTGTATAGCGGCGCGTCATGCGCTCCAGCTCGCCAATTGACATCCGCTTCGGATCGCAAATGACTCCACCCTTCGCGCCGCCAAAGGGAATATTCACCACCGCGCACTTCCATGTCATCCAGCTCGCCAGCGCGCGCACTTCATCCAGCGTCACATCGGGAGAATAGCGGATACCGCCCTTGCCCGGCCCGCGCGCCTGCGAATGCAGCACACGGAAGCCGGTAAACATCTCAATCCGGCCATCATCCATGTTTACCGGAAAATGCACGATAATCTCGCGCGAAGGGTGCCGCAGCACGCGCCATAATCCTTCATCCAGATTCAGCTTGCGCGCCGCAAAGTCAAATCGAGCAGCTTGTGCTTCCCACGGATTAATCTCCTGCTCGAGCGTAATGGTAGCCATACGAAGTTCATCTCTCCCTTGGAACGCCTAACCGTCCCCGACCGGAATTCTCCATTGCCCGCGTTAGCGTTATGTCAACGCTGCGCAGAGAGCATGTAAACACGCCGAAACCGGCCATTTTCGGCATGTCTTGCGCTGATATTTGACCCCGCAACTGCGGCAAAAGACGCAATTCCGGCCAAACTCACCGAGTATAGGCTTTAGTTAAGACACCCGGCAAGCATTACCGAGGTCATCATCCGTTATCTATTTGGATTCCAAAGACCTACGTCACGTGTATCCGCGGTTTTAAACTTGTTTTTCTCTCATTGAAGCATCGAGTCCGTAACTTTCTGCCAGTTCTCGCAATTATCGTATCGAGCGGATCATCAAGTTACATAGATTTGTCATCCTGACCGGAACGAAGTGGAACGCAGTCGAAGGACCTGCTTTTCTCTGCCGTGAACATCTCATGCAGGGGACTACGGTACGATAACCAAAAGCCATGCCTTCGCACGAAACACTCCCCAGCCGCGCCGAATTCCTGCAACTCGCCCGCACGCACACGCTCGTGCCGGTTTACCGCACCCTCACCGCTGACCTCGAAACCCCCGTTACAGCCTTCCTGCGTCTCGCCGACAACGAGCCGGAAGCTTTCCTTCTAGAATCCGTTGAGCAGGGCGAAAAGATCGGACGCTACACCTTCATCGGGATTCGCCCGTTCCGCAAAATCGTCTCGCGCGGCAAAGATATCGAGATTACTGAAAACGACAAGCTGCGCCGCGTTAAAGACGACATCTTCGCGCTGACAAAGAAGCTGCTCAGCAACCATAAGCCTGCGCGTATCCCCGGCTTGCCACCCTTTACCGCCGGAGCCGTCGGTTTCTTCGCCTATGATGTTGTCCGCCAGATCGAGCGCCTGCCGGCGACCGCAAAAGACGATCTCGGCCTGCCCGACGCCTGCCTCATGTTCTTCCACGAGGTGCTCGCCTTCGACCACATCCGCAAGGAGATGCTGCTCATCGCGACCGCCGATGTCACAGCGCAGAAACCTGACCGCGCCTACGTCGATGCGGTGAAGCGCCTCAATCAACTGGAGAAAAAACTCGCCGCGCCTCTCCCGAGGTTGAAGCAGAAAAAAATCAGCGGCAAGCTCAGGATCGATTCGCGCACACGCAAAAAGGATTTCCTCAGGGCCGTCGAAAAAACCAAAGAATACATCGCCGCCGGAGACGCTTTTCAGATCGTCCTCTCTCAGCGCTTCGATGTCGAACCCGGCGTCGATCCTTTCTCCATCTACCGCGCGCTGCGCATGGTCAACCCGTCCCCATATCTTTATTTCCTACGCCTGAGTTTGAAGAAGAACAGCGATACCCAGATCGCAGGCTCCTCTCCGGAACTGCTGGTAAAGGTCACTGGAAACCGCATCCAGTACCGTCCCATCGCCGGAACCCGCCCGCGCGGAGCCAGCGACGAAGACGACCGCCGTATCGCCGACGAGATGATCCACGACGAAAAAGAACGCGCCGAGCACGTTATGCTCGTCGATCTGGGGCGGAACGACGTCGGCCGCGTCAGCGAATACGGCTCCGTAGAAGTCAAAGAGCTGATGACCGTCGAGCGCTACTCGCACGTCATGCACATCGTGAGCGGCATCGAAGGCAAACTCCGCCCCGAATTCCATGCCGTCGACGCCTTCCGCGCCTGCTTCCCTGCAGGAACCCTGAGCGGCGCTCCCAAAGTCCGCGCCATGGAGATCATCGAAGAGCTGGAGCCGACCCGCCGCGGCATTTACGGCGGCAGCGTCCTCTATGCCGACTACTCCGGGAACCTGGACTCCTGCATCGCCATCCGCACCCTGCTCCAGCAAGGTAAACAGGGCCATATCCAGGCCGGCGCCGGCATCGTAGCCGACTCAGTCCCGGAGAAAGAATTCGAGGAATCCGTCAACAAAGCCCGCGCAGTGGTAAGGGCCATCGAAAGAGCCAGAGGTTAGCCTGACCGGGGAATCCGAAGTTCCCGCGTGAACATCCAAATGAGCGAAAGAAGGAAGCCATGCCCGTAATCCGCGCCTGCCCGAATTGTGGACAGAAAAACCGCATCCCTACTGCTCATTTAGCCGATACAGGCCGCTGTGGCTCCTGCAAGAACTCGCTGCCCCCCATCAGCGAGCCGCTCGCTGCTGATGCCGAGCTCTTCGATGACGTCCTCCAGAACGCCCGCGTCCCCGTTCTGATTGATTTCTGGGCGGACTGGTGTGGTCCCTGCCGCATGGCTGCGCCCGAAGTGGCCCGTACCGCCGCTAATCTCGCCGGACAGGCCATCGTCCTCAAAGTTGACTCCGATAAACACCCGCAGCTCGCCGCCCGTTATAACGTGCGCGGTATTCCTAATTTTCTTGTCCTCAGCAATGGAAAGCTGGTCCGTCAGCAGGCTGGAGTCGTAGGTCACGATCAGATGGAAGCCTGGCTCCGCTCTGCCGCTGCCGTAGGCATGTCCTCCTGAACGCAAACTAATTTGTCATCCTGAGCGGAGCACACGCAGCGTGCGCAGTCGAAGGACCTGCTTTTAGTTCGCGGCACGAAAATGGATAACCCATCCTGAACCCGAGCACACGATGAAGCAGGCCAGGAACGCACATCACTCAATCGGAGCATTCTCCGGGCGCGCTTCCTCCGGATGCTTCTTCACGCCCACATCCGGAATCACCCACACAAACGTCACCAGCCCCGTGATCACAAGCGAAAGCCACGTCCGATAAAACGCCATTCCAATCGCAATCAGATAAATTGCAAGACTGATCCCATGTTTCCACAGTTCCGACGTATCACGGCGCTGCAGCGATCCGGCATACCATTGCCGTCGCATCACTGCCCAGCGCAATAAAAAAAATGCTGCTCCCGCCGCCAACATTGTGAAGTCATACAACAGTGTCGAGAAGACATCGAATTCCTTCTCATCCAGATAATCAACAAAGAACGGTATCAACGAAAGCACAAACAGAAAAATCAGGTTGGCCCACAGCACCCGATAATCCACCGACTCCGTTCTCCGCACCAGCTCGTGATGATTGATCCAGTAAATCCCCACCATGAGAAAGCTGAGCGCATACACGCTTAACCGCGGCATTACCGACCACAGCCCCGCCCAGCCGTTCTCATGCGGAACATGCAGTTCCAACACCATGATGGTGATGATCACCGCGATCACGCCATCAGAGAAGGCCTCCAGCCGCCCCGAGCTCATTTGTGAATTCGATTCAGGCATTCACCCCTCGCAAACGCTTTTGCCACGTTCCAGCATTCTCCTACAACGAATAACTCAAAAGCGCAAAACGATGGAGCTAATCGCAATTTGCTCTTGACATCGAGCAGTCCAAAGCCGAGCGCGAGCGTGTTCTCGCGCAGCTCACCAGTGAATTTGGTTTCCCGCGCCGGAGCCGGTGGGTTCACCCTCCAGGAATTGATCGACTCACTGCGCGAATTCCAATCCGAAGCCGGACGAAAAAGGAGATAACCCATGAGGAGATTCGGCCAGTACAGCACCGTCGGTTTCGCAGTCTTCGCCCTCTTCGTCGTCGCTGGAGTCATCGCCACAGTGCTCACCAGCCATGTAACCTTCGTCATCGCAGGCATCCTGATCGGCATCTATTTTCTCTACGCCATCAAGGTCGTCGATCAATGCCTAAGAACGTGCATGCTTCCTGGTCTAAAAAAGCATACACTCTTAGAACAAATTCAGACCTCCAGCAGTTGGTGGTGCGGTGGCGGAGGAGCGAAAGGCCCCCGCTATGAAAACAGCAGCTTCCAATCAAAAACATACCTATGACGCATTCCTCAGCCACGCCTCACAGGACGCCCTTGTTGCAACCAATCTGGAAGAACTGCTTCGAGCCACTGGCCTGACACCCTGGATTGATCACGCGGACCTTGCCTTCGGCAGTCTGCTGCGCGAGTCGTTACAAATGGCGATAAAGCAGAGCCGCGTGCTGGTGCTGCTCTGGTCTGAAGCAGCCTCAAAATCACGTTGGGTAATGGCGGAAATGTTTACAGCTTTTCATTTTGACCGCTTCATCATTCCCTACGTGCTCGACGCAACGCCTCTGCCGCAGTTTCTGGCAAATTCGGCTTATCTCAGTCTCAGGCGCGATCATGCCGACATCGCAGCCCGGCTGTCACGTGCCATTCGGTCCGCAGCGAACATGGCAAACACGCCCGCGCCACTTTTGAACAGCCGCACGATACTGGTTGAGTCGCTCGTTAACGGAATTGGTGCCGCGCAGATTGCAGTCCTTCAGGCCATGACAGAGGATTTCCAGAAGGCCGAAGAAGCGAACAAATCCGTCGAAGATGCGCTAAACAGCCTGAGAGAAATGGCCCCGCTCGATCTGATGACTCTCAATCTCTCCGGCTATCAGTGCAAAAACAATTACATGTTCAAATATTGGGACGCCATTCAGGTTGGACGGGCTCCAAAAGACGCATTGCTGCACGAGGCAGAACGCTATTTCTTCGAAGCCTTATGTGTTGATCCATTCGACCCCAGCGCCCTCAACGGCCTCGGCAGTGTTCTGATGTTTGAGCGCGAACTTGATGCTGCTGAGTTTTTCCAGCGCCGAGCGATTGAAATCGCAAAACGTCAAGGTGGAAACTACGAAGCCGCGCAGCACGATCTGGATCTGATTCTCTATTTCAAACAGAAACGAAAGCTGCCGAATGCTCAGCTATGAACTAAGAGCCCGGCAAAATACCGGGCTCTTTGTTAGCAATTGATTTACTTACGACTGTGCTTCTTCCGCAGTCTGCCTGGTTTGAGCCACGGTCCAGTTCGGATCGCCAACCTTGAAACGGGCGAAGCGGCGGACGGTAATGTTCTCGCCCAGTTTGCCGACCTTCTGCGCAATCAGGTCCTTGATCGAAACCGTCTGCTCCTTGATGAAGGGCTGCTCCAACAGGCAGACTTCCTCGTAGAACTTGCTCATCTTGCCTTCGACGATCTTCTCGATTACCTGCGCCGGCTTGCCGGTTGCAGCCGCCTGTGCGCGGAAAATGTCCTTCTCGCGTTCCAGGTCCTCTGCCGTCACGTCCTCGGGACGAATGTAGCGGGGATCAGTCGCGGCAATATGCATCGCGATGTCCTTGAGCAGTTGCTGGAAATCTTCCGTACGGGCCACGAAGTCGCTTTCGCAGTTGACTTCCACCAGCACGCCGATCTTGCCGCCGGCATGGATGTATGTTCCCACCGCGCCCTCGTTGGTCGTGCGCGAAGCTTTCTTCTGCGCCGAAGCCATTCCGCGCTTACGCAGGATGACGAAGGCCTCTTCCATATCGCCCTTGGCTTCCTGCAGAGCCTTCAGGCAGTCGCCCATCGGCGCGCCCGACTTCTCGCGCAGCTCCTTTACCAGCTTTGCATCAATCTTTTCACTCACAGTCGACATTCCTTCTCCAATTCTTTTCTATAACACGCTCGCGTCACGCGGCGATAAACACCAGATACAACGAAAGCGTGGCCCATCAAAACTGCAGCCACGCTTCCAGAGAAATACTTTCTTACCTGATTTAGTAGCTGCTTTCGGCTGCCTCAGCGTCGTCCAGCGCGCTTACGGTTGCAGGCGATTTGCGAATCCCGCCACCCAGCACTGCTTCCAGATCAACTTCGTCATCTTCCAGAGCGCCTGCCTGGATGCCTTCCAGCGTTCCTTCTTCTGTGCTGCCGGCCTCGCCATCGGCGCTGACACCAGACACTTCGGCAAACTGCTTGTCGCCGGCCATCTGCACACCCTCGACCGCCGAATCGGCAATCTTCGAAGCAAAGAGGCGAATCGCGCGCAGCGCGTCGTCGTTGCCCGGAATTACGTAGTCGACGACGGTTGGATCGCAGTTCGTATCAACGACGGCAACTACCGGAATACCCAGCTTGCGCGCTTCCTTCACGGCAATCGCTTCGTTGTTCGAGTCGATCACAAAGAGCGCGTCGGGCAGGCGCTTCATGTTCTTGATTCCGGCCAGGTTCGCCTGCAGGTGCTTGCGCTCACGCTCGAGACGAATGACTTCTTTCTTAGTCAGCAACTCATAGCGGCCATCGGTGGCCATCTCATCCAGTTCCTGAAGGCGCTTCACCGACTTCTGCACCGTCACCCAGTTGGTCAGCAGACCACCGAGCCAGCGGTTGTTGATGTAGAACATCCCGGCGCGGTTCGCCTCTTCGGCAATCGCATCCTGTGCCTGGCGCTTGGTGCCGACAAACAGAATCACTTTGCCCTGGGCCGTCAGATCGGTCACAAATTTTGACGCGTCCTTGAACATCTTCAGGGTTTTCTGCAGGTCGATGATGTAAATGCCGTTACGCTCGCCGAAGATGTACTCCTTCATGCGAGGGTCCCAGCGCTTCGTCTGATGCCCGAAGTGGACTCCCGCTTCGAGCAGCTCCTTCATGGTGATGGTTGCCAAACAGCCTCCTTCGTGGACTGCATCCCGGCAATGGTTAAGGTCGCCGGAATTAATTTCCCCTTTTGGGAAGATTTACTTGCAAAAAACTTTAGCTCTTAGTTGTTAGTCCTTAGTCCCGGAAAAACACTAACAACTGGGGACTAACAACTGACAACTCGAAGCGCACTAGCGCTTCGAGAACTGGAATCTCTTGCGAGCGCCCTTCTGACCGTACTTCTTGCGCTCCTTGGCGCGTGCGTCGCGGGTCAGAAGTCCGTCGCTTTTCAGCGTCTTGCGCAGTTCCGCATTGAACTCCAGCAGGGCGCGGGCAATGCCCATCTTTACCGCATCTGCCTGCGCGCTCACGCCGCCGCCAGCAACACGCGTAATCACATCAAAGGTCGCCGTGGTGTCCGTCAGGGCCAGCGGGCGCTTCGCCGCCACACGCTGCTGCTCGGTGACGAAGTAGACGTCAAACGCCTTGTCGTTGACCTTGAACTCGCCGCTGCCGGGGCGCAGAAAGACGCGGGCAATCGCCGACTTGCGGCGTCCCGTCCCGTAATACTGAACCAAATCTGCCATTCGCTTTTCCTAAACTCTCAATCTGGGTGCCCCATTTCAAGCCCTCTTCCGGCTTGAGTGGGTGTCAAAAACTATGCCTGTACTTCCAAAACCTGCGGCTTCTGCGCCTGATGCGGATGCTGGTCGCCACGATAAACATTCAGCTTTGAGCCCATTTTGCGGCCCATCTTGGTCTTCGGCAGCATGCCCTTGATCGCCTCTTCCACGATCTTTTCCGGCTTGCGCTCGAGCAGGCGGACAAAGGACTCTTCACGCAGACCGCCCGG
>DATGMQ010000060.1:0-14565 GCA_035293545.1 Alloacidobacterium sp. | reverse complement strand
CTAAAAACGATAGTTTGCTCCAATCGTGAATCCGTTTGGAGTTAATCCGTGTTTTGGCCATCTCGGCCACCATTCATAGTCATAACTGCCTCGCAAGTAAAAATGTGATGACAATCTATAGTCAACACCTCCACCCGCGTTATAGAAAATGAATGTGTCGTGTGTATAGAATGGAAGTTTAGGTGATGCAGGAAAATCAATACTGCCGATTCCTATAAGAAATTTAGTGTAAGGAGTGATCCGGCCAAACTGCGGGAACCTGAAACGGGCGCCGCCTCCGAGTGTGTCTTCGCGGAGATTTCCAAATTGATTAAATTGAATTGTGCGCCCTTCTGCCTCAAAACCAATCCAGCGTCCGTAGTCCAGATCCCCATAGGCTGTAATGCCATACATTCTGTGAGGGCTATAGTCTGTATCGAAACTGGAGAATCCTGCACCTAGTGCCAATTTGAATTTGGAGCCGCCGCTCAAAGCGGGTGCAACCTGAGTTGATGCAATAAGAGGTGAGAGCATCCATATTCCAACAAAAAAAAACCAACGTTTGATCATCGGATAGTTCTCCATTTGTGGAACTCCGTAGTACACACACGGCCCTACACAAAATATCCCCAGAGTGCCTTAGATGCAAAATTGAGGGACGTCAGGTAAATATTTTAGAGGATTGGTCGCAACGAGGTTAATAGAAACTAAGTGATTGAATCAATGGTCGGGGTGGAAGGATTCGAAAAGCTCCTTCCCGAGTGTCCATGATGCCATTTCTCTGTTGAATTTGACTCCAAAACTGCTCTATAGAAAGAATTTGCTGGATTTCTCAAGCACTACCCTTCCTCTCCTATTTCTCACTAGTGGACGCCTTTCCGCGAGAATTTTAGTATCACTGGTATCACCTAAATTGCTGCGAACGATTGATCGTCGGAGGCCGTGGGTATCTATCCCTCCGCCCTTCGCAAGGCGCCGTTCAAGCCCGTCATCTTTGCATGAAGCTCATACCATACGCCAAAATTGCACCTTCCGTTACATCGGCTCTTCATCTTCCTTTCCTGGCGTGACAGACGGAACTCCAAACTGCACCTTGGATGCGCTCGCGACTGCTATTGCTGAGGCTACGTGTCTATTTTGAATGCGGAGGGCGAAGGGGTTTGCATAAACTCCTGTTTCTTCCTTGATCGGATGGGCAATGATGCCCCCCTGACGAGGACTCGTCGGGGAATATCCTGCTCCCGAGGGCATCGAGAACGTCAGTTGAAGTGCCCGAATGAGGCTTTGATTTGAGCGATGACGTAGAAGTTTCTCGTGAAGATTGCGATCTTTTCCGATATTCACTCCAATCTGGTGAGCCTTTGAATCGTTCCCATAAAACGAATACGACCAGCTCTGGTATCTAGGAACTCGTTGAAATTCGCCTGATTGCGGCTCCGTTTGCTCGCAATTTTCGTTTCTTGCCGTTCGGAATCTGTTTGAAGTTCGCGGTTCTGGCCGGTGTTTGTAAGGTTTGCGAGCCCGCAGGGAACATCCCCGAGGCCTGCACCGGTGCTCATAGGCAGGCTGCTCGCGGAGCATTTTCCGGTGGTTGAGCCATCTATCAGGATCACCGAAACTCATAGTTCTCAATAAAAAACTAGGACGAATTGGAAAATAACGTAGTCTGAAACGAACTGCATGTTCCTCCGCTATGTCATTGCTGCGCAATGACTTCGGTCGGAATGATAACTTATTTACGGTTCACATAAAAATCAGAATCTGCTCTCGGGAGTGAGTTACGACGTCTTAGCCTTCTTAATCTCCTCAGTCAGTGCGGGCACAACATCAAACAAATTCCCAACCACACCCACATCGGCAATCTCAAAGATCGGAGCCTCGGGGTCTTTGTTTACTGCGACAATCGTGCGCGAGCCCTTCATGCCAACAATGTGTTGAATCGCTCCGCTGATCCCCAATGCCACGTAAAGCTTCGGAGCCACTGTCTGCCCAGATGACCCGATCTGCCGTTCCAGCGGCAGCCAGCCGTTGTCGCAAATAGGACGTGAAGCCGCAACCTCGCCCCCTAGTGTTTTGGCCAACTCCTCGGCGAGCGCGAGATTCTTTTGTTCCTTGATGCCGCGCCCAACTGCGACGATGACCTCGGATTGCGAGAGATCAACCGCCTGCTTCGCCTCCTGAAACACTTCATGCGGAGTCACGCGCGGCGCGATATCTGCAACCGCAGCAGCTACATTTTCCACGGGGGCAGAACCCGCCTCCGCCTGATCCCCGCGAAACGCGCCAATTTGAAAAGTCGCCAGCCACGGCGCATTTCCGGCAAACGAAACGTCAGCAGCGAACTTCCCCTGAAACATCTGCCGCGTAAACAGCAGCTTGCCATTCTCGTATTTGTAGCCAATGGCATCGGAGATCAGTGCGCAGCCGAGCGCCAACGCCAGCCGTGGCGCAAAATCGCGTACCTGATAGGTATGCGGAAAGAGCACCAGCTTTGGCTGTCTGTCCTGGATGAACTGCTTCAATGCAAAAACATAAGCATCCGAGGTATATGCAGCCAGTGCCGGAGCTTCCAGCGCATAGACCTTTGCTACTGCCTTTCCGGCCAGTTCCTGCGCCGGCGACCCGATACCGCTGCCGGCCAGCACAACTTCGACTGCCCAACCCGTTTCTTTCGAAACAGTCTGTGCCGCCGCGACAGTTTCAAAGGAGACGCGGTTCAGCTTGCCTTCCCGCTGCTCCGCAATAACAAGAATAGTGTCTGCCATACACACCTCAGGGGAGCCGAAGCTCCCCTTGTACATGATTCAAACTGCGGGTCCCTCCGCTCCGGCGCAGCGCGCCTCCGGTCGGGATGACAACGATGAGGTTACAGGCTGGCAAACTCCGGACGACCACGCTTCAGATACGTTCCATATCCGCCGAACAAAACCGTGAGAATCGCGCAGAGAATGTTGTAATACACCATAGGATGCACCCAGGCCGGCGAGTATGTAGCATCCTGCCCTGACCACAGTGTGAGCAGAACGGTGAAGAAGGCGAACTGCCCGGCAATAATCTGAAATGTCAATCCCCATTGGCGGCGCATGTCCAGCGCCTCGATCTGTGCGGGTGTGAGACTACGTTCCTCATCGGGGATATTCAAATTCGCCATGTGCTTCGCATCTCCTGAGAATCTTTATGACAACCATTAAATCACGCGCGCGGTATTTTTGAGATACTCCGTCACCTTACGCGCAACTTCCGCCGGCGGACCTTCGACCATTTCGGTCTTTTTCTGCTTTACCGGCACGTAAAGCCGCTCAATTTGTTGCAGGTTTTTGCCTAATTTTGGCTCAACTTCAGCCCAGGTGACCTTCCGTAGTGGCTTGTTTTTGGCCTGTTTAATGCCAATCAGGCTGGCATAACGCAACTTATTAATACCACTCTGGATGGTCAGTACCGTCGGCGTCGGCATGTCGATGAACTGGTAGTGCCCGGCCTCGAGTTCGCGTTTCAAGTGCAGCCCGGAATCGGTCTTCTCGATGCCGATAATGATGGTCGCATGCGGCAGCCCCAGAATTTCAGCCAGCAATACACCGGTCTGAGCTGCGCCGAAATCGTCGGATTGCAGGCCGGTCACGATCAGATCGAAATTCTCGTCCGCAATGGCAGCGGCAATCGCCCGCGCCGTGTTGGTCGAGTCCAGTTGAACGAACTTGTCGTCTTCCAGATGAATGGCACGGTCAGCACCCTTGGCCAGCGCCTCGCGTAATACCTGCTGCGCGCGCGCCGGACCAGCGGTAATCACCACGACCTCGCCGCCGTGCTTCTCCTTCTGGCGCAGAGCCTCTTCCAGCGCATAGGCGTCCGGCTCATTGACTTCGTAGGAGACATCCTCGCGAATCCATGTGCCGGCTTCGTTCAATTTGAGCGGAGCATCTTTCTGAGGAACCTGCTTGATGCAGACAAGAATCTTCATAGGGAACGCGCCAGTATATCGGATTTATAGTGGCTTAGTCTTCGGCTGTTAGGAAACCAGGGAGAGATTGTCATCCTGAACGCAGCGAAGGCTGCCTGAGATAAAAGACATTCTTGTCCGCATCGTATGCCAAACCTTCCGGGATAAGATCTTTTCGAAACGGGGAGCGCTTCACGGGCATGGCCAATTACTTTTTCGCTGAGATCACTATGCTGAAAGTTTAAAGGCACATCGCAGACTATCTGTCACAAATGGTCAACAGGTACAAATTCGAGAAGCTGTCCGGCGCATTCTGTGTCATTAAAATGAAAATCAGATCAGGCAGGTATCATAAGAAGTATTGCGCATGTCTGATCGCTCTCCAGGTTCCCAGCCAACAGGTTCAGGAACAGCAGCCTTTCTGTCCCGTGATTTTCGCTGGTACCAGTTAGCGCGCGTTCTGGTCATCATCGGCGCTGAGGCGCAGACGCTGGCAGTGGCATGGCTTGTTTATCAGATCACGCACAGCGCGCTGTACCTCGGTTATACGGGGCTGGTGCTCTTTCTGCCTGGGCTTTTCTTTCTGCTGCCAGCCGGCCATGTTGCAGACCGGTTCGACCGACGGCACGTGATTCTGGTCTGCTATACGCTGCAGGCATTTTGTACCACTGCACTGTTTCTCTTTGCGTGGCATGGGCTGCATGCAGTCTGGCCGATTTTCGTAGTTCTTGCTTTCATAGGAACCGGCCGCGCCTTCAGTGGGCCCGCAAGTTCGGCGCTGATTCCTCATCTTGTTCCTAAAGAGCATTTCGTTAACGCCGTCACCTGGGGGGCGACTGCATTTCAAATTGCTAATGTGGCCGGCCCTTCTCTGGGAGGCGTTCTTTATACGCTGCCGCTGCATGGGCGTATTGGCGGAGCAGCCATCGTTTTTCTCTTTACCCTTGCTACGCTGATTGCTTTTCTCCTGTTGATACTGTCACTGCAAGTGCGCCTCGGGCGAATGGAGCACCGCGCGTTTTCCATGGATGTGTTCCTGGCCGGCGTTCACTATGTGTGGAAGTCGCAAATTCTGTTGGGGTCTATTTCCCTGGATCTTTTTGCCGTGCTTCTTGGCGGAGCAGTAGCGCTGATGCCCATCTTTGCGCAGGATATTCTGCACGCTGGGCCGCGTGGATTAGGCCTGCTTCGCGCAGCTCCTGCTATTGGCGCGCTGGCCATCTCGATGTGGCTTACCTGGAAACCCATTGAGCGCCGCGCCGGAGCAAAGATGTTTTCCTGCGTCGCGATTTTCGGCGCTGCAACTATCCTCTTTGGCCTGTCTCGAAGCCTGCCTTTATCACTGCTGGCGCTTTTTATTGTCGGGGCTTCAGACATGGTCAGCGTTGTTATCCGTTCGGCAATTCTGCAACTGGCTGCACCCCCGGAGATGCGCGGACGAGTAAGCGCAGTCTATTCACTATTCGTGAACGCGTCGAATGAGCTGGGCGAATTTGAGAGTGGTCTTACGGCTTCGTGGTGGGGCGCGGTCCGCGCCGTCATCTATGGCGGGATCGGTTCGCTCGTTGTCACTGGTCTTTGGAGCGCCTTCTTTCCCAGCCTGCGAAATGCCGATCAGCTGACTGCCGAGGCTCTGTTGCAGACAGGCGAAGAACAGGCAGAGCAGGAGGTCCACCCGCTTTGAATCCATAGCATCCAAGCAAATGGATTAGAAAGAAGCAGTATTCTCATTATGAAATCGTGGCAAAAGGTCGGAGCCATTACGCTTGTCATGCTGGCCATCTTTGGCATTCGCTTCTATTTTCTCTGGAAAGAGCGGAATGCTCCGGTGGTACAGAAACCACAACGCCAGGAACGTCCGCTGACCGATGATGATATTGTGTCGCCGCGCAAGCTCCTTATTGATGATCTGAAATCAGCGAAAGTATTGATCGGTAAGACAGTCTGGATTCAGGCCGGATTCGAGCTGGAGTATTTTCCTTATGTCCACCACAGCATCAATTTTGCCCATATGATCGGCGTACTGCCCAGCGTTCAGGCGCTTGAGATAAAGGAGATCATTCTTGCAAAAGCGCCTCCGAGCAAAAACAGTCGTATTCCGCGCGGTGACAAACAAGTCTTCGCTGTTTTTCAGATGCCTGGAGATGCGACAGAATACGCTACGGCCATCGGCTATATACAGGGAAAGGATTCGACTTACTATTGCGACGATATTTTCTACTACGATGACCCGCATAAAATGTATAAGCACTGGCCAGCTGATGTATGGCAGGCAGTTGACCAGCACCAGCCCAAACCGGGCATGAACGAGCTGCAGGTCGCCATGGCTCTGGGCGTCATTCAGCAATCAGACTCATCGAATTACGGCAATAGAACCGTACATTACGAAACCGGCGGTAAACAGTGGGATGTCAGCTTTCAGAATGACAAAGCTACAAACGTGCAGACCGAATAATTTTCAAGGACAATACATGCATGGCCCTCGAATTCACCACTTCCTATGTAACTGATTCAGTGGCAATCTTCCGCCAGTACAAAAAACTTGCTGAAGCCGCTCTTGCGCAGGTAAGCGATGAGCAATTGCAGACAACTTTGGATCCGGAAAGCAACTCGCTTGCGATTATCGTCAAGCATATGGCAGGGAATATGCGGTCGCGGTGGACGGATTTTTTGACGACGGACGGGGAAAAGCCCGACCGGAACCGTGACAGCGAATTCGAACAACCTCCGGTAAACAGGGCTGAGCTGATGCGTATTTGGGAAGATGGCTGGAGCAGGCTCTTTGCTGCGATCGAACCGTTAGCGGATGCCGACCTGGATCGCACTGTTACGATTCGCGGCGAAGCCCATTCCGTCATGCAGGCGATTCATCGACAAGTCGCACACTATGCGTATCACTGCGGCCAGATTGTTTTTCTGGCGAAACATCTACAATCAGAAAACTGGAAATGCCTCAGTGTGCCGCGAAAGAAATCCGGCGAGTTCAATCAGCGCGTACTGGCTGGCAAAGCTAGCCAGCGCTGACCCATAGCACTGGCTGTCGGATTGGGAAGTTGCGGATGATCTCTGGTGTCTTCGGGACTGGATTCAGTTTTTCCCAGAGCGTGAGATATTCAATTTGTGAGAAGGTCAATCCGCCAAAGAGCAGACTGGGCTGGCGCACGGGCAGATCATCGAAATATTCCACGTCATGCGGATAAGGCCAGCAGCTCTTGTCTTTTATGTATGGGTACATGAACGCAATCGCCTTTCCTATCCCCCGCCCATCCGGTAATTCATACTTCAGCAGATCATGATCGTTTGAGCCTGCAATCCAGCAAAGCGTGGTCATTACATCAAGATTGAACAGCGAATAGCTGTAAGGTTTGGTGCGCGCCAGTTCCAATGGAAAGCTGCCATCGCCTTTCATCTGTGTCGGCAGCAGAACGGTCTTGTAGCGGTCCGCTGTATATTGGACCAGGTCGTGATTGCCGGTAAGCCGGGCGAACCCCGCTACCTGAAAGGCCCAGCAGGTGCCGTGGTTGTTTTTCGCTTCCCGCTCCTCGATTCCGTTTTTCGAGGTGGTCATCCACTTCAGATAGTCTGTAAACCATACTTTCACGCCAGTGAGCAATGCTTTTTCAAGCACCCCTCCATCAGCCAACACGCTGGTCGCGCGCGCTACTTCGACCAGGTGAATCGTATCGATAATGCCGGTGCCGCGTCCGGTGGTGATTCCATGAATCGCCTGCGCGTATTGAAGATTGGGATTCATCTTCGTTTCCGGATCGATAAACCACGCGCGAAGGTGGGCCGCGGCATGTTCCGCATACTTCTTGTCGCACGTCAGCCACCAGGCTGCGGACAGAGCAGGCATCTGCACACTGAACCGGATGAGCGCTTCACGATGGGCAATGAAATTTCTCGGATTGCTCATGCCATCGCGACGAATATAAGGCCCATCCGGATTTTTGGGATCAGGCCACCAGTAATCGCCCTCAGAAAAATAATCGTGCTTCCCGCCTGCGCTGCGAGGCGAAGAAGCAGCGGTAATGGTGATTGGCTTTTCCTTAAGATATGCAGATGCCGCACTGAGCACGCGGTCATGATCGATGGCGGCAATATTTATCAGAGGTGATGCCGCGAATCCCCGCAAAGAAGGCGGTGTTGATGTTACGGCAACCAGGCCGCCCGCAAGCTCACAGAATTTTCTTCGTGAAAGCAAAATGCCATCTCCGAATACCTATCTTCTTAAGTATTCCAAGTGGGCGTTGTGTGCACAGGAGATTTTAGGCCCATACCGAATACTGGTATGAGATGCGTTCAGACACGTGGCGCCAACGCTGTCAATTTTCTGAAAAAGAGCCTTCGCATGACTTGCATACACGATGAGAAGGCAGAATTTCGATGAGTTATTTCCTGCTCCGCGATTGTGCACGCAAGTTGCGCCCTCAAGCTTTCGACTTCAAACACACATTTGCGCAGATAGCAGGAAACTGAGATATTCGCTTCGGCTGCGCGCCTTCTGAGCAAGGCGTGCTCCGCCGAAGAGATGCGCATGGAAAGCGCTGTTGTTCTTGGCTCGATATTCGCCGTAGCAGGTAAGATCGAGACCTGCTCCGTAAGTGCCTGCCGGAATGTAGAGGGTTCCAAAGCAGCCGCTGGAGATATTGCCTGAGATTTCTTTGACGGATTATTTCTGGAATGGTGTGGAGTCGCGGTCCTGCGCTTCGATTTCTGCGATTTGTTAGTTTTTCTGCGTCGCTCACCTGAAGCTGCCTTTGGTTTTGCAACGTCAGTCATCGCTGTTTCGGACTTAGCGCGAAGTCCCTTTGAGAGGACTACTTCTTCGTAGGTGAGTTCCCGCACGCCATCCTTATAAGTTCCAGGTTGCGCTCCCACCCATGCCTGAAAGCGGCTTGCGATTGCGTGGATGTCTTCAATCGGTTGCGTGCTCATGCACAGAGTTTATGACGCTGACCGCATCTCCTGAAGTTCAATCAGAACAAGAACGCAGACACAAAATTCATTCTGGAACATGGGTCACCAGAATTACCATTTTGGGAAATCAGCCTGTATTTCTAAGTCCTGCCGAGATGCCGTTGATAGTGCTTGAGATGGCGCGGTTAATCTCCTCGGTATCTTCTCCTGCGCGTTTACGCCGCAGCAGATCAACCTGAATCAGGCTTATAGGATCCACATAAGGGTTGCGTAGACGGATTGAGCGGGCAAGCACCTGGTTCGTTTCCAGAAGCTCTTTCTGGCCTGTCACCATGAGAACAGCCTGGAGAGTACGATGGAACTCCGCTTCAATTTTAGAGAAAACACGCTGGCGCATCTCCGCGTCCGGCACCAGCGACGCATACAAGCTGGCAATGCCAAGATCAGCTTTTGCAAGGGCCATCTCCACATTGCGAATGATGTCAATGAAGAGAGGAAATTCCGCCATCATGTCACGGAGTAGTTTCGCGCCGTCCGGTCTCTGCGAGTATTTTTCTATGGCGAAACCGACACCGAACCATGCTGGAACCAACTGGCGGCTTTGCGTCCAGCCGAAGACCCAGGGAATGGCGCGGAGATCAGAAAATGCGCGACGTCCGCTGCGCCGTGTAGGACGCGAACTGATCCGAGCATGTTCCAGTTCTGCGACCGGTGTAGCCAGCTCAAAATAGCTGAATACCTCCGGATCCTCGATGATCTGCCGGCGATAAAAATGAAACGCAGTGTCTGACATTTCTTCCAGAGCCGCTTCCCATTCCGGCAGAAGTATCCCGGACTGATGCCCATTTGGATCAAGCGCATTCGGGCGCGCCAGAGCATCGAGCGAGGCCGCAATCATCAGTTCCAGATTACGCTCGGCCAAAATCACATCTGAATACTTCCAGTTAAGCACTTCGCCCTGTTCGGTGATGCGAATCTGGCCCTCGAACGCGCCGACCGGCTGCGCATAGATGGAGCGATGCGTAGGGCCACCGCCACGCCCGACTGTGCCTCCGCGTCCATGAAAGAGCCGCAGCTTTACGCCGCATTCGCGCGCCACTTCATGGAGAGCGCGATGCGCGCGGAAGATTTCCCAGGTGCTCGTAAGCATGCCGCCGTCTTTGTTCGAGTCGGAGTAGCCGAGCATGATCTCCTGCGTGTTGTTCCAGGAGGCGAGCAGTGTGCGATACTCCGGCAGATTCCAGAGCCTGCGGCAGACTTCAGGAGCATTGCGCAGGTCTTCAATCGATTCGAACAGAGGCACCGGCATCAGTCCGGGATCATTTCCGCCGGCCTCTGCTTTTACTCCTCCCAGACGAGCCAGCCACAACACGCCTAACACATCTTCGACGGTAGCTGCGCCGCTGATGACATATTGCCGGATCGCCTCCGGACTGCAACCGGCCTTCACTTCTGCAATGGTGCGGAAGGTTTCAATTACATCAGCGCTTTCCTTGCTCAGGCCTTGCGGAACAGTAGAGGCAGTGCCGGCGCACCACTCCGACGTTTCCTGTAATGCTTTGTTGTGCAGCTTTACATGCTGGCGAACATCCAGTGTGTGCAGGTGCAGGCCGAAAGTGCGCACCAGAAGGATGAAAGGGTCGATAAGTGTCCGCGCGAGCCTCAGTCCTTCGTTTTCCGCCAGACTGTTGCGTAAAACCGTCAGGTCATCCAGCAATTCCTGCGCGCTGCCATAAGGAGGCAGAGCGCTCAAGGCTGCTTCCAGGCTGTCGTTGTCCGGCGCGAGTTCTCCTGAAGTCCGAAGCAGCCGCGCATGCACGCAGACCATGAAACGCCGGTACATCTCGAATTCGAAACGTGCTCCGAATACCTGCTGCGACCCGGCTCGCAGCTCGGATAAATATCCATGCAGACGCTTGCTTAATTCGTCGCTGATAGGCAACTGCTGGGCGGAGGTCGTTAACAGATCAATGATCAGCTGCGCCTGCTGCTGGTAATACGTCAGCAGTCGCGCGCGCGCTGAGCGGATTGCATCGCGTGTTACATCCGGAGTTACAAACGGATTGCCGTCGCGGTCGCCACCAATCCAGGATCCGAAGCCGAGCAGTAGCGGCAACTCGGGAATATCAATATTGAGCCCGTATTCGCTGGCCAAAGCGGCGGATACTTCCTCATACAACTTGGGAAGCGTGGCAAAGATGGAGACATCGTAGTAATCGAGTCCCATCTTGATTTCGTCATTGACTGTCGGGCGGCGGCTGCGGACTTCATCGGTTTGCCACAGCGCGGTGATCTCTGCAACGAGCAGTTCCTGCAGGCGCGAAATTTCTTCATCCGGAACCGGAATGCGATCCAGCTTCTCCAGAAACTCGCCAATGCGACGCCGCTTGAAGAGTACAGAGCGTCGTGCAATCTCAGTAGGGTGCGCTGTAAATACCGGAACAATAAAGATGCGTCTCAGCCAGTCGAGCGCCTCGGCGGCAGAGATGCCTACACGTTTCATTTCACGCAGAGTCCCGCGCAAAGAGCCGCGCTGCGTTGAGTTGTCGCCGCTGAGCTGCAATGACAGGCGGCGCCGTTTGCGGTGGTTCGTCTCGGCGAGGTTTATCAGTTCGAAGTAGAATGCGAATGCGCGGCTTAACTGATAGGCGTCCTCGACTGAGAGGGTACTGATGCCGAGCACGGTCTGCTGGAGGCGGTCTTCTGCTTCCCGCATCAAGCCGGCCGCCTGCTCTTCGCGACGGCGAATGGCCGACTGCCGCAACTCTTCTACTTTTTCATACAGAGCTTCGCCTGCCTGTTCACGCAATACTTCTCCCAGCAGCATGCCCAGCGAACGGACATCGCGCCGCAATGGGGCTTCTTTCAAATCGCCTGAACGCGCTTCGAGTTCTGCCAGTCGCTGTGACCAGCTCTCCGGTTTCCAAAGTAGCGGCATACTTCGATTATGCCGGAGGATTAGCCGTCAACGCACATGCGTTCGCGCCATTGCAAAATTTATCGCCCTGAGGAGCTTAGCGGATGAAGGATCTGGTTTACGCTTTATCAGTTTTGCAGGGCTATCAGCCACACGCAGTAGGGACCAGGCAATCGGAACCAATGCCTGTCACAGAAACTAAAAACAGACCCTTCGCTTCGCTCAGGATGACAGGATGTGCGTTAACTGCTGACCTGCTGCTCTTCGAACTGCATCATCAGCTCTTCCCATTCGGCTGTGAGCAGACCATGCTGCTCGCGGAGAGAATCGAGCAGGCGCGTCAGCCTTTCGGTTTCTTCTGCGCTGACGAAAACGCCAAGAGATTGTTCTGTATTTGCGATGGAAGCCTCGACCCGTGGAATTTCTTCTTCCACAAAGGCGAGCCGTTCCTGCATCTGCCTCAGGCGAATGGGATTTAGGCGGCGGACTTTTTCTTTTTCTTTCCCGATGACTGGAGCGGCTATCGGCGCAGCAGACTCCTCGATTGGAGTGGCAATGACGGCTTGAATTGCATCCGCACCGCCTTGCTTGCGCCACAGATAGTCCTCATAGTTTCCGGGATAGACATGCACATGACCGCTTTCTACCTCGAACACGCGCGTAGCCAGCCGGTCGATGAAGTAGCGGTCATGGGAAACAAAGATCACGGTGCCGGTGAACTTATTTACGGCGTTGAGCAATACGTCTTTGGCATGGAGATCGAGGTGATTTGTTGGCTCATCGAGCAGGAGAAAATTTGCCGGGCTGACCAGAATGCGCGCCAGCGCATAGCGATTGCGTTCGCCGCCGGAGAGCACACCTAATGGCTTGAAGACGTCGTCTCCGGAAAAGAGAAAACATCCGAGCAGGCTGCGCAGGTCTGTCTCAGGCACGCGCGGAGCAATGCGGCTGATGTCGTCGAGCATGCGAGCAGCAGGATCGAGCACCTTGTATTGGTCCTGCGCGAAGTAGTCAGCGACTACGTTATGTCCCAGCTTCAGCACGCCGGATGTAGGCGGTTCCTGGGCTGAGAGCATGCGAATCAGCGTCGATTTGCCGGCCCCGTTCGCGCCTACAAGCGCAATGCGGTCTCCGCGCTCGATGGTGAAGCTTACGTCGCGCAGCACCTGCTTTTCGCCATAGCTCTTGCTCAGGCCGGAGACTTCGACCACAGTCCGCCCCGAAGCAGGCGGCTGCGGAAAGGTGAAGTAAATGGCCTGCTCTTCCTGCGGAATCTCGATGCGCTCGATCTTTTCCAGTTCCTTGATACGACTTTGCACTTGCTTTGCTTTTGTCGCCTGGTAGCGGAAGCGGCTGATGAAAGCCTCTAAATGCTCGATGTGATCGCGCTGGTTGCGATATGCCGCCTCAAGTTGCGCGCGCCGCTCTTCTTTCTGCTGCAGATATTTTTCGTAATTGCCGGAGTAGACATGCAGGCCCTTATTCCATATCTCGATAATCTTGTTCACCGTTACGTCGAGGAAGTAGCGATCATGCGAGATCAGGATGTAGCCGTTCGGGTATGTTCTCAGATACTCTTCGAGCCAGTTGCGGGTTTCGAGATCAAGATGGTTTGTCGGCTCGTCCAGCAGCAGCAGATTGGGTTTCTGCAACAGCAATTTTGCCAGCGCAATGCGCATTTGCCAGCCGCCTGAGAACTCTTCTGTGCGCCTTGTCCAGTCTTCCTTAGTGAAGCCGAGACCGCCGAGTACCGACCCTACCTGCGCGTCAAGAGCGTATCCATCATGCGCGTGGAATCTCGCGCCCAGGTTCGAGTACCGCTCCGCTGCAGCGGCATAGGCGCTGCTTTCCGGATCAAGTTCAGCCAGCGAAGCGGCGAGCATTTCCAGTTCCTGCTCGATGCTGCGGAGTTCCTCGAATACAGACAAACATTCGTCGAACACAGTGCGCCCGGAGAGAGCAAGCCCATCCTGCGGCAGATAACCAATGCTCATACCGCGGGTGCGCTGTAGGTTGCCATAGTCGAGCGTTTCGAGTCCGGCCAGCGTCTTCAGCAGCGTTGATTTGCCGGTGCCGTTCGCCCCGACGAGAGCTGTGCGTTCGCCGGAGGTGATGAGCCAGTTGGCGTGTTCAAAGAGTAGTTTCGGACCGAATCGTTTGCCGGCATCGGCAAGTTGCAGCATGGTTTTATTTTAGCGAGTCAGCAGGTTCGTACATCCTCTACTTAAGAATCAACAGTCCTTACGCTTCTTACGCTGACTTGGCAACCTGCCGACTTGCTGTCTTCATTGGAGCATGTCTCGACTTCAACAGCGCCTGCCAGTCACGCTCTGTCTGATCGGCGTACGCGTCCGCGAATTTCATGATTGCTTCGGCGAAGCGTTTGCCGCTGCCGATATATCCGGCAAGCATGCAGGCATCGCCGGAGCGCGAGTGTCCGCGCGCCAGCAGTTCGCCGCACATCTCGGCATATTCAAGCAGGCCGGGGCCTTTCAGGTCTTCGACTTCGATGCTGGCTTTGTGGTCGTTCAATTGGCGCACCAGATACTGGCGATGGCCAATTGTCGTCCATCCCAGAAACGGATCGGAGAGGAACTGCATGGCGCGCTGGCCATCAGCAACGCGCTCGCCCTGATGATGTGGACCATGATATTCGAGGTATTTTGCGTATGCGGATTCCGGTTCTTCCTTGATCTGCAGAAAGAGCGGGTCACCTCGTCCATTTCCCTCGAAGTAGACCAGATAATCGCGCAGCCCGACTGAACCGGTGCCCACCACTTTAAATCCAACGTCCACAGGCCGATACTGCGCG
>DATGMQ010000059.1:0-5991 GCA_035293545.1 Alloacidobacterium sp. | reverse complement strand
TTTATATACAGACGGATTCAGAGCAGGGTCGTTATACATCTTCAGCTGTCGATAGAGCTTGAAGCGACGCTCGCCATGAAGCGTCTGCTGCCAGAGGCGGTCGAGGCAGCCCGCGAGGTCGTCACGCTGGCTCTTGAGAATTTTGAGCCGCTGGCGATTACGCTCTGCGTGGCCTTCCGGAGCGCCGTGACGCTCTATTTCCTCGACAGTATGGAAAATCTTCAACGCCAGAATAGACAGCCTGTCGATGATGAGGCCGGGGGTCTCGGAATGCAACTCGGCTTTGGGGTTGGGGAGATTGAGATTCCGCAGGTGGTCGAGCAGAATCATGTCGCAACGCTCGGCCAGGTCATTGCGGCGCTGGTTGACACGATCAATGGTCCGCTTTACTTCTGCGAGATCATGATCGGTAGCATGTGGAGCCCGGGCCTGGTCTTCCGTATGCCAAAGCTCAAAATTGGTTAGGTGCTGGGCGATGACAGTGTCCAGAAATTCACCGTAATTTTCAGAGGGCGCGGCAGGCGTCTGCCGGTGCCAAAGCACAGTCAGGCTGTCCTGGTGCTGCACGATTTCTTCAGCGGAAAGAATCGTTGTGTCCGGCAAAGCCATAGTAGAAGTGAAAGATTTATGGTAGAGCCAATAGACAAATGATGCGAGGTGCGGATGAAATTTGCCCGAATCGTATTCCGGATTGCCGGGGTGTGGGGCTTTCTGGTGTTAACGCCACTCTACTTTCTCTATGACACAATTGGCCGGCAGACGCCGCCTCCGCTGACGCATCCAGGATTCTATTACGGCTTTGTGGGATTGGGACTGGTGTTTCAATTGCTCTTCTTGATGATCGGCAGCGACCCGATACGCTATCGTCCGGTGATGATTCCGGCCATGCTGGAAAAGTTCGTCTATGGATTCACCCTGATTATGCTTTACTTGCAGGGACGCATCGGGCCAAAGGAGATGTTCGGGCTGATCGATATTCTTCTGGGCCTGCTATTCGTCGTTGCATACTGGAAGACGCCCCGGCAAAAGCATATGGACAGAATATGAACGAGCGGATTCTCTGTATTTCGACCTACGAAAAAGGGCAGGCCTTCATGCGCCAATGCGCGGCGATGAACTGTCGCGTGGCGCTGCTGACCATCGACAAGCTGAAGAACGCCGACTGGCCGCGCGACATTCTGGAAGAAGTGCTCACCATGCCGCAAAATCTCAGCGTGGACGAGATCCTCCGGACCGTCGCCTATATTGCCCGGGGCTGGAAGATTGACCGCCTGGTAGCGCTCGATGAGTTCGACATGGAAACGGTAGCGGCGCTTCGTGAGCATATGCGCATTCCCGGCATGGGGCGGACCACGACGGCACATTTCCGCGACAAGCTGGCTATGCGTTTTGAGGCGCAACGGGCGGGAGCGCCGGTTCCGGAATTTACTCCCGTCCTGAACTATGACGACCTGCGCGCCTACATGGCCAATGTGCCTGCACCCTGGGTGTTGAAGCCGCGCGCTGAGGCGTCGGCCATTGGAATCAGGAAAATTCACGACTCGGAACAGCTCTGGCGCACGCTCGATGAGTTGGGCGACCGGCAAAGCTATTACCTGCTGGAGCGCTTTGTGCCCGGCGACATCTATCACGTCGATGCCGTCACCAGCGAACGGCAGGTGGTCTTCTCAGCAGTCAGCCGCTATGGAAAACCGCCGATGCAGGTGATGCATGAAGGCGGTGTTTTTACGACGCGCATCGTTCCCCGCGAAGGAGCAGACGCACAGCACCTGACTGCGCTTAACGGGCGGCTGATTCCGGCAATGGGCCTGCTGCGCGGCGTGACGCATGCCGAGTACATTCGCGGAGAGGACGGCAGGTTCTATTTTCTTGAAGCCGCGGCGCGCGTGGGCGGAGCGTTTATTGCGGAAGTGGTGGAGTCTGCAACCGGCGTGAATCTCTGGGCGGAATGGGCGCGGATCGAAGTGCTCTCTATGCGCGGCGAGCCGTACACGGCCCCAGATATAAAGCAGGATTATGCCGGCAGCGTGCTGTGTCTGGCGAAGACAGCCGAACCGGATACTTCGATGTTCGATGCGCCGGAGATTGTCTACCGCATGAAGAAGCACCACCATGCCGGGCTGATTGTGCGCTCGGCGGACGCGGAGCGCGTGCGCGCGCTGCTCGAAGACTACAGCGTGCGCTTTGCGCAGACATACCTGGCCGTGGCTCCCGTCCCGGATAAGCCGACTGCCTAGTGCCCACCCGTCCTAATATCGTTCACAGGCCCTAGAATAAAACGGAAGGGATGTGTTCGTGACCGAGTCTGCCTATCAGTTTCCCCATCGACGTTATAATCCGCTGCGCCGCCAGTGGGTGCTTGTTTCGCCGCACCGCACGCAGCGCCCGTGGCAGGGAGAGGTGAATCCGTCATCGGGATTTTCAGATTTGCATTATGACCCGGCATGCTATCTCTGCCCGGGCAATGAGCGCGCCGGAGGGCATCTTACGCCCCGCTATGAAAGCGTATTCATTTTTGATAACGACTATGCCGCGCTGCTGCCGGATTCGCCCGCCCCGCAGACCGAAGGCATGCCTGGTCTGCTGCGAGCCGAGCAGGAGCGAGGACGCTGTCGTGTGCTCTGCTTTCATCCCGACCACAGTCTCACGGTCGCGTTGATGGACGAGCCGGACATCCTCCGCGTTGTCGATGCCTGGGCAGAGCAGTACCGGGAGCTGTCCGCAAACCCAAACATCCGCTATGTGCAGATTTTCGAAAACCGCGGCGCCATGATGGGTGCGAGCAATCCCCACCCGCATTGCCAGATCTGGGCAACAGAACACGTGCCCGACGAGCCGGCCATCGAGACTGGCTCGCTGAAGGCTTATCAGTCCGAGCACGGCTCCTGCCTCCTCTGCGACTACCTCCAGACAGAGACAAAAGAAAAAACGCGCATCGTTTGCGAGAACGAGGAGTTTCTGGTCGTCGTGCCGTGGTGGGCGGTGTGGCCTTTTGAGACGCTGGTCCTGGCAAAGAAGCACATCGGATCCATGGCCGAGTTCTCAGACACGCAGCGCGCGGCGCTGGCAAATATCCTCAAGCAGACAACCACTCGCTACGACAATCTCTTCGAAACAAGCTTCCCCTACACGATGGGCTTCCATCAGACTCCTTGCGATGGGGAGACTCATCCGGAGTGGCACTTCCACGCGCATTACTATCCGCCGCTGCTGCGCTCGGCAACAGTAAAGAAATTCATGGTTGGATTCGAAATGCTGGGAATGCCGCAGCGCGACATCACTCCGGAGAGCGCGGCAGAAAGGCTTAGGGCGGTTTCAGAAGTCCACTTTACCCGTAAATGAAAGGAGTGAGTGGTGAGCTCGCTGGGATTCGAACCCAGGACCCACGCCTTAAAAGGGCGTTGCTCTACCAGCTGAGCTACGAGCTCACGGGATGACCCGCTACTTCAAAACTAACATAAAAATGACATGCGGCGGACACGCCGCAGCGCATCTTACCGTCTGATATCTAAAGACAGAGATTGGTTTCTGCTGCTACTGTCGATATTTCCTGAAGGACCAGAGGTTGCATACGGTTTCAACCATCAGCAAGCGCGCGCGTTCGATTTTCCTCGTATCGCTGTTTTTGATTTCAGCTTCAATGATTGCGGAGCCGCCGCAGACTGCCATCCAGCAGGGCTTCGACCATCTGTATAACCTCGACTTCTCCGGAGCTCACCAGAGTTTCGACGCATGGCAGAAACTGCATCCGGAAGACCCGATGGGCCCGGTATCGCATGCCGCTGATTTTCTCTTCACGGAATTCGACCGCCTCGGCGTACTGCAGGCACAGCTCTTCGTTGATGACGATAAGTTTGAATCACGCAGGAAAGTTAAGCCCGATCCCAACCTGAAGAAACTGTTCGATCAGGCATTGAGTCAGGCAGACGATCTCTCTCAGAAAGCGCTGGCCGCGAACCCGAGCGATACGAACGCCCAGTTTGCCCGCGTGCTTTCGATGGGGCTGCGCTCTGACTATGCCGCGCTCATCGAAAGACGTGACCTGGCCGCCATCAGCTATACCAAGCAGGCGAGGACCCTGGCCGAGCAACTCCTGAAAGAAAAGCCCGACGCCTACGATGCCTATCTTGCCGTGGGGGTCGAGAATTATCTGAGCGGAATCAAGCCTGCTCCGGTGCGCTGGCTTTTGCAGATGGGAGGAGTGCAGACCGATAAGCAGGCCGGCCTTCACGATCTGCAACTGACCGCCACCCACGGCAAACTTCTCGCGCCCTTCGCACGACTGCTGCTGGCCGTCGCCGCATTACGAGACAAGGACACGGCCAAAGCCTGCGGCCTGCTCAACGAACTATCCAGCCACTATCCACAGAACAGCCTGTACCGAAAGGAACAGCAAAGCCGCTGCCGGTAACGAACTTTAGAATGCAGAATTACAGTGAGTATACTGCGTTAGGAGAAAAGACATTTTGCGCGATTATGACTTTCTACGTAAGAATCTGTGATGGGATTGCGAAGGCGATGGACTCTACCGGGATGGTTCGGATCATTACCAGATCGATTCGCAGCGCTTTGAACGTGCGTCCAGAGTTATTGGTTCTACTGCAGGTCTCGTAATCGCCGATTTTGGCTCCTTCCCCGGTTTTGAATTTGGGCTTTCCGGGATTGCAGGCATTATATCGGTCTTGGAAAATGCCCGGATTGGTACCAAGCGGCGCTTAAGGACATGAATGGGCAATAATTTACTTGACTCATCCACGGCAAGGTAGTACATTCATCCCGTTGGAGAAAGTCATGGAACCAAAGAGCCTTCAAGAAGCGGTCATCTATTTCCAGAATCCAGACAACTGCATTGACTACCTTGCTGTCCGCCGTTGGCCAAATGGCGTTACCTGCCCGACTTGCGGCTCTGAAAAGGTAAAGTTCAATGCGGATCGGCGCATCTGGCAGTGCAGCACCCATCACCCAAAGCGCCAGTTCTCTATCAAAGTGGGAACCATCTTTGAGGATTCGGCTATTGGACTGGATAAGTGGATGGTCGCAACTTGGATGCTCACCAACTGCAAGAACGGAATCAGCAGTTATGAACTTGCCCGCGCTCTGAAGATCACCCAAAAGAGTGCATGGTTCATGCTGCATCGCATCCGTTTGGCTTTGCAGGAAGGAACTATCCTCAAGAAGATGGGCGGCAACGGATCGCCAGTCGAAGTTGACGAAACCTATATTGGTGGCAAAGCGAAGAACATGCACAAGAGCAAGAAGGTCCGCATCATGCAAAAGCGCAACGAGATTCCAGATTGGAAATATGTTGCGACTGGTCCGGGCCGCTTGCCGGGAAAAACGCCTATTCACGGAATCTTCGACCGCGAGACTCGCAAGGTTCGTGTAACCGTTGTTCCGAATATCAAGCGCGAGACTTTGCAGGCGCAAATTCTTAACAATGTCATTCCCGGTGCTCGGGTATTCACCGATGAAGCATTTGTGTATAGCGATCTCGAAAAACACTACGTTCACGAAATTGTGAATCATCTTCGCGAGTACGTGCGCGGTCAGGTCCACACTAACGCAATGGAGAACTTCTGGTCGCTGCTGAAGCGCGGATTGAATGGAACTTACGTGAGTGTGGAACCTTTTCATCTTTTCCGTTACGTGGACGAGCAGGTGTTTCGTTTTAACAACCGCAAAGATGGCAATCGCAAGATGTCTGACAAAGAACGCTTCGACATCGCTGTCTCTCGGATCGTCGGAAAGCGGCTCACGTTTGCCGAACTGACTGGCAAGGTGGGAGCCGCCGAGACGTTCTAATCCTTTGCGCGAGAAGCGCGGCCCGAAGCGGAAGGTTTAGCCTTCCGCTCAGACTGTTGACGAACCCCGCCATTTTCGGTGGGGTTTGTTATTGGAGGAGTGTTCAGCTAGGCTGAGCGCTGGTGGCGGCGAGATGTTGGTATCTGGCCAGTTGATCGATATAGGCCGATAGAAGGGCCGGTATGGCGG